>JAETSB010000004.1 GCA_021769865.1 Oscillospiraceae bacterium
CGACGGCTACGAGTCCTGGTGGAACGTCGGGCTTGCCGACGTGTCTGAGAAGGAGAGCGTCCGCAAGGCCTGGGAAGGCGTGAAGGAAGGCCGGAACGAGGCCCGAAAATATTGATTTCTCCCCATTATGAACATAAAGGAAGGTTGATTATTATGGATAAGGTTCTGAAAATCGGCATCATCGGCTGCGGCGCCATCGGCAAGGACCACTGCCGCCGCATCATCGAGACCGTCCCCGGCGCCACCGTCGTGGCCGTCTCGGACTACGTGGCCGCCGCGGCCGATGAGACCGCCGCCAAATACGGCATCCGCTCCTTTGGAAACGACTGCGACGGCATGATCAAGGACCCCGAGGTCGAGGCCGTGGTCATCACCTCCATCGATCCCACCCACCACGACTACGTCATGAAGACCCTGGCCGAGGAGAAGTGGTGCTTCTGCGAGAAGCCGCTGAGCCAGAACGCCAAGGACTGCGAGGAGATCATCAACCGGGAGCTGGAAATCGGCAGGCGGCTGGTGCAGGTGGGCTTCATGCGCCACTACGACCGGGGCTACGCGGAGATGAAGCGCATCATCGACTCCGGCGAGATCGGCGCTCCCCTGGTCATCAAGGCCTGCCACCGCAATGTGGCCCAGGGCCCGGGCTTCAAGACCGAGAACGGCGTGACCAACGTGGCCATCCACGAGCTGGACATCTGCCGCTGGCTGCTGGACGACGAGTACGAGGACGTCCAGTGCGTCAAGGTCCGCCAGTCCGCCAACTCCGACAAGGGCTATGACAACCCCCAGGTCATGCTGATGCGCACCAAGAAGGGCTGCTTCATCGACGTGGAGGTCCAGGTGGCCGACGGCTACGGCTATGACATCCAGTGCGAAGTGGTCTGCGAAAACGGCACCGTGAAGCTGCCCGACCCCTACGCCGTGGTCCGCCGCTCCCGTCCCGCCGGTTGGGATTCCCTGAATCCCGCCGAGTCCATGCCCATCATGACCGACTGGAAGGAGCGCTTCATCGAGGCGTACGACATCGAGTTCTGCAAGTGGGTGGAGTCCGTCCACGCCGGCAAGCTCACCGGCCCCTCCTCTTGGGACGGATATGTGGCCTGCGTGGCGGGCGACGCGCTGAACGCCTCCCGCGGCACCTCCCAGTTCCTCAAGGTGGAGACCATGGAGAAGCCTGAGCTTTACAAGTGATCCCTCGGATCTGAACCATTCATCTCCCCAAAATGGCGGAGGGCCGGCGTAAGCCGGTCCTCCGTCCCCCTATAGAAACGGCGCCAGGAACTCCACCTTCGAGACGCCGGTCCTATCTCATTTTTCCCGCCACTGCTCCATTTTCTCATTGGTCCAAACCACCTGGTTCCGTCCCAGGCGCTTGGCGTCGTAGAGCATGGCGTCCGCCATTTTCAGATAAGTGTCAAAGCTGAAGCCGACCTTGGGAATCACGGTGATGCCGCCGATGCTGATGGTCACCCAGGGGGAGACCTCCGGATTGTGGGGGATGTGCAGATTCTCCACCGCCTGGCGGACCTTTTGCAGGTGCTGAAAGTTCACCGCGGATTCACCGCCCAGGATCAGGGCCACAAATTCCTCCCCGCCGTAACGGGCGAAGAAGTCCGTACCCCGCTGAAGGTAAGAGGACGCCGTCTGGGCCACGGCCTTGATGACCTTATCCCCGGCGGGGTGGCCGAAGGTGTCGTTGTAGACCTTGAACTTGTCGATGTCGAACATGCAGATGGAGATGGGCACCCCCAGGCGGATGGCGTCCTGCCAGCGCTTGCCGCTGACGGCGTCGTAGCGCCGCCGGTTAGGCACGCCGGTGAGCTGGTCCACGGCGGCCTCCCGTTCAATATGGGTCCGGTATTGGTAGAGCTTGATGTGGGTATGTACCCGGGCCCGGACGATGGCGGGGTGGAAGGGCTTCGTGATATAGTCCACGGCTCCCAGAGTCAGGCCCTGCTCCTCGTGCTGGGTGTCGTTGAGGCTGGTGATGAGGATGACCGGCGTATGCCGGAGGATGACCTCCTCCTGAAGCATCTTCAAAAGCTGAAACCCGTCGATACCGGGCATGATCACGTCCAGGAGGATAAGAGAATACTCCTCGGCCTTGGCTTCCTTTAAACCCTCCTCGGCGGAGTTGACCACGGTGATCTCATACTCATCGGTCAGGATGGAGCTGAGGAAGTTGGCCTGGACGGGGCTGTCGTCAATGATCAAAATTTTCTCCACAGCGGGTTCCTCCCATCATGGCTGCGGCCGCGCGGAACGGGAGTCGCCGCGGTGGAAGACAGCCGGATATTCTTACTAGAACGTCATTATATCAAATATTTCCCAAAGAAGGAAGGGCTAACTTGTCAAAATTTGAAAATATTTTTCCAGAAAAGTGGTAAGACAGAAGTTGGCTCGCTCTTGGCGAAAAAAAGCCCGGCGGTTTTGAGGACCGCCGGGCGGTTCTTATGTTTCGGTGGGATCGGCCTCCGTGGGGCTGGGGACGGGGTGCTCCTTGTGCTCCACCATGGCCCGGATGAGCTCCACGGTGCCGCCGAGCCCCAGGAAGCTGCTGTTGATGCAGAAGTCATAGCTGTCCACGGCGCCCCAGCGCTGGGAGGAATAATACTCGTAGTAGGAGGCCCGGCGCTTGTCGGTTTTGCTGATGAGGGCCTTGGCCTTCTCGGGGGTCAAATTCTGCCGCTTGGCCACCCGGCGGACCCGGTCCTCCAGAGGGGCGTGGATAAAGATGCTCAGGTGGTCGGGGTTTTCCGACAGGGCATAGTCCGCGCAGCGGCCGATGATGACGCAGGGGCCCTGCTCCGCGATCTGGCGGATGGTGTTGAAGGTGGCAAGATAGACCTGCTGCTCCAGGGACTCTCCCGCGCCGGTGCCGGGGAGGGCGAACATGTAAGAATCCATGGCGATGGAGTAGAGCAGGCTCTTGGGCCGCTCGTCGAAGTTCTCCAGGATCTTCTCGCACAGTCCGCTCTTCTTGGCGGCCTCCTGGAGGATCTCCTTATCGTAAAAGGGAATGCCCAGCTCCTTGGCCACGCGGATGCCGACTTCCTTGCCGCCGCTGCCGAACTGTCTTCCAATGGTGATGATGGTCTTCATAGCGGGACCTCCTTTCCGGTCCTCTTCATTATACTCCGGTTTTGGGGAATCGTCAAATAAAAAACAATTGACTTTCTCCATCTCCCAGGGTACAATAGGAGTGACCAAAAAGTGAGAGTAGATCCCGATGTACACCAAAGCGGAGCGCCCGGAAGCTGCAACTTCCGGGCGCTCCATTTCAGGCTGCCGCTGTCATTTCTTCCCATCCAGCCATTTGCAAACGAGATGACCAATCACGTTCGCCGTGAGGGAAGCAAATAAAGTGAGAATAAATCCCATGGATATACACCTCCTCCCACTGTGGAGGACCGACAGCAGTTCGATTATAGCATATCATTTGACAAAAATCGACCGCCTGAGCGAAAAATCCCCGGAGTGTAAATACTCCGGGGATTTTTCCAGTCCGATATTGCGATTTGTTTACTTTTTGCTCTCAGACACGGCAACCGCCACGGCGACCGTCGCGCCCACCATGGGGTTGTTGCCCATCCCTAAGAAGCCCATCATCTCCACGTGGGCGGGGACGGAGCTGGAGCCGGCGAACTGGGCGTCGGAGTGCATCCGGCCCATGGTGTCGGTCATGCCGTAGGAGGCCGGGCCGGCGGCCATGTTGTCCGGGTGCAGGGTCCGGCCCGTGCCGCCGCCGGAGGCCACGGAGAAGTACTTCTTCCCCTGCTCGTAGCACTCCTTCTTATAGGTGCCCGCCACGGGGTGCTGGAATCGGGTGGGGTTGGTGGAGTTGCCGGTGATGGAGACGTCCACGCCCTCCAGGTGCATGATGGCCACGCCCTCCCGGACGTCGTCCGCGCCGTAGCAGCGGACATTGGCCCGCTCGCCCTCGGAGTAGCGGGTCTCCTTGACCATCTTCACCTCGCCGGTGCCGTAGTCAAACTGGGTCTGGACATAGGTGAAGCCGTTGATGCGGCTGATGATCTGGGCGGCGTCCTTGCCCAGGCCGTTCAGGATGACCCGCAGGGGCTCCTTGCGGGCCTTGTTGGCGTTGCGGACGATGCCGATGGCGCCCTCGGCGGCGGCGAAGGACTCGTGGCCCGCCAGGAAGGCGAAGCACTTGGTCTCGTCCCGGAGGAGCATGGCGCCCAGGTTCCCGTGGCCCAGGCCCACCTTGCGGTCGTCGGCCACGGACCCGGGGATGCAGAAGGCCTGGAGGCCCTCGCCGATGGCCTCCGCAGCCTCGGCGGCGGTGGCCACGTTCTTCTTCAGCGCGATGGCCGCGCCCACGCAGTAGGCCCAGCAGGCGTTCTCAAAGCAGATGGGCTGGATGCCCTTGACGATCTCATAGGGGTCGAAGCCGGCGGCCTGGCAGATCTCCCGGCACTCCTCCACAGACTTGATTCCGTACTGAGACAGGACGGAATTGATCTTGTCGATTCTTCTCTCGTAGCTTTCAAACAGAGCCATTTCTCAATTCCTCCTTTTCTTACTCGTGACGGGGGTCGATATACTTGGCGGCCCCGTCGAACTGGCCGTAGTGGCCCTTGGCCTTTTCCAGGGCCTCGTTGGCGTCCGTGCCCTTCTTGATGGCGTCCATCATCTTGCCCAGGTTCACGAACTCATAGCCGATGATTTCGTCATCCTTGTTCAGGGCGATGCGGGTGACGTAGCCCTCCGCCATTTCCAGGTACCGGGGGCCCTTGGCCTTGGTGCCGAACATGGTGCCCACCTGGGACCGCAGGCCCTTGCCCAGGTCCTCCAGGGACGCGCCGACAGGCAGGCCGCCCTCGGAGAAGGCCGTCTGGGTCCGGCCGTAGACGATCTGGAGGAACAGCTCCCGCATGGCGGTGTTGATGGCGTCGCAGACCAGGTCGGTGTTCAGGGCCTCCAGCAGGGTCTTGCCGATGAGGATTTCAGAGGCCATGGCGGCGGAGTGGGTCATGCCGGAACAGCCCAGGGTCTCCACCAGGGCCTCCTCGATGATGCCGTCCTTGACGTTGAGGGTCAGCTTGCACGCGCCCTGCTGGGGGGCGCACCAGCCCACGCCGTGGGTGAGGCCGGAAATGTCTTTGATCTCCTTGGCCTGGACCCACTTGCCCTCCTCGGGGATGGGGGCGGGACCGTGGTACGCGCCCTTGGCCACGGGGCACATGTTCTGCACTTCGGTGGAATAGATCATAGTCGTCCAATCCTTTCCTTTTTGTATTTTTTCGGGGACCCGCCGGAGGGCGGGCCTCCCGGAGCTTCGCGCGCCTCATATTATATCGGTAAACGATTACCTTGTCAAGGAGGGAGGAGGGGACTTTCTGTTCCCGGCGGCGAAAGAAAAAGAAAGTGTGAAGAAAGGGCTTGACAAATGAAGGAACTTCGTGTATCTTATACATGTTCTGTTTCGGACGATTAGCTCAGCTGGCTAGAGCACCTGCTTGACGTGCAGGGGGTCACAGGTTCGAGTCCTGTATCGTCCACCACTTTCTAGCCTTAGAGCCGCAATGGTTCTAGGGCTTTTTTCTATTGACCCGCGTCTGTCCGTCCCGGCGGACCGCCGGGGGACCATATTTTTTCATGAGGGAGAGGATTTTTATGAAACGACTGGCTTCTCTAGTTCTGGCCCTGGCGCTCTGCGCCGGTCTCGCCGTCCCCGCGCTGGCGGCGGAGGGGGGCTTTTCGGACGTGCCGGAGACCCACACGTTTTACGCGGCGGTCATGGACTGCGCCGCCAAGGGGATCACCAGCGGCTACTCCGACGGGACCTTCAAGCCCGCGAACTCCGTGACCAGGGCCCAGTTCTGCGTCATGCTGTCCCGGGCGTTCTACCCCGGCGAGGTCGAGAAGTACAACACCAAGGTCTACACGGATCAGGGCTGGTTTGTCCCCAATACCCGCGCGCTCTATATGGCCGGTGTGCTCACGGACACCAGCTTCGTGAGCTCCTTCGCCACCGCCGACGTGATGGGCCAAACGATCAGCCGCTACGACATGGCCCAGCTCATCACCAACATCATGACCAACAAGGGGTTCAGCGCGGCGGAGGCGCAAAAGTCCGAGGCCCAGGGAAACATCGCCGATTACAAGTCTATCCCGGCACAGTACCAGGAGGCTGTGAAGAACGTGTTCGCCCTGGGGATCATCACGGGCTATTCCGACGGCACGTTCGGCGGGGAGAACGTCATGAACCGGGGCCAGGGCTGCGTGGTGATTTACCGCATGGCGCAGTACACCCCGGCGGCGGATGGGCCCGTGACGCCCGACGCCGACGTTCCCCCAGCTACGGAACCTGAGACACCCGCCCAACCCGAACAGCCCGAGACCCCGGCGGGCGGCACGCTCACCAACGGCGAGCCTGTCACGGAGGAAAACGTCCTGGCGCTGCTCGACGAGCTCAAGGCTAAGTATCCGAATGCTTCCAGCTTCGCCGCAGGCTATCCCGCAGGAGCCAACAGCACCGATGTTCGCAAGGCCCTCTGGAAGTATCCCAGACAACAAGGCGGCCAAACCAGTATCACGGCCGGCTGCGGCGGATGGGCAACCCTCGTCAGCGACTATATCTTCGGCCAGACCGGCTTCCCCGCGCGCCAGGTAAACTACAAAGACACACGCCCCGGCGACATCATCGTCGAACTCAACAGCGACAAACGTCTCGTGCACGTCTTAATCGCCACCGGCCATCCGTTCCACGACGCTGAATGCGAAAATACCAAAGTCACTGTAACCGACAGCACCGGCGGTATCAAAAACGGTATCAATAACTACGAAGTTAACTGGATTGGCCATTCTATCCTCACATACGACGACGGTTTCCTCGAAGACCAAACTATCATCTTCACCCGCTACCCCGACTAAAAGCAACCGCACACCCAACACCACAAAGGAGATCATCCCATGAGAAAATCCGCCTTAGTCACCGGGGCCTCCCGGGGCATCGGACGGGCCGTCGCCGCCGTCCTGGCCCGGGAGGGCTGGCCGGTGTGCGTCAACTACCTGGAGCGCCGGGACGCCGCCGAGAGCCTGGTCCGGGAGCTCCGGGCCCAGGGCCGGGCCGCCATGGCCTTCCAGGCCGACGTGGCGGACCGGGAAGCGGTCCGCGCCTGCGTCCGGGCCGCGTCGGAGGAGCTGGGCCCCGTGGAGCTGCTGGTGAACAACGCGGGCATCTCCCGCCAGGGGCTCTTTCAGGACCTGGACGACGGGGACTGGAACCGCCTCCTGGCGGTGAACCTCACCGGGCCCCGGAACGCCGTCCTGGCGGTGCTGCCCCACATGCTCCGCGAGAAGCGGGGGTGCATTGTGAACATCTCCTCCATGTGGGGCCTCCGGGGGGCCAGCTGCGAGGCGGCCTACGCCGCCACAAAGGCGGGGGTCATCGGCCTCACCCGCTCCCTGGCCCTGGAGCTGGCCCCGTCGGGCATCCGGGTGAACGGCGTGGCCCCGGGGTGCGTGGAGACGGACATGGTGCGGGTCCTGGGGGAGGACACCCGCCGGATGCTGGAGGAGGAGACCCCCCTGGGCCGCCTGGGAAAACCGGAGGACATCGCCGAGGCCGTGGCCTTCCTGGCCTCGGAAAAGGCGTCGTTCATCACCGGGCAGGTGCTGACCGCCGACGGGGGGTTTATCGTGTAAGAAGCAAGGGACCGCCCTGGAGGGCGGTCCTTCTCTGTTTATTGCCGGGTAATGAAGTGTTCCCGCAGCAGTGTCACCATGCGCTGATACTCCAGGGGGCTCTCCGCGTACTCCTTGATGCTCTCGTGGACGGGCCAGTCGGTGTGATGAAGCTCGTTGTATTTTTTCGTCAGCACCGCCAGAAGCCGCGTGGCGGATTCCACGCTGACACCGCCCGACCGAGTCCGGTCCTCTGCGGTCCTGCCCTGGGCGTCGCTGGGCTGATAGGTGTAGGCTACCTTGTCCAGATTCTCTACCAACGCCAGCATCTGATACAGGTAGAACCGCAGCACCAGCCAGTCCTGGGTATCCAGAGACTGCTGAAACTCCAGCGTCCAGGTATAGGGCCGGGCACCAGTTTCCAGGGACATGGTGTAGGGCCCGTACCCGGCTTCGATCTGCAATAGCGCCGCGATGTTTCCCAAGGCAGGGGCGTCCCCGCAGTAGGGGGTCTTTGCCTCCAGCAGGTCCAGGGTCTGCTGGGAAATCACCAGGCCCTCCTGCCAGAGAAGCCTGCCGCTTTTGGGACCGCCCAGCCAGACCTCCCGAACGCCCTCCAGGGGAACGGATACTTCCCCGTGGCCGGAGGAATAGAGAGCCGATACCAGCACGTCTCTCGCGTAAATCGACGCCACGCCGTCTACCGTCTCCACCTTCCAGCCGTGGAAGGCGTTGCCGGACCCTGTGGAACTCACGGAAACATACAGGGAGTTGTACCCAGGCTGGACCGCCGCAATGACCGCCAGTCCGTTTGGCTGGAGGGGCGTGCCGATCACGAAGAGTTTCAGCCCCGCCGCCGCCAGCAGCACCGCCGCCGTACACACCACCGCCAGGACGATTTTCTTAGCCGTCCCCTTCTTCACCCGTTTGAGGAAGTCCACCTCTTTGGCGGCCTCTTCCGGCTCGGTCTCCGTCCGGGCGGCCATGGCCTCCTTTTGGGCGGTACAGGCGGGGCAGGCCGCCAGGTGCCGGTCCACCGCCTTCCGGGAGTCCTCTCCCAGCAGGCCCTCGATATAGCTTGGCAGCAGGTCCCGCACCACGCCGCAGGTCAAATCATTCTTCATCGCTCGCGCCTCCGTTCCTGAGTTTCTCCTTGCTCCGGTAAAAGGTCACCCGGGCCCAGGTTTCTGTCTTTCCCATTACATCCCCGATCTCCCGGAAGCTCAGTCCCCCGAAGGCCCGGAGGTACACCACCTCCCGCTGGGGCTCCGGCAGGCGGTGGACCAGACGGAGAAGGTCCAATTGACCCTCCTTCTCCAAAAGGCCCTCCTCAGCCGAGGGGCCGGGGGCCTCGGGCAGGTCCTCCGCCGGGACCTCCCGCTTCCGCTTGCGCAGATGCTGGTACCACAGGTGCTTGGCAATCTGGCAGAGCCAGACGGAGACCTTGCAGGACCCGTCAAAGCGGTCCACGGACTTGACCGCCTGGTAAAAGGTCTCCTGGGTCAGCTCCTCCGCCAGGGCGGGGTCACGGCACTGGGCCAGGAGGAACTTATAGACCGTCTGGGCATGCCGCTGATAAACCTTCTCCATGTCCTCCACGGTTCGATTCCCCCTTCCTTCTGTTCTTATATCCCCCGGACGGGAGAAACGTTACAGAAAGCATTCGATTTTTTACAGGGTGATTGAAAAAGGACCCGCTCCTTCCGGAGCGGGTCCCTTTGTAAACGTTTGGCTCAAGCCTTTTCAAAGGCTTGCGGGGTCCAGGGGCAGAGCCCCTGGGGCTTACGCCTCCGCCATGGCCTTCGCCTCGGCGATGGCCTTCTCCTGGGCGGCGGGGGGGCAGTCCTGATAGCGCACAAAGTGGAAGGTAAAGCTGCCCCGGCTCTGGGTCATGGCCCGGAGATCAATGGCATAGGTGCCCATCTCCGCCATGGGGACCTCGGCGGTGATGACCTGGGTGCCGTCGCCCACGGGGTCCATACCCATGGGGGTGCCCCGGCGCTTGGAGATGTCGCCCATCACGTCGCCGGTGTAGTTCTCGGGCACCGTCACCTTCAGCTCGCCAATGGGCTCCAGCAGAACGGGGTTCGCCTCCGGCATGGCGGCCTTGTAGGCCAGCTGCGCCGCCGTCTTAAAGGCGATTTCGGAGGAGTCCACCGGGTGATAGGAGCCGTCGTACAGCACGGCCTTGAGGTTCACCAGGGGATAGCCCGCCAGAGGCCCGTGGAGGCACGCCTCCCGGAGGCCCTTTTCCACCGCCGGGAAGAAGTTCCGGGGCACGGAGCCGCCGAAGACCTCCTCGGCAAAGACCATGTCCTCCTCGTCGGGGTTGTACTCAAACCGGACCCACACGTCGCCGAACTGGCCGCTGCCGCCGGTCTGCTTCTTGTGGCGGCCCTGCTTCTGGACCGTCTTGCGGATCTTCTCCCGGTAGGGAACCCGGGTGGGTTTCAGCTCCGCCTCCACGTTGAAGCGGCTCTTGAGCTTGCTGACCAGCACGTCCATCTGCATGTCGCCCGCGCCGGACACCACCATCTGGTGGGTCTCGGCGTTGTTCACCACGGTAAAGGTGGGGTCCTCCTCGTTCAGGCGGGTGAGGCCCTGGGCGATCTTGTCCTCCTGGCCCCGGGTCTTGGGCTGGATGGCCACGGAGTAGCAGGGCTCGGCAAAGGGAATGTTTTTCAGGCTGACCACCTTCCGCTCGTCGCAGAGGGTGTCCCCGGTCTTGATGTCCATTTTGGCAATGGCCCCGATGTCGCCGCAGACCAGCTCCTTGACCTCGCTGTTCTTCTTGCCCCGGATCATATAGAGCCGTCCCAGCTTCACCTTCTCGCCGGTGCGGGCGTTCACCATGGGCATGTCCGGCGTGATGGTGCCGGAGAGGACCTTCACGAAGGAGTACTTGCCGTACTGGTCGGAGATGGTCTTGAACACAAAGGCGGTCGGCACGCCGCCGGGGGAGACCACGAACTCCTCGGTCTCGCCGTCGGCCTTGGTGGCCTTGTGGTAGTTGCCCTCCACGGGGTTGGGCAGCAGGTCCACAATGTTGTCCATCAGCATCAGGGAGCCCAGGCAGTTGATGGCGGAGCCGCAGAGGACGGGGAACAGGCTCAGCTCCCGCACGCCCTGGCGCAGGCCCTGGATCATCTCGGCGTAGGTGAAGTCCTCGCCGCCGAAGAATTTCTCCATCAGCTCTTCGCTGGTCTCGGCTACGGACTCCTTAAGGGCGTCGTTGAACTCGGCGACGACGTCGGCCTTGTCCGCCGGGACCTCGATCTCCACCCGCTTGAGCTTCTGCATCTCATAGGCCCGCTTGTTCAGCACGTCAATGATGCCGGTGACCTTCTTGTCGCCGTCCCAGATGGGGACCACCACCGGGGCGATCTTCTTGCCGAAGCGCTCCCGCAGGGCCTCGAAGGTGGCGTTGTAGTCGGAGTTGTCCTCGTCGGTCTTGGAGATGTAGATGAAGCGGGGCATGTTCCGCTCCTCGCAGTACTTCCAGGCCTTCTCCAGGCCCACGGACACGCCGTCCTTGGCGGAGCAGACGATGATGGCGGCGTCGGCGGCCCGGAGGGCGGCCATGGCCTCCCCGGCGAAGTCGAAGGCGCCGGGGGTGTCCATCAGGTTGATGCGGCTGCCCTTGTAGTCCAGGGGGGCCAGGGAGAGGGACAGGGAGATCTGGCGCTTGGTCTCCTCGGGATCGTAGTCGCAGACGGTGTTGCCGTCGGCGGCCCGGCCCATTCTATCGATGACGCCGGTCATGTAGAGCAGGCTCTCGGCCAGGGCGGTCTTGCCGCTGCCGCTGTGCCCCAGCAGACAGACGTTGCGGATGTTCTGTACAGAATAGCTCATGATTCGTTCCACTCCTTATTTTTGCTGTCCATGCGGCCGCCGGCCGCAAGCGTCCAATATATGAATTATACAACACTCAATTCGGGATTACAACAAAAATTTTGGTGAAAATCACATTTATGCTTCACTGCCAAATTGATGGTTAAATTTTCGTCAAATTACATATGGCAAAAGCAGGAAGGGGGAACGTTATTCAATAAACCACTTTCCCACTCCGGAGGGGTCGTTCCAGCAGTCCAGACAAACATGTCTGGCGAAGTCGTCGCTATAGACATAGTTGTCGCTTACTTTTCCACAAACTCCGCAGGGGGAGTCAGTATCGACATGAATGCCGCTTGGGATCGGAGTGCTCCCACTGGACGAGTTCCCGGAGCTGACCCCTTCGCCGGGCTCAGATTCGGGATCAGAACTGATATTTAGTGCGCTGTGGTTACGAGACGCCTTTGATCCGCTAGGCGCATGGGACGAGGCATGCAAGGGAGGAGGCGCATCCTTGACAATTTGGGACGGGCTGTCATCCGGATAACGGGTAATTACCGTTATATCCGCATTCCAACTGCTGTAACCAGAAGGAGTACCCATTAAACTTCCCATACTGCCGGGTTCAAAATCCCAGCCCCAGTCTACTTCATGGGACGAGCCAGAGTCTGTTGTCAGGTACATTAAAACTTGGCCCTGCGTACTATCTTTCATGTAAATTGCATCAATGACAACGGATTTATGTCCCTCAGCGTATAAAATATCTCCGGGCTTTGCATTGTAGTAATTCTTATGTGCTCGAGAGGGAGCGTCTTTTCCAAAAATATAATCGCTTACAAAAGCGGCCCACCCTGCGCACTCCCGCGCATTCACGACCGTGTCGCCAAAAATGGGGGTATATACTTTTGTGGGAATTGCCTGTCCTACCGGAGTATAGGTTCTGCTATTGGGGTCCGTGCTGCCAGGATACTGCTCATATAGCTCATAAAGCATGGCGAGCACATTTTCCTCAGTGATGGGCTTCCCATTTGCCAGCGTCCCGCTCCCGGCAGCGGGGGTCTGTTCCCTCGGGGTCTCCGCCGGAGCCGTGACGCTTCCTCCTAACGCCCGATACAGGAATGTCACAATCTGTCCCCGGGTGCAGACAGCCTCCGGGCTGAACGCGCCGCCGCCCGTCCCGTTGGTCACCCCGGCCTCCACGGCCCAGCTCACCGCCCCGGCATAGGGGGCCGAGGGGGCTACGTCCGTAAAAGAAGCCGCCTCTTTGGCGGCGGGGCTTCCCTGGGCCTTCCAGATGTCCATTACCGCCGCCGCCCGGGTGCAGGGGGTGCTGAGGTCCGAGACGTTGATCCCCAGGCCGAAGGCCCAGGCGGAGACGGCGGCCCGTTCTTCTCCCGCGTCTCCGGGCCTCCCGGCGGCGCGCCAGAGAAAGGTCAGGATGTGGGAGGTGGTGCAGGTGTTCCCCGGGCCGAAGGTGGTGGGCGTGGTCCCCTTGGTGATATTGTTTTCCACTGCCCAGGCGACGGCCGGGGCAAAGGGGGAGGACAAGGGCACGTCGGAGATTCCGGCGGCCTCCAGAGTCCGATGAATCGCATCGATGGCGGCAGCGGTCGGGTCTTCGTATACGTCGGCCAAGGCCGGGACCCCCAGCCCCGCGCACAGCGCCAGGGCCAGGAGCAGGGAGAGAATCTTTTTCATGGGGAAGCGCTCCTTTCTCGATGAAGAAGGACCCGCCGGGACGCGGCGGGTCCTTCTCATTCCGGAATCTTTTTATGAAACGCGGTTACTTTTGCAGGGACTTCACCCACACGCCGTACTTCTCCACATTGGCCTTGGCGTCGGCGGCGTCCTTGCCCTGGGTGAGGATGTAGACCTTGATCTTGGGCTCCGTGCCGGAGGGCCGGACGATGACGCTGGTGCCGTCGGCCATCTCGAAGCGGAGGACGTTGGATCCGGAGAGCTCCATGGCGCTCTTCGCCCCGGTGGCGCAGTCGGTGACGCTGCCGTCGGAGTAGTCCTTGAACTGGACCACCTTCACGCCGGAGATCTCCGCCGGGGGATTCTCCCGGAGGCCCTTCATCAGGTTCGCCATGTCCTTCAGGCCGTCCAGGCCGGGCATGACCAGGTTGTACGTGTGCTCGGCGTAGTAGCCGTACTTCTCATAGAGCTCCGCCAGGGCGTCGGCCAGGGTCTTGCCCTGGTCGGCGTACCAGGCGGCCATCTCCGTCAGCGCCAGGGCGGCGGTGACGGCGTCCTTGTCCCGGACGTAGTCGCCCAGCATGTAGCCGTAGCTCTCCTCGTAGGAGAAAATCACTCTGCCCTCGCCGGTGGACTCCAGCTTGTCTTTTTTCTCCGCCAGGAACTTGAAGCCGGTGAAGGTGTCGAAGCACTGGAGGCCGTTGACCTCCGCCACCTTCCGGGCCATCTCCGTGGTGACGATGGTTTTCAGGGCCGTGGCCTTCTCCGGCAGGGTGTCCGCCCGCTTCTTCGCGCCGATGAGGTAGTCCAGCAGCAGCACGCCGGTCTGGTTGCCGGTGATGACCTTGAACTCGCCGTCCTTGTCCCGGATCATGATGCCCACCCGGTCCGCGTCGGGGTCGGAGCCCAGGATGAAGTCCGCGCCCTCTTTCTTGGCCAGGTCCACCGCCAGGTAGAAGCCCTCGGGATTCTCCGGGTTGGGGGAGACCACGGTGGGGAAGTCGCCGTCAATGACCATCTGCTCGGGCACGCAGATCAAATGCTTCACACCCAGGCGGCGCAAAGCCTCGGGAATCAGCTTGTGGCCGGTGCCGTGGAAGGGGGTGTAGACCATCTTGAAGCGGTCCGCCACCTTGGCGACGGTCTCCTTGTCGTTCACCTGGCCCATGACGTTGGCGAGGAATTTCTCGTCGGTCTCAGCCCCCAGGACCTCGATGATCCCGGCCCGGACCGCCTCGTCGTAGTCCATGCGCTTGACGTCGTTGAAGATGTCGATCTCGCCCAGGCGCTTGGCGATGGCGTCGGCGTGGTGGGGGGGCAGCTGGGCGCCGTCCTGCCAGTAGACCTTATAGCCGTTGTACTCCTTGGGGTTGTGGCTGGCGGTGACGTTGATGCCCGCCTGGCAGTGGTACTCCCGGACGGCGAAGCTCAGCTCCGGCGTGGGGCGGAGGGACTCGAAGATGCGCACGTGGATGCCGTTGGCGGCGCAGACCTCGGCGGCGGCCCGGGCGAACTCCATGGAGTGGTTCCGGCAGTCCATGCAGATGGCCACGCCCCGCCGCTTGCCCTCTTCGCCCTCGGCGCAGATGACGTCGGCAAAGCCCTGGGTGGCCCAGCGGATCACGTGGATGTTCATGTTGTGGAGCCCTGTGTACATGGTGCCCCGGAGGCCGGCGGTGCCGAATTCCAGGGGGCCGTAGAACCGGGACTCGATCTCCTTGGGGTCGTTCCGGATGGCCTCCAGCTCGGCCCGCTCCGCCTCGCTCAGGGCGGGGCTGGACAGCCATTTCTCATATTCCTTCATGAAGTCCATAGCGATGCTCCTCCTTTTGTAAACGCCGTCCTCGCTTTTTTGACGGATTTTGACAACGTTTGATTGCTTGCGTCCGGAAAAATTATCCATGCCGCACAAAAATATTATAAGAGAATCTCCCCTTGATGTCAAGCGGCGGTTCCCCCGGGATTGTTTCCACAGCCTGTTTAAAACCTGCCGCTTATTATTAGAATAAGTATTGCCATCCGTTTCCTTTTCTGCTATAATAAAAAAATGTTTTGAAAGAGAGGTGTTTCCTTTTTGAATTCCGTCACCGACATTTGGGAGAATGTCCTGCGCCAGCTTCGGGGGACGCTCTCCGAGACCACCATCGCCACCTGGTTCGATGAGCTGCGCATTGTGGACATCAAGGGCAATACCTGCTACCTCCACTGCGCCAGCGATTTCAAAAGGGGATACCTGGAGTCCCTGTTTGTAAACAACATCAAGGCCGCCCTCCACGACATCTTCTCCACGGACTTCGAGGTGAAGATCCTGGACGACGCGGGCCTGCTGGAGTTTCAGGGCGCCGCCGCGCCGAAGCGCCAGTCCGAGCGGTTCACCTACGCGGAGTTCACCTTTGAGAACTTCGTGGTGGGCCCCTCCAACAAGCTGGCCCACGCCGCCTCCATGGCCGTGGCGGAGCACCCCGCCCAGAATTACAATCCCCTCCTCATTTACGGGGACTCCGGCCTGGGAAAGACCCACCTGCTCTATGCCATCGCCAACGTCATCCGGAAAAACGACCCCGCCTCCAAGATCGTCTACATCAAGGGCGACGAGTTCATCAACGAGTTCGTGGAGCTGGTCCGGGCCAACCGGGGCAGCGAGTTCCGGGCCAAGTACCGGGAGGCGGACCTGCTGCTGGTGGACGACGTGCAGTTCGTGGCGGGGAAGGAGCAGGTGCAGAACGAGTTTTTCCACACCTTCAACACCCTCTACGAGTCCGGGCGGCAGATCGTGCTGACCTCGGACCGGCCGCCCTCTGAAATGACTCTGCTGGACGACCGGCTCCGGACCCGCTTCGAGTGGGGCCTTTTGGCCGACGTGACGCCGCCGGACTTCGAGACCCGGCTTGCCATCGTGAAAAACAAGGCGGCCCTGCTGGGTATGGACCTTCCCGACACGATCGCCGTCATGATCGCCCAGAAGGTCACCGCCAACGTCCGCCAGCTGGAGGGCACCGTCAACAAGGTCCTGGCCTATAAGGAGCTCTTAGACAAGGAGACGGACGAGGTCACCGTGAACCGGGCCATGCAGGATATCTTGAAGGGGAGCAACGAGTACATCCCCACGCCGGAGGGCATCTTGTCCTACGTCAGCCGGTACTATCAGCTGGACGAATCCGTGGTAAAGGGCCAGCAGCGGGTCCGCGCGGCGGTGGAGGCCCGGCAAATCGCCATGTACCTGATCCGGGTCATGACGAACCTGTCCCAGGACAACATCGGCCAGCTCTTTGACAACCGGGACCATTCCACCGTCATCCACTCCATCCGTCAGGTGGAGCAGAAGATGAAAAAGGACCCGGCCTTCGCCGAAACGGTAAAGGAGTTAAAGACCAACATCACCTCAAGACATTAACCGGAGGGAAAAAATTCTTTCCACAGTATCTGGTGGAAAAGGAAAACGTTTCTGTGGAAAAACATCCCTTCGACAAGAGACGTGGAGAAGCGCCCTGTTTTTCAACAGAGCTTGTGGAGGCGGAAAACCCTGGGATTCCTGGGAAACTTCTCTTTTTCCACAAAACCGCCCTCCTACGACTACTTCTCCTAAAACATATTTCTTTTCTTTTTTAAAAAGAGCGCGTTCCAGCGCAAGGAGGTCACCTTATGAAATTCAGCTGTGAAAAAGCCCTGCTGCAAAACGCCATCGCCGTCACCAGCCGCGCCGTCGCTCAAAAGAGTTCCATTCCCGCCCTGGAAGGACTGCTGCTTCAGGCGGGAAACGAGGGCCTCACCGTCTCCGGCTACAACATGCAGACCGGCATCCGGGCGAAAGTCTCCGCCGGAGTGGAGGAGCCCGGCGAGATCGTGCTGAATGCCCGCCTGTTCGGGGATATCATCCGGCGGATGCCCGACGATATCGTCACCTTTACCACCAATGAGAAATGTCAGGTCCGCCTGCTCTGCGGAGACGCGGACTTCGAGATTCCCGGCCTGTCCGCCGCGGATTACCCGGATCTTCCGGAAGTAGAGGACGAGTATGCCGTCTCCATCCAGCGGAAGGTCCTCCGGGCCATGATCGAGGAGGTGGCCTTCGCCGTCTCCACCAATGAGAGCCGCCCGGTACACACCGGCGCCCTGTTTGAGATCGGGGAGGGTGTCCTGACCATGGCCGCCGTGGACGGCTTCCGCCTGGCGGTGCGGAAGGAGCCCCTGGAAAAGCTGGAGGGCGGCGCCTTCTCCTTCGTGGCCCCCGGCTCCGCCCTGAACGAGGTCAAGGGCATCTGCGGCGACGTGGAGGAGCTGGCGGAGATTACCCTGGGCAAGCGGCACATCCTCTTCACCGTGGGCGGCGTGGAGCTCATCTGCCGCCGCCTGGAGGGAGAGTTTTTGGATTACCGCAACGCCATTCCCAAACAGAACCCCATCGCTGTCACCGTGGAGGCCAAGGCCCTGATGGAGAGCATCGACCGGGTGTCCGTGGTGATCTCCGACAAGCTGAAAAGCCCGGTGCGCTGCCGGTTTGAGGAGGGGCGGGTGCTTCTCTCCGCCAAGACCGGCAACGGCGAGGCCAAGGACGTCTGCCGCCTGGAGGGGGACGGCGAGGGCCTGGAGATCGGCTTCAACAACCGCTATCTGATGGAGGCGCTGCGCTACGCCCCGGCGGACACGGTGCGGATCGAGCTGAACACCGGTGTGTCTCCCGCCATCCTGGTGCCCACGGACGAGAAGGATCACTTCCTCTATATGGTCTTGCCCGTGCGGCTGAAGAACGCGGAGTGAGGCGGCCATGAGGGAAATTGCCATCACAACGGAGTTCATCAAGCTCCAGGATCTGCTGAAATTCGCGGGGCTGGTGGAGACCGGCGGCGAGGCCAAGGAGCGCATCCAGGCCGGAGAGGCCCTGGTCAACGGCGAGCCCTGCCTTCAAAGGGGAAAGAAGCTCCGGCCCGGCGACAGCGTGCAGTTCGCCGGGGAAGAGCTGACCGTGGGCTATGCGGATTGACCGCCTGGAGCTGGAGGGCTTTCGGAACTATATCCGGGAGGCCGCGGAGTTCGACCCCCGGTGCAATGTGATCTGCGGAGAGAACGCCCAGGGGAAGACGAATCTGCTGGAGGCCGTCGTCTATCTCTCCCGGGGGAAGTCCCCCCGGGCCCGGACGGACCGGGAGATGATCGGCTTTCAGGAGGATTCCGCCCGGCTGCTGGCACAGGTGAGCGCCCGGGAACGGGAGTTCCGGGTCCAGGCGGACTTATACCGGGGCCGGCGGCGAAAGATCACGGTGAATCAGGTTCCCATCAAGACCAACGCGGCCCTGGGGGACGTGTACCACACGGTTTTGTTCCAGCCGGAAGACTTGTATCTCATCCGGGAGGGGGCCGCCGCCCGGCGGCGGTTTCTGGATACGGCCCTCTGCCAGCTCCGGCCCCGGTACGCCGCCGCCCTGGCGGGCTACGAGCGGGCCCGAGAGCAGAAGACCCGGATTCTGCGGGATTTCAGCGAGCGGCCGGACCTTCTGTCCGCCCTGCCGGAGTTCAATGAGCAGATGATCCGCTTTGGAGCGGTGCTGATCCAGTACCGGCACCAGTTCTGCCTCCGGCTGGCGGAAGCTGCCGCCGTCCATCACCGGGAGTGCTCCGGCGGAAGGGAACGGCTGGAGCTTCACTATCAGACGGTCTCCTCCATAGAGGACCCCGGCGCGGAAACCGGCGCGCTGGCGGACGGCCTCCGGCGGCACATGGAGCGCCACCGGGAAGCGGAACTGGCCTCCCGGCTGTGCCTCTCCGGGCCTCACAAGGATGATCTTCTCGTCGCCATCGACGGCCGGGAGGCGAAAACCTATTCCTCCCAGGGCCAGACCCGGACCGCCGCCCTGGCCCTGAAGCTGGCGGAGCGGGAGATTTACAAGAGCGCGGCGGGGGAGTATCCGGTGCTTCTTCTGGACGACGTGCTTTCCGAGCTGGACCCGAAGCGCCAGGAGTTTGTCCTGAACCGCATCGCGGGGGGACAGGTGTTTATTACCTGCTGTGAGGAGGACCGATTGCCGGATCTCTTGGGCGGCAAGGTGTTTCACGTGGAACAGGGGAGGATTTCGTGATGGATAAGAAATTAGCAGGAAAGAGAATTTTAATTGTCCTGCTGCTGGTCCTGCTGGGAGTGGAGGTCCGCATGGAGCTCCGCTATCCCTGCGACGAGCTCTCCGTCACCTCCAGGGACACGGAGAAGATTCTCCGCCAGGCGCCGGAGGTTGTCATCACGGAGGAAGACAAAGCCCTGATGGCGGAGCTGCTGGCGGTCCCTTCCGTCCAGGCGCTTGTGGAGAGCGGGGAAAACGGGAACGTCCACGCCTGGGAGGAACCCGGCGCAGCGGAGGCGGCGGGGAAGTACCTGAACGCGGAAAGCGCCGAATCCCTGACTGTCAGCGCCTTATTTGATGAGGGCGGGTCTGTCGTCTTTGCGGGCTGGCGGGAGGAGGGCGTCTTTTATCTCCAGGAGGGCCCGGAGGAGGGGGCGTATTACAAGCTCTATTCCCCCAAGAGGGGAAGGACCTATGAAAACTGGGACAACGAACAGGCCCAGAAGAGCGAGGTTCACCGCCGGTGGTTTGCCTGGCTCCGGGACGGTTTGTGGAAGGAGGGAGCGTGACGGTGTACCTGCACCTGGGACAAAACGAGATCATCCCCCAGCGCCGTATTCTCGGCATTTTTGACCTGGACAAATGCAGCTATGAAAAGCGGACCCGGGACTATCTAGCCGCCGCTGAAAAAGAGGGAGTGGTTCTGGACGTCTCCGGGGACCTGCCCCGGTCCTTTGTGGTCTGCGACCACCCGTATCATGAGCAGATCGTCTATCTGAGCCAGCTGAGCCCTGCCGCCTTGCGAAAGCGGGCGGAGAGCGGCCGGCTGGAATGATGGGACATCCTATGCGGCTTTCACTGTAAGTATTCCAACATTTTATCTGGAGCGGGGAAAGGCGGGCTGGAGAAAATGGCCTGGAAACTGTTCCAACCCGGCTTTTTCCGCTCTGAGCGTGTAAAGGAGAAGCATATGGCAGACAACGAGATTTTAAATTCTACCGCCGTGGACGCGGGCAACGAATACGACGCGTCGGAGATCCAGGTTCTGGAGGGTCTGGAGGCCGTGCGGAAGCGGCCCGGCATGTATATCGGCTCCACCTCCGCCTCGGGCCTCCACCACCTGGTCTATGAGATCGTGGACAACGCCATCGATGAGGCCCTGGCGGGCTTCTGCACGGAGATTCTGGTCCAGATCAACGAGGGGGACACCATCACGGTGGTGGACAATGGCCGTGGCATCCCCGTGGACATCCAGGCCCAGACCGGCAAGCCCGCCCTGGAGGTGGTATACACCATCCTCCACGCCGGCGGCAAGTTCGGCGGCGGCGGCTATAAAGTCTCCGGCGGCCTCCACGGCGTGGGCGCGTCGGTGGTCAACGCCCTCAGCGAGTGGCTGACAGTTCAGGTCCATAAAAACGGCGAGATCTACGAAATGAAATTCTCCCGGGGCCAGATCACCCAGGAGATGACCGTGGTGGGCAAAACGGACCGCACCGGCACCACCGTCACCTTTAAGCCGGACCCCGAGATGTTCGAGGACACGGTTTATAACTACGACACTCTCCACACCCGCATGCGGGAGGAAGCGTTCCTGAATGCGGGCCTTCGCATCAAAACCGTGGACCTCCGCCCCGGCAGGGAGCAGGAGGACTCCATGTGCTACGAGGGCGGCATCCGGGAGTTTGTCACCTGGCTGAACAAGAACAAGGACGCCCTTCACCCCGGAGTCATCTACATGTCCGGCCAGCGGGACGACTCCGTGGCGGAAGTAGCCCTCCAATATAACGACGGCTATAACGAGACGATCTTGTCCTTTGCCAACAACGTCCATACTCCGGAGGGTGGCATGCACGAGGAGGGATTCAAGCGGGCCCTGACCACCGTGCTGAACAACTACGGCAGGAAAATCAAACTGCTGAAGGACGACGAGAAGGTCTCCGGCGAGGACTGCCGGGAGGGTCTCACCTGCGTCATCTCCGTCAAGCTCACCGACGCCCAGTTTGAAGGCCAGACGAAGGCGAAGCTGGGCAACAGCGAGATCCGGACCCTGGTGAACAACATCGTGGCGGAGAAGCTGGATATTTTCCTGGAGGAGAATCCCCAGGTGGGCCGGATGATTCTGGACAAGGCCCTCACCGCCAGCCGGGCACGGGAGGCCGCCAAGAAGGCCCGGGAATCCATCCGCCGTAAGACGGCTCTCGGCGGTGCGGCCATGCCCGACAAGCTCCGGGACTGCAACGAGAACAACCCCGAACTGACGGAAATTTATATCGTCGAGGGCGACTCCGCCGGAGGCTCCGCTACTCAGGGCCGGGACTCTCGATTCCAGGCCATTCTCCCCCTGTGGGGCAAGATGCTGAACGTGGAAAAGGCCCGGGTGGATAAGGTCTATGGGAACGACAAGCTCCAGCCGGTGATCACCGCCCTGGGGGCGGGCATCGGGGACGAGTTCGACGCCAACAAGCTCCGGTATCACAAGGTCATCATCATGGCGGATGCCGACGTGGACGGGTCCCATATCCGGACGTTGCTTTTGACCTTCTTCTTCCGCTTCATGCGGCCCCTCATTGAGCAGGGCTATGTATACTCCGCCGTGCCGCCCCTCTTCAAGCTGACCCGGGGCAAGACCACAAGGGTTGCCTACGACGACATAGAGCGGGAGCGCATCGCCGCCGAGCTGCGGGGGGACAATCCCAACGCCAAGGTGGAGATCAGCCGCTTCAAGGGCCTGGGCGAGATGAATCCCCACGAGCTCTGGGAGACCACCATGGACCCCGCCACCCGGACCCTCCGCCGCATTACCTTGGATGATGCGGTAAGGGCGGACGAGACCTTCACGATCCTCATGGGGGAGAAGGTGGAGCCCCGAAAGGAGTTCATCGAGAAGAACGCCAAGTATGTGGTGAACCTGGACTATTGAGGAGACAGCTATGAAACGAATCACAAGCGTACTTTTGCTCCTGGCCCTGCTGCTGACAGGTTGCGGCGGCGTTTCAAAAGAAGATTACGACGCGGTGGTCCAGGAGCGGGACGCCCTCCTGGCGGAGGCGGAGCTCCAGGAGCTGCAAGCACAGGAGGCAGCTCCAAGTACGGTTTCAGTCAAGGTCAAGCTCAAGGGCGACTTTACAGCCACGGTGTGGGCCCTGATTCCCGATTATGTAACGGATTATGAGACGCCGCGCATGGCGGTGGTCTCCCTGTTCCAAAGCACGCCCTTTACCATTTATACCGGAGAATTTACGGAACAGCTGGAGGTAGGGGAGACCTACGTCTTTGAAGTTGAGATGCGGTCTTTTGAGGAAATCTCCAGGGAGGAGTACGAGTCCGGTTCTCTTCTGGACCCCGAGGTGGCGCTTTCCGTGTATCATCTCCGGGTATCCGGCTTTCGTCCGGCGGAGGAAAAGGACTGCGGGCTGGATTCTGTCCACCTGGAATATGAATTGTATGAAAGCTGATGTAAGGAAAGGCTGGGAAACAGCAGATGAGTAAGAAACCCCAATACGACCCCGAGGAAATCCGGTTTCCGAATCAGAAGATCGTGGAGTCTCCTCTGGTTCCGGAGATGGAAAAATCCTATATCGACTACGCCATGAGCGTCATCGTGGGCCGGGCCCTGCCGGACGTGCGGGACGGCCTCAAGCCCGTCCACCGCCGCATCCTCTACGCCATGTACGAGGATAACCTGACCCACGACAAGCCCTTCCGCAAGTGCGCCACCGCCGTGGGCGACGTGCTGGGCCGCTACCACCCCCACGGCGACCAGTCGGTTTACGACGCCCTGGTCCGCCTGGCCCAGGACTTCTCCATGCGCTATATGCTCATCGACGGCCACGGCAACTTCGGCTCCGTGGACGGCGATCCCCCGGCGGCTTACCGGTACACCGAGGCCAGGCTTGCTAGAATCTCCGAGGAGATGCTCCGGGAGATTGAGAAAGACACCGTGGACTGGGACCCCAACTTCGACGAGACCCGCAAGGAGCCCAAGGTCCTGCCCTCCCGCTTCCCGAACCTGCTGGTGAACGGCTCCTCCGGCATCGCCGTGGGCATGGCCACCAACATCCCACCCCACAACCTCCGGGAGGTCATCGGGGCCGTCATCTGCGTGCTGGACGACCCCAACGCCACCCTGACGGATTTGATGACCCACATGGAGGGCCCGGATTTTCCAACGAAGGGCATCATCATGGGCCGCAGCGGCATCCGGGCGGCCTACGCCACCGGCCGGGGCCGGGTGACCATCCGGGCGAGGCACGAGTTTGAGGAGTTCGGCAAGGACCGGACCCGCATCATCATCACGGAGATCCCCTACCAGGTCAACAAGCGGATGCTCATTAAAAACATGGCGGACCAGGTGGAGGACAAGCGGCTGGAGGGCATCTCCAACATTCAGGACGAGTCCGACCGCAACGGCATGCGCATCGTTATCGAGCTGAAACGGGACGCCAACCCCCAGGTGGTGCTGAACCGCCTCTTTGCCCAGACCCAGCTCCAGACCACCTTCGCCATCAACATGCTGGCCCTGGTGGAGGTCAACGGAAAGCTGCAGCCCAAGATTCTCTCCCTGCGGCACATCCTGGATGAGTACATCGCGCACCAGGAGCAGGTCATCGTCCGCCGCACCCGGTTCGACCTGAAGAAGGCCCAGGAGCGGGCCCACCTTCTGGAGGGCCTGCTGATTGCCCAGGATAACATTGACGAGGTCATGAGGGTGATCCGCAGCAGCTACGACAACGCCAAGGAGAATCTCATGGCTCGCTTTGGCCTGGACGACGTGCAGGCCCAGGCCATCTGCGACATGCGGCTCATCGCCCTCCAGGGTTTGAACCGGGAGAAGCTGGAGAACGAGTACAAAGAGCTGGAGGAGAAGATTGACTACTTCAACAAGGTCCTCTCCGACGAGGGCCTGGTCCGTCAGATTCTCAAGGAGGAGCTCACCGCCATCGCCGACAAGTACGGCGACGAGCGGATGACGGAGATTCAGGATGTGGAGGATGAGATCGACATCGAGGACCTCATTGAGGAGGAGCAGTGCGTCTTCACCCTGACCCAGGCGGGCTATATCAAGCGCACCCCCGTCAGCGAGTACGCCGCCCAGTCCAAGGGCGGCATGGGAAAGAAAGGCATCACCACCCGGGAGGAGGACGCGGTGGCCGACGTGTTCACCGCCTCCACCCACGACTATATCCTCTTCTTCACCGACACCGGAAAGGTCTACCGGAAGAAGGGCTACCAAATCCCTGTCTCCGGCAAGACCGCCAAGGGGACTAACATTGTCAACATCCTTCAGGTGGAGCAGGGAGAGAAGGTCCAGGCCATGGTCCACACCCGCTCTATCGAGGACGACGGCCGCTTCCTCTTCATGGTCACCCGGAACGGCGTCGTGAAGCGCCTGCCGGCGAACAGCCTGAAAAACCTCCGCAATAACGGCATCCGGGCCCTGAACATGACGGAGGACGACCAGCTCATCACCGTCCGGGAAACCGACGGCAATCAGAATATTCTCATCGCCACCCACGACGGTATGGCCGTCTGCTTCCCCGAGGAGGAGGTCCGGCCCATGGGCCGCGCCGCGGTGGGCGTCCTGGGTATCAAGCTCCGGGAAGGCGACTATGTAGTAGGCGCCGCCCGGGCCAAGCCGGGGAAGGCGGTCCTCACCATCACGGAGAAGGGTTACGGAAAGCGGACCCCGGTGGAGGAGTACCGGATTACCAAGCGGAACGCCTACGGCATCAAGAACTATATGCTGACGGAGAAGACCGGGCAGGTGGTCGGCATCAAGGTGGTGGACGGGTCCGAGGACCTGCTGCTGGTGACGGAGGCGGGCATCCTGATCCGCACGCCGGTGGACGCCATCAAGCAGTGCGGCCGCTCCACCCAGGGCGTCATTGTCATGCGGTTTAAGGAAGAGGGAGACCGGGTGATCTCCATGGCCCTGGCGGACCGGGAAGAGGCAGCGGAGAACGGGGAGACGGCGGAATGAAAACCGTCACCATCTACACCGACGGCGCTTGCAGCGGCAACCCCGGCCCCGGGGGCTGGGGAGCCATCCTGATGTACGGGGAGCACAAAAAGGAGCTCTCCGGCGGCGAGGCCCAAACCACCAACAACCGCATGGAGCTCACCGCCGTCATCACCGCTCTGGAGGCCCTGCGGGAGCCCTGTGTGGTGGAGCTGTGGTCCGACAGTAAGTATGTCATTGACGGGCTCAGCAAGGGCTGGGCGAAAAGCTGGCGGGCTAAGGGCTGGGTGAAGTCCGACAAAAAGCCCGCCCTGAACCCGGACCTGTGGGGCCGTCTGCTGGACCTGACGGAAACGCATGAACTTCATTACCATTGGGTCAAGGGCCACGCTGAGAACGCGTTCAACAACCGCTGCGACGAGCTGGCCGTGGCGGAGAGCCGGAAGTTCCAGTAAAGCTTCAACATTCACAAACTGTTTACACTCACCTCATAATTCCGCAAAAACCTTCGGGTACAGTAAGAATCAGCAAAGGGTACTCCCAGCCCGATGCGTTTTCTCCCTCCTAAAATAAACACACACGGAAGACGGACCGCCTGGCGGTCCGTTTTTCGTTTCCCCTGTTATCTTTTTTCGCTCCCCCGTCGATAGAAATATTTGTAAGGGATTACAAAATTGAACAGTGAGGGAGCACGGAAGACACAAGGAGACGAATTAGAATGAGAGTGTCTGGATGCAATTCGGTTTTGGCAAACTGGGCGAGGGGGATTTCCTTGCCGCGGGGCCGGGGTTCCGGGTCCGGCTTTCTGGAGCAGCTGAAAAGCGCCTCGGACGCCGCCGCCTCGGAGAAAGCGGCGGCTACCCTGGACCTGACGAAAACCGACGGCGAACTGCGGACCCTCCTCCACAAGCTGACCCCCGGGTCCAGGGACGTGCTGGACCGGATGAAGTCGGGAAAGGCCGACGTCACCGAGAATGAGTGGACCGCCCTCTGCGAGGAGCTGGAGGCCCTGGGGGCCATCTCCAAGGACGACTTCCAGTACACCCGGGCCGGATTGCGCGTGATTCCCCTGGGCTATTGGGGCGAGGACGGGGAGTTTGTCAAATACGACACGGTGTCCATTATGAAGAACAAGCTTCCGGACCCGCTCCACAGCCAGGGAGGACAGTGGATCTGCCCGGATGAGTATGCCTGGAAAGGGGACCCCCTGGCTTACCTGGACAACTGGATGAATTCCCTCTACAGCTGGCGCAGCGATATGGCGCGGGCGCGGAATGAGGACGGGTCCCCGAAGTATGACAACTTTTCCCCAATCACGAACCAGATGAACTCCTGCCAAAAGGTTACGGATCTGGTGCGGGCGCTGTGGAAGTGCGAAGAGGGGGTGGGCCTGTGAGCGGCGGAGTCGATTATATCGTCAACAACACGGGCATCCCCACCTCGGAGTGGGGAAAATACAAGCCCGCGGGTATCAACCCGGACGGCCCCTCGGTGGACTTCTCGGACCTTCTGTCGGGCAAGAATCAAGAGATTGCTGACAAACTCACCGACGGGGCGAAGAGGACCTTACAGCGGCTGAAGGCCAACCCCAATTCCATTTCCAAGAGGGACTGGATGGACCTGACGCATGAGCTGAACGCCATGGGGGCCATCAGCGATAAAGATTACCAGGGAACCAATATGATGTTCCATCTGGTGCCCCTGGGGGATATGGACAACCCCTACCCAACCTCGGCGGACATGCGGGATACGCTGGACCGCATCAACCAGTGGCCGGGAAATCCTTTGGACTATCTGGACCAGTGGGCCTTCTCCCTGCGAAAGTGGGGCGCGGAGCTGTCCTGGGAACGGAATCCCGACGGGACTCCCAAATACAAGGACGTCTCCCCGGTCTACGATCAGGCGTCCGCCTGCGGCCGGGTGTCCAGCCTGATCAAGGGCCTGCTGTCGGCGGACCTGTTTGCCGCTAAACAGGGAGAGCGTTCATGAATATTGGGACACATTTCGATTTGACGGCGGCGAACGATACCGCGCTCCTGCGGCGGTCCCGCCCGGCCTCCGATTCCTCTGCCTTTGCGGAAAATCTGGCGGTGGAACGGGAGGGCTTCACCCACCGCTACATTCAGGGACCGGGATTTTCTTTGCGGATGGGGGAAAATATTCTTTGCAGCGGCGGCGTGGGCGGCGCGGACGTACAGAACTATGAAGCGGAATTTACCGCCGATTCCACAGATGAGGACCCTGTCGTCCGCATGAGAGGTACGGCGAACAGCGGAGAATTCGACTTCACCTGCCATATCCGGGACATCGACCCTCACAACGCCTCCTATGTGGAACTGGCGGCGCTGAACCGCTGGCTCTGCCGTACCGGGGCGTATCAGACGAAGCTCCCCGGTCAGGCCGGGAGCGTGCTGCCCTGCGGGATGGACTGCGGGGACATCTCGAAAAAGCGGGATTTTATCGGCGGAATCCAGGACTTTATCGCTTCCGCCGCCAACTCTTCTCACTATCCGAAGTACGGGCCGGAGATCTACGCCCACGCCCGTGAGCTGCTGGAGGTGTATCAGGAGTTTTCCAAAGGACCTGCTTTGAATTGACAACCAGCGGGACGGCGCTTGCCGTCCCGCTTTTCCTGTCCCCGCCCCTTGATAAACGGGGCCAAACAGTATAAAATAGACCCGTCAAAACATCCACACAGGAGGTTTGGAAACATGAAGGATGGATTTATCTCCGTGGCCTGCGGCGCGCCGAAGCTGCGGCTGGCGGACTGCGCCTACAACGCTGAGCAGACCTTTCAGATGATGCGTTCCGCCGAGAAGGCGGGGGTCAAGGTTCTGGTCCTGCCGGAGCTGGGCCTGACGGGCTACACCTGCGGCGACCTTTTCTATCAGGACGCCCTGCTCCGGGAGGCGGAGGAGGCATTGAAAACCGTTCTGGAGGCCACCCGGAACCTGGAGGTGGTCACCGCTTTGGGAATGCCCTTGCGGGTCCACAACAAATTGTATAATTGCGCGGTTGTGATACAAAAAGGACGAATTTTAGGCGTGGTCCCCAAGACCCACCTGCCCAATTACGGCGAGTTCTACGAAAAGCGCTGGTTTGCCCCCGCACCGGAGGAGCCGGAGAACCTCCCTCTGCTGGGGCAGGAATTCGTGACCTTTGGGGCGGGGCAGGTGTTCCGCTGTGAGAACCTCCCGGAGCTGGTTCTGGGCTTTGAAATCTGCGAGGACCTCTGGTCTCCGGACTCTCCGTCGGTGCAGATGGCCAAGGATGGGGCGGTGATCATCGGCAACCTCTCCGCCAGCAACGACCTGGTGGGGAAGGACGCCTACCGCCGCCAGCTGGTGACCACCCAGAGCGCCAAGCTCCTCTGCGGCTATGTCTACGCCGGCGCCGGGGCGGGGGAGTCCACCGCCGACCTGGTGTTCGGGGCCCATCAGCTCATCGCGGAGAACGGGACGCTGCTGGCGGAGCGGCGTTTCGACGGCGGGCTGCTGGTGTCGGAGATCGACGTCCAGCGCCTCAGCTATGAGCGCCGCCGGACCCAGGCCCTGGGGGAGGGAACGGGAGCCGGCGGCTGTGAGGAGACCTTCACCCTGACGGAGGGGAAGACGAAGCTGACCCGTTATATCTCTCCCATGCCTTTCATCCCCGAGGGGAAGGAGGACCGGGACGCCCGCTGCCGGGAAATTCTGCTTCTGGCCTCCCTGGGCCTCAAGCGGCGGCTGGAGCACACCGGGGCGAAGACCGCCGTGGTGGGCCTCTCCGGCGGGCTGGACTCCACCCTGGCGGTGCTGATCACGGGCCTTGCCATGAAGATGATGGACCGCTCCCTGACGGACATCATTGCCGTCACCATGCCCTGCTTCGGCACCACGGACCGGACGAAGAACAACGCCGTGCTCCTGGCGGAGCAGATGGGGACCACCCTGCGGACCGTGGACATCTCCCAGTCCGTCCGCAGCCACTTCCGGGACATCGGCCACGACCCGGAGGACCACTCCGTCACCTACGAGAACGCCCAGGCCCGGGAGCGGACCCAGGTCCTCATGGACATTGCCAACGAGAGCGGCGGCCTGGTCATCGGCACCGGGGACCTCAGCGAGCTGGCCCTGGGCTGGTGCACCTACAACGGAGACCATATGAGCATGTACGGCGTCAACGCCTCCATTCCCAAGACCCTGGTCCGGCACCTGGTGGGCTATCTCTCCCGGGACGAGGAGGAGCCAGAGCTTCACGACGTGCTGGAAGACATCCTAGACACCCCGGTCTCCCCGGAGCTGCTGCCCGCAGTCAAGGGGGAAATCAGCCAGCGGACGGAGGATCTGGTGGGACCCTATGAGCTCCACGACTTCTTCCTGTACTATATCATCCGCTGGGGCTTCGCCCCGGGAAAGGTGTTCCGCCTGGCCCAGCACGCCCTGGGGCGGAAGTACAGCCAGGAGGTCATTTTGAAGTGGCTGAAGTCCTTCTACCGCCGCTTCTTTACCCAGCAGTTCAAGCGGGACTGCGTCCCCAACGGGCCGAAGATCGGCACCGTGTCCCTGTCCCCCCGGGGCGACTGGCGGATGCCCAGCGACGCCCAGGCGGCGCTGTGGCTGGCGGAAGTGGAGCGTTTGAAATGAGGAAGGGACGGGCCTTTTTTGCGCTGCTGCTGATTCTGCTGCCCCTCGCCGCCTGCGGCGGGAAAATGATTCCCCCGCCGCCGGAGGAGCCGGAGACTTCCCCGGTGGAGACTCCCGAGGCCCCGCCGGAGCCGGAGGAGGAGCCAAAAACACCGGAGGAGCTGGAAGAAGCCGCCCTCCAGACCCTTCTGGAAGACATGACTCTGGAGGAAAAGACGGGCCAGCTCTTCTTCGTCCGGGTTCCGGCGGAAAACGCCCTGGAGGACGTGACCACCTATCACCTGGGGGGCTACCTCCTCTTTGGCCGGGACACCCAGGACAGGACCGCCAATGAGCTGATTCAGACCATCGCCTCCTGGCAGGCCCAGGCGGTGGATTATGATACCGGAATTCCCATGCTCATCGGTGTGGACGAGGAAGGCGGGTCCGTGGTCCGGGTCAGCGCCAACCCCCACCTGCGGAGCAGAAAATTCTCCAGTCCCCGGAAGCTTTGGGAAGAGGGTCTGGATGCCCTGATCCGGGAGACCCGGGAAAAGACCATTTTGTTGAGGACCCTGGGCTTCAACGTAAATCTGGCCCCGGTGGCGGACGTGTCCACCGACCCGAGCGATTTCATTTACGACCGGACCACCGGCAAGGGCGCGGAGGAGGCTGCGAACTATGTGGCGCGCGTGACGGAGACCCAGTCCTATAACCACCTGGGCAGCGTCTTAAAACATTTCCCCGGCTACGGGAATAACAAGGACACCCACACCGGCGTGGCCGTGGACGAGCGGCCCATGGAGACCTTCCTGGAACAGGACTTTCTCCCCTTCCAGGCGGGCATCGCCGTGGAAGAGACGGTCTGGTCCTCCGAGGAGCTCCGCCGCCTCCGGCCCGCCGTGCTGGTGAGCCACAATATCGTAAACTGCATGGACCCGGACCTGCCCGCCTCCCTCTCGCCGGAAGTTCACCGGATTCTCCGGGAGGACCTGGGCTTTGACGGAGTGGTCATGACCGACGACCTGGCCATGGAGGCCGTGGCGGCCTATGCCAAGGACGGAAACGTGGCAGTACTGTCTCTCCAGGCAGGAAACGACCTGGTGGTGACCACGGACTACCGGACCCAGATTCCCCGGGTGATCCAGGCCGTGAAGGACGGGGCGCTGGATGAGGAGACCATCGACGCCGCCTGCCTCCGGGTGCTCCGGTGGAAGCTGGAGCTGGGCCTCCTGGAGCTGACGGAGGAGGGAACGCTGGTATCCGCCCTGCTGCCCTGACGCTGGGGAAGGCGGTTTGATGAAAAGGAGTGGTTTGATGAGGCGCAGGCTGCTGTTGTTCCTTCTGGCGGCGGCCCTGCTGACGGTCCCGGTGTTCGCGGACTTCGGCCCCAAGCCCCAGCTCACCGTCCGGGTAGAAAACGCCCCGGAGGAGCTTTATTACCTGGACCTCCTGGCGGAGGGGCCTCCATCCCCCTACGCAGAGGGAAGCTCCGGCGGTCTGCCGGAAGAGGAGCGGACTGCTTTGGACCAGGCGCTTCTGGCGGCGCTAACCGCCGCCGTGCCGGAGGGGTGGCACTGCTGTGTGGTCCAGGATACGCTGATTTGGGGGAACATCGTCAGTGACGAGGACCTTTTCCAGTTTGGGTATGGCCTGCCGGACGTCTGCCGCATTCTGATCGTCACGAAATCCGGGGATACCTTCCTCTCGGAGCCTATAGAGCGCCAAGTCCTCCAGTCCTCCGCCACGGTGGACTGGGCGGCGAAGACCGTGAAGACCCCGCCGGTCTCCCTGGGCTATGCCGCACAGTTTCTGGCGACCTTCCTGCCCACCCTGGCCATCGAGGGGATTCTGCTTCTGCTGTTCCGGCTGTGGTCCCGGCGGAACGCCCTGGTATTCCTGGGCGTAAACCTTGTGACCCAGGGCGGGCTGACCCTTTGGACAAGCCTGCGGACGGTCCGCTATGGGTGGCTTTGGGCCTGGATGATTAGGGATGCGCTCCGGTATTTTGACCCGGAAACGCTGCTGTACCGGCTGCGTGTGTTTCCCTTTTATTGGCTGCTTCCGGCGGAGCTTCTGATTCTCTTGGCGGAGGCGGCGCTGTACATGTGGCTGTTCCGGGACTGCTCCAAAAAGCGGGCGGCCCTCTGCGCCCTGACGGGTAACCTTGCCTCCTTCCTGCTGGGACTCTATCTGGCGGAACCGGTTTGGAGGGTGGTTGTCCGAACGATGTTATGACGAAAGGCGAAGAATCAAATGGAAACACAAAAGCTTTACTATGAGGACCCCACTCTCCGGGAATTCCCCGCCACGGTCCTCTCCTGCGAGCCCGCCGGGGAGGTCTGGAAGGTGGTTCTGGACCAGACGGCCTTTTACCCCGAGGGGGGCGGTCAGCCGGCGGACCACGGCGTTTTGAAAACCGCCGGAGGGGAAATTGCTGTCACGGACGTACATGAAAAAGACGGCGCGGTGATCCACACCTGCGCCGCCCCCGTGGAGCCCGGCGCGGTGGTCACCGGGGCCCTGGACTGGGCCTGCCGCTTTGACCACATGCAGCAGCACTCCGGAGAGCATATGATCAGCGGCATTCTCTGCCGCCTGTACCACTGTGACAACGTGGGCTTCCACCTGGGGGCGGAGACCGTCACCATCGACTACAACGCGGAGATTTCCTGGGAGCAGGCCCTGGAGGCGGAGCGCCTGGCCAACGAAGCCGTCTGGGCGGACCGGGAGGTGGAGATCACCTACCCCTCCCGGGAGGAGCTGGCGGCCCTGGACTACCGGAGCAAGAAGGAGATCGCCGGGCAGGTCCGCATTGTGGAGTTCCCGGAGGCGGACCGCTGCGCCTGCTGCGGCACCCACGTGGCCTCGGCGGGGCAGGTGGGCCTTGTGAAGGTTCTCTCCTGCCAGAAGTTCCGGGAGGGAGTCCGGATGGAGATTCTCTGCGGGGCCCGGGCCCTCCGCTATCTCTCCGGGACCTACGACCAGGCCAGGGCCATTGGCCAGCGCCTCAGCGTGAAGCCCCTGGAGACTCTGGCGGCGGTGGAGCGCCTGGAGGACGAGCTCTCCGCCGCCAAAGCCCGCATCGCGGACTTGGAGCAGACCGCCTTTGCCGCCATCGCGGCGGAACAGGCGGGGAGGGGAGACGTGCTGCTGTTCCAGTCCCCCATGCGCCCGGACAGCCTCCGCCGTCTGGCGGACGCCGTGGGGAAGTCCTGCGGGGGCCTGGCAGCGGTGTTCTCCGGAGAGGGGGAGACGTGGAGTTACGCCCTGGTTCGGGCGGACGGGGCGGACATTGCCCCCCTGGTGAAGGAGCTGAACCAGACCCTTCACGGCCGGGGCGGAGGCCGGAACGGCTTCGCCCAGGGCAGCGCTGCGGCGGCCCGGGAGGACATTGAACGGTTTTTTGAGAGGTGAGCCGATGAGGTATATACTGGCGGAGTGGGACCATGACCTGGACGACGAGCCCTATCTGATTTACTCCGAACTGGACGACGGCCGCCGGGAGACCCGCCGGGTGGAGTTCTACCGGAACGGAATTACCTTCTCCTACGGCGCCGAGCGGGGCAACGAGGGGGCCTTGACCCAGGAGCCTTTCCCGGAGGACCCGCGGGACCTCCCGGCGCCGGACGGGGAGGGGGACTTCTCCGCCCGGGAGATTTCGCCGGGGCTGTTCTATGAGATTTGGAACCAGGCCCAGGAGCGGCCCGACGGGTTTATGGGCCTTTTTATGTGAGTCGATTTGTGGGACCCGGTCCCCTGACCGGGCCATTAGGAGGGGGAGAGGCATGGCCTGACCTGGCCCCCGCAAGGGGGATGCGATAGCCGTAAGCGGCAAAGCCGCTAACGGCTATCCAAGGGTCAGGCCCCACAGGGTGTTCTATTGGAAAAAAGGACGGACCAAACGGTCCGCCCTTTTCTCATGCCCCCGGGGGCAGGTTCATCTGTTCCGTAATATACCGTTTTCCATACACCGCGTCGTAGACCACCGCGTCCCGCAACTCCAGCAGCTCCAGCGCCTCGGGGCTCAGGCCCGCCTCCTCCCGGGTGAAGCTGGCATTGCCCTCGCCGTCCACGAAGTAGAGGTCCGTTTGAGTTAAGCAGACTTCGCTGACCTTCTCCAGCAGCGCCCAGTACCGGGACACGGGCCGCCCGGTCAGCTCCAGAAGCTGGGGCCCCAGGGCGGTGATGCTGCTGTCCCGCCGGGTGCCTGCCAGCCCCTCCAGGAGGGACGGGTCGTTGGCCCAGATGAGATAATCTGTGGAGTACAGGTCGTTGATTTGCTCCTCGGTCCAGTTCAGGGTGTCGTTCTCCGGGCAGAGCCCCAGGAGCGTGTACACCGTGTCCCCGCCGGGCATGAAGAGATTGGGCCGGTGGTCCCCGAAGAAGACCACGATGGTGGGTTCCCCGCTCTCCCGCAGGTAGTCCGTCAGCTCTCCCAGGGCCTGGTCCGCCCGGGTGACGCCCTCCAGCATGACCCGGATGATGTCCCGCTGGGCGGGGGTGAAGTCCGGGGCGTCCAGAGGAATCTGACACTCATAGTTGAACTTCTGGGGCTCGAAGGGCTGGTGGTTCTCCATGGTGATGCCGAAGAGGAAGGCCCGCTTTCCGGTCTCGTTCACCGCTCGCATCCGCTCCAGCATTCCCTGGAAGAAGTAGCCGTCCCGCATGTAAAAGCCGCCGTAGGCCCCGTCCTCCCGTTCGATGCCCATTTGTTGAATATCGTCGGAAAAATACAGATTGTTGAAACCAAGCAGAGGATAGGTCACGGTGCGGTTATACAATGTGTTATCATAGGCGTGGAGCATTTCGGCGGTGTAATCACCGGTTTTGGTAAACTGCTCCGCCAGGGCGTCGAAGCGCTCATAGACCGCCTCGTCCTGGAAGCAGATATTGGTTCCCGGCGGCAGGTCCAGGGCGTTCAGCCCGTAGAGCATGGGAATCTCCAGATAGCCGGTGCCGTAGCCCAGGTAGTGGCTGTGGAAGGTGCCGCTGATACTCTCCGCCTCCAGGGCGTGGAAGTGCTCCAGGGGGTCCCCCTCGTACCGGAGCACCGGCAGGCGGGTCAGGTCGTAAAAGGACTCGGAGAGGATGAACAGGACGTTGGGCTTTGCCTCCGGGTCCGGCCGGGCTTCCGTCAGCTGGTCGACGCGCTCCAGCACTTCCAGCATGTAGTCCCGGTCATAGCCCTCCGGCGGGGTTTTGGGCTGGGGGTAGGCGTCCCGCCAGAGGCTGAGGGTCAGGCCGTGGAGGCTGTGATTTTCCGCCGGGTCCATCCGGGTGTAGAAGTCCACCCCCAGCCAGCCCCCCACGGTCCGGGCGCCCGTGCCGGTGAGGAGGATCCCCGCCAGGGTCAGGGAGAGCAGGCAGGTCCGTCCCCGGGCCGTTCCCTCCAGGGCGGTGAGCCGCCGGGTGAGGAACAGGAGCAGGGCGCAGAAGAGAAGCCCCGCCGCCGCCAGCCAGAAGTCCTCCGGCGGCGTCAGGTCCCCCGCCAGGCCCGCCACGTTTCCCGCCGCCCCGGCCAGGCCGAAGTCTGCCAGCTCCAGGGGCGTGCCATTGATGGCGGTTTTGAAGTAGTCCACCAGGGCCAGGATCAGCCCCGCCGCCCCTACGGGCAGGGCGGCGATCCACAGCCGTCCCGTCAGCGTCCCCAGGATGCAGACGGGCACGGCCCAGAGCAGGGCGGTCATGGCCAGATGGCCGGGGTAGTCCCGGACCCACTCCAGCACGCCGGGGAGGGTCCCAATGGAGATCCACTGCATGGCCCCGGTCATGGCCAGCCCCAGGCAGAGGGCGGCGGCGGTGAAGAGGCACCAGCGGAGCCAGGCGGGGCCGATGGGCCCCCGGTTTTGTTTTCTTGCAAACAGTTTTTTCATTCGTCATAAAAGCCCAGGGGCCGTGGGGAATTCCCCCACGGCCCGAATGGTTTGCTTAATAAGCCAGCTTCTCGGTGAGATAGGCCTTCAGCTCGCCGATGGGAATGCGGACCTGGGCCATGGAGTCCCGCTCCCGGACGGTGACGCAGTTGTCCCCGGCCTTGTCCCCGTCGCCCACGGTGTCGAAGTCCACGGTGACGCAGTAGGGAGTGCCGATCTCGTCCTCCCGGCGGTAGCGCTTGCCGATGGAGCCGGTCTCGTCGAAGTCCACCATCCAGTCCCTGGAGAGCTCCTGCTGAATCTCCTGGGCCTTGGCGCTGAGCTTCTTGGAGAGGGGCAGGACGGCGACCTTGAAGGGGGCAATGGCGGGGTGGAAGCGCATGACGGTGCGGACGTCGTTCTTCTCCGCGTCCACCACCTCTTCGTCGTAGGCCTCCACCAGCAGGGCCAGAGTCATCCGGTCCGCGCCGAGAGACGGTTCGATGACGTAGGGGACGTAGTGCTCGTTCTTCTCCTGGTCGAAGTAGGTCAGGTCCTGGCTGGAGAATTTCTGATGCTGGCTCAGGTCGTAATCGGTGCGGTCCGCCACGCCCCAGAGCTCGCCCCAGCCGAAGGGGAAGAGGTACTCGAAGTCGGTCGTCGCCTTGGAGTAGAAGGCCAGCTCCTCGGGCTCGTGGTCCCGGAGCCGGAGGTTCTCCTCCTTGACGTTCAGGCCAATCAGCCAGTCGTGGCAGTAGGTCCGCCAGTACTGGAACCACTCCAGGTCCGTGTCGGGCTTGCAGAAGAACTCCAGCTCCATCTGCTCAAACTCCCGGATGCGGAAGATAAAGTTGCCCGGGGTGATCTCATTGCGGAAGCTCTTGCCCACCTGGCACACGCCGAAGGGGAGCTTCCGACGGGTGGTCCGCTGGATGGCGGGGAAGTTGACAAAGATGCCCTGGGCGGTCTCGGGACGGAGATAGACCTCGTTGGCGGAATCTTCCGTGACGCCCTGGTGGGTCTTGAACATCAGGTTGAACTTGCGGATGTCGGTGAAGTCATGCTTGCCGCAGCCGGGGCAGGGGACCTCCTTCTCCCGGATGAAGGCCACCAGGTCCTCCTGGGTCATGGCCTCCACGTTCACGTCCAGGTTGTTCTCCTGGACGAAGCCCTCCACCAGCTTGTCGGCCCGGTGGCGCATCTTGCAGGCCTTGCAGTCGATGAGGGGGTCATTGAAGGTGGACACGTGGCCGGAGGCCACCCAGACTTGGGGGTTCATGAGGATGGCGGCGTCCAGGCCGACGTTGTAGGGGTTCTCCTGGACGAATTTCTTCCACCAGGCCCGCTTCACGTTGTTCTTGAGCTCCACGCCCAGGGGGCCGTAGTCCCAGCTGTTGGCGAGGCCGCCGTAGATCTCGCTGCCGGGGAAGACAAAGCCCCGGCCCTTACAGAGGGCGACGATTTTGTCCATGGTTTTCTGCCGGTTGTCCATAGTCATTCTCTCCTTAAAAATAAAATGCCCCGAGCCGAAGCTCAGGGCGAACTTACGTCCGCGGTTCCACCTGAATTTCCCCCGGAGACGGGGGACGCTCTGCCCGGTAACGGCGGGAAGCCGGCGGGGCATTGCCTCCCCGCGGCGAAAAAGGGGCGCCAAGCGGTCTCCCTCCCGGAAGGGCTCGCACCAAGATGCCCTCTCTCTTCGCCGGGATGGGGGAGGCTCCTCCCCTTTGTGGCCTTTGAACGTTTGACACTTTATCATGTTTTGGGAAACTTGTCAAGGGGGCCCCTTGGTGGGCTTTTTCCGGCCCTTCGGGCGGGGAGGATTGGATACCAGCGATGGCTGGTCCATTGCACCCCCCATTCTCTCTTTTTCTCACCGGAGAAAAAGAGAGAATGCGCCGTGCACGGTGGAAGAGAGAAAAAGACGGGGACGCGTTACGGGGGCGCGGCATAGTACGGACTTCCGGATACGCAAGTCCCTGCCCGCGGCGTGGTGCGGGCGGGGGTTTTGGAGGGTGACGCAAGGACTGTCCGCCTCTCCTCGCTGCCGCTAATCTGGTGCTTGCGGCGGAGAACGGCCCCATCCCCTGGCTGGGTTATTCTCCGGGGCCGTCTCGCCGTGTGGGATCATCAGTGACGCCCAGCAGATAGTCTGTGGAGACGTGAAAATACTCCGCCAGAAGTACCAGTTTTTCAAAGGTGGTTTCTCTTGTCCCGTTTTCCATCGTGCAGATTGCTTTGTTGGAAAGACCTATGACCTCTCCCAACTGCTTCTGGCTGATACCCGCCTGCTTGCGTAACAGAGAAAGCCGCTTATCAAATAAAATAAGTTTTTTCATAAAAACCCCTTGACATTTTACGATTAGTAGATTATCATAAAATCTACTAAAAGTAAATGGCGGAAAGGATAACTAAACGATGCTTGATATTTTAACTGCTATCCAGTATGGTGAACTCACCGGTCTGCGGGGGAAGGGACCGATGGAAGAGCCGTATACAACAGCGGAGGAGCACATCCTGCGGCAGCTGCACACGCTGGAGCCGAAGACGGCTGATGCTTTTCAGCATGAAATACGGGTTTTGGCCCTGGAGCAGAGAGACGCGGCCTTTCACACGGGCATCCGTTTTGGCGCGCAGCTGATGATGCAGCTGTTAGAAGATTTTTAATCTTCATCTTGTATCGCTTTCCCCAACCGCCAGGTTAGCGGCAGCGAGGAGAGGCGGACGGGCCTTGCGTCAACCTCCAAAACCCCCGCTTGCACCGCGCTGCGGGCAGGGACATGCGTGAAACCAGAAGCACTGCTGCGCGGAGGAATGGCCTGACCAGGGGGTCAGGCCCCACAAGAGAATGCAAGCTCCTACCCAGGAATCAGCATTGCAAAGTCTGCCCCACAAGGTGCTCTTCCGATAGAAGGCATAAATACTTCCTTTTCTCTTTTGGACCGTGCACGGCCCGTTTTCTCTTTTCCTTCTGGAAGGAAAAGAGAAAATGGGGGGTGCAATGAACCAGCCATCGCTGGTCACCAATCCGCCCCGCCCGTCAGGGCGAGTATACCCTCCCCCGCCGGGGGACCAAAAACACCGCCGGTGGAACCAGCAGGGGCAGGCACCCATAAATCCCAGGGATCGCCCACCGCCCCACGCACCACCACCCCCAGGCCGCCCCCAGGTGGAAGCACAGCAGGGTCCCGCCGTAAAAGGTCAGCTTCCGCAGCTGCTCCGGGTCCCGGCCGCAGAGGTACTCCGTGACCCCCTCGGTGAACTGCCGGAGGTTGTTGGTGGAAAAGATAGTGGCGCAGTTGAACCCCGCCGCCTGGGAATAGGCCACCCACTGTACCGCCGTGGCGAAAAACATGGGATAAAGGGAGAGAATCGGGTCCGTCTCCGCCGGAATGAAAGCAAGCAGCAGACAGGCCGTGAAGTCAATTCCGATGACTCCCCAGCGGAGCCGGGACAGCTTCCCGGCCCGCCGGAACAGCACGGCAAAGACGATTCCCGCAATATAACACGCGGTGCCTCCCAGCCGGATCAGGGCGGGACCCCAGGTCCCGTCCAGTCCGGACACCACCAGATAGATGAGGTTTGAGGTTTCCGAGGAGCCGAAGGTCCCGCCCCGGGTCAGCAGGGCGTAGACGCCGAAGAAGCCGCCCACCGCCGCCATGGCGTGATGGGCCCGGGTTTCTCGACGGACGTCCATTAGGCTTCCGGCTTCACCAGGGCGATGTGAAGCTCGTCCAGCTGCTTCTGGGTCACCTCGCTGGGGGCGCTCATCATCGGGTCCTGTGCGTTCTTGTTCATGGGGAAGGGGATGATCTCCCGGATGGAGTCCTCCCCCGCCAGCAGCATGACCATCCGGTCGATGCCCGGGGCGATGCCCGCGTGAGGCGGCGCGCCGTAGGTGAAGGCGTTGTACATGGCGGGGAACTTGGCCTTTACGTCCTCCTCGCCCAGCCGGACCATCTCAAAGGCCTTTACCATGATCTCGGGGTCGTGGTTCCGCACCGCGCCGGAGGAGAGCTCCACGCCGTTGCAGACCAGATCGTACTGGTCGGCGGTGATGCTCAGGGGATCGATCTCGCCCCGCTCCGCCTTCAGCAGGACCTCCAGCCCGCCGGAGGGCATGGAGAAGGGATTGTGACAGAACTCCAGCTCCCCGGATTCCTCCCCGATCTCGTACATGGGGAAGTCCACGATCCAGCAGAAGGCGTACTGCTCGCGGTCCATATGGCCGGGGACGGCGGCGCCCAGGGTCTTTACCAGCACGCCGGCGGTCTTCTGGGCCGCCCCCAGCTTTCCGGCGGAGAGGGCCACGAAGTCGTTGGGCTTCAGCCCCAGGGCGGACACCACCTGGTCCTTGATGGGCTGGACGAACTTGGCGATGCCGCCCACGATCTCTCCGTTCTCGTCCAAACGGAACCAGTAGGGCTTTCCGCCGGAGACTACCTCCACGTCCGCCAGGGTCTTGTCGATGAACTTCCGGGTTTCATGGAAGCCGCTGACCACCACAGCCTTGACCACGTTCCCCTCAAAGGGCCCAAAGCCGCAGCCGGCCAGGACGGAGGTGGCGTCCTGAACCGTCAGGTCGATCCGGAGGTCCGGCTTGTCGGTGCCGTAGGTCTCCATGGCCTCGGTGTAGGGAATCCGCAGGAAGGGCGCGCCGCTGGCCCGGTCATACTTGCCGTACTGGGCAAAGATGGGGGGCAGCACGTCCTCGATGACGGCGAACACGTCCTCCTGGGTGGCGAAGGCCATCTCCATGTCCAGCTGGTAGAACTCGCCGGGGGAGCGGTCCGCCCGGGCGTCCTCGTCCCGGAAGCAGGGGGCGATCTGGAAATAGCGGTCAAAGCCGGAGGTCATGAGGAGCTGCTTGAACTGCTGGGGGGCCTGGGGCAGGGCGTAGAACTTCCCGGGGTGGTTCCGGGCGGGGACCAGGTAGTCCCGGGCCCCCTCGGGGGAGGAGGCGGTCAGAATCGGTGTGGTGATCTCCAGGAAGCCGTGGTCCGTCATGGCCTTGCGGATGGCGGAGACCACCTGGCACCGCAGGACGATGTTGTTCTTCACCTCCGGGTTCCGCAGGTCCAGATAGCGGTACTTGAGGCGCTGGGCCTCGTCGGCCTCCCGGCTGCGGTTCACCTGGAAGGGCAGCTCATTGTGGCGGCAGCGGCCCAGGACCTCCACCTTCGCGGGGACGACCTCGACGTCGCCGGTGGGGAGCTTGGGGTTTTTGCTGGCCCGTTCCCGGACCGTTCCCTCCACGGAAATGGTGGACTCCTTGTTGATGGCCTTGAACTGGGACACCATCTCCGGCGTCTCGGCGATGATCTGGGTGGTGCCGTAGAAGTCCCGGAGGACGACGAAGGCCAGCTCGGCGCCGACCTCCCGGATGTTCTCCATCCAGCCGGAGAGCTTGACGGTCTTCCCTGCGTCGGCGGCGCGGAGCTCGCCGCAGGTGTGGGTGCGGTTTTGTGTCATGGTGTTGGCTTCCTTTCCCATAAAATGACGAATATTGAATACAGACTGAAATTATTGTTAAAAACATTACGATTTGGAATCTTCCGCAAAGGGAGATTCCATTAAGAAAGCCCCCAGCTCCCGGCTCTCTTCCCGCCCGTGGGAGACGTAGAGGGGGAGGTTGAGATAGGGCCCGTAGGTCCACCGGCCGATCCAGACCTGCATGGCCAGGAGGGTGTCCCATTCCTCTTCGGACGTTGCATTGTAAAAATAGAGGTAAAGGTTGTAGTCTTTTTTCCCGTCTTCCCCGTAGCGGGTGGCGCCTCTTCCTATAGGGGGCAGGAGGCGGAGCAGGGGCTCCAGAGGGGAGCGGTGAAAACGGAGGTCCTCCAGCTTTGCGATGAGCTCCGCTGTCAGCTCCGCCGCCTCCTGACCGTTCCCGGGGTCCAGCGTCCGGGACTGGCGGCTGTAGGCGGAGGTCGAGTCGATAACCAGCCCGCTGGACCAGTTCGGCGTGGTGTCCCCCAGCAGGAAATGGATGTCCACCGGCCGGGCGTACCAGGCGGCCCAGAGGACCAGTAGGGCCGGCAGTCCCCAGCGGAGGACCTTCTGATATTTTTTAAAAAATGCCTTCATCGGTTCTCTCCTCTGTGGGGCCTGCCCCCCTGGTCAGGCCTTTCTCTTTTTCACTCCCGGATGACCGTCCCCCGATTCCGGGCGTCCAGCCCCGCCTTGATGCGGTAAATCGTGGCCTTAGAGTCCAGCTTCGTCTGCTCACCGGTAGCCATGTCCTTGCAGGCCACCACTCCGGCGCTGATCTCATCCTCCCCCAGGAACACCACATAGGGAATCCCCAGCTTGTCCGCGTAGGAGATCTTCTGCTTGAACTTCTTCTCCTCACAGTGGAGCTGGGCCCGGACGCCGTTGTCCCGCAGCTGAGTCGCGAAGGCGATGGCGGCGCCCAGGTCCTCCGTCATAGGCAAAATCAGCACGTCCGCCGGGGCGGTGGGCAGCTCCGGGTTCAGCATGCCCTGTTCTCCCAGAACGTAAAACAAGCGGGTCAGTCCGATGGAAATTCCGACTCCGGGCAGTTGTTTATCCGTGTAATATTCCGCTAAGTTATCATATCGTCCGCCGGAACAGACGGAACCGATCTCCGGGTGATCCAGCAGCACCGTTTCATAGACCGTCCCGGTGTAGTAATCCAGTCCCCGGGCGATGGTCAGGTCCACGGCAAAGTTCTCCGCCGGGACGCCGAAGTCTCCCAGGTACTTCACTACGGTCTTCAGCTCCTCCAGGCCCTGGTCAAAAGTCTCGTTCCGGCCCCGCCGGGCCTCCAGGGCGGAGAGGACCGCTTGGGTGCCGCCGGCGATGGAGATAAAGTCGATGATCTCTCGGGCGTGTTCCGGGCTGACGGTAAAGTCTCCGGTGAGAATAGCCTGAACCTTCTCCGGGCCGATCTTCTCCAGCTTGTCCACCGTCCGCATGATGTCCCCGGCCTGCTCGCTGAGGCCCAGGGAGGCGTAAAACCCGTTCAAAATCTTCCGGTTGTTCACCCGGATGCGGAAGCGCTTCAGCCCCAGGGCGGAAAAGGTCTTATAGATGATCGCGGGAATCTCCGCCTCGTTGAGAATGGACAGTTTCCCGTCTCCGATGACGTCAATGTCCGCCTGATAGAATTCCCGGAAGCGGCCCCGCTGAGCCCGCTCGCCCCGGTAGACCTTGCCGATCTGGAAGCGCCGGAAGGGGAAGGTCAGGTCGTTGTAGTGCAGAGCCACGTACTTGGCCAGGGGGACTGTCAGGTCAAAGCGGAGGGAGAGGTCCGCGTCTCCCTTCTGAAAGCGGTAGATCTGCTTCTCCGTCTCGCCGCCGCCCTTGGCCAGCAGCACCTCGCTGGATTCAATGATGGGGGTGTCCAGAGGGGTGAAGCCGTAGAGGCTGTAAGTCTCCCGGAGAATTTCCATGATGCGCTCCATCTGCCGCTGGGGGGCGGGGAGGAGCTCCATAAAGCCGGAGAGGGTACGGGGGGTCTGTTTTGCCATAACGCTGCTCCTTTTCTTCAAGTTCCACACGGGGGCGTTCAGGGGAGGATTGCTGAAAAAGAGCGCCGTCCTCCCAAAATTAGCTTTGGGACGATAGCGCTCATCGCTTCGTGGTGCCACCCAAATTCAAGGCTTGCGCCTCCTTTTTGCCTCCTGGTACGGGGAGGGAGCCGTGGGCGTTTCCGCCCCCGCTCCGCCGCTGTCCTTCCTCCGGGCCGGACGGGACCCTTTCAGCCAGGGGGTCCCTCTCTGAGGAGCGGCGCGTGGAGTACTGCTGCGGCGTCATCGCGGTGAAATCGCTGTGATTATATGCGTTATTTCCGCAATTGTCAAGCCGTCTGTCCGGCCCGGCAAGAATTATCCATTTTTTGGGAATGTTGCTTTAAGGCGCAATGATACAGGGAACGCTCAGAGAACGAAAAAAGCATCAAGCTAAAGGCCGGGAGGTGGAGGGATTGACGATCAGGCGCCAGTCCAGGTCGCCCCGGGCCAGGCCCAGGACCAGCATTTCCGCTGTGGCGATGTTGCTGGCAAAGGGAACCCGATTCTGGTCGCAGAGGCGGGAGATGTAGGGGATATCCTGGGCCCGCTCCTCATTGGCGGGGTCGTTGAAGAACAGCACCAGGTCAAACTCATTATAAGAGATGCGGGCGCCGATCTGCTGGCTGCCGCCGTGGGCATAGGTCAGGAAGCAGTGGACATCCAGGCCCGTGGAGTCCGCAATCATGTGGCCGGTGGTGTTGGTGGCGTAGAGCTGGTGCCGGGCCAGAATGCCGGCATAAGCGGTGCAGAATTGGACCATCAGCTCCTTCTTGTTGTCATGGGCCATCAGGGCGATGTTCATGTCGTGCTCCTTTCTGTATTCATGACCGGCGGAGTCCGCCGGCGCGTGTTGTTATCGAATCCGCAGCAGGGGAACCTTCTGCCCCTGGAGGCGTTTGGCGATGTTCCGGTAGGCTGCCGCCGCCCCCTGATTGCCGCTGAGCAGCAGGGGAATTCCCCGGTTCAGGGAGAGGGGGAGGGCGTCATCCTCCGGGATGACGCCGATGAGGGGCAGGCCCGCCCGGTCGATGGCGTCGTCGATGGTGGCGTGCATGCTGCGGAGCATTTTCTTCCGCACCCGGTTTACCGCCAGGTGCAGCCGCCCGGTGGGGAAGCGGTGGAGCTCCATCACCGTGTGCTGGGCGTCCCGGAGGGAGGAGGCGTCCGCCGTGGCCACCACCACGCAGCGGTCCGCGGCGCAGGTGGCCAGCTGGAAGCCGCTGTCCAGCCCCGCCGGCGCGTCCAAAAAGCAGTAGTCGAACCGCTCCCGGGCGGCGTCCAGCATGGCGGTCATCTGTTCCTCCGTCACCGGGCGGCCCCGGTGACCGGTGGGGGCCGTCAGCAGGAAGAGCCCCGGAATGTCCGGATGCTCTACCGCCGCCATGTCCAGGGAACAGCGCTCCTGGGCCACGTCGGTGAAGTCCATGATGGCCCGGTCCGTCAGCCCCAGCGCCAGATCCAGATTCCGCAGGGCCACGTCGCAGTCCACGCACAGCACTGTTTGCCCCAGCTGGGCCAGGGCGGAGCCCACTCCGGCAGTGAAGGAGGTCTTGCCCGTGCCCCCCTTGCCGGAGACCACGGCGACGCACTGGCCGGCCATGGAACGCGCCTCCCTTCCAAACGCTGATTTCGCACCCTCTATTATAGCGGATTCTTCTTGATCTTTGCAAACATTCTGGGATATTTTTTTGGCGTCTCTCCAATTTTTGTGAGAATTACCAGCCGGCGGGGGATCTCCGTGCCGGAAATACCATAATCGACGGGCTTTTCCAGCCGCCCCCCCAGCACATTGACGGCCCGCCCGGCGGCGTTCAGCTCCTCATTGCTGTCTATGGACTTCATGGCGAGGAAGCTGCCACCTGGCTTCACCAGGGGGAGGCACAGCTCCGCCAGCACCGGCAGGGCCGCCACCGCCCGGCTCACCGCGATGTCAAAGCCCTCCCGCCGCGCCTGGGCGAACTCCTCCGCCCGGCCGTGGACGCACTCCACGTCCTCCAGGCCCAATTCCCCGCAGACCTCCCGGAGAAAGTCCACCCGCTTCCGCTGGGCGTCCAGCAGGGTCAGGCGGATAGAGGGCTCCAGGATTTTCAGCGGCAGGCCCGGGAAGCCCGCCCCGGTGCCCACGTCCACCACGGACTTCCCCCGGAGGTCCGCCAGGACCAGGAGGGCGGCGCTGTCCAGAAAGTGGAGCCGGGCCGCCTCGGCGGGGTCCGTGATGGCGGTGAGGTTCATCACCTTGTTTTTTTCCGCCAGCAGCGCCCAATAGCGGAGCAGGGCCGGAATTCCCTCCGTGGGGAGGGAGAGGGCCGTCAGCCCCTCCCGGAGGATGGCTTCCATCATTTGTCTTTCAGCAGGTCCCGGATCTCCGTCAGGAGCTGTTCCTCAGCAGAGGGGCCGGGAGGCGGGGGAGGGGGGGCCTCCTCCTTTTTTCTGTGGAAGGAGTTGATGGCCTTCACCAGGCAGAACACCACAAAGGCCATGATCAGGAAATTCAGTACGGCCTGGATGAAGTTTCCGTAGGTGATGACGGCGGGTCCCACCTCCAAAGCCAGGTCGGCGAAGGAGACGGAGCTGGTGAAGACGCCCAGGACGGGCATGACGATGTCGTTGATCAGGGAGTTGGTGATGTTGGAGAAGGCCCCGCCGATGATGACGCCCACCGCCATGTCCATCACGTTTCCCCGGGCGATGAAGGTCTTGAATTCCGCGAGGAAACCGGAGGCTTTGTTCGACATAATTCGATTCCCTTTCGTATAAATTTTGATTGCCAATACAAATCGGAACGGAAATCAGGCGCTTTTCACCCGCAGGGAGGGCTCCAGCACCCGGGCCAGCATGATGGCGGCCTGGGCCCGGGTCAGCTCACCGGACCCGTTGAAGCTTCCGGCGGCATCCACACCGGTAAGGATACCCGCCTGATAGAGGCGGAGGATGGCGGCGGCGTCCAGGGTTTCATCGGGGGTTACGTCGGGAACGTTTACCGCCTCATTGAGGATCGGCAGTTCCCCGGCGGTCCGGTCCACCAGCCAGGCGAACAGGGCCCGGGAGGCGTTGTCCTTGGAGAAGCGGACCGCCGGGTCATAGCCGCTGTCGTCTCCGTTATTCCCTACGATGGCCCGGTAGACCAGTTCGCCGTCAAAGGCCATGACCCCCTCGCTGCCCAGGTAGAAGACGGCGGGGAACCACCAGGCTTCCTTGTACCGCTCCACGTACTGACTGCCGGGGAGGGTGGTGAAGCGGCCTCCGTCAAAACGGTAGCCCGTTCCCACAAAACCCTGGTGCATGAAGCCCCCGGCGCTCCCGTAGGATTCCTTCACACCCTCGAAGACCTTGATATGATTATAGCCCTCAAAGCCGATTTCCAACCGACAGCTCTCAGGCAGGCCGGGGTCGTCGGGGCCGTCGCTGAGAGAGATGTAAGGACGCTCCCCGGCGTTGAACTGGAGCTCCTCCGGCCTGGAGTAGGACGCGAAGAGCGTCCCCTCGCTGTCGTAGAACCGAAGATAGGGCTGACTCAGGTCCGGAAGATCCGGAACCGTGCCCTCGCCGCCGTTCTGCAAATCATACAGCCGCACCGCCAGGACCACCAGCTGGGCGATGGTCAGCTTGCCCTGGGGGTTGAAGGCGGTATCCGACGTGCCGTTCATCAATCCCCGCTCATAGCAGAGCTTCACGGCCTCATAGGAGGCGCTTCCCTCCGCCACGTCGGAAAAACCGGGATATTCACGAGATGCTGTGGTTTCTGTACCCGTTGCGCCGCAAGGGATTGAGAGCGCAGACAGGAATACAGCCGTTAAAATTAGTCCGAGGATACGTCTCATCGTTTCGATCCTTTCTATTGGCTGGAAACCGGTCTTACTTTTGAGGGATCAGCTTCTCTGTTCCGCCCATGTAGGGGCGCAGGACCGCGGGGATGACCACGGTGCCGTCGGCCTGCAAATTATTCTCCAGGAAGGCGATCAGCATCCGGGGCGGGGCGACGCAGGTATTGTTCAGCGTATGGCACAGCTGAGTCTTGCCGGACTCATCCTTGTAGCGGATCCGCAGCCGCCGGGCCTGGGCGTCGCCCAGATTGGAGCAGGAGCAGACCTCGAAGTATTTCTGCTGCCGGGGAGACCAGGCCTCAATGTCGCAGCTCTTGACCTTCAAATCCGCCAGGTCGCCGGAGCAGCACTCCAGCTGCCGGACGGGGATGTCCAGGGAGCGGAACAGCTCCACGGAGTACTGCCACAGCTTTTCGTACCAGTCCTTGGAGTCCTCGGGCTTGCAGACCACGATCATCTCCTGCTTCTCGAACTGGTGGATGCGGTACACGCCCCGCTCCTCGATGCCGTGGGCGCCCTTCTCCTTGCGGAAGCAGGGGGAGTAGGAGGTCAGGGTCTGAGGGAGCTTTTCGGCGGGGAGGATCTGGTCGATGAACCGGCCGATCATGGAGTGCTCGCTGGTGCCGATTAGGTACAGGTCCTCGCCCTCGATCTTGTACATCATGCCGTCCATGTCCGTCTGGCTCATGACGCCCTCCACCACGTTGCCGTGGATCATGAAGGGGGGGATGCAGTACGTAAAGCCCTTGCCGATCATGAAGTCTCGGCCGTAGGCCAGCACGGCCTCGTGGAGCCGGGCGATATCGCCCAGGAGGTAGTAAAACCCGTTGCCGGAGACCCGGCCCGCGGCGTCCAGGTCGATGCCGCCGAAGGACTCCATAATCTCCGTGTGGTAGGGGATGGGGAAGTCCGGGTTTTTCGCCTCGCCGAAGCGCTGAACCTCTACGTTCTCGCTGTCATCCTTGCCGATGGGGACGGAGGGGTCGATGATCTGGGGGATGAGGAGCATCCGCTTGTGGAGCTCCGCCTCCAGCTCGTTCTCCTGCTTCTCCAGCTCCGCCAGGCGGTCTGCCTGCTCCTTTACCTGGGCCTTGACGGCCTCGGCCTCCTGGAGCTTGGAGGGGTCCTTCTTGCTCTGGCCCATCAGCACGCCGATCTGCTTGGAGAGGGTGTTCCGGTTGGAGCGGAGCTGGTCCGCCTCGGCGATGGCGGAACGGCGCTTCGCGTCCAGGTCGATGACCTCGTCTACCAGGGGGAGCTTATCGTCCTGGAATTTCTTTTTGATGTTTTCCTTGACGGTCTCGGGGTTCTCCCGGATGAAACGGATGTCAAGCATGATGATTTCCTTCTTTCGTTTAAATGTAACTTGGTTGGAGTGTTTCACGTGAAACGAGGGGGGTGGTGCTCGCCCTTCGGGCGGGGGCTTTGGCGGTCGAAGTAAGGACTGTCCTCCTCTCCTCGCTGCCGCTAACCTGGTGCTTTATAGGGCCTGTCCTTCCCTCAATTAGGCTCCAGCAATGGCCGGAACACCTCTGCCAATGTCTCCCCGGCCTGCCTGGAGTCCTCCACCCAGAGGGTGAGGTTCCGGGTGGAGTAGGAAGAGTGGTACATCCACTCGTCAATGAAAAACTGCACCTGAATGTTGCCCTTACCCTGTCTGCCCAGGTAAAACATAATGTGAAAATCCCCGTCGTGGGTAGCGCGCCCGGTGATGGTGCGTTCCGGGATGAACTGCAAAACCGCGTTCCACGGCGGGCGGCGGAACCGCAGGGCTTCCACCGCCTCCAGGGCAGGGCCCCACTCCGGGTCCTCCGGGGAACTGTTTTTGATGGGGTAGTCCTTGTGGTTCTCCCCCAGATCGGACAGGACAAAATCCATGAAATCGGGCTCTCTGGTTTTGGGAGCCAGGGTGTAGATGTCCACGGGCCGGGAATACCACGCCGCCCACAGGACCAAGGCTAAAATGACAGCCAGGGCTTTCCAATGGGCCTTCATCCAGTTCACGGCTCCACCTCCCCCGGCGCTTCCGCAGCCTCTGCCTCCCGGGTCTCTACCGCCTCTTTCAGCTGGCAATAGCGCTCCCGAACGGAGACGGTGATGCCAAGCTCTTTTTCCGAGTCCGAAATATGATCACTGAGGCAGACCACCAGATCGTTTTCCTCCATATCGTCGATAACTTTCCGACAGCCCTCCAGATTTTCCTGGCGGTAGAGCCGCTCCAGGGAATAGAGGCCCTCCAGGGCTTGGTAGTGCCGGCTGCTGGCCTCCAGCTCATATTCCTGCAGATCAGCTTCTCGTTCCTGCTCCTGGAGTCTGTCTTGGGTCGTCTTTAGCTCCTTTTCGAGGCTGACGACCCGGTCCTGCACGCCCTGCATCGCCGTGACGGAGCTTTGCAGCCGCCCGATCGCCTCGGTATTGCTTCGCTGATGGGAGGCAAAGGACCAGGCCATCAGCAGAAAGGCGGCGATGAACAGAACCATGATATAGACCACCACGGGCTTTTTCCCCTTGGGGGTCAGATCCTCCTCCGGCTCAATGGGGCCGCCTTCGCTTCGTTTTTCCAACTTCATGCCTCCGGTCCTTTCCGGTTGGTTTTCAGGAGGGCCAGCGCCTCCAGCAGGTCGTTCAGGTCGTCCAGGCCGTAATACTCCAATTCGATCCGTCCCTTTTTCCGGCCCGTGACGATGCGCACGCCCCGGCCTAAGCGGGAGGCCAGGGACTGCTGGGCCTCGGCGGCGTAGTCCACCTCCTTCGGCGGCTCCGGGAGTTCCGGCTCCTCCTTGGGTTCGGTCAGCATCCGCTTGGACAGGGCCTCCGTCTGGCGGACGGAGAGCTGGCCCTGGACCACGGCGTCCGCCGCCTTCGCCTGGAGGGCGGGGGAGAGGGGCAGCAGAGCCCGGGCGTGCCCGGCGGAGAGGGTTCCCTCCTCCACCAGCTTCCGCACGCCGGGCTGGAGGCCCAGCAGGCGCATGGCGTTGGCTACGGCGCTGCGGGACTTGCCCACCCGCTTGGCGGCCTCCTCCTGGGTCATGTGATAGGTTTGGATCAGGGATTGATACCCGGCGGCCTCCTCCATGGGGTTCAAATCCTCCCGCTGGAGGTTCTCCACCAGGGCCAGTTCCGCCGCCTTCTGGTCGTCGGCTTCGATGACCACGGCGGGGACTTCCGTCAGGCCCGCCATCCGGGCGGCCCGCCAGCGGCGTTCCCCGGCGATGATCTGATAATAGCCGGAAGACAGCTTCCGCACCGTCAGAGGCTGAATCACCCCGTGCTCCCGGATGGAATCCGCCAGCTCCGCCAGGGCGTCCTCGTCAAAGAGCTTCCGGGGCTGGGCGGAATAGCTCTCCACCTGCGAAATGGGCAAATACAGGTTCCCCGCCGCTTCGGGTTTTAATACGTCGTCCCCCAGCAGCGCGCCCAAACCCCGGCCCAGGCCGGAGGGCTTTTTGTTTGCCATGAAATGCACTCCTTTCAGAGAGATGGTTTATTTCAGGAATTCTGCCGCGAAAGCCGCGTAGGCGTCGGCTCCTCGGGACGCCCGGTCATAGGCGGTGATGGGCTTGCCGTGGCTGGGAGCCTCGGAGAGGCGGATGTTCCGGGGAATCACCGAGGCGTAGACCTTGCCGGGGAAGTAGTGCTTCACTTCCTCCGCCACCTGGAGGGAGAGGTTCGTCCTCCCGTCGAACATGGTCAGCAGGACCCCCTCCAGCTCCAGGGACGGGTTCAGGGACCGCCGCACCAGCCGGACGGTGTTCATGAGATCGGAGAGGCCCTCCAGGGCGAAGTACTCGCACTGGACCGGCACCAGGATGGAGTCCGCCGCGCACAGGGCGTTCAGCGTCAGCAGCTCCAAGGAGGGCGGACAGTCGATGAGAATGAAGTCATAGGTCTCCCGCAGCGGCTCCAGGGCGTCTTTCAGCAAAAACTCCCGCCGCTCCATGCCGATCAGCTCCACGCCCGCGCCGGCCAGGGCCTTGTTGGAGGGCAGTACGTCCCCATAGCGGGTGTGGGACACCGCCTCGGCGGCGGGCAGCTCCTCAATAATGGCGGAATAGACCCCCTTGGAGACGGTCTTGTCCACGCCCATGCCGGAGGTGGCGTTGGCCTGGGGGTCGAAGTCGCAGAGAAGCACCTTCTTTCCCGCCTCCGTCAGGGCGGCCGCCAGGTTGACGCAGGTGGTGGTTTTTCCCACGCCGCCCTTTTGATTCACAACAGCGATGATCTTAGACACAAAAGCACCTACTTTCTGTTCTTTTTCTTGAGAGAAAAAGAACCAAAAAGAACTTTAGCGCGCTACCGGCCCCGGCAGTGCACCAAAATTTGCGCACGGTAACGTAGGCCCAGTCAGATAGGAAAGTTTTTTGCAGTAAAAATCATTATAGCAAGGCCGGGACAGGCTTGCAAGGTCTAAGGCCACAATTTTCAGAAAATTTGGGAAGAAAGAAAAAAGTTTCACGTGAAACAGCAAGGCCCGCCGTTCTCGGCGGGCCCGCGGTGTTTCACGTGAAACAAATTTCTGGAAAACTCTCAGCCCCGGCCCAGAAGCCGGACGCTGTAGGGCGGGACGGAAGCCGTCTCACCAGAGACCATCTCGCCGGTGCGGAGGTCACGGAAGCCCTCGTCCGGCAGGGAGACGGTCCGTTCCTCCGGACCGGCGTTCACCAGGACGGCGGTGGCCTCCTCGGGGACTTCCCGCAGATAGGCCAGCAAGGGGCCTTTGGCCTCCAGCCAGCGGAGGGAGCCCCGGCGAAGGGAGGCCCGGTTCTTCCGCAGCTGCCCCAGCCAGCGGAACCAGGCCAGCAGCTCCCGGTCCTCGTTCCCCCAGGGGTAGGTCCTGCGGTTGAAGGGGTCTGCCGCGCCCTCCATACCGGTCTCGTCGCCGTAGTAGATCATGGGAGAGCCGGGGAAGGTGAACAGGATGGCCGCCGCCACATGGAGCCGCTCCAAGCCGGCCTCCCGCTGGTCGGGCGTGAGGCGGAAGGTGGACTGGGCGTCTCTGCCCTCCGGGAGGGGAACGCCGCCCAGCACCGTGAGAACCCGGGGAGTGTCGTGGGTACCCAGGAAATTCATAGCAGAATAGAAGGTGGCGGGGGGATAGTTCTCCCGGATGGTCTCCATGGCCTCTTGGAACTCCTCCGCCGGACCGTCCAGCAGATAGTTCAGCAAAGCGGTGCGGAAGGGGTAGTTCATGACCCCGTGGAGCTCCCGGCCCTGGAAGTACTTGCGGCGGCGGGAATAGGAGATCTTATTGCTGGCGTCCTCCCAGACTTCCCCCAACAGCAGGGCGTCGGGGTCCGTCTCCTCCACGGCGGAGCGGAGCTGTTCAATGAACTCGTCGGGGAGCTCATCCGCCACGTCCAGCCGCCAGCCGGAGGCCCCGGCTCGAAGCCAGCGCTTCACGATGGAGTTCTCCCCCGTAATGATATAGTCCACATAGCCCGGGCAGTCCTCCCGGACGTTGGGCAGAGTACTGATGCCCCACCAGGCGTCATAGGACCCGGGCCAGTCGCTGAACTGAAACCAGTCATAATAGGGACTGTCCTTGCTCTGGGCCGCGCCCAGGGTGGGGTAGAAGCCGTCGGCGTTGAAATAGACGCTCTGAGAGCCGGTGTGGTTGAACACGCCGTCCAGCAGGACGCGGATGCCCTTCTCCCTGGCTTTGGCACAGAGGTTCCGGAAATCCTCTTCCGTGCCCAGCATGGGGTCGATCTTTGTGTAATCCGCTGTGTTGTAGCGGTGATTGGAGGCGGACTCAAAAATGGGACAGAAGTAGAGGGTGGAGACCCCCAGGGCCGCCAGATCGTCCAGGTGAGCGGCGACTCCCGCCAGGGACCCGCCGAAGAAATCCCGGTTTTTCACCTCGCCGCCCTCCGGCTGCCAAACGGGGCCGTCGTTCCAGTCCTCGTGGACCCAGCGATCGCCGATGAGCCCCGAGGGGTCCGGGAGCTCCAGGCGGCAGTACCGGTCCGGGAAGATCTGGTAGGTCACGCCCTCGCCGAACCACGAGGGGGTATGACTCTCCTCGTAGACGGTGAGCTGCCAGGGGACCGGCTCTCCCTCGCTGCGGTAGCCGGTCTTGTCCAGAAGGCAGCCGGTGCCGTCGTCCCGCCAGAAGCGGAACCAGTACCACACCAGCTCCGGCGTCTGGAAGGGGATCAGGGAGAGAGAGAAGCAGGCCCGGTCCTCCTGAAACCCGGAGAAGGGCATCTCCGCCTCCATCTCATGGCCGGCAAACTCCCGGCGGAGGATGACGGAGCAGTGGGTAAAGCCCTCGCTGGCGAGGGGGCGGCAGGTGAGGGACCACTCCTTCCCGCAGGGAAGGGCGCCGTAGGGCTTCTTGTATTGAGCGTCGCGGGAGTCAAAGACAGCAGAAACGTTCATTCAAAAAACTCCTTGTTTGTTGAAATAGGGACTTCCTAAAAATTACATTTTTTACTGCCTGTTTTTAGGGAGGAAAAAGCCGGGAGGGACCCGGCTTGACGCGCGGGAAGGGGGCGGCTGTTTCACGTGAAACGCCCCGGGGCAGTGCTCCGGTCAGGGCAGAAGCTGATTTTCCCCGGTGACGGCGCCGCCGTCCTCGCCGGGGGTGAAGTAGGCGTTGAGAATGTTGACGGCGGTGGAGGCCAGGGCCGCGCCGGCGTCCGCCCGCTCGATGGCGATGGCCACGGCGATTTCCGGGTCGTCGTAAGGGGCGAAGCAGACGAAGACGCCGTGGTTCTTGGTGTCCGCCCGGACCTGGGAGGTGCCGGTCTTCGCGCCGGCACTGACCACGCAGTTGCGGAAGTAGGGGGAGAGGGTGCCCTCTACCAGGCCCTTCATACCCAGCTTCACAGCGTTCAGGTTTTCGTCGCTGATGTCGATTTGGTTGACGGGTTCTGTGTTCCCTGTGGCCACTACGGAGGAGTTGTCGTAAGCCTTGGCGGTTTTCAGCAGGTGGGCCTGGCAGTGCTTTCCTCCGGAGACCAGAGTGGCAATGTAATTGGCCAGCTGGAGGGGGGAGTAGAGCTGGTTGGACTGGCCGAAGGCCGCCCAGGGGGCCTGGTTCTGGCCTTGGGGGTTCTCCGGCAGGAGCCCGGCGGTCTCGGGAATCTCGATGCCGGTCTTCTCTCCCAGTCCGAATTTGAGCAGGTATTCCCGAAGCCCCTCCATGGTCAGCCGGAAGCCCATCTCGGCAAAGAAGTAGTTGCAGGAGTTGGTAATGGCCCCGGTGACGTTCAGAAGCCCGTGGCCGGAGCGCTTCCAGCAGTTGGCGTAGCTGTTGGCCTCGTCTCCGGGGTAACGCCAGGAGCCGGTGTCCCGAATCTTCTCGGTCAAGGTCACCTTCCCGTCCAGCAGGGCCGCCATGGCGGTGAAGGGCTTCAGGGTGGAGCCAGGGGGATACCGGCCTTCCGCCGCCCGGTTGAAGAGAGGCGCTTGGGGATCATTGCTGACAGCGGCGTAGTTCTCCGGCTGGCGGAAGGTTGCCAAATCGTAGGAGGGATAGGAGGCCAGGGCCAGCACCTCTCCGGTGCCCACCTGAATTACCGCCGCCCCCGCGCCGCGCTTCTCGTCGCCGTCGGCGTTCAGGCGGGTGACGGTTTCCTCCAGGAATCCCTCCACCTGGGCCTGGAAGTCCAGATCAATGGTCAGCTCCACGGTGTTTCCGGGGACGGGTTCCGTTTTATAGTATTCCCCGGTGATCTTGCCTTCGTCGTTGGTGGCCACGATGCGGAGGCCGTCCTGGCCCTTCAGGTAGTCCTCAAAGGCCAACTCGGCCCCTACTTTTCCAATGAGGTCGTCATAGTCATAGCCCTTCTTTTTCAGGGAGGGGTAGTCGTCCTCAATGCCGATCTTGCCCACGTAGCCCAGGATGTGGGCGGCGTAAGTGGTCTCGTACTCCCGGACGGAGGAGAGGGTCACCTTGGCCCCGGCATAGTTCCCGTCGCTGAGAAGGGAGATAAAGGGCGTGTCGATGTCCTGGGCCAGGACGTAGGCGGCGTAGTTGTCCAGCTTGCGGACGGACAGCTCGTACTGGACCCCCAGCACCATCCGGGCCTGGGTCATGGTGTAGTTCTCGGGAATGTCCAGCTCCTCCCGCATGGCGCCCATCAGCTGGGCGGGGGTGACGCCGGAGTCCATCAGCAGGTCCTCCGTCAGGTCGGCGGGAACCAGGCGCTCCAGCAGGGCCTCGGCCCGCTTCTTGGGGGAGAGCTCCTCCGCGGGGGCGGAGCCCTCCTCCGGTTCCGGCTCGGGGGTGGAGACCGCCTCCGGGTGGCGGAGCAGGTACTGGCCCAGCGCGTCCGCACAGGGACTCAGGCTCTTGAGGTAGGCCAGGAAGAGCTTTTTCTGCTGTCCGTCCAGCTGATCCACGGTGTAGCGGTAGGGGGCCAGCCGGGAGATGGGCAGGTTGTCGCTCCAGGCGACGCCCTCCTGCTGGCAGAGCTGGACGAGGCGCAGGATGGCCTCGTTGCTGTCCTCGCCCGGGGCGAGGAGGGCGGCGTCGAAGGTCAGGTCGTAGGTGGAGCGGTTGCTGACCAGGGGCCTTCCGTTGCGGTCGGTGATGATGCCCCGGGAGGCCTCCACCTTCTCCGGCCGCACGATGGAGCGGATGGCCTGGGCGGCATACTTCTCGTGATGAATGACCTGTATATCATAAAGCACGAAGAGGTAAACCACCAGCGCCAGCACCAGGAAGGCGGCCAGCAGGTAGAGCCGGGTATTTTGCATTTCCTTGCGGTCCATAGGATGCCTTTCTATTGGAAATCAGTCGTCCAGCTGCGTTCGCCGGAAGACGGAGCGGTAAAGCAGGGTCAGAGGAATGATGAAGGGGGCCGCCACGCAGAACTCCCGGACCATGACCAGGGCCCCGGCCTCCCAGGCGGCGCGGCCCCGCATCCAGAGGATCAGGCAGCGAAAGCTGTCCGTAAGCAAAAAGGCGGCGGCGGCGGAGACCAGGGAACAGAGGAAGCCGGCGGGGAGCCAGCTCTGGGACAGCAGCCCGGCGCAGAGCCCCGCCAGGGGGAACACCAGGGTGTACAGGCAGGGGATGGGCCCGGGAAGGAACAGGTCGCAGACCACCCCCACGCACAGGGAGAAGATGGTCCCCGCCAGGGGCCCCTGAAAGGTGGCGGGAATGGCCGCCAGGAGGGGGTAGAGAAAGGGGAGGACCCCCCAGAACTCCAGCCGCTGCAAAAGCCCCGTCTGCACCAGCAGGCAGAGGAGCGTGGCGGCGGCGTAAAGGGACCATTTGAAGATGGTTTCGTTTCTGGCAATCATAAGGGCCTCCGGCGTCAGGTGACGATCTCAAAGGATTTGATGACAAAGACCTCCGTCAGGGAATCCAGGTCCGCTTCCGGGGCCAGGATGGCGTAGGAGGACGCGCCGGAGTCGTCCTTCTGGACCTCCTCCACGGAGCCGATGACCAGCCCCGAGGGATAGTAGCCGCCCAGGCCGGAGGTCACCACCACGTCCCCGGGCAGCAGGGCGCAGTCCGCCGGAAGGTAGTCCAGCCGCAGACGGTTCTCCCGCATGAGGGAGAAGTCCCCCTGGGCCACGCCCAGGTCCTTGGTCCGGAACACCTGGGCGCCCAGGGAGGTGTCCGTGTCCACCAGGGTCAGCACCGTGGACCAATTGGTCCCCGCCCGGTCGACGACCCCCACCAGGTTTCCGCACTCGTCGGTGACACAGTCCCCCACCTCAATGCCCAGGGAGGTGCCCTTGTTCAGCGTCAGGGAGGAGGTCCAGTTGCTCACCGCGTGCTCCGTGACCATGGCGGACTCGAAGTCCGTGAGATCCCGGCGCTGCTTTGTCAGGTTCATCAGCTCCCGGAGCTTGGCGTTCTCCTCCACGTCCGCCTTGGCCTGGCGGATGGTCTCCTCCATTTGGGCGATCTGCTGGCGGAGGGCGGCGTTTTCCGCCTGGAGGTCCGTGGTGTCCTTATAGTAATTCTGCAAGTCGTTGAACCAATTGGCGATGGCCGTATAGCCCGCCCGGAAGGGCGAGGCCAGGATCCCCGTCAGGTTGGCCAGGGGGGAGGAATTGGCGCTGAGCACCGACATCACCGCCATGGCAACCGACAGGACGGCGGCGGCGAAGAGGACCCAGAGCCCGTGCTGTTTCAGGAAATTTTTCAAACCGATCACCTATATGAGGTCGAAGATAACAGGAGCGGGGGTCACAGCAGGAAGACGCCGAACGCCTCCAGCATCCGGGCCAGCCGGAGGACCGGCAGGCCCATCACATTGAAGAAGTCCCCCTCCAGCCGCTCCACCAGCAGGGCCCCCCGGCCCTGGACGCCGTAGGCCCCGGCCTTGTCCATGGGCTCGCCGGTGGCGATGTAGCGGCGAAGCTGCGCCTCCGTGGCGGGGCGGAAAAACACGTCGGTGGACTCGCACTCCGTGAGGCGCTTGGTTCCCCGGCAGACGGAGACGCCGGTGCAGACGGTGTGCTTCCGCCCCTGGAGGGCGGTGAGCATTTCCAGGGCATGGGCCTCGTCCCGGGGCTTGCCCAGCCGGGCCTGGTCCAGAAAGACCATGGTGTCGGCGGTGATGACAATGTCGTCGGGCCCGCAGAGCTTCGCCGCGGCCTCCGCCTTCTCCCGGGAGATATAGGACACCACCTCCGGCGGCGTCAGTCCCTCGGGGAAGACCTCCTCCACCTCCGGCACCCGGACCACAAAGTCCGTCACGCCGATGCGCTCCAGGAGCTCCCGCCTCCGGGGGGACCCGGAGGCCAGTACAATTTGTGCCATACGCCCTCCTTATTTGCCGGTGGAGCCGAAGCCGCCCCGGTCCGGGCCCTCCAGCCGCTCCACCCGGGTGAAGACCAGGGGAGGCTGGTTCTCCACAATGCGGAACTGGCAGAGCCGGGTGTTTTTGGAAATCTCCACGTCCCGGGTGGCGCAGGCGGGCCAGCGCCACTGGTCCCCGTCTCCCCGGTAGGAGCCGTCCACCACCCCCATGGAGTTGGCCTGCAAAAGCCCGTAGTTTTTAAAGGTGGAGCTCCGAGGCACCACATGGGCCTCGTACCCCTCCGGCAGGGCCACAGCGATGCCAAGGGGGATCAGACGGAACTCCCCGGCCTTTAGGACAATATCTTCCGCCGCCCGCAGGTCCACCCAGTCGGACCCAGGGACGCAGCGGAGCTCTTCCAGGTCCTCTACAAAGTATTTCACCTTTAACTCGGTTGTCTCTCTCATAATAGGCTCCTATGCAATGAAATGTTGTATAAATCTGTCGAAACAGTACGATTTGTATTTATTCCACGCCCCGCAGATAGAGCCCCCGGGTAAATTCCCCGGCGGGGGCGGCGTGCTCCCGATAGTCCCGGCAGACCCGGGCGCATTCCCCCGGCGTCTCCGTGGTGAAGCGCAGGCGGGCATAGCAAAGGCCCAGCCGCCGCCAATCCGGCCGGTCCGCCAGATAGAGGGGGCGGCTGTTTTCCACCTCCGTCCGGTGCCCGAAGGCGGGGAGGAGGGGGAAGGCCGCGCCGGTGCGGTCGTTCAAGAAATTGGGCTGGTCACAGCGGCAGTCCCCGGCGTTTTGAATCAGGCAGTTTTCCGTGATCATCAGGGGCAGCCGCCCGTAGACAATGGCCTCGGCGGGGAGGACCTTCTTCATATCCCGGATCTGGGAAAAACGGAGCTCGAAGGAAAGGCAGACGGATTCCAGCCCCTTCTCCCGGAGCCAGGCCAGGGAACGGCTGTTGAAGACGTTGAGCCCATAGTCCCCATAGAGCCTCCACCCGCCACCCCGGGCCAGGGGAAAGTGGCCGAGATTGCCCAAAAGCAGTCCGGCGGCCCCCAGGCTCCGGGCCTTCCCCAGCCAGCGGCGGAGCAGGTCCTCGTCTTTGTCCCGCCAGACCCGAGGGAGAATGGCGCAGTACTCCGTCTCCGCCTCCGGCAGGGAGGGGAGATCCGCCAAGAGCTCCAAGGGCACATACACCCGGGCGGGCCGAAGGTCCAAAACGCCGCTCGTCAGCTGGGCGGCGCTGGTCACGGAGACCGTAAAGGCCGGCTCCGCCGCCGAACAGTCGACGTCCGGCAGGGGCGGCGCGTCCAGCTCCCGCCGCTCCGGCGGCTGGGACCGGGCGGCGCTGAGGTCCTCCAGGGCCGTCCGCCGCAAGGCGTTGACGGCGGCGGCGGAGAGGGACAGGCCGGGGTCCACGGCAACTTCCACACGCTCACAGCGGTAGGGGGTCCCGCCGGTCTTGCCCAGCCGGGCGGCCAGATCCTCGCCGGTCAGCGGCCGGTTCCGGGCGGCCTCCGGCACGGGGCCGGAGACGGTGACGGCGTGTCCGGCCCCATCCTCCGCCGTGAGAAGGCAGGGCGCTCCCGCCTCCACCCGGCAGGTGAAGGAGACCGGGACCCGCCGGTCCGCTTCCGAGGGGGCGGGCTCTTCCGCCGGAGCGGAATTTTCCGGGCGGAAGCCCAGCATCCCGGGCCCCTTCTCCCCCCGCCAATAGGCGTCGGTAAAGCCGGAGCGGGAAAAGGCCCGCTCCAGGGTCTCCCGCTCCCGGGGAGTAGGCCCGCGGCCCTCCTCCAGAAGGCGGGCGTAAATCTCGGTCACGGCGGCCACGTAGCCGGGGCGGCGCATCCGCCCCTCGATTTTCAGGCAGGAGACTCCCATCTCCGCCAGCTCTCCCAGGTGGTCCGCCATGCAGGAGTCCTTCAGGCTCAGGGGCCGTTTGTCCTTCGCCGCCTCGTTGACCCCGTAAGGCAGGCGGCAGGGCTGGGCGCAGCGCCCCCGGTTTCCGGAGCGCCCGCCGATCAGCGCGCTCATGGCGCACTGCCCGGAATAGCACATGCACAGCGCCCCGTGGACGAAGGACTCCACCTCCGCCGGGCAGTGACCGCAGATGGCCGCCGTCTCGTCCCGGCCGCACTCCCGGGCAATCACCACCCGTTCACAGCCGTCCCCGGCGATCTCACAGGCGCCGCCGGAGGTAAAAATGCTCATTTGGGTGCTGGCGTGGAGGGGCAGGTCCGGCAGGCTCCGCCGGAGCAGGTCAAAGAGGCCCCAGTCCTGGACCAGCACTGCGTCCACCCCCAGCCGGGAGGCGATACGGGCGGTTTCCAGGGCCTCGGGCAGCTCCCGGTCCGACAGGAGGATGTTTAAGGTGAGGAAGACCCGCGCGCCCCGGACATGGCAGTAAGCCAAAGCCTGGGCGAACTCCTCCTCCGAGAAGTTCTGAGCCCCCCGGCGGGCGTTGAAGGTCCCCCAGCCCAGATACACGGCGTCCGCGCCGTGCTCCACGGCGGCCCGCAGGGCCTCCGGGGACCCGGCGGGGGACAGCAGCTCCGGAGCGCCCGGGCGGCGGAGGCTCACTTGGAGCCCCGGCTGTCCAGCCGCTGCTGGAGGCGGACGACCTCCCGCTTCAGCTCGCTGACCTGGCTCTGGGCCTTGCCGGCCTCGTCCAGGTAGCCCTTGATCTGGCGGCGGAGCTGCTCGGCGGCGGCTTGGGCCTTGAAGAGCTCGTCGGCGATGTTGGCGGCGGTGAGGACGGCGGCGTCGGTTTTGCCCACCCGGGTGCTGTTCAGCACCTCGTCCATCTTGTCTCCAACGTAAGCGCCCACCTTCTGCATGTAGGAGGGGGACTCCTCCGCCACGAAGGTGTAGTCCTCTCCGCAGATGGTAACGACCACCCGGTTCGTCATAAAAAAACCTCCTTCGGCCCCGGAGAGCGGGCTCCGGGAGCGGACTGCGTAATTTTACAGCGTACAGTATAGCACACCCGGCGGAGGTACGCCAGAAGAATTTCGGCAGAATCGAAAAAATTTACAAAACCGGAAATTGGTTGTGATTTTCGCCACTCTGTGCTATCATAAAAGGCGGTCCGGCGGACCGGGGAGGGATGAAAATGAGAGTGCTGTCCTATGATCCGGAGCACGATTTCTTCTTTGTGGACGTGACCTGGGACGAGTACCGCCAACTGGCCGCGGAATATGAGATCGACGCGGGAGGCGCGGACGCCGAGGAGGTCATTGAAATCCAAAAGGACTACCGGAGGGAACTGGCGGAAGAGGTGTTTGACGCGTCTTATCCCTTCCAGCAGTATCTCAGGGACCTGTACGGCATTGACGACATGCCGGAGGTCTGCCTGGTCGTGAAACGGGATTTATCCGACTTGTGGGTGGACCAATACGACCACCCCTTTCATCACCTGTGGAACGGGGAGAGTCCGTGGATCAAAATAAAGCCCGCCGCCATCCGGGATTTGACGGAGCTGGCGGCGCTGGAGCCGGCAGAGAGGGAGCGGAAGGATGTATAATTTACAGTGGTCCAGAGCGAATCTGACCCCGCAGAAGGTGGGGGCTTTCTGCGAGTACTACGCCAAAATGGCGTTGATTTCTTATGGAGTGAATGTCTACACGTCTGAGATCGACGACCACGGAATCGACTTTGTGGCGGAGTGCCGGAAGGGCTTTTTGAAATTCCAGGTGAAGGGCGTCCGGGGACTTTCCCAGGTCTTTATGGAGAAGGAAAAGTTTGACGTGGAGGACGACGCCATGTTTTTGATCCTGCTTCTGCTGGTGGACGGGGAGGAGCCGGACATGTACGTCATTCCAGCCTCCGCCTGGCGGCGGGAGAGCCCGGTGTTTGTCTCCCATGATTACCCGGAAAAGAAGTCCAGGCCGGATTACACCGTCAATGTCTCTAAGAAGAACCTGCCGGAGCTTGAGAAGTACAGGGTGGAAAACATGCTGTCGCTGTTCTAAGGCACAAAAAAGGAAGGACAGAGCGCGTCTGTCCTTCCTCTTCATTTTTAGCGCACCCTCCGGCGGGCTCAGTACCCGACGATCAGCCCCTTCTCCATGGCGTAGAAGCTGGTGAGCCCCCGGCAGGAGAACAGCTCCACGCTCTTCACCGGCAAATCCTTTAAAATCTGCTCCTTCAGTTTCATAGCCCCCGGCAGGTTCTCGCAGTGGCAGAGGATGACCTCCGCCCCGGTGCAGTCCTTGCTGTCCCGCATCAGGGCCGTGATGGTCTGGTAGGTCTTAGCCTCTCCCCGGGCCTTGCCCGCCACGTGGATGGTGCCCTGGGGCGTGGCGTCGGCAATGACGTGGATGCCCAGGGAGTGGAGCAGCGTCCCCACCAGCGGGCGCATCCGCCCGTTCTTAATGAGGTTGTCGAAGTTCTCCAGGGTGAAGCAGGTCCGCAGCGCCGCCTGGTACAGGCGCAGCTGGGCGCAGATGTCCTCGAAGTCCCCGCCCGCCTCCAGCAGCGCCTTGGCCCGGCGGACAAGAAGGATCATGGCCCCCGCCGTGGCCTTGGAGTCGATGACGCAAATCTCCTTCTCCGGGTGCTCCTCCAGCGCCATGTCCCGGCCCAGGACGGCGGCGTTGTAGGTCCCGGAGAGATTGGCGGAGATGGTGAAGCACACCACCCGGTCTCCCTCCTCAAAGGACTTCGCGAAGGCGGCGGGGGAGGGGCAGGCGGTGGAGGCGGCGGTCTTCTCCTGGGCCATGGCCCCCAAGAGCTGGGGAACCTCCAAAGCGTCATTGTCGAGGAACTCCCGCTCTCCCACCTGGAGCCGCAGGGGTACCGTTTCAAATAAGATGTCCCCGCCGTCAAATTCGCTCATTCGCAGGTCACAGCTGCTGTCGCTCACAATTTTACAAATCATACGTCACACCCCGCAATGTGGTTTTCAATATCACGTCTTCTGTTATCATACAGGATTCCCGCCGGGTTGTCAACCGCAAAAGGAACATTCCCCCGGGAAATTTTGCCGAGGAGGGAATGGGAATTTTTTTGAGAAATCCACGGTTGACATAACGGCGTGGAAAACTCTGTGGATAATGTGCAAAACTCTCTCCCCGGAAGGGCTTCCGGGGGGTGACGGAGCCGTTATGAAAAAGTAACAAAAGTAACATTTTTCAGAAAAACGGCGGGCCGGGCCGGGAAAGGGCGGGAAAAGGCCCCGTTGCCGGGAGGGGGTTGAACCTGGGAAATTCTTGTGATATAATCGAACCGTTTCAAAATCCTGGGCAAAACCGGGGCTTTTCCCCCTATATGCTGTGCCAGGAGGCGAAAAAGAGACATTCCCGGCGGACGCCGCCGGTTTTGGAGGAACTATGGCGAAGAAACAGGATTACGGCAACGAGAGCATTTCCGCCCTGAAGGGCGCGGACCGGGTGCGGAAGCGGCCCGGCGTCATTTTCGGCTCCGACGGCCTGGACGGCTGCGAGCACGCGGTGTTTGAAATCCTCTCCAACTCCATCGACGAGGCCCGGGAGGGCCACGGCAGGTCCATCACCGTCACCCGCTTTTTGGACCACAGCGTGGAGGTGGAGGACGCGGGCCGTGGCTGCCCGGTGGACTGGAACGAGAAGGAGCAGCGGTGGAACTGGGAGCTGGTGTTCTGCGAGCTGTACGCCGGCGGCAAATACGACAACGTGTCCGGGGACAACTACGAGTTCTCCCTGGGGCTCAACGGCCTGGGCTCCTGCGCCACCCAGTACGCCTCCCGCTACATGGACGTCACCGTCTGGCGGGACGGCTTCGAGTACCGCCTCCGCTTCGAGCGGGGGGAGATCGTGGGGGAGCTCCAGAAGACGCCCCTGCCCAGGTCCCAGGCGAAAAAGACCGGCACCCGCACCCGGTGGCTTCCCGACCTGGACGTGTTCACCGACATCGCCATTCCGGCGGAGTACTTCTCCGGCGTGATGAAGCGCCAGGCGGTGGTGAACGCCGGGATCACCTTCCACTTCCGCAGCGAGACGGAGCCGGGACAGTTTGAGGAGACGGAGTTCGTCTATGAAAACGGCATCGCCGACTACGTCGCCGAGCTGGCGGGGGAGACCAGCCTGACCTCCCCGGCCTTCTGGCAGGCGGAGAAGAGAGGCCGGGACCGGGAGGACAAGCCGGAGTACAAGGTGAAGCTGTCGGCGGCCTTCTGCTTCTCCAACCGGGTGAACGTGGTGGAGCACTACCACAACTCCAGCTGGCTGGAGCACGGCGGCAGCCCCGAGAAGGCCAGCCGGTCCGCCTTTGTCTCCGCCATCGACAAGTATCTCCGGGAGCAGGGAAAGTATCAGAAGAACGAGAGCAAGGTCACCTGGGCGGACGTGGAGGACTGCCTGATTCTGGTCACCAGCAACTTCTCCACCCAGACCAGCTATGAGAACCAGACGAAAAAGGCCATTACCAACAAGTTTGTCCAGGAGGCCATGACGGAGTTCCTCCGGTCCAACCTGGAGATCTATTTTATCGAGAACCACTTCGACGCGGAGAAGATCGCGGAGCAGGTGCTGCTGAACAAGCGCAGCCGGGAGAAGGCGGAGGAGGCCCGGCTGAGCATCAAGAAGAAGCTCAGCGGAAGCGTGGACATCGCCAACCGGGTGCAGAAGTTCGTGGACTGCCGGACGAAGGACGTGGAGCGCCGGGAGATCTACATTGTGGAGGGCGACAGCGCCCTGGGCAGCGTGAAGCTGGCCCGGGACTCGGAGTATCAGGGCATCATGCCGATTCGAGGCAAGATTTTGAACTGCCTGAAGGCGGACTACGCCCGGATTTTCAAGAGTGAAATTATTACGGACCTCATCAAGGTCCTGGGCTGCGGCGTGGAGGTGCAGAACAAGCACGTGAAGGACGTGTCGTCGTTTGACCTGGGGAACCTCCGCTGGAGCAAGGTGGTCATCTGCACCGACGGCGACGTGGACGGCTTTCAGATTCGGACCCTGGTGCTGACCATGCTGTACCGGCTGACCCCGACGCTGATCCGGGAGGGGTATGTGTATATCGCGGAGACGCCGCTCTTTGAGATCAACTGCGGGGAGAAGACCTGGTTTGCTTACTCCGACAAGGAAAAGAATGACATTGTGAAGGACCTGGAGGGGAAGAAGTACAAGATCGACCGCTCCAAGGGCCTGGGCGAGAATGACCCGGACATGATGTGGCTGACAACGATGAATCCGGAGACCCGGCGGCTGATCCGGGTGATGCCGGAGGACGTGGAGCGGACGGCGGCGGTGTTTGACCTCCTGCTGGGGGACAACCTCCAGGGGCGGAAGGACCATATCGCGGAGAATGGGTATAAGTATCTGGAGATGGCGGACATCTCCTAGGAAACCGGGCTCTGCCCGGACCCGCCAGAGGGCGCTTGCCCTCTGGACTCCCGCCAGGGGAACCCAGGTTTCCCTGGACCCCTCTCATTTATTTTTGTGATAAATTCCTCGTTCCATGAAATCTTGATACAAAAGCCACCTCATATAACCGGACCGGGTACGCAGGGTTTCATGTGCCAACCGGGTTAAATACTCATGGTCCTGCTCGGTCATGGTCACGCAAACGCGTTTGCTTTCATGTTTCCTTTCGGTCATATCGTTCAGCACACTCCCCTAAGGTAGAATAAGATGCTCTTAGTATATCTGAATTTTTTCAGGAAGTCAATACCTGAATGCTTTCATATTTCTTTGTTATGATATCCACCAGGAAGGGACCATTATGGAACATACAGAAAGAATCCTGAACATCCTGAAAGAGCGGAACATTGTTCCAAATCATGTAGCAACTGCCATCGGAATTTCGGACAGCCTGTTCAGCAAATGGCGGGTAAAGCCCTCATCAAAAGTATCCTCCGAAATTCTTGTCGCAATCGCCGATTATCTGGACTGCTCGGTCGATTACCTTCTTGGCCGGACCGATAATCCCGAAATGAATAAATAGTTGAAGGGGCAGAATCATGCCAAAGAAGAAAACACCCGACGCCGGCAAGCCCAAGACCGGCAACCCAAATGTTCTCGGCCTCCACGCCGCGGTGGTGGAACAGCCCATCACCGATACCCTGGAGACCAACTACATGCCCTATGCCATGAGCGTCATCGTCTCCCGGGCCATCCCGGAGATCGACGGCTTCAAGCCCTCCCATCGCAAGCTCCTCTACACCATGTACAAGATGGGCCTCCTGACGGGGGCCCGCACGAAATCCGCCAACATCGTGGGCCAGACCATGCGCCTGAACCCCCACGGCGACGCGGCCATTTACGACACCATGGTCCGCCTCTCCCGGGGCTACGGGGCGTTGCTGACCCCCTTCGTGGACTCCAAGGGCAACTTCGGCAAGCACTACTCCCGGGACATGTCCTGCGCCGCTCCCCGGTACACCGAGGCCAAGCTGACCCCTATCTGTCAGGAACTCTTCCGGGACATCGACAGCGACACGGTGGACTTTGTCGACAACTACGACAACACCATGAAGGAGCCCGCCCTCCTGCCCACCACCTTCCCCAACATCCTGGTCTCCGCCAACATGGGCATCGCCGTGGGCATGGCCTCCCAGTTCTGCGGCTTCAACCTGAAAGAGGTCTGCGACACCACGGCGGCCTATTTGAAGAATCCCAACTGTGACCTGCTGGAGACCCTGCTGGCCCCGGACTTTCCCACCGGCGGGGAGCTGATCTGCGACCGGGACGCCCTGCGGGATATCTATGAGACCGGCCGGGGCGGCGTAAAGGTCCGGGCGAAATGGCGCTATGTGAAAGAGGAAAACCTCATCGAGATCACGGAGATTCCCTACTCCACCTCCACCGAGGCCATCCTGGACAAGGTGGCGGAGCTCATCAAGGCGGGCAAGGCCAAGGAGATCGCCGACATGCGGGACGAGACGGACCTCTCGGGCCTCAAGCTCACCATCGACCTCAAGCGGGGAGCGGACCCGGAGAAGCTCATGGCCCGCCTCTTCAAGCAGACGCCCCTGGAGGACGCGTTTTCCTGCAACTTCAACGTCCTCATCGGCGGGCAGCCGCGGGTGCTGGGGGTCCGGCAGATTCTGGAGGAGTGGACCGCCTGGCGGACGGAGTCCGTCCGGCGGCGGGTGTACTTCGTCCTGGGAAAGCGGAAGGAAAAGCTCCACCTGCTCAAGGGCTTGAAGCGCATCCTGCTGGACATCGATAAGGCCATCAAGATCATCCGGGAGACGGAGGAGGAGTCCGAGGTCATCCCCAATTTGATGATCGGCTTCGGCATCGACCAGATCCAGGCGGAGTACGTGGCGGAGATCAAACTCCGCAACATCAATAAAGAGTATATCCTGAAACGGGTCAAGGAGACGGAAGCCCTCCAGGACGAGATCGACGACCTGGAGGACATCCTCCAGGACCCCCGCCGGGTGAAGAAGATCATTCTGGAGGAGCTGAAGGAGGCGGCAAAAAAGTACGGCGAGTCCCGCCGGACCGCCATCATCTACGCCCACGAGCTCCCGGACCCGGAGGAGGACGAGGGCCCGGAGGAGTATCCGGTCCATGTGTTCCTCTCCAAGGAGGGGTACTTCAAAAAGATCACCCCCCAGAGCCTCCGCATGAGCGGGGCCCAGAAGTACAAGGAGGGGGACGGCCTCCGGCAGACCTTCGAGACCACCAGCCGCGCGGAGGTCATGTTCTTTACGGACCAGTGCCAGGTCTACAAGACCCGCCTCAGCGAGTTTGACGACTCCAAGGCCAGCGTCCTGGGGGACTACCTCCCGGCGAAGCTGGGGATGGACCCGGGGGAGAGCGTGATCTTCATGGTCCTCCCCGGGGACTACTCCGGCGGACTGCTGTTCTTCTTTGAGAACGGCAAGGCGGCCCGGGTGGAGATCAAGGCGTATCAGACCTCCTCCAACCGGCGGAAGCTCACCGGGGCCTACTCGGACAAGTCGCCTCTCAAGGCCATCCTCCGGGTGGACGCGGAGACGGAGCTGGCGGTCTACTCCACGGAGCCCCGGTGCCTGATCTTCCACACGGCTTTGCTTGCCCCCAAGACCACCCGCTCCACCCAGGGCGTGGCGGTGATGACCCTGAAGCCCAAGTATCAATTGGAATCCGTCCGTCCCCTGGCGGAAACGGCCATTGCGAACCGGAGCCGCTACCGGGTCCGGGCGGTCCCCGCCGCCGGCGCGTTGCTGCGGCAGGAGGACACGGGAGAGGTCCAGCTGGGCCTGCTGGACGAGGAACCGAAAACCTGACGAAACGACAAGGAGGCGGCAGTGAAACAGTATTTGAAAACCTATGCCATCATCACCCTGGGATCGGTGATCTACGCCCTGTCCTTCGACTGGTTCGTGGCGCCCAATCACTTTGCTATGGGCGGCGTCACCGGCCTGGCCCAGATTCTGCACTACCTGTTTCCCGCCCTCACCGTGGGCGTAGCCTCGGCGCTGATGAACGTGCCGCTGTTCCTCATCGGCTGGAAAAAAATCGGAGGCCATCTGCTGGTCAGCAGCCTGTACGCCATGGTGGTGAGCAATGCCGCCATTGACGGGCTGAACCTCCTCTTTGACTTCCAGCCCATGGACCCCATCCTGGCGGCCATCTTCGGCGGCGGGGTCATGGGCGTGGGCCTGGGGCTGGTGTTCGCCCAGGGGGCCACCACCGGCGGGACCGACATCATCGCCAAGCTCTTGAAGCTGAAATGGCCCTGGCTGCCCATCGGGAAGCTGGTGGCGATCCCGGATACCGCCGTCATGCTGCTGGTGGCCCTGACCTTCGGGCAGCTCAGCGCCATGCTGTACGGCTTCATCAAGCTCTACGCCTGCTCCAAAGCCATGGACGCGGTGCTGTACGGGACGGTGGACTCCCGGGTGGCCTACATCATCTCCGAACGGTGGCGGGAGCTCTCCGACACGCTGCTCCGGGACCAGCGCCGAGGGGTGACGCTCCTCCAGGCCCAGGGGGCCTATACGGGGGCGGAGAAGCAGGTGCTGATGATCGCCTTCAAGCAAAAGGAGATCGTGGACTTAAAGCGCCGGGTCTACGAGCTGGACCCGGAGGTGTTCCTGATCGTCTGCGACGCCAGGGACGTGCTGGGGAATGGATTTTCCGCCTACCGGCGGGAAGAGATATAAAACAGGGGAGGATACCATGATGAAGTTCGACACCGTAAAGAAAAATCTGGAGGCCCGGGGCTACGCCGTCCGGGTGTTCTCCACCGGGAAAGAGGCGGCGGACTACCTGGACGCCAACCTGGACGGGAAGTCCGTGGGCTTCGGCGGGTCCGTCACGCTGGATGCCCTGGGGCTCTATGAGCGGCTGGGAACCCACAACAAGGTTATGTGGCATTGGAAGTGGGAGGACAAGAACGCCGCCCGGCGGGAGGCGACGACCGCGGACGTGTATCTCACCTCCGTCAACGGCCTGGCGGAGACGGGGGAGCTGGTAAACATCGACGGCGCGGGAAACCGGGTGGCCGCCACACTGTTCGGCCATGAGAAGGTGTATTTCGTCATCGGCCGGAACAAGCTGGCCCCTACTTACGACGAGGCGGTCTGGCGGGCCCGGAATATCGCATCTCCCCAAAACGCCCGGCGGCTGGGGAAGAAGACCCCCTGCGCCGTCAAGGGCGACCGCTGCTACGACTGCAAGAGTCCCGAGCGCATCTGCCGGGGGCTGGTAACCCTCTGGGGCCCCATGATGGGTATGGAGGCCGAGGTCCTGCTGATCGACGAGGATCTGGGAATGTAAGCCTGGTATTTATTGAGAGAGGGGGTCCGCTCCATGGGCTGGAAGATATTCGCCGTATTGCTGGCGCTCTGTCTTTTGACGGGCTGCTCGGCCCTGCTGGAGCGGACCTACGCCACCGCCGAGCCCCACAGCAGCAAGTTCTGGGAGAGCGAGGCCGCCGGCACCCTCCGGGCGGAGAATCACCAGGATGTGGTGAATGACCTGTTGCTACTGGTGGGCCAGCACCGGGAGACGGCGACGCTGCGGCTGTATGACTTCAAGAGCGACCTGGCCGTGGCGGACACCCTGGAGAAGGCGGCGGCGGAGGTCCAGCAGGAGACCCCCATGGGGGCCTACGCCGTGGAGTTCATTACCACCTCCAGCCACGCCCAGCGGGGCTATTACGAGGTGGCGGTCCGCATCGGCTACCGCCGGACCCTGGAGCAGCTCCAGGCGGTGGTGAACGCCACCAGCCCGGAGGCGCTGTACAGCCTCCTGGCGGCGGCCCTGGACGAGGGGAAAACGGAGCTGGCGGTCCGCATGGGCTATTGGGGGGAGAACGGCCAGACCCGGGTGGAAGAGGCCATGGCGCAGCTTCGGGAGGAGCGGGAGCTGACGGAGAGCATCCCTTGGGTGGTGAACTATTACCCGGCGGCGGAAAATCCCGGCCTGGTGGAGTTCCTTCTGGACCCGCCGGAGCCCGAGGAGGGCTGGCCGCCCCCGGAGGGTGAAGAGGACGAGACGCCTCCCGGCGAGGAGGGGGAAGAGCCCCCGGAAAAAGCCCCCGAAGAGGGCGGGGCCTTGGAGCCCGGCGGGGAGGCCAAAGAGCCGCCGCCGGAGGACGGCGGCGGCTCGGAGAACGGCGAGGAGCCCCAGGAGGGGGAAGGCCCCGCCGCCCCGGCGGAGCCTGAAGAGAGCGGAGGAGCGGCTTAGAGGAAATTTTTTCAGCCGGGGACTTGACAAGGAGAGAAAGCTCTGCTAAAATACTCCTTGTTCTCGCGGGCACTGCGCAGCCGTTGGCGGCTTTGCCGCTTACGGATGCGGCGTACCCCTATGCGGGCATAGCTCATCTGGTAGAGCGCCACCTTGCCAAGGTGGAGGTAGCGAGTTCGAGCCTCGTTGCCCGCTCCAGCTCGGAAAAAGCCCTAAGGCGATGAAAAAAGCCTTAGGGCTTTTTTCATGCGCCGGACGGGCTTTTTCCTCGCTTTCAGCCGTGAACCACGTTGTTGGGTTCACGGCTGATTTTTTTGCGGGGGACGAGGGACGGGGGTGTTTGACAAAAAACGGCGTCCCTGGTATGATGAACATGGAAGGACGCTGTTACATACAATAGGCGGTTGGCTCATCTCCTGCGATCTCGGTCGAAAGGAGGTGGTGCGGATGTGGAAGAAGCGGCTGTTTGCCGTGCTGCGCTTTTTGGTGCTTTGCGCCATGTGGGCATGGGTTCTTACCACAAAAGCGTGTTGACCGTCCGGAGGGCACCCGAACGGTCAACGGTCTATGTTGACTTGTAGGTAGGCCAGCCGTCTTGTGACAGCGCCCTTCCATGTTCATTATACCAAATCAGGCCGCTTTGTCAAGAGACTGGGCGGCTTTACCAATGAGGTTGCGGTTCATCTGTTATTCCCGCCAGATAATCAACACTGACATGGTAAAGTCGCGCTAAGGTGATAGCCGCCTGAACACTCAATCTCCGCTGTCCCCGCTCATAGCGGGAATACGTCTGTTGGGAGACGCCAAGCAGCTCCGCCAGAGCCCGCTGGGATAGTCCCCGCCCCTTTCTCAGCTTTCGCAGACGATGGTACACAGGCAAGCCCCCTTGTCATATTTTTGACACCAACATTTTTCAACATTATACTACGTCTTATATTTGGTGTCAATAAGGTGTCTTTACTTTTTTTCTTCGTGGTGTCATAATGTTATCAGAAGGGAGGCTGCCGCCATGAAGAATAAAGATCCGTTCACCAGAGACGACCAAACGCGTTTCACGATGCGTATTAATTCCGAGCTGCTGGAAAAGATCAAGGCTGAGGCTGAAAAGAACAAGCGGTCAACGGCGAAACAGATTGAATTTATTCTGGAGCAGTATGTTGCCGCCCTTTCCGCAGAATAACACCGGCCCCTTGAGCCGATATTGGGACATAATAAAAAGCGTTCCAGACGGTTGACAAACCGAAAAAACGTGTTATGATAAGTTGCAACTGAACATTTGGCGTTGATAAGGACGAGTAACCGGCCACAACCCTGCCAAGAGAGCCGCCGTTTGGTGCGAGGCGGTCAGGAGCGGCGGCGAATATCCCCTTGGAGCCTCCTGCTGAAAGACGACGCGAGTAGGTGTGGACGTGTGATGGGCGTTACTCCATCGGCCCGTATTGGCGGGCGCCGAGGGGCCGTGTCCCGTGAGGGCGCGGCAAGAAGAGTGGTAACGCAGAGCGCGCAGTACGCGCCCTGTCTCTTGAGGGAGACGGGGCGCGTTTTTGATTTCCCGCTGGAAAATCAGATACAATTTGTAAGTATTGGCTTAATAAATACAAGGAGGAATCACCCATGGACTACAACAAGACCATCAACCTGCCGAAGACCGACTTCCCCATGCGGGCGGGCCTGCCCAAGCGGGAGCCGGAGATGCTGAAGCGCTGGGAGGCGGAGGACGTCTACCACGAGCTCCTCAAGAAGAACGAGGGCAAGCCCCTCTTCAACCTCCACGACGGCCCTCCGTTCTCCAACGGCTCCATCCACATGGGCACCGCCATGAACAAGGCCATCAAGGACATCATCACCCGGTCCTACGCCATGCGGGGCTATTACACCCCCTATATCCCCGGCTGGGACAACCACGGCATGCCCATTGAGTCCAACATCATCAAGCAGAACAAGCTGAACCACAAGGCCATGTCCATCCCCGACTTCCGCTCCGCCTGCCACGACTTCGCCGCCCACTACGTGGACGTCCAGCGGGACGCCTTCAAGCGCATCGGCGTCGTGGGCGACTGGGACCACCCCTATCTCACCATGGACCCGGGCTTCGAGGCCGAGGAGGTGAAGGTCTTCGGGGCGATGTACAAGAAGGGCTATATCTACAAGGGCCTCAAGCCCGTGTATTGGTGCCCCCACGACGAGACCGCCCTGGCGGAGGCCGAGATCGAGTACCAGGACGACCCCGTCACCACCGTCTACGTGAAGTTCCCCATGCACGACGACCAAGGGAAGCTTGGGGCCTTTGACAAGAGCAAGCTCTTCTTCGTGATTTGGACTACCACGATTTGGACCCTGCCCGGCAACCTGGCCATCGCCCTGCACCCCGCCGAGAGCTACGCCATTGTGAAGGCATCCAACGGCGAGTTTTATATCATGGCGGAGGCCCTGACGGAGAAGGTCATGTCCTTGGGCGGCTTCGATTCCTGGGAGATCGTGGAGACCCACCCCGGCAGCTTCTTCGAGAACATGCTGGCGGACCACCCCTTCCTGCCCAAGACCTCCCGCCTGCTGCTGGCGGACTACGTGACCATGGACAGCGGCACGGGCTGCGTCCACACCGCCCCCGGCTTCGGCGCGGACGACTACCAGACCTGCAAGCGCTACGGCATGGATATGGTGGTCCCCGTGGACGACCAGGGCAGGCACACGGACTACGCCGGAAAATACGCCGGCATGACCACCGACGAATCGAACCCCGTGATTCTCGCGGACATGAAGGAGAGCGGCCTGCTCTTCGCCAGTGAGGACATCGTCCACAGCTACCCCCACTGCTGGCGCTGCAAGAGCCCCATCATCTTCCGGGCCACCCCCCAGTGGTTCTGCTCCGTGGAGTCCTTCAAGGAGGAGGCCGTGGCCGCCGCCGACGCCGTCCGCTGGGTGCCCAAGTGGGGCATCGACCGGATGAAGTCCATGATCCGGGAGCGGGCGGACTGGTGCATCAGCCGCCAGCGCCGCTGGGGCCTGCCCATCCCCGTGTTCTACTGCAAGGACTGCGGCAAGCCCGTGGTGACGGACGAGACCATCGAGACGATTTCCAGGCTCTTCGCCGCCGAGGGCTCCAACGCCTGGTTCGCCAGGGAGGCGGAGGACATCCTCCCCGCCGGCTTCGCCTGTCCCCACTGCGGGGCCAAGAGCGGCTTTGAGAAGGAGACGGACACCCTGGACGGCTGGTTCGACTCCGGCTCCACCCACTTCGCTTCCATGAAGAAGGACCAGGGCTTCTGGCCCGCCACCATGTATATGGAGGGCCTGGACCAGTACCGCGGCTGGTTCCAGAGCTCCCTGCTCACCGCCGTGGGCGCCTTCGGCAAGGGCGCGCCCTTCAAGGAGTGCGTCACCCACGGCTGGACCGTGGACGGCGAGGGCAAGGCCATGCACAAGTCCGCGGGCAACGGCATGGACCCCGCCGAGATCATCAACCAGTACGGCGCGGACATTCTCCGCCTCTGGGCGGCCAACACGGACTACCACGCTGACGTCCGCTGCTCCCACGAGATTTTCAAGCAGCTGAGCCAGAACTACCTGAAGTTCCGCAACACCGCCCGGTACTGCCTGGGGAACCTGGACGGCTTCGACCCCAATCATCTCACCGCCCCCGGCGAGATGGAGGAGCTGGACCGCTGGGCGGTGACGAAGCTGAACGCCCTGATGGAAAAGTGCTTCGCCGCCTATGACGAGTATGAGTTCCTGGCGGCCACCCACGCCGTCAACGACTTCTGCGTGGTGGACATGTCCAACTTCTACCTGGATGTCATCAAGGACCGGCTCTACTGCGACGAGAAGGACGGGGCCCTCCGCCGCAGCGCCCAGACCGCCCTGTATCTGATTCTGGATACCATGACCCGGATCATGGCCCCCATCCTGTGCTTCACCTGCGACGAGATCTGGCAGGCCATGCCCCACCGGGAGGGGGACGACGCCCGGAACGTGCTCTTCAACGACATGCACCAGCCCTTCGCGGACTACGCCCTGGACGCCGCCGCCATGGAGCGCTGGGCGGCGATCGAGGCCCTGCGGGACAAGGTGAACGCGGCCCTGGAGGCCGCCCGGGCCGAGAAGAGGATCGGCAAGAGCCTGGAGGCGGCGGTGACCCTCACCGTGCCGGAGGCGGACGGGTGGCTGGCGGAGCTCCCGGAGCTGGCGGACCTGCTGATCGTGTCCCAGGTTACGGTGAAGACCGGCGGGGAGACCGCCGTGGAGGTGGCCAAGGCCCAGGGCGGCAAGTGCGAGCGGTGCTGGAAGGTGCTGGGCTCTGTGGGCTCCGATGCGGAGCATCCTGCCCTTTGCCCCCGCTGCGCGGCGGCGGTGCGGAAGCTGCCTCAGTTCTGAGGCTGGAACTCGCCCTTCGGGCGGGGAGGATGGCAGCTGGATGCCAGCTGGTCCATTTGCACCCCCCATTCTCTCTTTTTCTCACCGGAGAAAAAGAGAGAATGCGCCGTGCACGGTGGAAGAGAGAAAAAGACGGGGACGCGTTACGGGGGCGCGGCATCGTACGGACTTCCTGATACGCAAGTCTCCAGCCCGCGGCGTAGTGCAAGCGGGAGTTTTGGAGGTCGATGTAAGGACTGTCCTCCTGTCCTCGCTGCCGCTAACCTGGCGGTTTAGAAAACAAGAGGGCCTACCGATTTCGCTCGGTAGGCCCTCCGTCTTTTATCCCCCCGCAGGGGCTTACTTCTTTTTCTCTTTTGGACCGTGCACGGCCCGTTTTCTCTTTTTCTTCTGGAAGAAAAAGAGAAAATGGGGGGTGCAATGAACCAGCCATCGCTGGTATCCAATCCACCCCGCCCGTCAGGGCGAGTAAAGCCCCCGCTATTCGGGGAACTCCTCGTAAAAATCCGCCAGCATTTCTTCCACCGTCACGCCCAGGGCGCGGCAAAGGCAGGCTAGTTCATAGTCGGTGACAATGCGGGAATTGTTTTCAATATTGCTGATTCCCTGCTGTTCGATGTTAATATTCATGACCTGCAATCTTGCGGCAAGCTGTTCCTGGGAAATATTCCGCAACTTGCGAAAATAGCGGACACGTTTGGAAATGACATTGCTATTATCGTAATAATTAATTTTTCTCATAAATATTCCTACGCTTATGTGACGTATTTTTGCTTGACTTTAGCATGGGCAATTCTTCAAAATACATTACATAAATGTTTGGAAGTTGCATCTGGATTTTTATAAAAATTTTATTCACCCATTCCCCTTGCATCCTGCCAGAGAATATGCTATACTAAATTTATTCTCGCGGTTAGGAGGAGCTAACTTTGCAGAAACGCACTCACACCCTGCTGGCCCGGACGCTGCTGCGCAGCGAGATGGGCTTCTCCGCCCGGCGCTTTGAGCTGGCCTTTCTCTTCGGGTCCTTTGAGCCGGACGTGAATCCGTTCAGTTACCTGAAAGGCTCTCTGCACCACAACAAGCTCAAGGGCCATAACTACACCAACTCCCGGGCCTACATCAACGCCAAGATCATGAAGCTCCAGCGCCGCCGGCGGTGGACCATGTGGCAGTACTATACCCTGGGCAAGCTGACCCACTACCTGGCCGACGCCTATACATACCCCCACAACCCGGACTACCCCGACACCATGCTGGACCACCACAACTATGAGACGGACTTCCGCCGCTTCATGCGGGGGTATCTGGCCCACCAGCACCTCCGCCGCCAGCAGGCCCGCCGGGACCTGATCGCCGCCCTGGAGGAGCTCCACGAGCAGTACATGGCCACCCGCGCCAGCATGGTCCGGGACGCCAGCTATATCCTCAAGGCCACCGGCCTCTTGATGGCGGGCTGCCTCCCGGCCGCCTGACGCCCGGTGACAGAAATGGCCTGAGCAGGGGCTCAGGCCCCACGGAATTTATTTAAACCGAACAATAAACCGCCCGTCAAAACGCCTGTATTTGTAAAAACTCACAGTTTCTATTTTTGAAGCGTTGTGTTATGCTTTAAACATCTAAAGAGCAAGAGGGGAAGCCGACCATGACCGCCATTGCCCGCACCGCTGAATACGGCTATTTCTACTTTAGCTTTACCGGTTTTGGTAAGGCTTTTCGTGGTTTGGCTGAAAACGAGCGTGTGTGAGCTTCCGGTCCTGTCTCAGGACACCTGTACGAAGCGGCCCGCAGCCAGACCGGCTGCGGGCCTTTTGCGTATCACGAACGATTTTAAGGAGGAATCCGCCATGATTGTCATTTTGAAGCACAACCCCAACCGGGACCAGCTGGACAGCCTCATCACCTGGCTCCAGGAGAAGGGCGTCACCATCCACACCAGCATCGGCGAGGCCAACACCATCCTGGGGCTGGTGGGGGACACCTCCAAGCTGGACATCGACCTCATCGCCGCCCTGGACATCGTCCAGGACGTGAAGCGGGTCCAGGAGCCCTACAAGAACGCCAACCGGAAGTTCCACCCGGAGGACACCGTCATCCCCGTGGGGAACACCCGGATCGGCGGGGGCACCCTGACCATCATGGCGGGTCCCTGCTCCGTGGAGAGCGAGGAGCAGGTGGTGGCCATCGCCAAAGCCGTGAAGGCCAGCGGGGCCACCATGCTCCGGGGCGGGGCCTTCAAGCCCCGGACCTCCCCCTACGCCTTCCAGGGCCTGGGGGCCAAGGGTATCGAGTACCTGAAGGTCGCCCGGCAGGAGACGGGCCTGCCCATCGTGACGGAGCTGATGGACGTGACCCAGCTGCCCCTGTTCGGCGACGTGGACGTCATCCAGATCGGGGCCCGGAACATGCAGAACTTCGACCTTTTGAAGGCCGTGGGGCACCAGGACAAGCCCGTCATGATCAAGCGGGGCATGTCCGCCACCTACGAGGAGTGGCTCATGAGCGCCGAGTATGTCATGGCCAGCGGCAACGAAAACGTCATCCTCTGCGAGCGGGGCATCCGCACCTTTGAGAGCTACACCCGGAACACCTTGGACCTGGCGGCCATCCCGGTGCTGCGCCAGCTGACCCATCTGCCCATCATCATCGACCCCAGCCACGCCACGGGCAAGTACTGGCTGGTGGAGCCCCTGGCCCGGGCCGCCGTGGCCGCCGGGACCGACGGCCTCCAGATCGAGGTCCACAACGACCCGGCCCACGCCCTGTGCGACGGGCCCCAGTCCCTGAAGCCGGACGTGTTCGACCCCCTGGCGAAGAAGCTCCTGAAGCTCCATGCTTTTATGAAAGAGCTGGACAACGAGTAAAGGAGGGCGCGGAATGAATGTCGGTATCGTGGGCCTGGGCCTCATCGGCGGGTCCATGGCAAAGAGCGTCAAGGCCCGGACGGCCCACACCGTCTGGGGCGCGGACCTGGACCAGGAGACCATGTCCCTGGCCCGGATGAGCGGGGCCATCGACGGCCCCCTGACGGAGGAGAACCTTCCGGACTGCGATTTGATTTTGGTGGCCATCTGCCCCGGCGCGGCCATCCGGTGGGTCCGGGACCACGCGGAGCACATCTCCAGGTCCGCCATCCTGGTGGACCTCTGCGGCGTGAAGCGGGTGGTGGTGGAGGCCCTGGCCCCCATCGCGGAGGCCCACGGCTTCGCCTACATCGGCGGGCACCCCATGGCGGGCCGGGAGCGGGGGGGCTTCACCGCCTCCAGCGAGGACCTGTACGTGGGGGCCTCCATGATCCTGACCCCGGACAAGCGGACGGACATGCAGCTGCTGGAGACCTTGAAGGCTTTTTTCCTGGACGTCGGCTTCGCGGGGCTGACCTTCTCGGACCCGGAGGAGCACGACCGCATCATCGCCTTCACCTCCCAGCTGGCTCACATCACCTCCAGCGCCTACGTGAAGTCGCCGGAGGCCCAGCGCCGCCGGGGCTTCTCCGCCGGGAGCTTCCAGGACATGACCCGGGTGGCCCGGCTGGACGAGGACATGTGGACGGAGCTGTTTCTGGACGACGCGGACTATCTGGTGAAGGAGCTGGATATCCTGATTGAAAACCTGACCGCCTATTCCAACGCCCTGAAATCCGGCGACGGGTCGCGGGTCCGGGCCCTCCTGAAGGAGGGCCGGGAGCTGAAAGCCACCGCCGGAGGAAGCTGAGAAGGAGGGACGGCGATGCAGACCATACCGGTCAACACGAACCCGCCCTACGGGGTTGCCATCGGCCCCGGCCTTTTGAAGGACTGCGGGCGGCGGCTGCGGGAGATCATTCCCCCCTGCCATATGGCGGTGGTCACCGATTCCATCGTGGGGCCGCTGTACCTGGAGACGGTGACGGAGAGCTTGAAGACAGCGGGCTATACCGTCAGCGCGTATACCTTCCCCGCCGGGGAGGGCAGCAAGAACTTTACCACCTTGTCCGCCATTCTGGAGTTCCTGGCGGAGGAGCATTTGACCCGCACGGACTGCCTGATTGCCCTGGGCGGCGGAGTTGTGGGGGACATGGCGGGCTTCGCCGCCGCCTGCTACCTCCGGGGCATCCGTTGTGTCCAAATGCCCACCACGCTGCTGTCCGCCGTGGACTCTTCCGTAGGGGGCAAGACCGCTATTGATTTGAAGGCCGGGAAGAACCTGGCCGGAGCCTTCCTCCAGCCCGCCGCCGTCCTCTGCGACACGGACTGCTTGAAGACCCTCCCCCCTGCCGTCTTCGCCGACGGGGCGGCGGAGGCTGTCAAGACCGGCGTCCTCTGCGACGAGACCCTGTTTGCCCTCTTCGAGGACGGCACGCTGAAAGCCGACCCGGCGGAGGTCATCGCCCGGTGCGTGGCCTACAAGGCCGGCGTGGTGGAGCGGGACGAGAGGGAGCAGGGGGAGCGGAAGTTCCTGAACCTGGGCCACACCGTGGGCCACGCCATTGAGAAGTGCAGCGGGTATACGATTCCCCACGGCCACGCCGTGGCGGCGGGGCTGGCGGTTATCGCCCGGGCCTCCGAGGCCCTGGGCTGGGCGGAGGAGCCCCTGGCGGCGTGGATCTGCGCCTGCCTCCGCAAGAACGCCCTGCCCGTTTCCGCGGAGTACGCCCCCGAGGCCCTGGCGGAGGCGGCCCTGGCGGACAAGAAGCGGGCCGGGGGGAACATCACCCTGGTCATTCCGAAGAAGATCGGCCTGTGCGAATTGAAAACCGTGCCCGTGACGGAGCTGCTGCCCGTCATCCGGGCGGGATGGGAGGCGTAGATGGACGTCAAAATCACCCCCCGTCGCCTTTCCGGGGTCGTCACGCCGCCCCCCAGCAAGTCCCTGGCCCACCGGTACGTCATCGCCGCCGCCTTGGCGGCAGGGACCAGCGTCATCAAAAACGTGTCCTTCTCCGAGGACGTGGAGGCCACCCTCCGCTGCATGGAGACCCTGGGGGCCCGGTGGGAGGCGGCGGAGGACGGCCTGCGGATCGCCGGGATCGGCGGCCAGCGCCGTCCCTTTGGGGGGAATTTGCCCCGGTTCGACTGCGGGGAGTCCGGGTCCACCCTCCGTTTTTTGATTCCTCTTGCCCTGACGGTGGACCAGGGGGGAATCTTCACGGGCCGGGGGCGGCTGATGGAGCGGCCCCAGCAGCCCTACTTTGACCTCTTTGACCAGAGGGGCATTTCCCATACCCAGGAGGACGGCGTCCTCACCGTCCGGGGGAGCCTGTCTCCCGGCGAGTACCGCCTCCGGGGGGACGTGTCCAGCCAGTTTTTCACCGGGCTGCTCCTGGCCCTGCCCCTGCTGGAAGGGCCCAGCGTGGTGATCAGCACCACGAAGCTGGAGTCCGCCTCCTACACCGCCATGACCATGGGGGTGCTGGAGCGCTGCGGCGTCCGGGTGCGCTGGTCTCCCGCTCTCAATGGCTTCGGCGTGGAGCCGGGGATCTACAGCCCCTTTGAGGAGACCGTAGAGGCCGACTGGTCTCAGGCGGCCTTCTGGTACGCCGCCATCGCCCTGGGGAGCAACCTGCGGCTCCGGGGCCTCAAGGGCCAGTCCCCCCAGGGGGACGCGGCGGTGGTGACCCATTCCAAGAAGCTGTCCCTCACCGGAGAGGTGAAGATCGACCTCTCCGACTGCCCGGACCTGCTGCCGCCCCTGGCCGTCATGGCCGCCGTCCGGCGGGGGACCACCCATTTCACCCACGCCGCCCGCCTCCGGCTGAAGGAGAGCGACCGGCTGGAAACCGTCTCCCGGATGCTCAAGGCCATCGGGGGCGCGGTGACCGAGGAGGAGGACGGATTGACGGTCTACGGCGTGTCCACCCTTCCCGGCGGAACGGTGGACGGGGCCAACGACCACCGCATCGTCATGGCCGCCGCCGTGGCGGCCACCCGCTGCCAGGGACCGGTGACCATCCGGGGAGCGGAGGCGGTGAAGAAGTCCTACCCCCATTTCTGGCGGGACTATGAAAACCTGGGAGGTGCGGTCCATGTCCTCTGAGTTTGGAAACCTGCTCCATGTCAGCGTGTTCGGCCAGTCCCACGGAAAGGCCGTCGGCGTCGTGGTGGACGGCCTGCCCGCCGGGGAGGAGATCGACCTGGAGGAGTTACAGCGCTTCCTGGACCGCCGGAGGCCCGGGACCGGCCCCCTGTCCACCGCCCGGAAGGAAACCGACATTCCGGAGTTCCTCTCGGGTCTGGAGGGGGGAAAGACCTGCGGCGCGCCGCTGTGCGCCGTCATTCCAAACGCCGACCAGCACTCGAAAGACTACGGCGAGCTCCAGGACAAGCCCCGCCCCGGTCACGCGGACTACACCGCCTGGGCCAAGTGGGGCGGCCGCGCCGACATGCGGGGCGGCGGGCACTTCTCCGGCCGCCTGACGGCCCCTCTCTGCGTGGCCGGGGGGATCGCCAAACAGATCCTGGCCCGCCGGGGAGTGTTCGTGGGGGCTCATCTGGCTTCCGTGGCGGGCATCCCCGACCAGCCGTTTCCCCTGCGCCCCACGGCGGAGCTCTTTGACGAGGTTGCCGCCAGGCCCTTCCCCGTCCTGGACGAGGCGGCGGGGGAGCGGATGCGCTCCGCGATCCTGGCGGCAAAGAGCGACCTGGACAGCGTGGGCGGCGTGATTGAATGCGCCGCCATTGGACTTCCCGCCGGGCTGGGGGACCCCATGTTCGGCGGCGTGGAAAACCGCCTGGCCGCCGCCCTCTTTGGCGTCCCGGCGGTGAAGGGCGTGGAGTTCGGCGAGGGCTTCCGGGCCGCCGCCCTTAGGGGCTCCGAGAACAACGACCCCTTTACCGTGGAGGGCGGCCAAATCCAAGCGGTCACCAACCATGCCGGGGGCATTCTGGGGGGCATCACCACGGGCATGCCCCTGGTCCTCCGGGCGGCGGTGAAGCCCACGCCGTCCATCGGGAGACCCCAGAGAACCGTCCGTCTTTCCGCCATGGAGAACGCGGACCTGACGATTCACGGGCGGCATGACCCCTGTGTGGCCCACCGGGCGGTCCCGGTGGTGGAGGCGGTGACCGCCGCCGTACTTCTGGATATGCTATTGGAGGGAAACCATGGAACTTTCTGACATCCGCGCCAAGATCGACGCCGTCGACGACCAACTGCTGGCGCTCTTCCTGGAGCGCATGGACCTGGCGGAGGAAGTCGCCGCCTATAAAAACGAGCACCACCTCCCCATTTTGAACAAGGAGCGGGAGCGGGCCGTGCTGGCCCGGGTGACGGAGAAAGCCGGGGCCCGGGAGCGCTGCGCCTATCACCTCTTCTCCACCCTCTTCGAGCTGGCCCGGTCCCGCCAGGCGGAGCTCATCGACGCGCCCACCAAGGTGGGGGCCCGGGTCCGGGCGTGCCTTGAAAATCGGGACCAGCTGTTCCCCCAGACGGGATTGGTTGCCTGCCAGGGGGTGGAGGGGGCCAACTCCCAGGCGGCCTGCGACCGCCTCTTCCCCCGGGGGAACATCATGTACGTCAAGACCTTCGACGCGGTGGTCTCCGCCGTGGAGGCGGGCTTCTGCAGGTTCGGCGTGCTGCCCATTGAGAACAGCTCCAACGGCTCCGTCCGGGCGGTGTACGAGCTGCTGCAGGAGCACAGCCTCACCATCGTCCGCTCCACCCGCCTGTGCATACGCCACGAGCTGCTGGCCCTGCCGGGGGTGAAGCTGGAGGACGTGACGGAAATCTACTCCCACCAGCAGGCCATCGGCCAGTGCAGCCGCTTCCTGGAGGGGCTCAAGGGGGTCAAGGTCATCCCCTGCGACAACACCGCCGCGGCGGCGAAAATGGTGGCCGAGTCCGGGAACCGCCATGCCGCCGCCATCTCCTCCCACGCCTGCGCGGCGCTGTACGGCCTGGAGTGCGTCGGGGATCAGATCCAAAACAGCGACAACAACTACACCCGCTTCATCTGCGTGGCCAAGGACCCGGTCATCTACGCCGGCGCCAACCGGGTCAGCCTCATCATCGCCTTTGAGAACAGGCCCGGCGCGCTGTACGAGATGCTCTCCAAGCTGGCGGCCCTGGACATCAACATGACGAAACTGGAGTCCTGCCCCGTCAGCGGCAGCGACTTCGAGTTCATCTTCTTCATCGAGCTGGAGGCGGACCTCCGGGACCCCAGCGTCCGGGCCTGCCTGGAGGAGATGGAGCGGAGCTGCGCCCGGTTCCACTTCCTGGGGAACTACGCGGAAGTGTAAGGCCATGGAAAAGATTTACGGCCTTCTGGGCCGGACTCTGGGCCACAGCTGGTCCGCGCCCATTCACAAGGCCCTGGGCTGCGAGGGCTACCGCCTCATCGAGCTGGAGCGGTCGGAGCTGGAGGGCTTCCTCCGCCGGGAGGACATCGGCGGGCTGAACGTCACGATTCCCTACAAACGGGACGTGATGAAGTTCTGTGACGAGATCGACCCGGCGGCGGAGGCCATCGGCAGCGTGAACACCCTGGTCCGCCGGGGCGGGAAGCTCTGCGGGTACAACACGGACATTGACGGCTTCCTCTACATGCTCCGCCGGGCGGGCATCACCCTGACGGGGAAAAAGGCGCTGATCCTGGGCAGCGGCGGGGCCTCCCTGACGGCCCAGGCGGCGGCAAGACAGGAGGGGGCCCGGGAAATCGCGGTTCTCTCCCACCGCGACCTGGACAACTGCGAGTTTATCAACCACAGAGACGCGGAGGCCCTCGTCAATACGACCCCTGTCGGCATGTGGCCGGATTTGGAAGGGCTGAGCATGAATCTGCGAAACCTGCCGGCCGTAACGGACGTGGCGGATGTGATCTACAACCCCGGGCGGACCAGTCTGCTGCTTCAGGCGGAGGAGATGGACCGGGAGCCCCGTTATCACCGGCATCTCCGCTGGACCGGGGGGCTGCCCATGCTGGTCCAGCAGGCCAAGCGGGCGGAGGAGCTGTTTTTCGACCGCTCCATCCCCGACGCGGAGACGGAGAAGATCATCGCGCGGCTCTGGCGGAAGATGACCAACCTCGTCCTGATCGGGATGCCCGGCAGCGGCAAGACCACCGTGGGCCGCTGTCTGGCGGGCCTGTCCGGCAAAGCCTTCGTGGACGTGGACGAGGAGATCGTCCGGGCGGCGGGCAAGCCGATTCCGGAAATCTTCGCCCAGGAGGGCGAGGAGGCGTTCCGGATGCTGGAGAACCAGGTTTTGAAGGAGGTCTGCGCCCAGAGCGGCCGGGTCATCGCCACCGGCGGCGGAGTCGTTCTTCATATGGAAAACTGGAACACCATGCGCCGCACCGGCCGGGTGTACCGGCTGAAGCGAAGGCTGGAGGACCTGGCCACGGAGGGGCGTCCGCTGTCCAGGTCAGGGAATTTGGCGAAAATGGAGCAAACCCGGGGGCCGCTGTACGACGGGGCGGCGGATGCCTCCGCTTGGAATACGGGCAGCCCGGAGGAAACCGCCGGAACGATTTGGAGGGATTTTTGTGAGTGAGAAAAAGCAGAGCATTCTGGTCATCAACGGCCCCAACATGAATTTGCTTGGCATCCGCCAGCCGGAGATTTACGGCCACACGGACTACGTGGACCTGGAGAACCTGATCACCGCCGAGGCGGAGCGCCTGGGGGTGTCCGTCTCCTTCTTCCAGTCCAACCACGAGGGGGATCTGGTGGACGCCATCCAGCAGGCGTACTTCGACAAGGTGGACGGCATCCTCATCAACCCGGGGGCCTACACCCACACCAGCATCGCCCTGCTGGACGCGGTGAAGTCCGTGGGCATCCCCACGGTGGAGATCCACATCTCCGACCCGGACAAGCGGGAGGAGTTCCGCCACGTGTCCTACATCCGGGAGGCGTGCATCGCCAGCATCCGGGGCCACGGCGTCCAGGGCTATCTGGAGGGACTGAAGCTCCTCGCCGAGCAGTGAGAAAAAGCGCTCAGCTGTGAAACAGCTGAGCGCTTTTCATCTGCCTGTTTCAGCCCTTGCAGCCGCAGGGAGAGCAGGGTCCGCAGGAGCCGCCCTCGGCGCAGGAGATGGTGGGGTCGCCGGTGTTCATGCTGACGTCGTAGCGCACGGGAATGGTGACGCAGACCCGCTGGGTGACGGTGATGGTGCTGGAGGTCCCGCAGGGGTCGGCGGTGCAGTTCACCACCGGCATGCCCTGGCAGGCGACCGTGACGGTGCCCAGGCAGGCGGTGGGAACCAGGGTCACCGGGGCGGTGACGTCCACGCACTGTGTAACGATCTTATTGCAATTGCAGCCGCCGGTCTCGTCCCCCGGGCCGGGGAGGATGGGGGCGTGCTCATAGGCCTCGTTGATACGCAAAGGAATCCCTCGTTTCCTGGAAATTGGTCCCGGTCTTCCGGGACCTAGCCCATTCTATGCGGCGGGGCCGTCCGCCGTCCCTGCCCGAAAAATTCAAAATTCCGCTTCCGTTCCCGGACAAACCGTGTTATACTATCAGAATATGACGAAAAGACAGAGAAAGGCGGAGCCGCTATGGACGAGCATATGGACGAAAAGCAGGAACAAAAATTTCATCAGATGACGGAAACTCCCGTCAGCCGCTTGATCTGCCGGCTGGCCCTGCCCTGTATCATCAGCATGCTGGTCACGTCGTTTTACAACATGGCCGACACCTTTTTTGTGGGCATGCTGAAAAGCAACAGCGCCACCGGCGCGGTGGGCGTGGTCTTCTCCCTCATGGCCATCATCCAGGCCGTGGGCTTCTTCTTTGGCCACGGCAGCGGCAACTTTATCTCCCGGGAACTGGGAAAGCAGAATTATGAGGAAGCGTCCAACATGGCCGCCACCGGCTTTTTCACCGCCCTGGCGGCGGGTGTGCTGATTTGCGTTCTGGGCCAAATGTTCCTGGAGCCCCTGGCCATGCTCCTGGGCTCCACCGCCACCATCCTGCCCTATACGAAGGCATACCTCCAAGTCATCCTCCTGGGGGCCCCCTGGATGACCTCCTCCCTGGTGCTGAACAACCAGCTGCGCTACCAGGGCTCTGCGGCCTATGCCATGGTGGGGATTACCAGCGGGGCGGTTTTGAACATCGCCCTGGACCCGCTTTTGATTTTCACCTTCCGCCTGGGCGTGGCCGGGGCGGCCTGGGCCACCATCATCAGTCAGTTTGTCAGCTTCTGCCTTCTCCTGGCGGGCTGCGCCAGGGGCGGCAACCTCCACATCCATATCTCCCGCGTCCAGCTGAAGCTGCCCTATTACGTCCAGATCGTCCGGGGGGGTCTGCCTTCCCTGGCCCGGCAGGGCCTGGCCAGCGTGGCCACCATCTGTCTGAACCGGGCCGCCGGGCCTTACGGTGACGCGGCCATCGCCGCCATGGGCGTAGTGCAGCGGATCATGATGTTCGGCGGCTCCGCCATGATCGGCTTCGGCCAGGGCTTCCAGCCGGTGTGCGGCTTCAACTACGGCGCGAAGCTCTACTGCCGGGTGAAAGAGGGCTTCTGGTTCTGCGTGAAATCCTCCACGCTCTTTTTGGCGGCCGTCGCCGCCCTGGGGGCCTTCTCCGCGCCCCAGCTCATCGCCCTGTTCCGGGATGACCCCGAGGTCATCGAGATCGGGACCATGGCCCTGCGCTTTCAGTGCGCAACCCTGTGCCTCTCCGGGTGGATCGTCATGAGCAACATGATGCTTCAGACCATCGGCAAGACCGCCGGGGCCACTTTCCTGGCTATGTCCCGCCAGGGCATTTTCTTCATCCCCATGGTCTATCTCCTCTCCGCTGCCCTGGGCCTGACGGGGGTAGAGATGACCCAGTCGGCGGCGGACCTTCTGACCCTCCTGTGCGCGGTGCCCATCCAGCTGAGGGCCCTGCGGGAGCTGGACGCGCTGGAGAAGACGCAAGGGGGCCGTTAAAAGCATTGGAAACCGCTTATAATCCATGGGGGAAAACGCAAGGGAAAAAAGAGACTGGACGGCGGGCGGCGGAGTGTGGTATAATAACACCGGTTTCTATACGCGCCCGTGGTGAAATTGGCAGACACGATGGATTTAGGTTCCATTCCGGCAACGGGTAGGGGTTCAAGTCCCCTCGGGCGTACCAGCTCAGAAATTCTCACCACCGTTCCGTTTCCGGCTTCGCCGAAAACTGCACTACGGTGAGAATTTCTTCGCGTTTCACCGCGACTCGCTTCGCTGGACTCGCGGCGGAGCGAGGGGCCGCGGAGCTTGATGCTGAAAAATTGATTTTACCGCTTACTCCACAAGGAAAAGAGGGCTCGATTATGCCGACTCCCCGCGCCGCCGTCATCCACGACCTCTCCGGCTTCGGCCGCTGCTCCCTGACCGAGGTCATCCCCATCCTCTCCGTCATGGGCGTCCAGTGCTGCCCCCTGCCCACCGCCTTCCTCTCCACTCACACCGGGGGCTTTACCGGCTTCACCTTCCTGGACATGACGGAGGAGCTGCCGAAGGCGGCGGAGCATTGGAAATCCCTGGGCCTGCAATTCCAGGCCATCTACAGCGGCTTCCTGGGCAGCGAGCGCCAAATCGGCATCGTGGCGGACTTCATCCGCCAGTTCCGAGGGCCGGATACCCTGGTGGTCGTCGATCCGGTGATGGGGGACGACGGGAAGCCCTACCAGACCTACACCCCCGCCATGTGCGCCGGCATGGAGCGCCTGGCGGAGCTGGCGGACGTGATCACCCCCAACTTGACCGAGGCCGCGTTCCTCTTGGGCCGGGACTATGACAGCCTCCTGGACGGGGGCCGGGCCCTCCACGACGAGGCCGCCCTCCGCCGCCTGGCGGAGGAGCTGAGCCTGGGAGGGAGGCGCTCTGTGGCTCTCACCGGGGCGGCGCTGTCCCCGGGGCGGACCGGGGCCATGTGCTTTGACGCCCGGACGGGAACGGCGGAGGCGGTCCAGACGGACTTTGTGGCCCATCCCCTCCACGGGACCGGGGATATCTTTGCCAGCGTCCTGACGGGGGGGCTGATGCGGGGAGACGCCCTCCGGGACGCCGCCGCCCTGGCGGTGGATTTCATCCACGAATGCGCCGTGCGGACCGTGGAGCAGGGACTTTCCCTCCGGGAGGGCGTGGACTTTGAGCCCCTGCTGGGTCGGCTGCTTCCCCAGTGACTGTCCCTCTATCCATAGAGCACTCTGCGGGGCCCGGTCAGGGGACCGGCCCCACAAAAAAGGCGCTCAGAGCATCGCTCTGAGCGCCTTTTTGACTAAGGCAGTTCGGAATGTCAGGAAGCCGGGCCGCTTACGCCGCAGGGATCACCAGGACCTGGCCGACCCGCAGGTCGTTGGGGTTCTTGATGCTGTCCTTGTTGGCGTTGTAGATCACCTGCCACTGGCGGCCGGTGCCGTAGGCTTTCTGAGCGATGCTCCACAGGCAGTCGCCGGACTTGACCACATAGTCGCCCTCAGCAGCGGCGGGGGCGGCAGGGGCGGGCTCCGGCTCGGGGGCGGGAGCGGGTTCCGGAGCGGGCTCGGGAACCGGCTCGGGAGCGGGGGCGGGCTCTTCCGCGGGAGCGGGTTCCTCGACAGGCTCCTCGGCGGGGGCGGCTTCGATGGTGATGCGGCCGGCGGGCTCGCCGTAGGCTTCCTCAGTGACGACGCCCTTGAGCTCTTCCTTGATGTAGTCCATCAGGACCTCGTCCATGGGCAGGCCCAGGTCGTAGTTGGTCTTAGCGGCGGAGAAGGCGTAGTAGGTGTCGCCGCCGGCGGCCATAAAGTCGTTGGTGGCGATGGAGTAGGTGGCCTTGGCGTCAAAATCCTTGCCGCCCACGGAGGTGATGGTCACCCGGTTGATGGAGGCGGGCTTGTGATAGGTGGAGCCGGGGTACAGGTCGCCCTCGGCAAATTCCTTGCCGGTGTCCACGGTGAACTCGATGCCGCTGACCTGGGGGAAGCCGCCGATGGCGGTGGGGGTGCAGTGGGTGGAGGCTTCCAGGGCCTCCAGCAGCTCGGCGCCGGTGACCTTGACGATGCTCAGGGTATTGCCGAAGGGCAGGACGGTGTTCACGTCCTTCTTGGTGATGTCTCCGGCGGCGATGGGGGCGCGGATGCCGCCGCCGTTGGTGACGGCCGCGTCCACGGATTCCCCGTTCTTCTCCGCGCCCCAGACCAGGGCGTCGGTGATCAGGTCGCCCAGGTTCGTCTCCTCAGTGCGGTTGCCGGGGTCCTTTTCGCCGTTGAGGAGGACTTCGGTCTTGGCGAAGGTCGCGCCGTAGTCGTCGTCGATCTGCTTCTGGATGGCGGCGGCCCGGTCGGCGATCTCCTTCACGCCGTCCAGGGCGATGGACTCCACGGGGATGTTCCGGGCGAAGGTGACCTCTTCAGAGAGGACGACCGCGCCCACGTTTTGAAGCTTCGTGCCGGTGGAGGTAACCAGGGTCTTGCCTTCCTCGCGGTAAATAACGGAGGTCTCGGTGGAAATGGCCGCGCCCTGGGGCTCCATGGTCTCCACGGTCTCGCCGGCGGCCTCGGCCACCTTGTCGATGGTGGAGTGGGAGTGTCCGTCGATCAGCACGTCGATGCCCTCCACCGCCTCCAGCAGGTCGATGGAACGGTTGCCCTTGGACTCGTCGTCAATGCCCAGGTGGCTGAGACACACGATGTAATCGCAGCCCTCGTCCTTCAGGGCCTTGACCTCGGCCTCGGCGATGGCAAACATGTCCTTGCCGGCGGGGAAGGTCACGCCCTGGATCTTGGCGGGGTGGGCCTTGGTGCCGCTCTCGGGGGTGGTCAGGCCGAAGACGCCGATCTTCTCGCCGCCGGGGGCGGTGAAGACGGTGTGGGCGTTCTCCGCCTTGCCGTTGTAGAGCACGTTGGCGGAGACCACGGGGAACTTGGCGTCCTTGGTGACTTCCTTGAAGTTGGGATAGCCGTAGTCAAACTCGTGGTTTCCGATGGTGGCCGCGTCATAGCCCGCCAGGTTCATCAGCTCGATGGCGGTCTTGCCCTGGCTGACGCTGACGGTGGGGTCGCCCTGGATGTAGTCGCCCGCGTCCAGCAGCAGGGTGTAGGCCCCCGCGTCCTGGAAGGACTGCTTCAGGGCGGCCACCTTGGCGTAATTGCCAATGGCGCCGTGGACGTCGTTGGTGTGGAGGATGACGATCTGGCCCTCCAGGGGCTTCTCCTCCTCGGCGCTGGCGGTGACGGCCAGGGAGAACATCATCGCAAGCGCCAGCAGCAGGGACAGGAACTTCTTAGTCTGCATTCTTTTACCTCCTCTTCTTTCAGGGGCGGATTGGCCTCCGCCCTTCCTGAGGCCATTATAGCACACTTTTTCCAAATAGAAAGCGCAAAATCTCCTGGCGGAGAAATTTTTTTCGCCGGGCGCCCCCGCCGCTGGAAATCCGGCAAAACCTATGATATACTGTCCCCATCAACACACCGAGAACGGAGGGAACGGATATGCGCACACTGTTCAAGGGCGGCAGCGTGGTCGACCGCAAGGGCGTCCGGCGGGCGGACCTGCTGGTGGAGGGGGAGAAGGTGGTCTCCCTGGGCCGGGGGCTCAAGGCGGAGGCGGACCGGATCATCGACGTGGCGGGCTGCGTCCTCTTCCCCGGCTTCATCGACGCCCACACCCATTTCGACCTGGAGGTGGCGGGCACCGTCACCGCCGACGGCTTCGCCTCGGGAAGCCGGGCGGCCCTCCGGGGGGGCACCACCACCGTCATCGACTTCGCCTGCCCCGACAAGGGGGAGACCCTGGCCTCGGGCCTGGGCCGCTGGCGGGAGAAGGCCGTGGGAAAGACCTTCTGCGACTACGGCTTCCACATGACCATCGACGACTGGAACGAGGGCATCCGGACGGAGCTGCCCGCCATGTTCGCCCAGGGCATCTCCTCGTTTAAAATGTACATGACCTACCCCGCCATGCTGCTGGGGGACCGGGACCTCTACTGGGCCCTGGAGGAGCTGAAGGCCCTGGGGGGCGTCTGCGGCGTCCACTGCGAAAACGCCGGGGTCATCGACGGCATGATCGCCGAGAAGAAGGCGGCGGGAGAGCTGTCCCCCGCCAGCCACCCGGAGACCCGCCCGCCCTATCTGGAGGCGGAGGCGGTGGGGCGGCTGCTCCGCATCGCCCAGGCGGCCCAGGCCCCGGTCATCATCGTCCACCTCACCAACGGCGAGGCCCTCGGCGAGGTCCTCCGGGCCCGGAAGCGGGGCCAGACGGTCTATGTGGAGACCTGCCCCCAGTACTTAGCCCTGGACGAGAGCCTCTATTATCAGGAGGACTTCTCCGACGCGGCCCGCTACGTCTGCGCCCCGCCCCTGCGGGACAGGAAGGAGCAGGACATTCTCTGGAAGGCCCTGCGCCGGGGAGAAATTCAGACGGTCTCCACGGACCACTGCTCCTTCACCCTGGAGCAGAAGGCGCAGGGATTGGAGGACTTCACGAAGATCCCCGGCGGCCTTCCCGGCGTGGAAACCCGGGGGGAGCTGATGTGGTCCCTGGGCGTCGCCCGGCGGAAGCTCAGCGTGGCCCAGATGTGCCGGGTTCTCAGCGAAAACCCGGCGAAGCTGTACGGCCTCTTCCCCCGGAAGGGGACCCTCCAGCCGGGGAGCGACGCGGACATCGTGGTCTACGACCCCAGCGGCGGCCATGTGATCCGGGCGGAGGACTGCGAGTCCGCCGCCGGGTACAGCCCCTACGAGGGCTTCGCCACCGACGGCGGCGTCCGGCAGGTGTGGCTCCGGGGACGCCTGGCGGTGGAGAGCGGGAATGTGCTGGAGACGGACCCCAGGGGCAAGTACCTGGCCCGGGGGAAGTGCATGCTGTAAAAAAGAGCGGCGGACCCGGAAGGGTCCGCCGTTTTCCGCTGTTCAGGAAAGGGGCTCCTGGCTGAAGGTCACCGTCAGGGCATAGACGTGCTCATAGCCCAGCTCCGCGTACCGCTCCGGCTCAAAGAAAGATTCCGGGTCATAGGAGTGGACCTCATTTTTCGTGGTGTTGATCTGGATGGCGATGGGAATCTCTTTCTCATAGACGATCTCCGCGCGGCCAGCTAGAAAGCTGGTCGTCCGGCCCATGCCCTCGGGGTCGTCCAGGTCCTCCGTGCCCTCCCAGCTGGTGGCCGTATAGCCTCTTCCGTCAAATTGGGCCGCCTCCCGGAAGTCCTTCCGCAGGTCCTCAAAGCCGAAGCAGAGCCGGCCCTCCTTCGCCTTCTCATCCAGGGCCATTCCGGACCCGCCGCCGCCAATCCAGGGTTCCCATGTTCCGTCCGCCAGCTCATAGGCCGTCACGGACATTTTCTTCGCCGTGCCGTCCAGCACCACGTCAAAGAGGTGCTGGTCCGTATCCGCCCCCAGGAGCTTGGCCACGGCCTCTTCCTCCTCGTTCAGCTCCGCGGGCTGGATGTACATAGAGGGCGCGGCTTCAGCGGAGCACCCCGCCAGCAGGGCCAGCAGGGTCAGAAGGGCAAAAATCTTCTTCATCTCATTCTCCCCAGGTTACGTCAATGACCGTCCCGTTCTGGAACTCCACGGTCTCGCTCTTCATAATGTAGTCCGTCTTTCCGATCCGGACCTCCTGCTCGCCCACCTTGGTGGTCATGACCTCCTCCTTGGGCACCGTGGCGGTACAGGTGAAGTACAGGTTCACATGGTCCGGGTCCTCGTGCCACTCCCCGTCGGGCCCCAGCTCCAGCCAGGGGGTGGCCTCCACGGACTCGATCCGCCCGTTCAGCCGGGCCCCGGAGGCCATCAGCGGAGAGGGCAGGTTTTCCTTGGAATTCTCGTACAGCTCCGCGGCCACGTTCTGGACCCGGACCACGTAAGTGATCTCCATGGTGGGGACCTCGATGGTGCCGCCCCGGTTCAAAACCCGGACCGCGCCGTAGACCGCCACGGCCAGAATCAGGGCCGCGGCGATGATGTCGATGATGTTGAATTTCCCAATGCGGAATGACTTCTTTTGTTCCATGCCAGACCTCCGTAGCGGGCGCATGCCCGCTTCCTTTCGATTGATAGAGCCTTATGGACAAGGCACGGAAAATATTATATAATACGTTTCACAAAATCACAAGGGGTATTTGCCATGAAGGTCATTCATCTCATCAGCGGCGGCGACTCCGGCGGGGCCAAGACCCACGTGCTGAGCCTGCTGAAACACTTAAACGAGACCATCACCGCCCAGCTGGTCTGCTTCCGGGACGGCCCCTTCGCCGGCGAGGCCCGCTCCCTGGGCATCCCCACCATGATCTGCGGGGGCAACCACATATTTAAAATCCGCCGCCAACTGGCGGACCATATCCGCCGGGAAGGCTTCCAGCTCATCCACTGCCACGGGGCCCGGGCCAACATGATCGGGGCCCTGCTCCGGGGGGTCACCGGCCTGCCGGTGGTTACCACCATCCACAGCGACTACAAGATCGACTACATGGGCCGCCCCCTGGCCCGGTGCACCTTCGGCGTCATCAACACCTGGGCCCTGCGGCGGCTGGACTACCGCATCGGCGTGTCCGACGCCATGGTGGACCTGCTCATCTCCCGGGGCTTCCCGGCGGACCGCTTCTACGCCATCTACAACGGCATCGACTTCACCCCCGCCCCCGATCAGGGGGACCGCCTCCCCTACCTCCGCTCCCTGGGGGCGGACGTGGAGGCGGATTCCGTGGTGGTGGGCATCGCCGCCCGGCTGAATCCGGTGAAGGACATGTCCACCCTCATCCGAGGCTTCGCCGAAGCGTATAAATTCTGCGATAAATTACGATTAGTAATCGCCGGAGACGGCGAGGAGCGGGAAAAGCTGGGCGCTCTCGCCCGGGAATTGGGCGTGGAGCGGCAGGTCACCTTCGCCGGATGGATCAGCGGGGGCATGGACCGCTTTTACAGCGCCTTGGATATCAACGTCCTGACCAGCCTGTCCGAGACCTTCTCCTACGCCCTCACCGAGGGGGCCCGGTTCCACCTGGCCACGATTTCCACCGCCGTAGGGGGCATCCCCTACCTCATCGACCAGGGGGCCAACGGCTATCTCTTCCAGCCCCGGGACTTCATGACCCTGGGGAAGCACCTGGCGGCCCTGGGGAACGACCCGGCCCTCCGGCATGAGATGGGGGAAAAGCTCTTTGAGAAGGCGTCCACCCAGTTCTCCATTGAGAAGACCGTGGAGACCCAGCTCCACATTTACGGCGAGATCCTCCGCCGCCACGCCCGCCCCAAGCGGGACCGGGACGGCGTGGTGATCTGCGGGGCCTACGGCCGGGGCAACGCCGGGGACGACGCGATTCTGGAGGCCATTCTGGAGGAGATGCGGTCCATCGACCCCGACATGCCCGTGACGGTGATCTCCAAGGACCCCAGGTCCACCCGCCTCAGCTACCGGGTCCGCGCCGTCGGCCGGGTGGACCTCCCCGGCTGGCTGGGGGCCATGGGGCGGGCGAAGCTCTATATCAACGGCGGCGGCAGCCTGATTCAGGACGTGACCTCCCGCCGGTCCCTCTGGTTTTACCTCATGAACATCCGGGCCGCCAAGCGGGCGGGCTGCAAGGTGCAGATGTACGGTTGCGGCATCGGCCCCGTCACCCGGCCGAACCACCGGAAGCTGGCGGCCAAGGTGCTGAACCGGAACGTGGACGTCATCACCCTCCGGGAGCCGGACTCCCTGGAGGAGCTGAAGTCCATGGGCGTGGACCGGCCGGAGATTCACCTGACCGCGGACCCGGCCCTGACCCTGTCCCCGGCGGCGGAGGAAAAGACGGACAGCGTCCTCCTCCGGGCGGGCGTCCCGCCCCATGGGGAGCGGCTGATCTGCTTCGCCCTCCGGCCCTGGCCGGGCTTCCGGGAGAAGGCCCCCCTCTTCGGGGCGGCGGCCCGGTACGCCTGGGAGCGCTACGGCCTGTCCCCCGTCTTCACGGCGGTGGAGAAGGGCCAGGACCCCTCCGCCGCCCGGCTGGCGGCTCAGAGCCTGGGGGATGTGCCCCATTATTTCCTGGACGACGCCGGGGCCGCCGGGACCATCATCGGGTCCCTGTCCCGGATGGAGATCGTGGTGTCCATGCGGCTCCACGCCCTGATCTTCGCCGCCGGGCAGGGGATTCCCCTGGCAGGGGTGGTGTACGACCCGAAGGTCTCCTCCTTCCTACGGTATATCGGGCAGGAGAATTTCACGGACCTGGAGGACCTAACAGAGGAGACCCTCAAGGCCATGATCGACCGGGCCACCGCCCAGGCCGGGGACAAGCGGGCCCAGGCGGAGGCGGTCCGGAGGCTCCGGGAGCTGGAGCGGGGAAATGTCGAGATCGCGAAGCGCCTGCTGGAGCGTTAGGTCAGCGGGAACAGATTTCCCGCTGGGCGGCGATGGTCTCCAGGGTGTCCCCCAGCTGGGTCAGGATGGCCCCCACCAGCCCCAGCTCCTCGTCGTTCAATTGACCCGCGATGGCCACCGCCAGGGAGTTCACCGTGGTGGTCAGGGCCAGGGGGTCGCAGTTCGGGTTTCTCATGTTATCACCCATGGCATTCTATGAAAGGCAAGGGCGGGCCGTTCCCCCCTTGCCTTTCTCCCCCGTTTGCGGTACAATCAAAGCATTCCCATAACCTGAAAATTTTGACATATTTGGAGGAATCCGACATGACCTATCAGGAAGTCCTGGAAAACGCCCGCACGTGCATGGGTCCCCACTGCAAGTCCTGCCCCACCTGCAACGGCCTGGGCTGCCGGAACACGATCCCCGGCCCCGGCGCCAAGGGCGTCGGCACCGGCTTCATCCGCAACTACCAGAAGTGGCAGGAGCTCTGCGTCAACATGGACACCATCTGCGAGAACAAGCCCGTGGACACCTCCTTTACCCTCTTCGGGCAGACGGTGGACCTGCCGGTGTTCGCCGCCCCCGTGGGGGCCATGCAGCTCCACTATGGGGACAAGTACGACGACCTGGCCTATAACGACATCTTGGTCGCCGCCTGCGCCCAGGCGGGCGTCGCCGCCTTCACCGGCGACGGGACCAACCCCGCCGTCATGGAGGCCGCCGCCAAGGCCCTGAAGAAGCAGAACGGCCGGGGCGTGCCCACGGTCAAGCCCTGGAACCTTGAGACCATCCGGGAGAAGCTGGCCCTCCTCAAGCCCGCGAAGCCCTTTGCCGTGGCCATGGACATCGACGCGGCGGGCCTGCCTTTCTTGAAAAACCTCCAGCCCCCGGCGGGCAGCAAGACCGTGGCGGAGCTCCGGGAGATCGTGGACATGATGGAGGGCACCCCCTTCATCCTCAAGGGGATCATGACCGTCCGGGGGGCGGAGAAGGCCCTGGAGGCCGGGGCCAGCGGCATCGTGGTCTCCAACCACGGCGGGCGGGTCCTGGACCAGTGCCCCGCCACGGCGGAGGTCCTCCCCGCCATCGTGGACGCCGTAGGCGGCAAAATGACCGTCCTGGTGGACGGCGGCATTCGCTCCGGCCTGGACGTGTTCAAGGCCCTGGCCCTGGGGGCGGACGCGGTGCTGATCGGCCGGCCCTTCGTGAACATGGTCTACGGCGGCGGCGCCGAGGGCGTCCAGGTCTACGTGGACAAGCTGAAGGCCGAGCTGGCGGACGCCATGGCCATGTGCGGGGCCCACTCCCTGGCGGAGATCCGCCGGGACATGATGTTCGGATACTGAGGTCCAGCGCCGCCGAGGGTTCCCCTCGACGGCGCTTTTTTGTCCCGCAAAGCGCAAAAAAGGGCTTGCGTTTCTGGGGGGATATTGATATACTGTATTTGTAAAATTATCTCTGCGGAGCAATTGAGATATGAGGTGATCGTATGATCGGCGGAATTTCCGGTATCGGCGGCTTCGGGATGAGCGCGGTAGGGAGCTTCTACCAGTCCCGGCTGTCGGAGAATATTCGGAACACGCGGAGCGCCCAGCAGGCGCAGAAGGGCGGCCAGGTCTGGGCGGCCCGGAAGACCCCCTCCCTGGAAACGCCGGTGGAGCCGGTGAAGGCCGTGCGTCCCGTCTCCCGGGACGAGGCGTCCCTGCCGGAGCTGACGGCCCGGCTGGAGAACGACCCGGCGGCCATGGCCGGGCGGATGCGGACCCGGTACGGAGAGGTGAACGGCGAGGGCCTCTTTGTGGAGACCGGAAAGGAGGGGCTGTCCGCCGTGGACGGGTCCCGGAAGAACGCCCTGGAGGGCCAATTATTCCAGGCGGAGGAAGCCCTGAACCGCAATGATCTGGAGGGCGCGGAGGACGTATTGAACAACGGCGCGCCGGAGGCGGAGGAAGGCGGCCTCCCCGGCCTGCCGGGCCAGAAGGATGAGGAGACGCTCCCCGGCCTCCCGGGCCAGAAGGACGAGGAGAAGCTTCCCGGCCTCCCCGGGCAGGACGATGAGGAGGACGGCGAGCCCGCCCAGGGGGCCGAGAGCGCCCAGGAGGCCGTGGAGGAGGGCAAGTGCGAGACCTGTGAGAAGCGGAAGTACCAGGACGGGTCCGACGACATGGGCGTCTCCTTCAAAACGCCCACCAACGTCAAGCCCGAGCAGGCGGCCTCTGCCGTCCGAGGCCATGAGATGGAGCACGTGGTCCGGGAGCAGGCCAAGGCCAAGCGGGAGGGCCGGGAAGTGGTCAGCCAGAGCGTGACCATGCACACCGGCATCTGCCCGGAGTGCGGCAAGACCTATGTCTCCGGCGGCACCACCCACACCGTCACCAGGGCGGCGCCGGAGAACGACTACGCCCAGCAGGAGCGGGAGGCCCAGAGGCCCACGCTGCCGGAGAAGCTGCAATTGCAGTAAGCGGGTGATTTACATCATGAGGGAAACAGGGCCCGCCGGCGGGCCCTGTTTTTGTTCCGGAAACGCGGAACCTTTTCCCAGGAAAAACCGTCTATATAGATAACAGCCCCGCTTGGAAGACGGGGCGGATAAGGAGGATGAACGGATGAAAAGAGGACTTGCCCTGTTTCTGGCCGCGCTGCTGACGGCCCTGGCCCTCACCGCCTGCGGAGGAGACGGCTACAGCGGGGGGAGCGCAAGCGATTCCAGCGCCCCCGCCGCCAGCGAAAACCAGACGGCCTATGACACCGGCGGCGGAGACGAGTGGAAAAGCAAAACGATGGAGTTCGGCTTCGACGCCGACACTCCCGCCGAGGTCCCTGCCGAGGCGCAGGAGGCCGAGGACGGGACGGAGGACCGCCTGGCCAACGCCAAGATGGTCTACACCGCCAGCGTAGAGGCGGAGACCCAGGACTTTGATACCTGCACCGCCTCCCTGGAGGAGCTGGTGGAGAAGCTGGGGGGCTACCTGGAGTACGCCTCCATGGGCAGCTACGGCGACGGCAGCCGGAACGCCAGCTATACGGTCCGCATCCCCTCCGCCCGGTTCAAGGAGTTCCTGGCCAGCGTGGGGGAGATCGGCCATGTGATCAGCCAGGACCAGAACGCGGACAACATCAGCGAGAGGTACTACGACACGGAGAGCCGCCTCACCACCCAGCGGACCAAAATGGAGCGTCTCCAGGCGCTGCTGGCCAAGGCGGAGAACATGGAGGACATCATCACCCTGGAGACCGCCATCAGCGAGACGGAGCTCCAGATCGAGCAGCTCACCGGGTCCCTGCGGCACTACGACGCCCTGGTGGACTACGCCACCGTGGAGCTCCGCCTCCGGGAGGTCCTGCGCCTCTCCACGGTGGAGGAGGCGCCGCCCACCTTTGGAAACCGCCTGGGCAACGCCTTTACGGACGGCCTCCGCAGCTTCGGGGACTTCCTCCAGGGCCTGGCCATCTTCCTGGCCTACAACTGGATCTGGCTGCTGGTCCTGGCGCTGATCCTGCTGCTGGTGATCAAGCTGTCCAAGTGCAGCCAGGCCAGGCGGACGGAGACCTTCCGCCAGGCCCGGGAACGGGGAAGCGGCTTCTTCAAGCGGAAGAAGGACGAACCGAAAAACCCGGATGACAAACAGCCGTAAAACTGCTATACTAAGGGGGCGGACAGATGTCCGCCCCCGTTTTTCAAATTTTCATAAGGAGGACATTCCGATGAAGCTCACCTGGCTGGGCCACGCCTGCTTCCTGATGGAGCAGGACGGCTATACGATCCTGCTGGACCCCTACACCGGCGTGGAGGGCTATCCGCCCCTGACGGAGCGGAAGCTCCGCGTCAACAAGATTTTGTGCAGCCACGGCCACCACGACCACAGCGCCGCGGACCAGGCGGAGGCGGTCCCCTTCCAGGGAGACTGTCCCTTTGCGGTCCGCACGGTGAAGACCTGCCACGACGACCAGGGCGGGGCCCTCCGGGGAGAGAACACGGTCCACATTCTCTCGGCGGGCGGCGTGACCATCGCTCACCTGGGGGACCTGGGCCACCAGCTGACGGCGGAGCAGGTGAGGGCCATCGGCCCCCTGGACGCGGTCCTGATTCCCGTGGGCGGCTATTACACCGTGGACGCGAAGGGGGCCAAGGCCGTCTGCGAGGCGCTCGATCCCAGGTGCGTCATCCCCATGCACTACCGTCACGCCCCCTACGGCCTGCCGGTGGTCGGCGGCGTGGAGGACTTCCTGGCCCTGTGGCCCCAGGCGGAGGTCCGGCGGCTGGAGGGCCCGTCCCTGGAGCTGGACGGAACCGCCCGGGGCGTGATGGTCCCCAAGTTCTGTGAGGAGGCCTGATATGTACCGCTATATCCTTTTCGACCTGGACGGCACCCTGACGGACTCCCGGGAGGGCATCGTCCACTGCGTCCGGGAGACCATCCTGAGTTACGGCGACCCGATTCCGGAGGAGGGAGTTCTTCTCCGCTTCATCGGCCCGCCCCTCCAGGACTCCTTCATCCGCTTCTGCGGCTACAGCGCCGAAAAGGCGGCGGAGGCCGTGGAGCGCTTCCGCCTGCTCTACGAGCCCGTGGGCCAGTACGAGAACCGGGCGGCCCCCGGCATGGCGGAGGTCATGGGCCGCTTGAGGGAACAGGGCCGCGTGCTGGCCCTGGCGTCCTCCAAGCCGGAGAATCTCTGCGTCTCCATCTGCGCCCGGTTCGGCTTCACGCCCCACCTCTCCGCCCTGGTGGGCAGCCCGCCCCACGGGGACTGGGAGAAGGAGGACGTGGTCCGGGAGGTCCTGCGCCAGTTAGGGCTGACGGAAGAGGACCTCCCCCAGGCGCTGATGGTGGGAGACCGGAAATTCGACGTGCTGGGAGCCCGGGCCTGCGGCGTGGACTGCGCCGGGGTGGAGTTCTTCGGCTACGCCCCGCCGGGAGAGCTGGAGGAGGCCGGGGCCGTGGCGGTGGTGAAGACGCCGGAGGAGCTGGAGGAATTCATCCTCACTCACTGACCGGAAACGTCCGATTTCCGCCTCGGGTCCATGGGAAAGACGGTCAGCTCCTCTCCCCCGCCCCAGAGGGCCAGAAAGACCTCCCCCTCGTCCCGGTAGCCCTGGCGGAGGAGGCCGCGGCGGACCCACTCGTCCTCCTTCCCCGCCTGGCGGAGGTTGCCGTGAAGCAGCTTCCCGTCCATGACGAAGGGGGTCTGGACCTGGGACTGGGAAGGGTTCTTGTTCAGGTCCGCCGGAGTGGCGGGGCGGTCCGTTTCTTTCGGCAGGAAGCTGACGGTACCGTTGTGCTCAAAGACCGCCGTCTGGAGCTGGCTCAGGTCGAACCAGCCGCCGATGCGGCAGTAGGTCAGAAACTCGCTCAGGTCCAGCTTGGCCTTTTTCAGGTTCTCCCGGTAGATGACGCCGTCCTCCAGCAGCACCAGGGGCCGCCCGGTGACAAGGGCCCGGGCCTTCAGGGACTTGCTGGTCAGCAGGGAGATGCCCGCGGCCACCAGGCCGTAGACAATGAGGGCGGCGAGAGGCTTGTGGGGCGCCTCCAATTCGGTTGCCAGCTCCGCCGCGACAGAGCCGATGGTGATGCCCACCACGTAGTCGAACATGGTCATCTGGGACACCTGCTTGGCCCCCATCAGCTTGGTGAGGAGAAACAGCGCCAGGATGGACAGCAGGGCGGTCAGGATGGTCATGCCGGTGTCCTGCAGAATTTGGGTCATAAAGAACGCCTCCCGTGGTAACTGTCAGTTGGTGACAGTATGCCGCGGGGGGCGCGTTTTATACGATTATACGGTTTCTTTTGCGGAGGCGTGCTCTTGTGCCGCGGCGGTGCGCTCCACGGCCTGGTCGTTGGTATGTACGTTGATATACCGCCCCTTCAGCTTCGAGTGGAGAATGGTCTGGCTGGAGTAGAGCCCCCCGTAGCCGGAGAGGACGTAGCTGACGCAGCAGGCCAGGGCGAAGTACAAAAGCCCGCCGCTGCCAAACAGTTCGATGGCCAGGGCGATGGAGGCCAGGGGGCAGTTGGTGGCCCCGCAGAACACGGACACCAGCCCCAGGGCGGCGGCGAAGCCCGCCGGAAGCCCCAGCAGCGGCCCCGCCGCGCAGCCGAAGGCCGCCCCCACGAAGAAGGAGGGCACCACCTCCCCGCCCTTGAAGCCCGCGGCCAGGGTGACGGCGGTGAAGAGGATCTTCCACAAAAAGGCGGAGGGACGGACGCTCCCCTCCTCCACGGCGGCGGCGATGACCTGCATCCCCGCGCCGTTGTAGTCCGTGGTCCCGCAGAGGAAGGTCAGCGCGATCACGGCGCAGCCCCCGGCGAAGGCCCGGAGCCAGGGATTGGGAAGGCGCTTGTGGAGCTGGTGCTCTGTGAAGCGGATGGTCCCGCAGAACACCACGGATAACAGCCCGCACAGAGCCGCCAGAATCCCCGCCCGGACCAGCAGCCCCGCCGCCAGCTCGGGAGCTTCCACGGCGAAGGCGGTGGGGGCCACCCCCAGCAGGCGGGAGATGCCGTAGGCCTCCAGCGCCCCGATGAGGGCGGGGAAAAAGGCGGCGTGGTAAAAGGAGTCCACGCTGACCACGGCGATGGAGAACACCGCCGCCGCCAGGGGCGTGCCGAAGAGGGCGGTGAAGAAAGCCGCCATGCCGGTGGTGGTGGCGACGCGGAGGTCCCGCTCGTCAAAGCCGAAGAGCCGCCCGGCCCGGTAGCCCAGGGCCCCGCCCATTTGCAAAGCCGCCCCCTCCCGCCCGGCGGAGCCGCCGCACAGGTGAGTCAGCACCGTCCCCAGGAAGATGGCGGGGACCAGCAGGATGGAGATGCTCCCTCCGGCGTGGACCTCGTTGAAGATGTCGTTGGTGCCCTGGCCCTCGGTGCCCAGCAGCTTGTAGAGCCCCACGATCCCAAGGCCCGCCAGGGGCAGGCCATAGAGCAGCCAGGGGTACTCCCCCCGGAGCTCCGTCACGAGTTCCACCGCCACGTGAAACGCCGTTCCCACCAGACCGCAGGAGACGCCCGCCGCCGTGGCCAGCAGCAGCCACTTCCCCAGGGCCCTGCCGTAGAGCAGGACCAGGCCCCAGCGGGCCCGGAGGTCCCGCTTGATGTTGTCCAATGTCATGTCGTCCCTCCGCCTTTCCCCGCCGGGACGGGGACTTCTTAACACGTTCTTGATACAGTATATCAATTTTTTTGCGGAATGCAAGCGGCGGGGGCGGAAAGAAAGGTACACCTTTTTATAGAAAATTTAGGAAGACGGTTGATTCCGGTAAAAAAATCCTGTATACTATAGCCAGGAAAGCGGCCCCCAAGGGGGCGAAAATTGTGAAATTTCTTGAATGGAGGAACGCGCTATGAAATACGGCCGCACCTACAACTTCTCCGCCGGACCCGCCATGATGCCGGAGCCTGTCCTGGAGGAGATCGCCGCCGAGATGATGAACTACCGCGGGAGCGGCATGTGCGTCATGGAGATGAGCCACCGGAGCAAGGTGTTCCAGCAGATCCGGGACGAGGCGGAGGCGGACCTGCGCAAGCTCATGGGTATTCCCGACAACTACAAGGTCCTCTTCATCCAGGGCGGCGGCACGGTCCAGTTCGCCATGGTGGCCATGAACCTGATGAAAAACGGGGTGGCCTGCTACGTGGAGACCGGCGCCTGGTCCAAGAAGGCCATCGCCGAGGCGAAGAAGTACGGCGAGGTCAAGATCGTGGCCTCCTCCGCAGACAAGAACTTCTCCTATATCCCCGACTGCTCGGACCTGGACATCCCCGACAACGCGGACTATGTCTATATCTGCGAAAACGAGACCATCAACGGCACCACCTACTTCAACCTACCCAATACCAAGGGCAAGGTTCTGGTGTCCGACCAGTCCAGCATGTTCCTCTCCCGGCCCTGCGACGTTGAGAAGTACGGCCTCATCTGGGGCGGCGTGCAGAAGAACGTGGGCCCGGCGGGCATGGCGGTGGTCATCATCCGGGAGGACCTGCTGCGGGACGACCTGCCAAAATTTGTCCCCACCTATATGAGCTACAAGACCCACGCGGACAACGACTCTCTCTACAACACCCCCAACTGCTGGGCCATCTACTGCTGCGGGAAGGTCTTCAAGTACCTGCTGGACAACGGCGGCCTGGAGGCGATGAACCGGCGCAACGAGGAGAAGGCGAAGATCCTCTACGACTTCCTGGACCAGAGCAAGCTCTTCACCGGGGCCGTGCGGAAGGAGGACCGCTCCCTCATGAACGTGCCTTTCGTCACCCCCAGCAAGGAGCAGGATGCCGACGTGGTGGCCGCCAGCAAGGCGGCGGGCTTCGACAACCTCAAGGGCCACAAGAGCGTGGGCGGCCTCCGGGCCTCCATCTACAACGCCATGCCCAAGGAGGGCGTGGAGGCTCTGGTGGAGTTCCTGAAAAAATACGAGCAAGAGCACGCGTAAGCGTGTGCTCCCGCCCATCCCCCATTGGGCGGTACCCTTGCGCTGTCGATGCCCCTGGGGTGCATCGAGAACGAATGAAAGGGGTACTATAATTATGTTGAAACGCGTATTGGTCACCGATGGAATGGACGCCTCCGCCGTGGAGAAGCTGCGCTCGGACGGCTATGAGGTGGTGGAGCAGTTCTATGAGCCCGACGCCCTGGGCCCCGCCCTGCGGGACTTCGACGCCGTCATCATCCGCTCCGCCACCAAGATCAAGGAGCCTCAGATCGACGCCGCCCGGGGCGGCCGGCTGAAGCTCATCATCCGGGCCGGGGTGGGCATGGACAACATCGCCATCCCCTACGCCGAGGCGGCGGGCATCGCTGTGCGGAACACCCCCCGGGCCTCCTCCAACGCCGTGGCGGAGCTGGCTCTGGCCCTGCTCTTCTCCTGCGCCCGGAGCATCTCCATTGCCGGGCACACCATGCGGGAGAACAAGTGGGAGAAGAAGGCCTACTCCAAGGGCTTTGAGCTGGTGGGAAAGACCGCCGGGATCATCGGCTATGGCCGCATCGGCCGGCTGGTGGGGGACAAGTGCCAGGCTTTGGGCATGAAGGTCCTCTCCACCGTCCACCGCAACAAGCCGGAGGGCTGCGAGTGCGAGACCATGAAATTCGTCTCCATGGACGAGCTGCTGGCGGGGGCCGACGTGCTGATCCTCTGCGCCCCCGGCGGGGAGAAGGCCCTGGTGGACGCCGAGTCTCTGGCGAAGATGAAGGACGGCGTGGTGATCGTCAACGTCTCCCGGGGCAGCAACGTGGACGAGGCCGCCCTTCTGGAGGCTCTGAACTCCGGCAAGGTCCGGGCGGCGGGCCTGGACGTTTGGCTCAGCGAGAAGGATCCCAACTGGGCCCTGGCCACACACGCGGCGGTCTCCTGTACGCCCCACATCGGCGCGGGCACCAGGGAGGCCCAGAAGCGCATTGGCCAGGAGCTGGTGGACATCGTGGAGGGCTTTGCCCTCTGAGGGCGAACACGCCGGGGGGTAATTGAACGCCATGAGATCGATTCGTGACATCTACAAGGTGGGCCGCGGCCCGTCCAGCTCTCACACCATGGGTCCCGCCCGGGCCGCCGCCATGTTCCGGGAGGAGACGCCGGAGGCGGACGCCTACCGGGCGGTGCTGTACGGCTCTTTGTCCAAGACGGGAAAGGGCCACGGCACGGACCGCATTCTGACGGAGACCTTCGCCCCTCTTCCCACGGAGATCGTCTTTTCCAAGGAGACCGTGGAAAAGCATCCCAACACCCTGGACCTGACCGCCTTTCAGGGCGGGCGGGAGCTGTGTACCCGTCGGGTGTACAGCGTCGGCGGCGGGGACCTGGAGTGGGAAGGGGGCCCCGCCCCCCAACAGGAGCAGGAGACCTATTTTGAAAACTCCTTTGCGGAGATCAAGGAGTTCTGTGAGTTCCGCTATATCAGTCTCACCGACTATGTGGAGTTGAACGAGGGGGCGGACATCTGGGACGACCTGCTGGAGATCTGGGCGGTGATGCAGGCTTCCATTCAAGAGGGCCTCGCCGCCTCCGGGGAGCTGCCCGGAGGGCTCCGCATTGAGCGGAAGGCCAAGTCCATCCACGACCATATCCTGGTCAACAAGCACCCGGAAATCATCGAGTGCCAGCAGGTGTGCTCCTACGCCTACGCCGTCTCGGAGCAGAACGCCGGAAACGGCGTCGTGGTCACCGCCCCCACCTGCGGCTCCTGCGGCGTGCTCCCGGCGGTTCTCTATTACTTCAAAGACAAGCGGGGCCTCAGCGATCTGGACATTGCCCACGCCCTGGGAGTGGCGGGGCTGTTCGGCGCGCTGGCGAAGCGCAACGCCTCCGTCTCGGGGGCGGAGTGCGGCTGCCAGGCGGAGATCGGCGTGGCTTGCGCCATGGCCGCCGCCGCCCTGGGGCAGCTCTTCGGGTACTCCGTCAAGCGCATCGAGTACGCCGCCGAGGTGGCCCTGGAGCACCACCTGGGTCTGACCTGCGACCCCATCTGCGGTCTGGTCCAGATTCCCTGCATTGAGCGCAACGCCGTGGCGGCCATGCGGGCCATCAACTCCGCCAACCTGGCGTATTTTCTGGCGGAGACCCGGCGCATCAGCTACGATATGGTGCTCAAGACCATGTACGAGACCGGCATCCACCTGAACCGGGGCTACCGGGAGACCTCCGAGGGGGGTCTGGCCCGGCTGTACTCCCGGCGGGGGTGAGCCCGAAATCGCGAACGGAGAGCCCCGCCCGTCCAAAGGGACGGGCGGGGCATTTTTGGGACTTTGCGGAAAACCCCTTGCAATTTGGGGAAATCGGGGTTACAATGAAAGCCGGAAACATGAATGCGGCAGGCCGCCGGGCACCTGCAGAGCGCCCAGCGGCCCTGTACGAGTGACAGACCCACTCAGCACAGCAGTTTGAACTGCACCACGGGCTTATTATACCCATTCCCCCACTCTTTTGCAAGGGTGGATCGCAAGGACGCCGGAATGGGCCGGAAGCCGTGTGTTCGCATGCTCTTAGGCGGCGCTGAGTTCCCGGGACTCGGCGCCGCTTTTATGTTTCCGGCGGACGCCCAACCGGAGGGGGAGGTCCCACACACACGGCGGCTCTCCCGTCATCCCTTTCCTCCCTCCCCGGCGGCGCGCCCCGCCGGAGGTCCCCCCGGGGACCGGCTCGATCCGCAAAAGGCCCCGCGCCGCGAGCGCGGGGCCTTTTCGCAAACAAACGCGAAACTATCGTAAAAGCACACAATGCGGGCGTTTGCATTTTGGCGGCGGGCGAATTGAAACTTCCAGATCCTGGTGGTATACTAAACACACCGAACCACTGGGCTGGCGGAGGAACGCCGCCCAAATCGAATGGAGGCATACGAATGAAAAAATTCCTTTCCCTGTTCCTCGCGCTGGCCATGATCTGCGCCATGATCCCTGCGGCGTCCGCCAGCACTATCTACCAAGCCAAGGAGATGAAGGTCAAGCACGACTTCCAGACGGAGGGCGTGGACGACGGAAAGGGAACCGCCACCTATGTGGACGTAGAGGGCGGCTACTACATCTCCCCCTGGAAGTACGACGTGGAAAACATCAGCCTCACCGTCACCTACAAAGGCGAGGACTACAAGGTCAAAACCGAGGACCTGAAGCTGGACGGCCTGAAGGACGTGAAGGTCAGCGTCTTTGAGCTGGACGGAAAGGTGGAGACCAGCACCGAGAGCGCCCCCGACGAGGCGAAAAAGGTCGCCAAGTTCAAGGTGGACCTGGAAAACTGGACCGTCATCGCCATGCCTAAGACCGAGGACCTGGAGATGGCCGTAAAGTTCCAGTACAAGGACGCCAAGCCCGCCGACGCCAATAACGTGGACGCCTTCCCCCTGAACGCCGCCGCCCAGGAGCAGGCGGAGGCCCCCGCGGGCTCCGTCCAGCTGATTCAGGACTTCAAGGACTGCAAGGGCGTTACGGATGAGACCAAAGAGATCCGCACCATGCTCAAGCCCGACGAAAACGGCGTGTACTTCGCCTCCCGCTGGGATTACAAGATGGCCACCAAGGAAGGCGAGGCCGGCGTAGGCCCCAACATTGACTGCAAAGTGGTTTACAATGGGGCCAACAAGAAGATGAAGGGCGAGGACATCAAGGCCGACGCCAACAACTGCGGGACCATGTACTTCTTTGAGAAGGACGGCAAGCTGGACGTGGACGCCCAGGTTCCCGAGGGCGCCACGGAGCTGGCGGAGTGCACCATGAGCCTGGACGGGGCCATTTGGTTCACCCCCAAGAGCGACAAGATCACCACGGAGCTGGAGTTCAACTACGACGCCTCCGAAACCTATGACGCCAAGAAAAACGTGGACCAGGTCCAGAACGTGAAGCCCGGCGCCAAAGAAGAAAAGCCCGCCGAAGCTCCAGCCGCCTCCAAGTTCACCGACGTGGCCCCCACCTCCCCCTTTGCCGCCGCCATTGACTGGGCCGTGGCCGAGGGCATCACCCTGGGCACCACCGAGACCACCTTCGGGCCTTCCAACACCTGCTCCATCTCTAACATCATCACCTTCCTGTGGCGCGCCAACGGCAAGCCCGGCGCCGCCGAGGGCGTGTCCGACCGGGACGGCGCCCGCGCGTGGGCGATTGAGCAGAAGCTGATCGGCGAGGACGAGGACGTCAGTGCCCCCTGCACCCGCGTGATGGCCGTCGCGTACATGTGGCGTGTGGCCGGGAATCCCGAGTCCACGGCGGAGCTCAGCTTTACCGACGTGGACAAAGAGGCGGATTACGCCGGCGCCGTGGCCTGGGCCGTGGAGAACGGCGTGACCTCCGGCACCACCGATACCACCTTCTCCCCCGACAACACCTGCACCCGGGGCCAGATCGTGACCTTCCTGTACCGGGCCGAACAGGCTGCTCAGTAATTTCCCTTGCGGATGCGGCGTCCCCCCTGCGGGGACTGCCCTTCCCGCCTTTGACGGAAAAGTTCTTCGTTTTCAGCTGCGGACCGCTTCGCTGGGTCCGCAGTTGATTTTTTACGGGTGAGGAAAAGAGCTCCGCCGTTTGAAACGGCGGGGCTCTTTTTTGCTTTGCTGTGATAAAAACACTTGCATTTTTTGACAAAAAGGAGTACAATGCGCTCTAATATCTCCGCCGCCGCGCGGCGGGCCGAAAAATTTAGGAGGAACCAAGATGAAGAAAAAGCTGTTATCCCTGGCGCTGGCCCTGGTACTGTGCCTTGGCCTGACCGTCCCCGCCTTTGCGGCCGAGAACCCGGAGGACTGGTGGAAGAACGCCAAAGAAGTCAAGAACTATGACGAGTTCGTCGCCGCCCTGGAGGATGAGAAGGTCGAGGAGATCAAGATCGTCGGCGAGGTCACCATCCCCCAGAGGGACGAGGCCCTCCATGCCGACAAGCCGGTTCTGGTGGGCAGTGAGGGAAAGCTGAAGCTGGACAAGGACGCCATGTTGTATAGCGGTGTGCCCATGGGCCGCTTCAACTTCGAGGACGCGGAGCACACCTGGGACCTGGTTGCCGAGATGTGCGAGACCTTCCTGATGTGGAATGACGAGCCGGGCGTGTATAACCGGGACATCTTCGGCGCCCAGCCGGATGATGTTGTCTCCTATATCGCCGGGGTTATAAAGGACGAGAAGGTTCCTCTGGCTACCGCCGTGTTCAGCGGCGCGGACGTGACCCTGACCGATGATCTCAGTATGGAGGGCACTCTCCAGGTTCACGGCCACAATCTCACCATCGGCAAGGACGTGAAGGTGGAGGCCGGTTCCCTGTATGTGGACGGTGACCTGACCCTGGAAGAGGGCGCGTCCCTGACCCTGACCGGCGAGGGCTCCAGCATTACCGGCAAGGCCACCTTCGCCGACGAGAAGCAGAAGCCTGAGAACCTGGAGATCCCCGAGGCCGCCGCCGAGCCCGAGGCCCCCGAGACGCCCGCCGCCACCCCCAAGTTCACCGACGTGGCCGCCGACTCCCCCTTCGCCGCCGCCATTGACTGGGCCGTGGCCGAGGGCATCACCCTGGGCACCACCGAGACCACCTTCGGGCCCACCAACCCCTGCTCCGTCTCCAACATCCTCACCTTCCTGTGGCGCGCCAACGGCAAGCCCGGCGCCGCCGAGGGCGTCGCGGACCGGGACAGCGCCCGGACGTGGGGCATCGAGAAGCGGATGGTCGGAGAGGACCAGGACCTCAGCGCCCCCTGCACCCGCATCATGGCGGTGAGCTTCATGTGGATCGCCGCCGAGGAGCCCGAGACGGAGACCGAGGTCAGCTTCACGGACCTGGTTGAGGGAGCGGACTATCTTCCCGCCGTGGCCTGGGCCGTGGAGAACGGCGTTACCAACGGCACCAGCGATACCACCTTCTCCCCCGACAACACCTGCACCCGGGGCCAGATCGTGACCTTCCTGTACCGGGCGGCCAACGCTGCCGCTCCCGCCGAAGCCGCTGAGTAAGCACCATCCGCATAAAAAACCCCGCCGTTTCATACGGCGGGGTTTTTCCCTGCTCAGGCGACGGGTAAAAAAAGGGTCCCTTTCCCCGATTGACATTTTCCCTCCGGGGAAGCATAATGGGAACAGAACGCGAAAGGAGCCATTCTTCCATGGATACGATTTATATCACCGGGCATCGGAACCCGGACACGGACTCCATCGTCTCCGCCATGGCCTACGCCGCCCTCCAGAACGCCCTGGGCAACCGGCAGTACCAGGCCGCCCGACTGGGCCAGGTCAGCGACGAGACCCAGATCGTCCTGGACCGCTTCGGCTTCCAGCCCCCCAAGCTCATCGACAACGTGCGCACCCAGGTCCGGGACCTGGACTACGACACGCCCCCCACCCTCTCCGCCGCCGCCACCGTCAGCCGGGGCTGGACCACCATGCAGGGGGGAAAGATCTCCATTCTCCCCGTGGCCAACGAGGACGGGACCCTCTACGGCACCCTCTCCGCCGGGGACGTGGCCAACTACGACATGACCACCGTCCACAATCCCCGGGTGGAGGAGATCCCGGTGTACAATCTGATCTCCGTGCTGGAGGGGAAGCTCCTCCACGAGAGCGCCGACACGCCGGACCTGGTCTCCGGCGAGGTGACCATCGCCCTGCCCGCCAGCCGGGAGAACCTGCTCTTCTCCAGCCGGGACAGCGTGGTCATCTGCGGCGACCAGCCGGACATGGTCCAGCGGGCCCTGGACCTCCAGGTGAACTGCGTGATCATCTGCCAGGGGGAGGTCCCCCCGGAGATGCTGGACCGGGCGGGGAACACCTGCGTTATCTCCACCCCCATCGACGCCTATCAGGCCCTGCGGCTGATCTTCCACGCCCTGCCCATCGCCCGGGTGTGCAAGAGCCGGGACCTGGTCTGCTTCCACCTGGACGACTACATTGACGACGTGCAGAACGCCGTGCTGGAGAGCCGCTTCCGGGCCTACCCCATTCTGGATGAGGAGGAGAAGGTGGTGGGCATGCTGTCCCGCTTCCACCTGCTCCGCCCCCGGCGGAAGCGGGTGGTGCTGGTGGACCACAACGAGAAGTCCCAGTCCGTCACGGGGCTGGACCAGGCGGACATCCTGGAGATCATCGACCACCACCGCCTGGCGGACATCGAGACGAAAAACCCCATCCACGTCCGGAACGAGGCCGTGGGCAGCACCAACACCATCATCGCCGAGATGTACCAGGAGAAGGGCCTGATGCCCACCGCCAACATGGCGGGCCTCATGGCGGCGGCCATCGTGTCGGATACGGTCATGTTCAAGTCCCCCACCTGTACCCAGCGGGACATTGACATCGCCAACCGCATGGCCCGCATTGCAAGCGTCCGGCTGGAGGACCTGGGACAGGCCATCTTCTCCGCCGCCTGCGGGGACGACAAGACCGCCGAGGCCATGCTGAAAACGGACTACAAGGAGTTCCACATCGCCGGGCACAACCTGGCGGTGAGCCAGATCACCACCATGGACTCCGAGCGGCTTTTGAAGCGGCTGGACGAGTTCCTCAAGATCATGACCGAGACCCGGGAGAAGCGGGGGCTCCAGAGCGTGGTGCTGATGATCACCGACGTGCTGCTGGAGGGGACGCAGCTTTTGTTCGTCGGCGACGAGGACACGATCCGGCAGGCGTTTGGCATCAAGGGGGAGGAGAATTTTGCTTTCCTGCCCAAGATCATGTCCCGGAAGAAGCAGGTCATTCCTATGCTGTCCGCATTGTGGGGGTGATGGTACTCGCCCTTGCGGGCGGGGAGGATTGGAGACCAGCGATGGCTGGTTCATTGCACCCCCCATTTTCTCTTTTTCTTCCAGAAGAAAAAGAGAAAACGGGCCGTGCACGGTCCAAAAGAGAAAAAGAAGTAATTAGCCCTTCTATCGGTAGAACACCCTGTGGGGCCTGACCCCCTGGTCAGGCCATTTCCCTGGGGAGGAAATTCGGTGGTCGAAGTAAGGACTGTCCTCCCCTCCTCGCTGCCGCTAACCTGGCGGGCAGGGTGACATTGTGGGAGGAAAATTAAAATCCTTCTAGCAGCTGCGCCATGAGCTGCGCGCCAAAACAGATGCCGGTATGGAAAGCGGCGTCCCGCTGTTCCAGGGCCAGGACCTGTATTTCTTGCTGGAAAGCGTCAGCCGCCTTTGGCTCCAGCGCGTGCAGCTGGCGCAGAATGCGCTCTTCTGCAATTGTATAAGGCGCTTCCATGGGACCCTTGCCCCGCAGGCCAGTGAGTTCACCATATTGAAGTGCAGTCAAGATATCAAACATGACTGATTCTCCCTCCTAAAGCTATTGCATCCGTTGCACACTTATAGTAACATACTTAAAGTGCTAAGTCAAGAGGTTATATGGAAACTAAAAAGATTTTTGGCGAACGGCTCCGTGAGCTGCGCAATCGTCAGTCTGTCAGCCAGATGGAGCTTGCCAACGCATTAGGGCTGACGCAAAATTCGATTGGCATGATGGAACGAGGATACCGGGGGACCACGATTGAAAAGGTGGTCCTGCTGGCGAAGTATTTTCACGTATCGGCGGACTATCTGCTAGGCATCACGGACGACCCCACGTGGCGGGGAGCGGAGGAAAAGGCAGACTAATCGAAGGCAAAAAAATGGCCCGAAGGGCCGATCCTTCTTTTTCTCTTTTGGACCGTGCACGGCCCGTTTTCTCTTTTTCTTCTGGAAGAAAAAGAGAAAATGGGGGGTGCAATGGACCAGCCATCGCTGGCCACCAATCCGCCCCGCCCGCAAGGGCGAGAACAAATCCCCCCCTTTCAGGGGAGAAAGTAAGGAGGCCCCGCCATGCCGCAGGCATCGGACATCACCACCCTCTTTGACGACGACATCAACCTCCGGGGCCTCTTCGACATTCTCAGCCCGGAGAACAACCTGGTCCTCGCCGACGACATGATGCTCTCCGACGCCAAGGGCGTCATCCTCCGTGTCAGCGAGAGCTACGAGAAAAACTTCGGCTTCGTCCACGACTCCATCGTGGGCCGCTCCGCCTTCGACCTGGAGGCCGACGGCACCTTCTCCCCCTGCGTCACCGCCGAGGTCATCCGCCAGCGGCGGAAGATCACCGCCACTCAAACCATCAACCATGTCCACAAAAACGTCATGACCGTGGGCATTCCCCTCTTCGACCGGGCCGGGGAGCTGAAATTCGCCGTCTGCTTCAACACCGTCTCCATGGAGCAGATCAACGCCATCCAGCGGAACTACCGCCACCTCCAGGACTCCCTCCAGCAGTACTCCCAGGAGATCGCCGAGCTGCGCACCCGGGCCACCTCCACCAGTCTCATCTTTAAAAGCGCCTCCATGCAGCGGCTCTGGACCCTGATGCAGAACACCGCCAACACGAAGGCCAACATCCTTATCACCGGGGAGACCGGCGTGGGGAAAAGCGCCGTGGCCAAGGCCATCCACGCCATGAGCAGCCGGGCCGACGGGCCCTTCATTGAGGTCAACTGCGCCGTGCTCCACGAGAACCTCATCGAGTCCGAGCTCTTCGGCTATGAGAAGGGGGCCTTCACCGGGGCCGCCAGCGGCGGTAAGATCGGCAAGATCGAGCTGGCCAACAACGGCACCCTCTTCCTGGACGAGATCGGCGAGCTGCCCCCCCATATCCAGTCCAAGCTCCTCCAGCTCATCCAGGAGAAGACCATTGAGCGCCTCTCCGGCAACAAGCGCATCGAGCTGGACTTCCGCCTTTTAGTCGCTACAAATCGGAATTTGGAGGAGGCGGTCCAGCGGGGCCTCTTCCGTTCCGACCTCTTCTACCGGCTCAACGTCATCCGCATCCACATTCCGCCCCTGCGGCAGCGGCGGGAGGACATCCTCCCCCTGGCCCACCAGTTCCTGGCCCGGTTCTGCGGGGAGTACGGCAAGGCCCTCACCTTCAGCCCCCGGCTTTTGACCTTCCTGGAGCGCTTCGACTGGCCGGGAAACGTCCGCCAGCTGGAAAACCTGGTGGAGCGGCTGGTCATCACCGGCCAGGACCCCATCATTGACCTGGGGCACCTTCCGCCGGAGTACGACGCTACTTCCGCCGCCCCTTCGCCCTCCCGGGAGGGCACGCTGGCGGAGCGGATGGACGCTTACGAGGGTCAGATCATCCGGGAGTCCTACCGCCGCTGGGGCACCACCGTGGCCGTGGCCAAGGAGCTGGGCATCTCCCAGGCCACCGCGGCCCGGAAGGTGGCCAAGTATGTGAAATAGGGACCATAGGAGGAACCCATGAGCCTTGTCCAGTTAAAAACCGAACTGCGCCAGGAGCTGAAGCTGACCCCGCAGCTGATGCAGTCCATGGAGGTTTTGCAGATGACCTCCCAGGAGCTGCTGGAATACCTCTCCCGCCAGGCGGAGGAGAACCCTCTGCTGGATCAGTCCGACCCGCCGGAGCGGGCCTATGAGGAGCTCCGCCGTCAGGCGGGGTGGATCGACGGCGGCGTCCGGCCCACCTTCGCCCACGAGGAGACCGCCATGGAGGCCGGGCGGGAGGACAGCCGCCTGGAGAGCCTGTCCGCCTTCCTCCGGGACCAGATCCACCGCCTCCGGCTGTCCAAGCCCCTGGCGGCCCTGTGCGGCTACCTTGCCGAGCTGGTGGACGAGGACGGGTACCTTGCCCAGGAGGACCTGGACGGCCTGGCCTCCATGAAGATCCCCCAGGCCCTTACGGACCAGGCCCTGGATACCCTCCAGAGCCTGGACCCCCCGGGGGTAGGGGCCCGGTCCCTGTCGGAGTGCCTGCTGCTCCAGCTGAGCCGCCGGGGCGGCGCGGACCCCGTGGCCATGGACGTCGCCGCCCGTTTCCTCCCGGAGCTGGGGCGGAAGCACTATGCCGCCATCGCCCAGAAGCTGGGGACCACGGTGGAGGCCGTCCGGGCGGCGGAGGCCGTCATCGCCTCCCTGGAGCCCCATCCCGGCCGGGCCTTTCAGCCCGCCGAGCCCACGGTCTACGTCCGGCCCGACGTGTTCGTCGCCCAGCTGGAGGGGGAGTGGAAGGTCATTTTAAACGAGTACTACCTCCCCCGGGTCTCTGTGAACGACTACTACCTCCGGCTTTTGAAGAGCTCCGACGAGAAGGAGACGAAGGACTACCTCCGCCGGAAGCTCCAGCAGGCCAAGTGGCTGCTGGAGAGCCTGGAGCGCCGGGGGAGCACCCTCCGCCGCTGCGCGGAGGCGGTGCTGGAGGCCCAGCGGCCTTTTTTCACCGGCGAAACCCAGGCCCTGGCGCCCATGACCCTCTCCACCCTGGCGGAGGGGCTGACCCTCCACCCCTCCACGGTCTCCCGTGCCGTCCGGGGGAAATACCTCCAGTGCCGCCAGGGTACATATCCCCTCCGGTATTTTTTCAGCCTTCCCGTCAGCGGCGGCGTGTCCCGCCAGGCGGCGAAGCAGTCCTTGCTGTCCCTCATCCGGGAGGAGGACCGGCGGCGGCCCTACAGCGACCAGGACCTGTGCCGCCTGCTGGCGGAGCGGGGCGTCCAGGTGGCCCGGCGGACGGTGACGAAATACCGCCTGGAGCTGGGCCTGGGGTCCTCGGCGGCCCGGAGAAAATGAGGAAATGGGGCCTCGGACGGGAAAAAATCCGGGGGATTTGTTAAAATCCCCTTGCATTGGAAATACTGCTGTGGTATGATATTTCAGCATTCCGCACGGCGCGTCGACTTTCCGTCTGTGCCCGGGCCCTGAAAACCCGGGTTGGCGGGAGGGATGAAGCCGCCGGAGGGTAAACTAAATTTGATTTGGAGGAACAAACACAATGGCAAATTCCAGCGTCGTATCCATGAAGGCCCTGCTTGAGGCGGGCGTCCACTTCGGCCACCAGACCCGCCGGTGGAACCCCAAGATGGCTCCCTACATCTACACGGAGCGCAACGGCATCTATATTGTCGACCTGCAGAAGACCGTCCGCAAGCTGGAGGAGGCGTACAACTTCGTCCGCGAGCTCTCCGAGTCCGGCCAGTCCCTGCTGTTTGTGGGCACCAAGAAGCAGGCCCAGGACGCCATCCGCGAGGAGGCGGGGCGTTGCGGCCAGTACTACGTCAACGCCCGTTGGCTGGGCGGCATGATGACGAACTTCAAGACCATGCGCACCCGCGTGGACCGGCTGAACCAGCTGAAGGCCATGCAGGAGGACGGCACCTTCGACATGCTGCCCAAGAAGGAAGTCATGAAGCACCTGGGCGAGATCGCCAAGCTCGAGAAGTACCTCGGCGGCGTGAAGGAGATGAAGAAGCTCCCCGGCGCCCTGTTCATCGTGGACACCCGGAAGGAGCGCAACGCCATCGCCGAGGCCCACAAGCTGGGCATCCCCGTGGTGGCCATCGCGGACACCAACTGCGACCCCGATGAGATCGACTATGTGATCCCCGGCAACGACGACGCCATCCGGGCCATCAAGCTGATCTCCTCCATCATGGCCAACGCCGTGCTGGAGGGCCGCCAGGGCGAGCAGACCGAGGAGGCCGCCCCCGCCGAGGCTCCCGCCGCCGAATAATACGACGATACGAATAGATTTGGAGGAAAGCAATTATGGCTTTTACCGCGACTGATGTAAAAAACCTGCGCGAGATGACCGGCGTGGGCATGATGGACTGCAAGAAGGCCCTGGTGGCCACCGACGGCGACATGGACAAAGCCGTGGAATGGCTCCGGGAGAAGGGCATGGCCGCCTCCGTGAAGAAGGCGGGACGCATCGCCGCCGAGGGCATGGCCTACGCCGCCGTCATCGACGGCGTGGGCGTAGTGGTCGAGGTCAACGCCGAGACCGACTTCGTGGGCAAGAACGAGAAGTTTGTGGACTTCGTGAAGGGCGTGGCCGCCACGGCCGCCAAGGAGAATCCCGCCGACCTGGACGCCCTGATGGCGTGCAAGTACAACGGGACGGACCTCACCGTCACCCAGCAGCAGCAGGAGATGGTCCTGGTCATCGGCGAGAACATCAAGGTCCGCCGCTTCGCCCGCTACGCCGAGGGCGTGTCCGTGCCCTACGTCCACGCCGGCGGCAAAATCGGCGTGCTGGTGAACCTGGAGACCGACCTGGACGCCGAAAAGGTCCAGGAGGCCGGCAAGGACGTGGCCATGCAGATCGCCGCCCTGAACCCCCGCTTCTGGGATAAGTCCCAGGTGACCCAGGAGGTGCTGGACGAGGAGAAGAAGGTCATGATGGCCCAGATGGAGAACGACCCGAAGATGGCCGGCAAGCCCGAGCAGGTCCGGGAGAAGATCGTCATGGGCAAGCTGAACAAGTTCTACGCCGAGAACTGCCTGCTGCAGCAGGAGTTCGTGAAGGACGGCGATATGACCGTGGAGAAGTACCTGGCCTCCGCCGCCAAGGCCCTGGGCGGAAGCATTACCTTCAAAACCGCCGTGCGCTTTGAAAAGGGCGAGGGCATCGAGAAGAAGCAGGAGAACTTCGCCGACGAGATCGCCTCTCTGGTCAAGGGTTAAATCTCGGCTTTCCCGCATAGAATCTAAAAAAGGACCTCCGCCAGAAGGCGGAGGTCCTTTTTGGTTCCCTGGTTATTGTTCGTAGGCCCGATAGAGGAAGGTCACGATTTGGCCCCGGGTGCAGGGATTGTCGGGAGAGAAGGTGGTGCCGTCTCCGGTGCCGTTGGTCACGCCCTGCCCCACGGCCCAGAGCACCGCGTCATAGTAGAGGCTGTCCTTGTTCAGGTCCGTGAAGTGCGGGGCGGACCCGGCGGAAGAAGCGCCGGCCCGGGCCTTCCAGATGAAGTACATCGCCTGGCCCCGGGTGCAGGGATCGCTGGGCTTGAAGGTTCCGGACTCCTCCATGCCCATTTCCGCCGCCCACTGGACGGCCTTGTAGAAATAGGCGTCCTTGTTGGTCACGTCCGCGTACTCGCCCTCCAGGGTCTTGGGCTCCGGGGACCCGGCGGCCCGCCAGAGGAAGGTGACGATCTGGGCCCGGGTGCAGGGATCGCCGGGGCCGAAGGTGGTGGCGGTCTTTCCGTTGGTGATCCCCTTCTCCACCGCCCAGGAAATGGCCGGGGCAAAAGGAGACGTGGCCGCCACGTCGGTAAAGGCAGGGGCGGCGGGGGTCTCGGGCTTGGCGGTCTCGGCGGGCTTTTGGGTCTCGACGGGCTTGGCGTCAATGGCCTGGCCGTTCTTGACCACGGTGCCCTTTTTCACCCAGCCGGCGTAGAGGGTCATGTCGGCGGTGACGGGGTTCGTCTCCTTCCAGGGGTAGAGCTTGCCGTCCTTCCCCTCGACGCACCAGGCGTAAAACTCGTAGTTGCTGGCGGGGGGCGTCAGCTTGCTTCCGTCGGGCAGGCCGCAGACGTCGCCCTTGGTCACGGTCTTTTCCTTGGGGATCTCGTCCTGCTTGGGGTCCTTGTAGTTCAGATCGAACTTCACGGTGAAGGGGCCGTCCTTGGAGCTGGACTTCTCGGTCCACTTGGCGGCCAGGAGGGCGTCGGAGGTAAACACGGTGGACAGATCCGCCTTTTTGGCGCTGGAGGGGATGTCCACCTCTTTTCCGGCGTAGGCGTTGCTCTGCGCGCTCTTGCCCACAAGATACCAGCCGTCCAGGACGTAGCCCTCCCGCTCGATCTCAGGGAAATCGTCCAGGCGGCCGTCGGCCCCGGTCATCATCATGCCGATGCCGCTGTTCCGGTCCACAAAGATGTTGTTTTTCGTGGCCTGCTCGCTTCCGGCGACGATGTCCTTGGCCGGGATGCCCCGGATGCTGGTAATCGTTCCGCCGTTGGGGATGAAGTCCACCCGGGCGGGGTCCTGGGCGCCGGCCTTGGACCACTTGGCCACGGCGGTCTCATTTCCGCCGGAGGCGAAGCCGGCCTTCACTTCCCGGTCGCCCACGAACCAGCCTTCGAAGGTGTAGCCCTCTCGGGTGGGAGTGGGCAGCGCCTCTTCCAGGGTGGGGGCGGTGTGGCCGTCCATGCTCAGCTTCACGCCTTCCTTGGAGCAGGTTCCCCCGTTGGGGTCCAGCTTCAAAACGTATTCTCCGGAAGGCGCCTGGGCCTCCCACTCTCCGAACAGCTTGGTGTCGCCTGTAAAGACATGGTCTTTTGTAATAGCGGGACCCCCTTGCGTTTCGACCCATTTGACGAAGACATAGCCGTCCCTTGTGGGCGGCGTGGGGAAGCTGTCCAGCTTGCCCTGGGCGTTTACGGCCAGGTTCGCGTAACCCTGTCCGCCGCTGAGGTCCACATAAAAGACAACCCGGTACCTGGCGGCCTGATTCCCAGGTTCCCCATCGGTCCTGGATCCCGTGACATCGGTGATGACTTCTACGTGTTCTAGACCGCCTCCGCCTGCATTCACGCCCGTAGTATCGGTGATGACTTCTACGTGTTCTAGATCGCCTTTGCTCGTCTCGCTCGCCATGGCCGCCATGGGCAGAAGGCCCAGGCAAAGCACCAGAGCGAGCAGCAGGGTCAGGGCCCGTTTGGTTTGTCTCCTCATAACTTGATCTCTCCTTTTGTTTCTTCGCCGCGCCTCTTGGCGGCGCCGTCTGGCCCTATTATAATCAGCGGGGAAGGGCGGTGCAAGGGTTTCCCAAAAAATTTCCGCAAAAAAGCCGCCCATCCGGCGGCGAAACAGGCAAAAAACATCCCCCCATCCGCTCCGTCGGCGAATGGGGGGCTCAACCATTGATCGGATTGTCCATTGGTCTCGTTACCTCGTGCTTTCTTGATTTAAGCCGTTCGTGGGAAAACTGCGGGGGTGTGGGTGATCTGTGGGATTTCCAATCCATGAAACCGTTTTTTGCGCCGACCTGTTGGTCCCGCGGGCTCATCATAGTGAGTGGTGTTTCGTCTTTGGGAATTGCCTGTGATCACGCTGTCGCTGGGGCGCGCTGGGGAGTTCCGAACGGCGCTTGGAAGACGTGGGTTTCCGTGTCTGAGTCGTACACTGGACTCACCTCTTTCTGTAGCTAAAATATACAATAATTCCGAAGAGATGTCAAGTGGTTTTGTAAGATTTTACGTTTTTGACAAAGGTAAACCGATTACCTCCGGCGAAAGGCACAAAACGGAAGGCGTGCGATCGGGATTTTTCCTTGTGCTTTCCGGGCATTTCTGGTATGATATCCTCGTTGAACTAGGAACATCATCCCGACAGATGGAGGAAACGTTTTGAAGCGAGAGGAAATCATCGTCCCGGAGGCGGAAATTGTCCGCCAGCGGGACTTTCAGAAAAAAATTCGGGGCATGTTCGCCGCCCGGGGGGCCCATCCCCTGGCCTGCGTGGAGACCTTCGGCTGCCAGCAGAACGTGGCCGACGGCCAGCGGATCATGGGGATGCTGGAGGAAATGGGCTTCGCCTTTACGGAAAACGCCGGGGAGGCGGACCTGGCCCTGTTGAACACCTGCGCCGTCCGGGAGCACGCGGAGCAGCGGGTCTTCGGGAATCTGGGCATTCTGACCCACTCGAAGAAGCAGAACCCGGAGCAGGTCATCGTCCTCTGCGGCTGCATGGCCCAGGAGGCGCGGGTGGCGAAGCGGGTGAAGGAGTCCTACCGGCACGTGGACCTGGTGTTTGGGCCCCAGGCCCTCTGGCGCTTCCCGGAGCTTTTGTGGCAGGTCTATGAGACCCGGAAGCGGGTCTTTTCCACAGCGGACGAGCACGGGTCCATCGCCGAGGGCCTGCCGGTGGTCCGGGAACGGGGCGTGAAGGCCTGGGTTTCCATCATGTACGGGTGCAACAACTTCTGCTCCTACTGCATCGTGCCCTACGTCCGGGGCCGGGAGCGGAGCCGGGAGCCCGCCGCCGTGCTGGCGGAGGTCCGGGAGCTGGTGGAGGCCGGGTACAAGGACATCACCCTGCTGGGGCAGAACGTGAACTCCTACGGAAACGACCTGAACAGCGGCTATCACTTCCCGGACCTGCTGGAGGATATCGACCGGATTCCGGGGGACTACTGGATTCGCTTTATGTCCAGCCACCCCAAGGACGCCACTCCCCGGCTCTTCGACGTGATGGCGAAATGTACCCACGTGGCCAGGCAGCTCCACCTCCCCTTCCAGTCCGGAAACAACCGGGTGCTGGGGGAGATGAACCGGCGGTACACCCGGGAACAGTACTTGGAGCTGATCCGGTACGCCCGGTCCGTCATGCCGGGGCTGGTATTGACCTCCGACGTGATCATCGGCTTTCCCGGGGAAACGGAGGCGGAAGCCATGGACACTGTGTTCCTGGTGGAGGAGGTGGGCTTCGACGCGTTGTTCACCTTCCTCTACTCCCCCCGCCCCGGCACGAAGGCGGCGGAGCTGCCGGACCCGGCCTCCCGGGAGGACAAGCAGAGGTGGTTCGACCGCCTGCTGGAGGTCCAGAACGCCCGCTCGGCGGAGATCCACGCCGGGTATGTGGGCCGGACGGTCCGGGTGCTGGTGGACGGCGAGAGCGAGGACGAGGCGTTTCCCCTCTCCTCCCGGACGGAGGGAAATCGCCTGGTGCGCCTGACCGGGGACAAGTCCCTCATCGGGCGGTTCCTGGAGGTGAAAATCACCGGAAGCAACACCTGGGCGCTGTACGGGAAGCCGGTCTAAGCCCGGGCCATCCGCTTGCCCAGGGTCACGGCCTTTTGGAACAGGAGCTGGTCCTCCAGAAAACGCTTGCCGCTACAGGCGGAGGTGTAATCCTCCACCAGCCTCAGCTGGTCCGGGGTCAGCGCCGCTTTCAGAGCGGCCCACGCAGTATCTTGGCATTCATTCCAGCGGTTGTAGTCGATGAGGTCCAGGCGGGCGTCCAGAAGCAGGTTCTCCGAAACGTACTGGAACAGGCATTGGAGATAGTCGTCCATGGCGCGGTCCTCCCAAGGTAAAAATTCCAAATCTGTCATCTTATAAGTCATTATAACATTCCTGTTTTGTCATGTCAAGAGGGGCGCTGTATGGATTTTCAGGAAAAGCTCGTTCAGCTCAGAAATATAAACGGCATTCTGCAAAAGGATTTGGCGGAAAAGTTGGGGATAAATCTGCATACCTATCAGCGGTTTGAGTATGGGCAGCAGGAACCCCGCATGTCCACCCTCATCGCCCTGGCGGACTTTTACGACATCTCCCTGGACGAGCTGGTCTGCCGGGACTGGCCCAAAGAGCCGGAGGCGTAAAAAAAGGCCCCGCGCACGGCGCGGGGTCTTAAAGGAACTTATTGACAAATGTGGTATAATGAAAAACAGCAGGATGTGCGTTCCACCCGTCTCCCGCGTGAATTACTTCTGCTCCGCAGTTGTGATATACGTCCGAATGATTTTCTTGATTTCCTCTACCGTGTAAGACGTCTGCTCCGGTTTTGCCTCCAGAATACCGACCAGATCATAGGCCATCGCCTTCCTGGTGTCCTGCCGCTCAGCTTCAGTGCCCATGGTACCTACCTCCTTTCCAGATAGGGAAGCCCGTTTGCCTTTTGTACCACTTAAATTATACCTACCCCCGCCCGGTCTGTCAAGGGCGGCTTTGATACGAAACCTGGAGGTGCCCCATGAAAATCGTCACGCTGCTGGAAAACACGTCCCGCCGCCCTGGTCTTGCCGCCGCCCGGGGGCTGTCCCTCTATGTGGAGACGGCGGAGCGCAGGGTCCTCTTCGACATGGGCCCCGACGCCTCCTTCCTGGAAAACGCCCGGGCCCTGGGGGTGGACCTCTCCGCCGTGGATGTCGCCGTGTTGTCCCACGGCCACTCCGACCACGGCGGCGGCCTGGCGGCGTTTTGTGAGATCAATCAAACGGCGAAGATTTACCTCCGCCGGGAGGCCCTGGGGGCTTATTACGCCGTGCTGCCGGGGCAGGAGCCCGGCTACATCGGCCTGCCGCCGGAGGCGAAGAATCCGGCGGAGCGGTTTGTCTACACCGGGGACCGGGAAGTTCTGGGCGGGGGGCTGACGCTGTTCTCCGCCGTGGAGGACGACCGGTCTCTCCGGGCCGTGGCCCCCAAGCTCCAGGAGAAAACCGGGGCGGGCTTCCGCCCCGACGGCTTCGCCCACGAGCAGCACCTGATCGTCGAGGAGAACGGCAAGGCGGCTCTCCTGGCCGGGTGCGGGCATTTGGGCATCGTGAACACCCTCCGGGCGGCGGAGCGGCTTTTGGGCCGCCGGCCCGACGTGATCTTCGGCGGCTTCCACCTCTTCGAGCTGAAGCCGGACGCGCCGGAGTCCGGGGCGCTGATGGCCGCCACGGCGGCGGAGCTTCAAAAGGGGACCACGGTTTATTATACCGGCCACTGCACCGGGGACTGGGCCTACGAGCGGCTGAGGGAGACCCTGGGGGATCGGCTGCGGCCCATGGACTGCGGCGCGTCGGCGGAGCTGTAAACGCGGATGTTGGTTGATCATATATAGAGAGAAGCGAGGGATTCCATGGCAGAGCTGACCCCCATGATGAAGCAGTACCTGGAGATCAAGGAGCAGAACCCGGACTCCATCTTGTTTTTCCGCCTGGGCGATTTCTACGAGATGTTCGCCGAGGACGCGAAGCTGGCCTCCCGGGAGCTGGACCTGACCCTGACCAGCCGGGACAAGGGCAAGCACGCGAAGCCCGCCGAAGAGCAGGTACCCATGTGCGGCATCCCCTACCACGCCAGCGAGAGCTACATTGCCCGCCTCATCGCCAAGGGCTACAAGGTGGCCATCTGCGAGCAGATGGAGGACCCGGCCCTGGCCAAGGGGCTGGTGAAGCGGGACATCATCCGGGTGGTGACCCCGGGGACGGTCACCGACGCGGGCTGTCTGGACGAGAAGTCCAGCAACTTCCTCTGCGCCGTGTACGCCGACTCCCGGTCCGCCGGGATTGCCTTCTGCGACATCACCACCGGCCGGGCCCACCTGACGGCCTTTACTGGGAAGGACCGGATGGAGCACGTGGTCAACGAGCTGGGCCGCTTCTCCCCCGCCGAGGCGGTGCTGAACGACGGGGCCTGGTCCGAAACGGCCCTGGTGACGGCCCTCCGGGAGAAATTCCGCTGCCGGGTGGAGAACGCCGGGGAGCGGCGCTTCCTTCTGCCCGAGGCGGAGCGGAGCATCCGGAAGCAGTTCGGGGAGGACGCCTGGAACCGCCTCCCGGCGGCGGTGCCCGCCGCCGCCATGGCCCTGGGGGGCCTGCTGAGCTACTTATACGAGACCCAGAAGACGGACCTCTCCTACATCAACGACCTGGACTACTACGAGCAGGGCCGGTTCATGGAGCTGGACCTGGCGGCCCGGCGGAATCTGGAGCTGACCCAGACTTTGCGGGGCAAGGAGAAGAAGGGCAGCCTCCTCTGGGTGCTGGACCGGACCCAGACCCCCATGGGGGGGCGGTGCCTCCGGAACTGGCTGGAGCGGCCGCTTCTGAACGTGGCCGCCATCACCCGCCGGAACGGGGCCGTGGCCGCCCTGGTGGACGGAACCATCGACCGGGAGGAGCTCATCGCCGCCCTCTCGGGCCTGGGGGACATGGAGCGGCTCATCGGCCGCATCGTCTACGGCACCGCCGGGGGGCGGGATTTGTCCGCCCTCCGCGCCGCCATCCAAAAGCTGCCGGAGATTAAGGGGCGGCTGGCGGCTTTTTCGGACCGCCGCCTCTCGGAGCTCTCCGAGGAGCTGGACGCCCTGGAGGACCTGGGGAAGCGCATCGCCGGGACCATCTGCGACGAGCCCCCCTTCTCCGTCCGGGAGGGGGACCTGATCCGGGACGGGTTCCACCCGGAGGTGGACCGCCTGCGGCATATTTTGAAAAGCGGCAAGGGGGTCATCCCCGAGATGGAGGCCCGGGAGCGGGAGCGCACCGGCATCCGGACGCTGAAAATACGCTATAACAAGGTCTTCGGCTACTACATCGAGGTCTCCAACAGCTACAAGGGCGAAGTCCCGGAGACCTATGTCCGCAAGCAGACCCTGGCGGGGGCGGAGCGGTACGTCACCCAGGAGCTGAAGGAGCTGGAAAACTCCATCCTCACCGCCTCCGACCGGGTGGTGGCCCTGGAGTACGAGCTGTTCACCCAGCTCCGCCAGGAGATTTCCGCCGCCTCCGGCCGGGTGCTGAAGACCGCCGCCGCCGTGGCCGAGGCGGACGCCCTGGCGTCCCTGGCCGCCGTGGCGGCCCGAAACGGCTACTGCCGCCCGGACGTGGACGAGTCCGGGGTGATTGAAATTAAAGAGGGCCGCCACCCGGTGGTGGAGCGGGTCCTCAAGGACAGCCTCTTCGTCCCCAACGACACCTTTCTGGGGGAAAAGGAAAACCGGGTGGCCATCATCACGGGGCCCAACATGGCGGGCAAGTCCACCTACATGCGCCAGGTGGCCCTGACGGTCCTCATGGCCCAGATGGGCAGCTTCGTCCCGGCGGCCCACGCCCGGATCGGCGTGGTGGACCGGATCTTCACCCGGGTGGGGGCCAGCGACGACCTCTCCGCCGGGCAGTCCACCTTTATGGTGGAGATGACGGAGGTGGCGGACATCCTCCGCAGCGCCACGAAACGGTCTCTTTTAATCCTGGACGAGATCGGCCGGGGCACCTCCACCTTCGACGGCATGAGCATCGCCCGGGCGGTGCTGGAGCACTGCGCGAACCCCAAGACCCTGGGGGCCAAGACGCTGTTTGCCACTCACTACCACGAGCTGACGGAGCTGGAGAACTCCCTCCCGGGAACCGTCAATTACAACATCGCCGTCAAGGCCCGGGGAGAGGAAATCATCTTCCTGAGGAAAATCCTCCCCGGCGGGGCGGACCGGAGCTACGGCATCGAGGTCGCCAAGCTGGCGGGCCTGCCGGACAAGGTGCTCCAGCGGGCCCGGCAGGTGTTGGAGGAGCTGGAGAAGGAGCACGGGGTCCAGTATGCCGCCCCCCGGCGGGAGGCGGAGCAGGTCTCCCTGGGCTCCCTCAGCGAGGGAGAGGTGCTGGACGCCCTCCGCCGCTGCCAGCCGGACACGCTGACGCCCATCGAGGCCATGAGCCTTCTGTATGAGCTGAAACAAAAATTGAAGTGAAGGGGCGGCTATGGCTAAGAAAAAACCCTCCGCCGGGCTGACGAACCTGGAGCGCTTCGGGGGGACCATCTTCTTCGTGTTTTACCTGCTCCTCCTCCCCCTGGCGGCGGGGCCCACCCGGCGCCTGGCGGAGGAGCTGCTGGACCGCCGGATTTCGGAGGAGCTGTACGGCGCGGTGTATTACTACGCCCTGTTCGCCGTGACGGCCATCCTGTTTCACCACCTGCTGGGGACCTCCACCCGCCGCTTTCTGGACGATCCCGCCGGGGTTTTCAAAACGGCGGGGGTGGGCGTCGTGGCCCATTACGGCCTCTGCGAGCTGGCGGCCCGGCTGGGCCGGGTGTTCGTGGACCGCGCCGGGAATCTGAACGACTCCGCCATCTCCGCCCGGACCGGCAGCGCCCCCCACATGACGCTGCTGATTCTGGTGTTTCTGGCCCCCTTTGTGGAGGAGACCTTGTTCCGGGGGCTGGTCTTTGGAGGGTTGAAGGAGAAGAGCCGCCTGCTGGCCTATGCCGTCAGCTGCGCCCTCTTCGCCCTGGTTCACGTGTGGCAGTTCGCCGTGGCGAACCGGGACCCGGCCTATTTTCTGCTGATGGTCCAGTATCTGATTCCCGGCCTGGTGCTGGCCTGGGCCTATGACCACTCGGGGACCCTCTGGGCCTCCATCGGTCTCCACGCCGGAGTCAACGCCCTGTCGGCGCTGGCGGGGAGCCTGTAAGCAATCCATACGGGGCGCAGATCCCCGGGAAAGAAGTTTTGCCATGAGTTTTTGGGATACCCTCGCGGAAATGCTGGTGCTGCTGTTCGCCATGGCCGCGGGCTTTGCCGCCAATCGCCTGGGGATACTGGGGGGAGAGACGGACCAGAAAATTTCCAGGCTGCTGCTCTGCCTGACCCTGCCCGCCATGCTCGTGGGCTCTGTCTGCACAGGGGACGCCCTGCCGGAGGCCTCCGTGGTGCTGGGGACGCTGGGCGTGGCCGTGGTATTTTACTCCCTGGAGTTCGCCTTCGTCCTGGCGGTCCCGCCCCTGCTGGGAGGCACGCCGGGGCAGAGGGGCGTGTGGCGCTACACCCTGGCTTTTCCCAATGTGGCCTTCATCGGCTATCCGGTGGTGACGGCCCTCTTCGGGCCGGAGGCCCTGTTTTACGCCGTGATCCTGGTCCTGCCCTTCAATCTGATGACCTTCACCCTGGGGCCGCTGCTGCTCACCGGGGCGAAGCGGTTCAGCCTCCGGCAGATGCTCTCGCCCTGCGTGCTGGCGTCCGCCCTGGCGCTGGGCCTGGCCCTGCTCCGGCTGCGGCCCCCGGAGATCGTAGGCGAGGCGCTGAACTTCGTGGGAAATATCACGGTGCCGCTGTCGCTGCTGTTCGTGGGCTCCCTGCTGGCGGGAATTCCCCTGGGGCGGATGCTGGCGTCTCCCCGGCTGTGGATCCTGACGGCGGTCCGGCTGCTGGTCCTGCCCGCGGTTTTGTGCGTCCTTCTCCGTTGGATGGGGACAGAGTCCCTGATTCTGGGCGTGGCCGTCATTCAGATGGCCATGCCGACGGCGATGAACGGGTCGCTGCTGTGCATGGAGTACGGCGGGGACGCGGAGTGCATGGCCCAGATCACCTTCGTCTCCACTCTGGCGTCTATCGTCACCATCCCCATTCTCGCGGCGTTTCTGTTTTAACGCGGACCTCGGAAAGGAGGAAGCCCCATGCCGGAAATCAAGCAGCTGCCCTCCCACGTGGCGGACCTCATCGCCGCCGGGGAGGTGGTGGAGCGCCCCGCCAGCGTGGTGAAGGAGCTGGTGGAAAACGCCGTGGACGCCGGGTCCTCCGCCGTGGTGGTGGAGATCCGCCGGGGGGGCATGGGCCTCATCCGAGTGACGGACAACGGCTGCGGCATCGCGCCAAGCGAGCTGCCCACCGCCTTCCTCCGCCACGCCACCAGCAAGCTCCGGGGGCCCGAGGACCTGGGGAGGATCGGCACCCTGGGCTTCCGGGGAGAGGCCCTGGCGGCCATCTCCGCCGTCAGCCGGGTGGAGATCCGCACCCGGCGGCGGGAGGATGCGGCCGGCGCGGCCCTGCGCTTAGAGGGCGGCGTCCCCGGGGAGGTGGAGGAGGCCGGGGCCCCGGAGGGCACTACCATCCTGGTCCGGGACCTCTTCTACAATACCCCCGCCCGGCTGAAATTCATGAAGAAGGACAGCGCCGAGACGGCGGCGGTCAGCGGGCTGATGCAGCACCTGGCCCTGTCCCATCCGGATATTTCCTTCAAATTGATCAAGGACGGCGCGGAGGCCCTCCACACCCCCGGAGACGGGCGGCCGGACTCCGCCGTCTATGCCGCCCTGGGCCGGGACTTTGCCCGGAGCCTCCTCCCGGTGAAGGGAGGCGGGGACGGCGTGAGCGTGTCCGGGTTCATCACCCAGCCCCTCCAGGGCCGGGGCTCCCGGGCCATGCAGGTCTTTTTTGTCAATGGGCGGTTCATCAAGTCCCAGCTCCTCACGGCGGCTCTGGAGGAGGGCTACCGGAATCAGCTCATGAAGGGCCGCTTTCCCGGCTGCGTGTTGGCGGTAACCATGCCGGTGACGGAGGTGGACGTGAACGTCCACCCCGCGAAAACCCAGGTGAAATTCGCCCGGGAAAAGGCGGTGTTCGACGCGGTGTACCACACCGTGCTGGACAGCCTGGCGGAGCGGGGCGGGCCGGTTCTCCCGGCCTCCCCGGCGGCGGAGACGGCGTCAAATCCCCGGGGAGACTTCTTCCGGTCCATGGACGCCAAGTCCTACCGGGAACAGGGAACCAAGGGGACGCCCTCCGCCCCGCCGCCGAAAAGGACCGCCCCACTTCCCTCCTGGAACACGGAACAGACGGGGCCCATGCTGTCGGACAGCGTTCCGCCCTCGGAGCGCCCCGCCCTGGGGCGGAGAACGCCCTTCCCGCCCCTGCGGGGAGACGCGCCGGCCTCGGTTTTGAAGCCGGAGCGGACGGAAGCGCCCGCGCCCCCGGCGGCGCGGCCCTTCGTCCCGGCCATTCCCCGGCAGGACCTGGAGCTGCCGGGGCAGGAGGCGATGGAGCCCCCCAAGGAGGCCCCCTGGCGGATCGCCGGGGAGGTGCTGCGGACCTACATTGTCTGCGAGAGCGAGGAGGGCTGCGTCTTCCTCATCGACAAGCACGCCGCCCATGAGCGGATCAACTTCGACCGGCTGAAGGCCGCCCTGGAGCCCCCTATGCGCCAGACCCTGCTGACCCCCGCCGCCCTGGAGCTGGGGAAGGAGGACGGAGCGCTGCTGCTGGAGAACCTGCCCCTTTTGGAGGCGTTCGGCTTTTCCTGCGAGGACTTCGGCGGCGGGACCGTGCTGGTGCGGGAGGTCCCGGCGGATCTGGACGCAGAAGACGCGGCGGCTACCCTGGAGGAGATCGCCGGGAAGCTCCGGGAGGGGCGGTCTCCGGCGGAACGGCGGGAGGCTCTGCTGCACACCATGGCCTGCAAGGCCGCCATCAAGGGCGGCTGGAGGAGCGACCCGGCGGAGCTCCGGGCGCTGGTGGACAAGGTGCAGAGCGGCGAGGTAAAATACTGCCCCCACGGCAGGCCCGTGGCGGTGAAGCTGACGAAGTACGAGCTGGAGAAGATGTTCAAGCGGGCCTAGACAGGAGGACGGACATGGCTCCCAAAATTGTCTGCATCGTGGGGCCCACCGCCTGCGGCAAGACCACCCTGGGCGTGGAGCTTGCGAAGCGATACAACGGCGAGGTGGTGTCCGCCGACTCCATGCAGATTTACAAGGGCATGACCATCGGCACCGCCGCCCCCACAGAGGCGGAGATGGACGGCGTGCCCCACCACATGATTGCAATAAGCGATCCGGCGGAGCAGTGGTCCGCCGCCCGGTACGCCCAGGAGGCCGTGCCGGTGATCGACGATATCCTGACCCGGGGGAAGCTGCCCATTCTCGTGGGGGGCACGGGCCTCTGGATCGACGCGGTGGTGAAGGGCCACGGCTTCGCGGCGGGCTGCGCCGGGGGAAGCGTCCGGAAGGAGCTGGAGAACCGCCTGACGGCGGAGGGGATCGGCCCCCTGCTGGCGGAACTCCGGGAGGTGGACCCGGCGTCGGCGGAGCGGCTCCACCCCGCCGACGAGAAGCGGATTCTGCGGGCCTTGGAGGTCTACCGGGAGACCGGGAGGACCATCACCGCCCACAACGAGGAGACAAAGACCCTGCCCCCCCGGTACGACGCGGTCTGGATCGGACTCCAGTTCCGGGACCGGGCGGACATGAAGCGCCTGATCGACCGGCGGGTGGACCGCATGGCGGAGGCGGGGCTGCTGGAGGAGGTCCGGGCCCTGCTGGGCCGGGGACTGCCCCGAAACGCCACGGCCCTCCAGGCCATTGGCTACAAGGAGTTCCTGGGGGTTCTGGAGGGGACGGCCACAGAGGCGGAGGCCCTGGCGGAGGTGAAACTCCGCTCCCGGCAGTACGCCAAGCGGCAGCTGACCTGGCTGCGGCGGAATCCGGCCATCCACTGGGTCTTTTGGGAAAAAGACCGGGATTTTGCCCGGGCCTTACAGGTTTCGACGGAAATTCTCTCCGCCGCGGGGGTATCCTAGAAACTGGCGGACGAGCTGCCCGGCACTCCCTGCGGGGCCCGAGTACCATCGTTTCGCTGAACCACACAACTGCGCCGCCGCGAGGCGGCGCGCGGACAAAAGAAAAAAGGAGCGAACGATATGCAGAACAAACAGAACCTACAGGACCTCTTCCTCCTCCGGGCCAAGCGGGACCGGGTGCCCGTCACCATGTTTTTGATGAACGGCTTCCAGATGCGGGGGACCATCACCGGCTTCGACCCCTTCGTGGTCATCCTGGACAGCGAGGGGCGGCAGCAGGTGATCTACAAGCACGCCATTTCCACCATCGCCCCCACCCGGACCGTCTCCCTGGCCGAGGAGGAGTGAAGGCGGCGGGACCGAGATAAGGAAGGCTACATAAAAACGCCATGAAACAGAAAAAAAGCGGCTTTGGAACCAAATTACTGATGGCCGCCCTCTTCCTGGGGGTGGCGGCCTACTTCGGCGTCCAGGCGGTCCAGTACCTGGACGACCCCCTGGGGGTCACCCTGGCTTACCGCTACGAGGTGGAGCAGACCGTGGACATGACGGGCTTCGTGGTCCGGGAGGAGCGGGTGCTGCCCGACGAGGGCGGCGGCCTCCTCCGGGTCCAGCGGACGGAGGGCGAGCGGGTGAGCGCCGGGGGCACCGTGGCCTCGGTCTACGCGGACCAGGCCTCCCTGGACCGGCAGGCGGAGATCGACAGCCTGGAGAGCCGGGTGGAGCAGCTCCAATATGCCCAGGACCTGGCCCTGGCGGCGGAGACCACCCGGAAGCTGGATGCCCAGATCGTCCAGAACCTGCTGGAATACCGCCGCTTCCTGGCGGCGGACAGGCTCTACGACGCGGAGAGCACGGCTTTGGAGCTGCGGGCCCTGGTCCTCAAGCGGGACTACAGCGACGCGGGGAACGGGGACATCGCCGTGCAGCTTCAGGAGCTGGGGGCCCGGCTTCTGGCCCTCCGGTCCCAGGCCGAGGGCTCCGTCCGGCGGGTCACCGCCCCGGAGGCGGGACTCTACTCCGCGGAGGTGGACGGCTATGAGACCGTGCTGACCCCGGAGACGCTGGAGGGGCTGACGCCCTCCGCCCTCTCCAGCCTGACGCCGAACCCGGCGGCCGCTTCCCGGACGGGGAAGCTGGTGCTGGGGAACGAGTGGTATTACGCCGCCATTCTCTCCGCCGAGGACGCCATGGCCCTCCGGGGACAGCAGGAGGAGGACGGGGGGACGCTGACGCTCCGCTTCTCCAAGGGGGTGGACCGGGACCTGCCGGTGACCCTGGAGAGCATCGGCCCCCGGGAGAACGGCCGGGTGGTGGCGGTGTTCCGGGGGACGTCCTACCTCCGGGAGCTGACACTGCTGCGCCAGCAGCGGGCCCAGATCATCACCGGCAGCATCAGCGGCATCCGGGTCCCCCGGGAGAGCCTCCGGGCGGAGCGGGCCTACCTGAGCGAGGACGGAAAGGTGGTCTCCGAGGAGCGCACCGGCGTGTACTGCCTGGTGGGCCGGGAGGCCCGGTTCAAGCCGGTGGAGGTGGTCCACAGCGGTGAGAGCTTCGTACTGATCAGTCCCGCGTTGGAGCTGGACCCGTCGGTGGAGCGGGACGCCAAGCGGATCATCCGCCCCGGAGAACAGGTCATTGTCTCCGCCCGGGGACTGTTCGACGGGAAAGTCCTGCAGTGAGGCCCCCGTGTTTGGAATGTTGGAATTGAAACAGAAAGAGGCGAAACACATGTCTATCGCGGAAAACATCGCCCGGGTCCGGGCGAACATCGCCGCCGCTGCCGAAGAGGCGGGGCGGAGGCCGGAGGAGATCACCCTGGTAGGCGCCAGCAAGATGAACGGCGCCGCCGCGTGCCGGGAGGCCGTGGCTGCCGGCATCGACGCCCTGGGGGAGAACCGGGTGCAGGAGATGACGGCCAAGCTCCAGGAGCACGCCTATGAGGGCGCGCCCCTCCACTTCATCGGCCACCTCCAGCGCAACAAGGTGAAGCAGGTGGTGGGGAAGGCGGAGCTCATCCAGTCCGTGGGCTCCCTGGAGCTGCTGGAGGAGATCGAGAAGGCCGCCGGGAGGCTGGATCTTGTTCAGAACATCCTGCTGGAGGTTAACATCGGGGAGGAGGAGGCCAAGAGCGGCTTCGCCCCGGCGGAGCTCCTCTCCGGGGCGGAGGCGGCCCTGGGAAAGGAGCATGTAGCCGTGCTGGGCCTGATGACCATCCCCCCGGCGGACGCGGAGCGGGAGGAAAATCTCCGATATTTTGACAGAGTTCGGGCGCTTTTCCTTGACATGAACGAGAGATTGTTCCATAATAGGCTACAGGTTCTGTCGATGGGCATGAGCGGCGACTATGAGGACGCCGTCCGCGCCGGGGCCACTATGGTCCGGGTGGGGACCGCCATCTTCGGAAGCCGCCATTACACATAAGATCACACACGGGAGGTACATTCATGAGTATCCTGGACGAGATAAAAAAGCTGACGCACCCCTATGAGGACGAGGACGATGACGCGGCCGAATTCGAGGACGAGCCCCAGGAGCGGGACATGTTCGAGGAGCGCCGTTCCCGCTATGACGACCGCCGGAACAAGGTGGTGAATATCCACGCCACCACCCAGCTGAAGGTGGTCCTGGTGAAGCCGGAGCGGTTTGAGAACGCCTCGGAGATCGCCGACCAGCTGAAGGACAAGCGGACGGTGGTTTTGAATCTGGAGTCCACCAACAAGGACGTGGCCCGGCGGCTCATCGACTTTTTGTCCGGCGTGGCCTACGCCGGGGAGGGCAAGATCAAGAAAGTGGCCGCCAACACTTATATCATCACGCCCTACCACGTGGACATCGAGGGCGACCTGATCGACGAGCTGGAGAACAACGGCCTGTACTTCTGACACCTGAAAGACATCTGGACCGAAACGCCGGGGAGGATATGCGACTATGCTGACACCGCAGGAGGTTTCCGCCCGTTCGTTCACCAAGACGATGATGGGCGGCTACAACATGACCATGGTGGACGAGTTTCTGGACGAGCTCACCGACGACTACACGTCCCTCTATAAGGAGAACGCCTCGCTGAAGGCCAAGATGAAGGTCCTGGTGGAGAAGGTGGAGGAGTACCGGGCCACGGAGGATTCCATGCGGGCCACCCTGCTCACCGCCCAGCGGATGGCGGACTCCATCGTCAAGGAGGCGGAGGAGAAGCGGGACGAGATTCTCCGGCAGGCGGAGTCCGCCGCCCGGGAGAAGGTGGACGGCTACCGCAAGGAGGCGGAGCAGTGCAGCAAACGCCTCCAGCAGGGGCAGGAGGAGATCCAGCGCTTCGTGGCGGAGAGTCGGGCGCTGTGCGAAAAGGAGCTCCGCTTCCTGGAGGAGTTCCCCACCCTCCCCCTGGAGGAGAGCGAGCCGGTGAGCGCCGCGGTGGAGGAGATCGAGGAGAAGATCCTCTCCGCCGGGGAGCCCGCCCCCGCTGCGGAGGCTGTTCCCCAGCCGGAGAGCGCGCCGGAGGCCGGGCCCGTGGACGAGGTCTTCCGGACCTTGGTGGCCGGGCCCAAGGGCGCGGAGGAGAAAAAGGACCAGCCCCCCACGGCGGAGAAGCTGCTGGACACCCTGGCGGCGGCGGAGGAGACCCCCCAGGCGGAGGACCTGAGCGCCACCCGGCGGGTGAATATCAACGAGCTGAAATTCGGGCCCAATTACCGGAGCGAGGGGGACTGACCGCCCTCTGAACGGGGAGGGAGAGGCCGTATGCAAAGGCCCATCATCGCGTTCCTGTATGACTTCGACAAGACCCTGTGCACCACGGACATGCAGAACTACGCCTTCATCCCCAGCCTGGGGATGACCCCGGCGGAGTTCTGGACGGAGGCCAACGGCTTTGGCCGGAGGCACCGGATGGATGGGATTCTGGCCTATATGTACATCATGCTGCGGGAGGCGGAGCGGAGGAACCGGCCCTTTACCCGGGAGGACCTGGTGGAGAAGGGCCGGGGGATCGAGCTCTTCCCTGGGGTGGAGGACTGGTTCCGGCGCGTCAACGCCTTCGGGGAGACCCAGGGGGTCCAGGTGGAGCACTACGTCATCTCCTCCGGCCTCCGGGAGATCATCGAGGGGTCCTCCATCAGCGGGGAATTCAAGGAAATCTACGCCAGCGAGTTTTACTACGACGAAACGGGCCGCCCCGTCTGGCCCAAGCTGGCGGTGAACTTCACCGCCAAGACCCAATTCGTCTACCGGATCAACAAGGGGGTCCTGGACGTCTCCGACGACAAGACCCTCAACGACTCCATGCCCGACGACAGCAAGCGGGTGCCCTTCCCCAACATGATCTACATGGGGGACGGCCTCTCGGACGTGCCCTGCATGAAGATGATGCGGGCCTACGGCGGCCAGGCCATCGCCGTCTATCAGGCGGCGAACCGTTCCGGCGTGGAGGAGCTGCTGGCGAGGCGGCGGGTGGACTACATCTTCCCGGCGGACTACCGGGAGGGCACGGGCCTGGACGAGACCGTGAAGAACATCATCCGCAAAATGGCCATCACCGACCGGCTGTGGGAGGAGAACCACTATCAGCTCCGCCACCTGGGGGAGGACGTGCTGCCGGACCAGGTGGGGCTGTTTTCCAACGTATGAGCACCGATGGGACCGCCTTTGGGCGGTCCTGTTTTTTGTCTCTCCCCGGCGTAAAGCCTTGCAAATTCCGTCTTCCCATGGTAGAATGGAGCATCAAAAAAGGGGGACCGCCTATGGACCGCATCAGCAAGGAAAACTATTACCTGGACATTGCCGAGACCGTCTTGGAGCGGGCCACCTGCCTGCGGCGGGTCTACGGGGCCATCATCGTGACCAACGACGAGATCATCTCCACCGGCTACAACGGCGCCCCCCGGGGGCGGGCCAACTGCTCGGGATTGGGCTACTGCTCCCGAGAGGCCCTCCGGGTCCCCCGGGGAGAGCGGTACGAGCTCTGCCGCAGCGTCCACGCCGAGGCCAACGCCATCATCTCCGCCGCCCGGCGGGACATGGTGGGGGGCACCCTCTACCTGGTGGGGCGGGACGCTCAGACCGGGGAGCTGCTGGGGGACGCCACGTCCTGCTCCATGTGCCGCCGCCTGGTCATCAACGCGGGGCTGGAGCGGGTGGTCATCCGCCGGACGGAGACGGAGTTCGATGTGATTCCGGTTTCCCAATGGATTGCCGAGGACGACGCGGTCACGGTCTGAGGGACGAAAGGAAGTATTTGCTTGAAAGCGGGACTTGTTACCTTCTATCACCTGCACCACTACGGGGCCATCCTCCAGGCCGCAGCCACCCAGCGGGCCCTGGCCTCCCTGGGCTGGGACTGCGAGACCATCGACTACTTCGTCAACCAGGACATCCGCATCCTCAAGCCCCCTACGAGCCCCGGGCGGGCCGCCAATGACGCCTACAACGCCCTCCACTACCCCGCCCTGAAACGGCGCTGGCAGCGGTTTGAGGATTTCTCCAAAGCCCACTTGAATCTCACCGCCCGCCGCTTCGAGAGCTGGGAGGAGCTGCGGGGGGCGGCTCTGCCCTACGACCTGCTGGTCTCCGGAAGCGACCAGATCTGGAACCCCACCATCTTCCCCGACGGGCGGTTCGACCCGGTGTTCTTCGGCACCTTCTCCCCCCTGCGGAAGATCGCCTACGCCCCCTCCTTCGGCGTGGCCCGCCTCCCCGAGGGGATGGAGGAGGAGCTGAAAGGATATCTCGCGGGCTTTTCCCACCTCTCCGTCCGGGAGCTCTCCGGCCGGGAGATCGTCCGGGAGGCCGCCGGGCGGGAGGCGGCGGTGGTGCTGGACCCCACGCTGCTGCTGACGGCGGCGGAGTGGTCCGCCCTGGCGGCGGAGCGGGTGGTCCGCGGGGAGTATATCCTCTGCTACTGCATTTCCCGCTCCGGGGCCCTGGAGCCTTATCTCCGCCGCCTGGCGGAGGAGACCGGATTGCCGGTGGTCCAGCTCTGCGGCACCCGGCGGAAGCTCCACCCCAAGGCGAAGCTGATCTTCGACGCGGGCCCGGCGGAGTTTTTGAGCCTGTTCCGGAACGCCGCCTACGTCTGCACGAACTCCTTCCATGGGACGGTGTTCTCCGTCCAGTTCCAGCGCCCCTTCTTCACCGCCGTGGCCCCCGCCGAGCTCCAGGACCCGGAGCGGTCCCGGACCTTCAGCCTGCTGAGCCGCCTGGGGCTGACGGACCGGGTGGTGGGCAAGGGGGACGCCGCGGGGCTTTTGGACCAGCCCGACTGGCCCGCCGCGGAGGCGCGGCTGGACGCCGCCCGGGCGGGGGCCATGGCCTATCTGAGGGCCGCCCTGGCGGACGAGCCCTATGAGGAGGCCGGAGAGGCGGCCCCCAGGGGGGACGGCCCCCTCCTGGCGGACCGGACCCACTGCACCGGCTGTTCCGCCTGCGCCGCCGTCTGCCCCAAGGACGCCATCGCCCTGGTCCGGGACAAGGAGGGCTTTGCCTTCCCGTCGGTGGACCCGGAAAAGTGCGTTCATTGCGGACTTTGTACGAAGACCTGCCCCATGCTTCGCCGGCGGGCGCCCAAGCCCCTGCCCGCCGCCTTCGCCGCCTGGAACCGGGAGGCGGATGTCCGGCGGGACTCCACCTCCGGCGGGGCCTTCTCGGCCCTGGCGGACTATGTGCTGGAGGGGGGCGGCGTGGTGTTCGGCGCGGCCCTGGACGGAAAGCAGCACCTGTGGCACATGGCCTGCTTCCGCAAGGAGGACCTCTGGCGCCTCCGGGGGGCCAAGTACGTCCAGAGCGATCTGGAGGGCGTGTTCCGGGAGATAAAGAAATGCCTGGAGACCCGGCCGGTCCTCTTCTCCGGCACCCCCTGCCAGGTGGACGGGCTGTACCGCTATCTGGGAAGCCGCCCGGAGAACCTGACCACCTGCGACCTGGTGTGCCACGGGGTGCCCTCCCCCGGCGTGTGGGAGGACATGGCCCGCTATATCGAGAGGAAGCGGGGCCGGGAGCTCCAGACCGTCCGCTTCCGCAACAAGGTGGAGGGCTGGAAAAACAGCCATTTCACCGCCGTCTACGACGACGGCACCGTGGACACCCATCCCCTCTTTGAGACGGAGTATGGCCGGGCCTTCGGCCGGGCGCTGTTCCTGCGGCCCTGCTGCCACCGCTGCCCCTACGCCAGCCTGAACCGGCCCGGGGACTTCACCCTGGGGGACCTGTGGGGCCTCCGGCCCGACGAACTGCCGGAGCAGCAGCAAAAGGGCGTCAGCCTCCTGCTGGTGAACACCCCCCACGGAAGCCACGTCTTCGACCAGCTTCCCCTGATCCGCCAGCCCTTCCCGGTGGAGCGGGCCATCGCCGGAAATCCCCGGTTAGCCTCGCCGACTGTCCAGCCGGCGGACCGGGCGGCGTTCTTCGCCGCCTACGCCCTGGAGCCCTTCGACCAGGTGGTCCGGAAATTCTGCGCCCTGCCTCCCCTGCCCGTCCGGGCCGCGGGAAAGGTCCTCTCGCCGGAGGTGAAGGCGAAGGTGAAGAAGGTCCTGAAAAAGGGGTAACTATCGATACGAATTGTATAATTTGATTTGACAATAACAAAACGCAATAAAACAAACGGCCAGCCGGACTCCGGCTGGCCGTTCCTTCATCGTTTGGACAGCATCCACAGCGGCGCGCCGTCGTGGCGGCTGGGAGAGAGCTCGTCTAAGATCAGGGACAGGTCCCAGGAGATCAGGCTCCGGTCCCGGCTGGCGGGGTCCGCCACCAGAATCTCACCGCTCAGCGTCGTGCCCCGGAGGAGAATGAAATGCCCGCCCCTGGTGAAGTGCCCCTTGGTCATCAGGGCCACGGCCACGTCCCCGGCGGTCAGGCGCCGGTAGAGGTCGTCCTCTTCCAGGGTGGCTGGGTCCAGGGCCTCGCACTCCAGGCCGTAGGTCTCCGCCACGCCCTGGACGATGGAGAGGTAGGACCCGTGGTTCCGGCACCAGTAGCCCTGCTTCACGCACAGGGCCGCCATGTCCGCCGGGTCCACCGTCTCCCCCGTCAGGGAGGAGACCGCCATGGCCATGGCGGTGGGGCCGCAGCCGTGGGTGGCCAGGGGATCCGAGCCGTAGTTCTGGTCCGCCCGGGTCTCGTCCGTCTGGTTGAAGTACACCACATCCACCCCGCCGCCGGTGAGGATCTCCTGCCCCTCCCGGAAGATGAGGTCGCTGATGAGGGGGTCCAAAATTTCCCCCGGGGGCGCCACATCCGGCTGGGCCAGGGTGGAGTCCTCCTCTGCCGGGGGCTCCGGCTCCGGCGGCGGGGCGGTGACTTCGTCCAGCCACTCCCGGAGGGCGTCCCGTACCTCCCCAGCCCGGAGGGTCAGGGCGGCGGCGGCCTCCCCGGTTTTTCGGGCGGCGGCGTCCAGAACCTCCCCCGCCGCTTGGAGGGCCCGGCCGGCCGTCTCCCGCACCGGCTCCGTCAGGGCCTCGTAGAGGGCCGGGGCGAAAAAGCGGCAGGCGGTCAGCTCCGCCCCGCCGATGCAGACGACGGCCAGGAGGACTACGGCCATATACCGGACCCAGGGGGTCCGTTTTTTCTTCCCGGAGGGCGCGCCCCCCTTCAGGCGGCGCAGCTCCTCCAGGGCCTCTTCCTCCGGGGAGGTCTGACGGCGCATGGCAAGTCTCCTTTTGACTGGTTTCCTTACACTATACCATACATGCCCGGTCCCTTCAAGGGCGGCGGCGGTTTTGCCGGAAAAAGGTTTCTCTGTGAGAAATCGACAAAAAGCGCCCCCTTCGGCCTTTCCTAAAACCGGCTTCTTCTGTAAATGATACCAAAATGTTGCCGCTTGTTCACAGTTTGTTCATGATTGTGAAGGCGCTTTCCGGTATGGTATAAAGAGCAGTCTTATCTGATTTGGCCGATCCAATTTTCGGCAGGCACGGAGGTAACCTTATGAACAATTTTTGGAAGAAAAAAGTTCCGGCGTTTTTCCTGACGCTGGTCATGCTGGCGAGCCTCGCGCCCGTTGCGCTGGCGGCGGAGTGCGCCAATAATGCGCATACTTGGGGGCCTTGGGTCACCCAGACGAAATCTACCTGTAAAGTCCAAGGCAAGGAACAAAAGGAGTGCACAACCTGCCACAAGACAGAAGAAAGAGCCTTGGATTTGGCGGCCCACAGCTTCCCGGCCGCCTGGAGCTATAAAAATAATGACGTTCATGTCAAGATCTGCTCCGTCTGCAAATATGAGGAGACTCAGCTCCACACCCACAGCGCCAGCGGCAACATCACGCTGAAGCCCACCTGCACGACGACAGGTCTGCGGACCTATCAGTGCTCCGTGTGCGGCACGCCTTATACGGAGACCATCCCCGCTACCGGGCACAGCACCACCCTGACCGCCGACGGCAAGTGCCAGACCTGCGGCCTGCAGATCGCCCAGGTGGACGGCACCTCTTACACGGTTACATACCGGGTGGGGTCCGGCACCTACTCCTCGGAGCAGGTGCGCAAGGGCGCCTATCCCGCCAGCGTTCCCAACAACCCCGGGCTGAGCGCCGTCTCCGGCAGCCACACCTTCATGGGCTGGGTCAAGGGCAGCGTCTCCTATCCCGGCTACCGGAACCAGTCCATCGTGAGCCCCTCCGGGACCGCCGTCACCGCCGCGACGACGTATACCGCCGTCTACCGCCTGAACGCCACGGGGCAGAACGCCACCCTGGCCGTGGGCACCACCGGCGGCAAGCTGGTGGGCACGGACATCCGCAGCAAGGTGGCCGCCATGTTCGGCGCGCTGACCGGGGAGAGCAGCTTCTCCACCATCCGGTTCTCCTCCACCGGCGGCAGCGGCAAGCTCTATCACAACAGCCGGCAGGACTCCCTGTATAACCAGTACAGCTACAACGACCTGGCCAGCTATGTCTACTATGTCCCCAGCACCTCCAACAGCCTCAGCGTGGCCTACACCGCCGTGGATCCGTACAACAACCAGATCTCCGGCACCCTCACCCTCTCCGGCACGCCCGAGAATTCCGCCGACATCGTTCTGCGGGTGGCCCCCGGCGGCACGGTGAACTTCAAGGTGGCCCGGTTCGAGGAGGCCTACAAAAAGCTCAGCAACGACAGCGCCGCCCTGCAGACCGTCGACTTCGCCGTGGGCAGCGACTATAAAAACTTCGACGGAAAGATCTACACCGGGAACAGCGCCCTCAGCGCGGGCGACCTGGACGATTACAGCTTCTACACCGACAGCCGCTACAGCGGCAAATACGCCCTGGACTCCCTCAGCTTCCGGGCGGACAGCCGGGCCGACGTGGGGGACGAGCTGGTCATGACCGTCCGGTTCTATGACCGCTACACCCACTACGACGGCACCCTCCGCATCCTCGTGGACAAGAACGGCCGGCAGGAGGGCGAGGTGGTCTACCACGTGGCCCCCGGCGGCTCCGTCACCTTCAACCGCAGCGATTTCAACCAGGCCTATCAGGACCTGGCCAACACCACCCGGACGCTGAACTACGTGGAATTCGACCCCGGCGACGCCTACACCACCTTCGGCGGCAAGATCAGCGTCTCCGGCCACGCCGACTTCACCAAGAACGAGCTGTCCCGGGAGTGGTTCTATTACTCCACCGACCGGCGGGACAGCTATGGCATCGACGAGCTGGTCTTCCGGGCCTCCAGCGGCGCCCGGGACGGGGACTCCCTGGAGATCCCCTTCTGGGCCTGCTACGACCGGGACGACGAGGTGAAGTGCACCCTGCGGATCGTCATCGACAAGAACGGCTCCCAGGACACCGTCACCCTGAACGTGGCCCCCGGCGGCACCGCCCGGCTGGACAAGACCGCCTTCAACAAGGTCTACCAATACCTCTCCGGCTACAACAACCGGACCATCACCGCCGTGTCCTTCTACGCGCCGGACAGCTACCGGAATTTTGACGGCGCGCTGTACGTGAAGAATGTGGACCTCCGCCTCCAGGACCTGAGCCACGACGAGACCTGGTTCTACTACAGCTCCAGCGACGCGGGCCGGAACGACTACCTGCTGGAGGACGTGACCTTCCAGGCGGACCGGGACGCCCGGGAGAACGCCAGCCTGGCCATCCCCTTCCGGGCCTACTACAGCAATGACCGGGACGACTACGAGGAGGGCACCCTCCGCATCGTGGTGACCTCCGACGCCAACACCATCACCTATGAGGCGGCCCCCGGCGGCTCCATCGCCTTTACCGCCAGCGATTTCAACCGGGCCTATCAGACCATGTCCGGCACCAGCCGGACCATCAAGTACGTGGCCTTCGAGGCGGGCAGCGACTACGCCAGCTTTGCCGGAAAGCTCTATACCGGAAACGTCCCCCTCACCCGCAGCGACCTCACCTACAGCAAGACCCAGTTCTACAACGGTACCCCCAACTACGGCACCTACTCCATCGGCAGCCTCTACTTCCGGCCCGACGCCACGGCCAAGGACGGCAGCACGCTGACCATGCCCTTCCGGGCCTATTACGAAAGCAGCGACTATGAGCAGGGCACGCTGAAGCTGATCGTGGGCTCCGGCGGCGATATCGCCTATACCGTCACCCCGGGCAAGACGGTGAACTTCGACCGGACCAAGTTCGACGACTTCTTCCGCAAGACCTATTCCAGCTCCAGCCTGGACTACGTGGTCTTCGACGTGCCCGGCACCGCGGACCTGCCGGACACCTCCGGCACCCTGTACGCCGGGTACAACACCAGCTATTCCGTCTCCTTCAGCCGGAACGGCCTCCGGGACGTGCGCTTTTACTACAGCGCCAGCGACGCGGGCAGGAACGACTACGCCCTGAACGATTTGACCTTCGCCGCCGCCAACTCCTTCACCAGCGGCAAGGTGTCCCTGCGCTTCACGGCTTACGGCACCAACGACCGGGAGGTGGAGGGCACCCTGGTCATCACGCCGGTGACGGCCTCCGTTACCTCCAACCTGGTGGGCAGCGTGCGCTATGCCGTCACCGCCGGCACCAACGTCCAGATCAGCGCCAACGACCTGGCCCGGTTCTATAAGACCGCCTACCCCGCCGGGTCGCTGCAGTACGTGGTCTTCAACGATGTGCCCGCCGCCGGGGGCCTGTACTACAACTATTACGGGGCCAGCCGCTACGGCGCCGCCTCCCGGGAGCAGATCACGGCCTCCAACCGCAGCCGGAACTTCTACGTGAGCCCCGCCTCCCAGACCGAGTACGCCCTGACGGAGCTGACCTATGTGCCCTCCGGCTCCAACTACTGCGCCGCCATCCCCTTCACGGCCTACGGCACCAACGGCCAGTCCGTCAACGGGGGCATCCTCATCAGCGTCACCAGCAAGGCGGTCTCCGAGGTCTACGGCCCCACGCCCAAGAACACCGCCGTCACCTTCCCGGCCTCCTCCATCGCGGCGGCCGTGTCTGCCGCCACCGGCACCACCCCCAGCGGCGTCCAGCTGCTGAAGCTCCCCGCCGCCAATGTGGGCACGGTCTACGTGGGCAATACCACCACCCCCGCCAACACCACCACGGTCTACGGGTACAACACCGGAACCGAGCAGCTGGGCCAGCTCCGCTTCGTGCCCCAGACCAACTACACCGGCCCAGTGGAGATCCCCTATGTGGCGATGAATGCCAGCGGCACCCCCATCGCCTCCGGCATGTTCTCCATGGGCGTGCTGAACGCCCGGAAGGAGTTCAAGGACATCACCGCCGCCACCTGGTGCTATAAGTACGTCATGGAGCTGGCGGACGCCTCCGTCATCGACGGCTACGCCGACGGGAACTTCAAGCCGGACAGCACCATCACTTACGGCGCGGCGCTGAAGCTCATTATGCTGGCGGCGGGCTACCCCGAGCAGGCCCCCACCGTTCCCGGCAGCACCTTCAGCGGCTATCTGGCCAAGGCCCAGGCCGACGGACTGGTCACCCGCAGCAACGTGGCCCTGAACGGGCCCATCACCCGCCTCCAGGTGGCCCAGCTGGCCGCCGGGGCGATGAAGCTGGACATCAACAACCTCTCCAGCGTGAAGCCCTTTACCGACACGTCCGACGTCTATGTCCAGGCCCTGAACGCCGCGGGCATCGTCGAGGGCTATTTCAACAACGGCACCAGCACCTTCCGCCCCTCCAACACCCTGACCCGGGGGCAGGTCTCCGCCATTGTCTGGCGGATGCGGAACTACCAGAAGTAATTCATAGCCGCATTCCAAGAGCCGCCCGAAAGGGCGGCTCTTGGCTTCCGAAACCCTTCCGAAAAGTTTCTCTTTACAAATAAATTTCCCTCCTATATAATACATGGGCTAGGAAAATCTGTGAGGATGGAGAATGACCATGGCTTTGATCGAATACGACGCTTACAAGCAGAAGCTCCGGGACCTGAAGCCGGAGCTGGATGAGCTTTCCGCCGCCCTGGACATCGACGCGGCCCGGCAGGAGGCCGCCCGCTTAGAGGACGAGACCGCCCAGGACGGCTTCTGGAACGACCTGGAGCGGTCCCAGAAGGTCCAGCAGCGGCTCAAGCAGCTGCAAAACAAGATCGTCCGGCAGGAGAAGCTCCTCTCCGCCTGGGAGGACCTGACGGCCCTGTGCGAGATGGGCCAGGAGGCCGACGACCCGGAGATCCTGGAGGAGCTGAAGGGCGAATACGCCGCTCTGGAGGACCGGGCCGCCGAGACCCGGATGGCAACGCTCCTCTCCGGGGAGTACGACGGGTGCAACGCGATTTTGCAGTTCCACGCCGGGGCGGGCGGCACCGAGGCCCAGGACTGGGCCCAGATGCTCTACCGCATGTACACCCGCTGGGTGGAGCGGAAGGGCTTCACCTACAAGATTCTGGACTACGAGGACGGGGACGAGGCGGGCATCAAGTCCGCCGCCATCTCCATCGAGGGGGAGAACGCCTACGGCCTCCTCAAGAGCGAGAACGGCGTCCACCGGCTGGTCCGGGTCTCCCCCTTCGACGCCAACGCCCGGCGGCAGACCTCCTTCGCCGCCGTGGAGGTCATGCCGGAGCTGGAGAACGACGAGTCCATCGAGATTCGGGACGAGGACATCGAGATGCAGGTCTACCGGGCCAGCGGCGCCGGCGGCCAGCACGTCAACAAGACCTCCTCCGCCGTCCGGCTGATTCACAAGCCCACGGGCATCGTGGTGGCCTCCCAGCAGGAGCGCAGCCAGTTCCAGAACAAGGACAACTGTATGAAGATGCTCCGGGCCAAGCTGCTGGAGCTGAAGGCCCAGCAGCACGCGGAGAAGATCTCCGACATCAAGGGCGTGCAGATGAAGATCGAGTGGGGCAGCCAGATCCGCTCCTATGTGTTCATGCCCTACCAGATGGTGAAGGACACCCGGACCAGCTTCGAGACCGCCAACATCGACGCCGTCATGGACGGGGACCTGGACGGCTTCCTCAACGCCTACCTGACCCAGCTGGCCACCGGGGAACTGAAGAAATAAGAGGGAAGAATATTCCATGAAACCCATTCTGCTTTTGACTCTGGTTCTCTGCCTGTCCCTCCCTGTTCCGGCCCTAGAGGACGGCGGGGCGCAGGGGGAGGAAGGGCCCGCGGCCGTTATCGCGGCAGGCGAGCCGATCGACGCCGGCACAGCCTGGTCCGTTGCGGATAACCAGTATCCAACGGGTACCCTTCAGAACGGACAGCCCGTCACCGAGGAAAACGTCCTTGCGCTTCTGGCGGAGGCCAAAACGCTCTGGCCCGACGGCATGACCTGGACCTACCTGGACCGGGAGAAATCCGGAAATAACGTATACAATTCGGACCCCAGCACGTCCGTCGGCGCGGCCTGCGTCGCCGAATACCAGGTTTCCCATGTGGAGGCATGCGGGGCGTTCGCGGCCATGCTCAGCGACTATGTGTTCGGTCCCTCCGGCAACCCCGCCCGCAGGCTGGAGGACAACGCCCAGGTGCGCCCCGGGGACATTGTGTTCCGGATCCATCCCGACGGCGCCGCAGCCCATGTCAATATTGCCATGACCACCGCCCACGAGGAGGGCGGCGTGCCCTGTATCCGGACCGCCGACGGCAACGTCGGGGGTAAAGTGCGGTGGTTTGACGCCGTCTCCAACTACCCCACCCGGGTGAATGGCGAGCCGCGCTGGCTGGGCGACTCCATCCGCGTCGTCTACACCCGCTACCCTGAATAACCCCTGTTCTCAGCCTTCTGAAAGGCGCGGCTCTTGCGGCCGCGTCCTTTTTCCGCAGAGTCCCGCATATACAGAAAGGATACTAAAGATGAAAGACAACAAATTGCAATCACCTGGTTCCGCTCCCCAGGAGAACAAGATGGGCACCATGGCCATCGCCCCCCTGCTGTTCGGCATGGCGGTACCCATGATGATCTCCATGCTGGTCCAGGCCCTCTACAACGTGGTGGACAGCATCTTCGTGGCCCGCATCAGCCAGGACGCGCTGAATGCCGTCTCCCTGGCCTTCCCCCTCCAGAACCTGATGATCGCCGTGGGCGGCGGCACCGGCGTGGGCATGAACGCCCTGCTGTCCCGCTCCCTGGGGGAGAAGAAGCAGGACCAGGCGGACCAGGCCGCCAACACCGGCATCTTTGTCTTCCTGGTCAGCGCCGTGGTGTTCGGCGTGTGCGGCTTTCTGCTGGCCCGGCCCTTCTTCCTGGCCCAGACGGACATTGCCTCCATCGTGGACTACGGCACGGATTACGCCCGCATCTGCCTGGGGCTCTCCATCGGCATTTTCAGCCAGTTCTGCTTTGAGCGGCTCCTCCAGTCCACCGGCCGGACGGTGTACTCCATGATCACCCAGCTCATCGGAGCGCTTATCAACATCATTCTGGACCCGATCCTGATTTTCGGCCTCTTCGGCTTTCCCCGGCTGGAGGTGGCGGGGGCCGCCGTGGCCACGGTGTTTGGCCAGATTGTGGCCGCCCTCATTGGCCTTTGGATGAATCTGAAATTCAACAAGGACATTCACATCCGCCCCCGGGCCATCCGCCCGGACCGGTTTATCGTCCGGGAGATTTACCGGGTAGGCCTTCCCTCCATCATCATGCAGTCCATCGGGTCCATTATGGTCTTCGGCATGAACCAGATCCTGATGGGCTTCACGGATACGGCCACGGCGGTGTTCGGGGCTTACTTCAAGCTCCAGAGCTTCATCTTCATGCCGGTCTTCGGCCTGAACAACGGCATGGTGCCCATCATCTCCTACAACTACGGCGCGGCCCGGCTGGACCGGGTGCGCCAGACCTTCCGCCTCACGGCCACGGTGGCCACGGTCATTATGGTGGCCGGCTGCGCGGCCTTCAACCTGATTCCCGGGGTGCTGCTGGGCTTCTTCACGCCCTCGGCGGAGATGCTGGCCATCGGCACCGTGGCCCTGCGGGTCATCAGCTACTCCTTCCTGCTGGCGGGCTTCGACATCATCGCCGGGTCCGTCTGCCAGGCCATCGGCAACCCGGTCCACACGCTGATCTGCTCCGTCTGCCGCCAGCTGGTGGCCCTGCTGCCGGCGGCGTGGCTGCTGGCCCGGACGGGGATTCTGGACCTGGTGTGGTTCTGCTTCCCCATCTCGGAGCTGGTGTCCCTGGTATTGAGCATCCTCTTCCTCCGCAAGACCATGCGGGCGGCGGAGGCGAAAATCGCGGCCCTTGGAAACGGATAAACGGATTACGGAAAACGGAGGCTTTATGGAACCCATCATCACCCAATTGGCCCAGGAGCTGGACCAGCCCGCCCAATACGTGGAGAACGTGGTGCGGCTGCTGGACGAGGGCAACACCATCCCCTTCATCGCCCGGTACCGCAAGGAGCTTCACGGGGCCATGGACGACACCACGCTCCGCAATCTGGAGGAGCGGCTGAACTATCTCCGGGGCCTCCAGGAGCGGCGGGAGACCGTCAAGAACGCCATTGCCGAACAGGGCAAGCTGACGGAGGAGCTGGCGGCCGCCATTGACGGCGCGGCCACCCTGGCGGAGGTGGAGGACCTGTACCGGCCCTATAAGCAGAAGCGCCGGACCCGGGCCACGGTGGCCCGGGAGAAGGGCCTGGCCCCCCTGGCGGAGCGGCTCTTCGCCCAAGGGGCGGACTGCCCGGACCCCCTGACGGAGGCGGCGAAGTATCTCAACCCCGAACAGGGCGTGGAGACGGCGGAGGACGCCCTGGCGGGGGCCTCCGACATTGTGGCGGAGACCCTCAGCGACGACGCGGAGCTGCGGAAGGTCCTCCGGGAGCTGCTGGCGAAACACGGAACACTCCACAGCGAGGCCGCTGTGGAGGAGGACACCGTCTACCGGCTCTATTACGACTTCACCCGCCCCCTCTCCCAGATGCAGGGACACCAGGTCCTGGCCATCAACCGGGGGGAGAAGGAGGAGAAGCTGAAGGTGTCCGTGGAGCTGGACCGGGAGCTGGCCCTGCGGACCCTGCGCCGCCGGGTAGTGGGTCCCGGGACTCCCGCCATGGAGTTTGTGAAGGCCGCGGCGGAGGACGCCTACGACCGCCTGATCTTCCCCTCTCTGGAGCGGGAGGCCAGGAGCGGCCTGACGGAGACCGCCAGCGAGGGAGCCATCGGCCAGTTCGCCCTGAACCTCAAGCCCCTTCTGATGCAGCCCCCGGTGAAGGGAAAGGTGACCATGGGCCTGGACCCGGGCTACCGCATGGGCTGCAAGGTGGCCGTGGTGGACGGCACCGGCAAGGTGCTGGACACCGCCGTGGTCTACCCCACCTACGGCGAGCGGCAGAAGAAGGAGGCCATCGCCGCCCTGGCGAAGCTCATACAAAGACACGGCGTGGAGCACATCGCCATTGGCAACGGCACCGCCAGCCGGGAGACGGAGCAGATGGCGGTGGAGCTCATCCGCCAGGTGAACGAGGCCGGGGCGAGGGTCAGCTATATGATCGTCTCCGAGGCGGGGGCGTCGGTGTATTCCGCCAGCAAGCTGGCGGCGGAGGAGTTCCCGGAGTACGACGTAAACCTCCGCTCCGCCGTGTCCATCGCAAGGCGTTTGCAAGACCCCCTGGCGGAGCTGGTGAAGATTGACCCCAAGGCCATCGGCGTGGGGCAGTACCAGCACGACTGTCCCCCCAAGCGGCTGGACGAGGCGTTGAACGGCGTAGTGGAGGACTGCGTGAACGCCGTGGGAGTGGACGTGAACACCGCCTCTCCGTCCCTGCTCCAGCGGGTGGCCGGCCTGACGGCGGCCACGGCGAAGAACTTAGTTGCCTACCGGGAGGAAAACGGCCCCTTCACCGCCCGGAAGCAGATCTTGAAGGTCCCCAAGCTGGGACCCAAGGCCTTCCAGCAGTGCGCGGGCTTCCTCCGGGTACCGGAGAGCAAGTCCGTATTGGACAACACCGCCGTTCACCCGGAGAGCTACGGCGCGGCGGAGACCCTGCTGTCCCTGACGGGCCACAGCCTGGCGGACGTGAAGGCGGGGAAGCTCCAGGACCTGCCCGCCCAGGTGACGGCCTACGGCGAGGAGAAGGCGGCGGCGGACGCGGGGGTGGGCGTGCCCACCCTGCGGGACGTGGTGGCGGAGCTGATGAAGCCGGGCCGGGACGTCCGGGACGACCTGCCCAAGCCGGTGCTGCGGACGGACGTGCTGGAGATGAAGGACCTGAAGCCCGGCATGGTCCTGACGGGGACGGTGCGGAACGTCATCGACTTCGGGGTGTTTGTGGACATCGGCGTCCACCAGGACGGGCTGGTCCACATCTCCCAGGTGGCGGACAAATTCATCAAGCATCCCTCCGAGGTGGTCTCCGTGGGGGACGTGGTGAAGGTTGTGGTGCTGGAGGTGGACGAGAAAAAGAAGCGGATCTCCCTGTCCATGAAGCAGGCGAAATAGACGGCTTGCGGAAGACCAATTCAACGGGAAGGAAGGGTGTGTGCGGCTGCGCCCGCAGGCGCGTTTCGGAGCGCAACCGCCGCTTGCGGCGGCTCTTAGCGCGGAGATAAACCCAGGAGGGGTTCCCCGCACCATTTCAATCAACAGCATTTCATCCCAAGGGGATGAAATGCGAAACGCCATCCGGGTGTCGGTTACGACACCCGGATGGCGTTTACCGGGCAGCCGTTGGCGGCGTCCCGGACCTTGGGGGCCTTCCCCTCCGGCTGGGCAATGACGGTGGAGGTCCTTCCGACGATGCGGAAAACCTCCGGCGCGGCATAGGCGCACATGCCGCAGGCGATGCAGCGGCTTGCGTCCACGGTGACGGTCATAAGCGGCCCTCCTTTCGGTGTCTTTTCTCTATCATAGCGCCAAAGCGGCGGTTTGTCCAGCCTGGAAAAACCAGGGAAAGCAGTCGGATTTTGTTCATAAATCGTCATTTACTTTCCTTCCGGTTTGTGGTATGCTGATGAAGTTCGATACCCCTGGACAAGTATGGAGGAACCCTATGAAACGAATTGTTCCCAGAGCGCTATCCCTGCTGCTGGCGCTTTCCCTGCTGGCGACGCTGACCGTTTCCCCCGCCCTGGCCTCGGAGGCCATGGGGGACGACCTCACCGCCACGGACACCCTGCTGAACCGGGAGACCCAGCTGTCCACCAACGTCTTCTGGAGCACCGTCAGCTCCGACTACCGGACGGAGAATCTGATTACATACACCCCCAACGCCTCCGTCACCCCCATCGTCACCTACGGCGGGGCCCTGACGGACCGGAGCTCCGTCTCCAACACCGCCAAGGCCCTGGAGGAGCAGGGCTGGCGGGTGGTGGCCGGCATCAACGGGGACTTTTACAACGTGAACAACGGCCTGCCCATCGGCATCGTGGTCACCCAGGGGCGGCTCCGCTCCAGCGACGGCGGCTACCACGCCATTGGCTTCCGCTCCGACGGCACCGCCATTTTGGGCAAGCCCAGCCTGTCTATCTCCGCCGCCTACACCGCCCAGGACGGCACGGGAGAGCCCCTCTATAACGAGGCGGGCGAGCCCCTGACCGACGAGCTGGGGAATCCCCTCACCAACGGCACCGGCCAGATTCTGGATAAGTCCTTAAACATCACCGCCTTCAACAAGGCCCGCACCGAGGCGGGGATCTTCCTCTACACCTACGACTTCAACGCCGCCCACACCACCGGCAGCACCCAGCCCGGCGTGGATGTGATCTGCACCGTCCAGGAGGGGAATTTCGCCCTGGGCGGGACCACCTCCCTGCTGGTGGAGCGGATTGTGGAGGCGGAGGCCGGGTCCTCCCCCACGCTGGCCGAAAACCAGGCGGTCCTCACCGCCAACGCCCAGGCCGGGGACGAGACCCTGAACGCCCTCCGGGCCATTCCCGCCGGGACCCTGGTCAACGTGACCCTCACCCCCGCCGATCCCGGCTGGAACGACGTGCAGTACGCCGCCGGCGCCCTTTACTCCCTGGTGGAGAACGGGGTCGTGGCCTCCGGCCTCCCCACCGGGGCGGCCCCTCGGACCGCCGTGGGCCAGCGGTACGACGGCAGCCTGATCTTCTACACCATCGACGGTCGGAAATCCGGCCACTCCATCGGCGCCACCATGGACCAGGTGGCCCGGCGGCTCATCGAGCTGGGCTGCGTCACCGCCCTGGGCCTGGACGGCGGCGGCTCCACCACCATGGCCGTCACAAAGCCCACGGACACCGCCGCGGAGCGGATCAACCAACCCTCCGACCGGGTGGAGCGCTCCGTGTCCAACCAGATCTTCCTGGTGGCCTCCAACCAGCCCACCGGGCAGCTGAGCCACTTCCACGTCAGCGCCGACAACGCCTATGTCCTGGCGGGCAGCAGCGCGGAGATCTCCGCCGCCGCCGTGGACACCAACTTCATCCCCATGAACGAGCACTATGACCTCACCGCCTCCGCCGGGACCCTGGCGGGGAACATCCTCACCACCCCCCTGGAGGGCGGGGACGTCACCGTCACCGCCCAGGGCGGCGGCGGCCAGGGCTCCACCGTGGTCCACGCCATCACCGCGCCGGACGGCGTGGCGGTGCGGAACGCCGACAACGCCATCATCACGGAGCTGAATGCCGCCCCCGGGACCGCCGTCCAGCTCCACGGCTCTGCCGCCTACAGGCACCTGCCCCTCAAGGCGGACCCGGCGGCCTTCACCTGGGCCCTGGAGGGGGACATCGGGACCATCGACGAGACGGGCCTCTTCACGGCCACGGCCCTGGGGGCGGGGAAGATCACCGTCTCCGCCGGGACTCAGAGCGCCACGATCGACGTCACCGTCTCCACCCAGCACCTGGAGACTCTGGAGGACTTCGAGGGCGAGACCACCATTTTCCGGGGCTCCGGCGAGGGGGCCAGCTTCAGCCTGAACCGGGATGGGAACTACGTCCGCTTCGGCAAGGCCTCCGGCAAGCTGGACTATGACCTCGCCAACGGCGCCGCCCGCTGGAATGCCACGGCCCAGCCCGCCGTGCTGAACGCCCCCTACACCGGGCTAAACCTCTGGGTGGACAGCAACGGCTCCAACAACACCCTCTCCCTCCTCTACAGCACCGGCGAGGAGGAGACCCAGGTCCTGCCCCTGACCACCCTGGACGTGTCCGGCTGGAAGCAGGTTTCCGTCAACGATCTGCCCGTGGGCATGACAATCCGGGGCCTGGAGGTCAGCGGCACGGGCACCGGGACCATCTATCTGGACCAGGTAACCGCTACCTTTGACGGCATCGTGGACAGCGCCGCCCCCGTCATCACGGCGGAGCTGAATCAGGAGGACTGGACGGTCACCGGCACCGTCACCGACGCCGTAGACGGCATTCTCCCGGCGAAGGACGTGACCATCACCTGCGACGGGTCCCCCCTGGGCGAGTATGACCCCGCCACGGGCCGCTTCACGGTGAGCCTCCCCGGCCCCGGGGAGAGCCAGGAGCTGGGCCGGGTCACCGTCACCGCGAAGGATTATTCCGGCAACATCGGCAGGGCCTCTGTGGAGCTTCCGGCCTCCGGCGTGGAGCACAAGTTCACCGATACGGCGGAGTACTGGGGCGCGGACTATTGCGACTTCCTCTACAACAGGGGTATCTCCGGGGGCTATGACGACGGCACCTTCCGGCCCGACGACCTGCTGACCCGGCTGGACTTCTCCGTGATGCTCTACAACGCCCTGAGGCTGGACCCGGCCAAGTACGCCGACGTAGCCCTGCCCTTCGCGGACCTGGATCAATTGCCGGAGCGCAGTCTCCCCGCCGTCCGAGCGCTGTACGCCGAGGGCATTGTCACCGGTACCCAGGGCAAGGATGGGAAGCTGATCTTCAACCCCGCCGGGAACCTGACCCGGGCCCAGGCGGCGGCCATGATTGGGCGGTCGCAAGAGAAGGGCTACGCCCTGGCGGAGCTGACCTTCACCGACGCGGCCCAGATTCCCGGCTACGCCTCCTTCTACATCCGCACCATGGCGGCCCAGGGGATTCTCAGCGGTTACGCCGACAGCACCTTCCGTCCCCAGGCCAACATCACCCGGGGGCAGATGGCGAAGATTCTGTATACCATGCTGTGATGAGATGAAAAAGCAAGGCCCGGCGCGAAGAGCGCCGGGCCTTGCTTTTTGTCAAACGTTGTGGTATTCTGACGGTAAGGATGTCGCAGCAATAGGTTCAGAAAGGCGGCTGGCCGATTCCTCCGAAAGGAGGTGAGGCTGCATGCGAATTACATTGCACATCGGGACCTTCACGGTAACGATCATTGTAAAGAGCAGAAACCGCCACCCTGGCCGGTGACGGTTTCTATTTTGAAACGCTAAACCAGTAAGGGCCAGCCGCGTTGCTGCGGCGTCCTTGTAAGCTTATTATAGCGGCATCCCGCCGGGCTGTCAAGTCAGATTTCCCGCCGCCCCTCCAGGGCTCGGGTCAGCGTCGCCTCGTCGGCGAACTCCAGGTGTCCCCCTACGGGGATGCCGTAGGCCAGGCGGGTCACCCGGACGCCGAAGGGCTTTAAAAGCCGGGCGATATACATGGCGGTGGCCTCCCCCTCGGTGTCGGGATTGGTGGCCATGATCACCTCCCGGATCTCTCCCTTGGACACCCGCTCCAACAGGGGCTTGATGGCCAGGTCGTCGGGGCCCACCCGGTTCATGGGGGAAATCACGCCGTGGAGGACGTGGTAGTGGCCGTTATACTCCCGGCTGCGCTCGATGGCCGCCACGTCCCGGGGGTCCGCCACGACGCAGACGGTGGACCCGTCCCGCTTGGGGGAGGAGCAGATGGGGCACAGCCCCCCGCTGGTGAAGTTCTGGCAGACGGGACAGCAGGTGATGCTGCGTTTGGCGTCCACGATGGCGTCGGCGAAGGCTTGGACCTCGGCCTCGGGGAGGCCCAGGATGAAGAAGGCAAGCCGCTGGGCGGATTTGCCGCCGATGCCCGGGAGGCGGGCGAACTGTTCCACGAGTTTTTCCAAAGGGGCGGGGAAGTATTCCATAGGGGGAGGCTCCTTTTTTCCCCTATCAGGGGGGATTGTACTCGCCCTTCGGGCGGGGCGGATTGGTGACCAGCAATGGCTGGTGCATTGCACCCCCCATTTTCTCTTTTTCTTCCAGAAGAAAAAGAGAAAACGGGCCGTGCACGGTCCAAAAGAGAAAAAGAAGTATGGGCCCTTCGGGCCAGTTTTTTGTCCTTCTATTCGGCAGAACTCCGCTTGACAAAACTGCCCGGTTTGGTATAATAGAAATGGAAGGGCGCTGTCACACGGCGGTCAGCCCTTGTTAGTCAAAACATGTTACCAAGTTGACCGTTCGGGGACCATCCGGACGGTCAACTCGCTTTTGGGGCTAAGTATGCCAGCAGCAGCAATGCCGCCGCGAACGATACCGCGTAACGCAGGACTTTCATCCAGCGCCCGTTTCCCATCAGCACCACCCCCTTTCTCAGGGAGTGACTGACCGCCTGTTATGTAACAGCGCTCTTCCGCCTCCATTCTACCAGAGCCGCCATGTTTTGTCAAAGGAGAATGAACACCCTTTCGATCACCGGTCCTCTTCTACCGGAGGCAACGGAGCCCGGCCTACAAATTGGTCCAGAGTAACTCCATAAAAATCAGCCAGCTTGACCAAAACCGGGGCCGTAGGGTCCCGTAAATTTTTTTCGTAACGCTGATAAGTCATAGCGGACATTTCCAATGCCCTGGCTACAGCCTCACGTGAGAGGTTTCTCCGCTCTCGCAAAGTAAATAGATTTTGAGACAAAATTTCCATGATATTCTTTCAAAGCTTTTTTTAAGGCTGGGGGTTGCTGCCGACACTTTCAGGCAGCGGAGTCCGGCCTACTAATTGGTCCAGAGTGACGCCATAGAGGTCAGCGAGTTTTACCAGAGTGGGGGCCGTAGGGTCCCCTTCGTTTTTTTCATAGCGTTCATAGGTTTTGGCGGAAAGCTCAAGCACCCTGGATACCTTTTCGCGGGATAATTTTTTTGCCTCACGCAAAGCTAACAAGTTTTTTGCCAGTTGCTCCATTTTATTCCTCCAGAGTCTTGACAGGATAGGAGTAATACTATATAATTCATATAGACGAAATTTTCTATATAAATATGTCTATATCCTTGAAAGGACCTGAGTTTATGGAAGGATTTCTCGATGCGCTCTACGAATATGCGCAAGAGCGGAAAGTGACGGCCTATCTGGAGTCCTGGGAATACCGCCGGATCATGGAGGGCCTGGAGGAAGACTGGACGGCTTTCCGGGCTACTTTGACGGCGGGGCAGGACCGGAGACTGAAAGCGCTTCTAACCCGGGAGCGGGATGTGGAAGAGCTGGAGGAATCCGCCGTCTTTCGCTGCGGCCTCTCCATGGGAATTGGGTTAGGTCGCCTATAAAGCAGCCAGCGCCAGGGCAGCGGCAGCGGAAAGAGGAGCAAGTCCATTCGACAAGCACCAAAACCCCCGCTTGCACTACGCCGCGGGCAGGGACTTGCGTATCAGGAAGTCTGTACTATGCCGCGCCCCCGTTTTCTCTCTTCCACCGTGCACGGCGCATTCTCTCTTTTCGCAAAAGAGAGAATGGGGGGTGCAAATGGACCAGCTAGTATCTAGCTGCAATCCTCCCCCGCCCGCAAGGGCGAGTAAAAGCCTCCGTCTCTCAGACGGCCCCCCTCAGCTCCGCAATCCGCGCCGGAATATCCGCCGCCTTGTAGACGGCACTCCCCGCCACCAGCACATTGGCCCCTGCATCAATGCAGGTCCGGCAGGTGTCCGGCGCCACGCCGCCGTCCACCTCCAGCTCACAGGCGGGATTCTTCTCATCAATCAGCTTCCGCAGCGCGGCAACCTTCGGCATCATATCCGCCATGAACTTCTGCCCGCCGAAGCCCGGCTCCACGGTCATCACCAGGATCAGCTCCACCTTCGTAAGGTACGGCAGCGCCGCCTCCGCCGGGGTCTTCGGCTTCAGCACAATGCCGGCCCGCTTGCCCTTGGCGTGAATCTTGTCAATGGCCGCGTGGATGTTCTCTTCGCTGTCCGCCTCCACATGGACCGTCACCAGGTCCGCTCCCACGTCGCAGAACTGCTCCACATACCGCACGGGCCGGGTGATCATCAGGTGTACGTCCAGGGGCAGCTTTGTGGTGGGCCGGATGCACTTCACCACCGGGACGCCGATGGTGATGTTGGGGACGAATACCCCATCCATCACGTCCACGTGGACGTAATCGGCGGAGGCGATGCGTTGAATGTCCCGCTCCAGATTCGCAAAATCGGCGGAGAGGATGGACGGCGCAATTTTAATCATGAAAAGCCCCTCTTTTCTGTCGGTTCGGCGGCGGAAGGCCCGGGACAGGGCGTCCAGGCCCGGTGGCGGGAGGCCCCGGCGGCGCATAGGATGGTTTGAGCGGCCGAGACGCCCCCAACTCCGCGCAGCGTCCGCCCCTGGGTCCGGCGCCGCCGCTTTTTTGAATATAGGGAGCCGGTCCCCTGGACCCCGTGTCCGGAGGACCGGTTCTCCCCTAGTGTATCAAATTCCCGGCCCAAAAGCAACGGAGGGCCGGGATATTTTTTTGCCCGGCGGAATGAAAAAATTTTGTTGCAAAAACCCCTGTAAAATTTACCGGAGCTGTGGTAGGATAGACGGCACAGACTATAAGAAAGACGATCCGGTAAAGGAGGCGGCCTTGTGGCGTATGATGTAATTGTCGTAGGCGGCGGCCCGGCGGGCCTGTCGGCGGCCCAGAACGTCCGGGCCAGGGGGCGGACGGTTTTGGTGGTCTCCAATCCCCTGGAGGAGAATCCCCTCTGGAAGGCAAAACAGGTGGACAATTACCTGGGCCTTCCCGGCGTGTCCGGGGCGGAGCTGCTGACGGCCTTCCGCCGCCACGCGGAGGACTCCGGGGCGGAGTTTCAGGAGGGAAGAGTCCTCAGCGCCCTGCGGTCTGGGGAGGACTGGTATGTGAGCATCGGCAATACCATGGCCCAGGCGAAGGCGGTGGTGCTGGCGGCGGGCGTGGCCCGGGGGAAGAAGTTCCCCGGGGAGGCGGAGCTGCTGGGCCGGGGCGTGAGCTACTGCGCCACCTGCGACGGCATGCTCTACCGGGGGAAGCGGGTTGCCGTGCTGGGCTGGACCCCCTCGGCGAAGAAGGAGGCGGAGTTCCTGGAGGGCATCGGCTGTGAGGCCGTCTACTTCGACAAGCCCCGGGACTGCGCCATTTTGGGCGCGGAGAAGGTGGAGGCCGTGCGCTGTGACGGCGTGACGGAGGCGGTGGAGGGCGTGTTCCTCCTGCGGCCCGCCATGGCCCCCGGGGACCTGTTTCCCGGGCTGGCGGCGGAGGGCGGCTTCGTCACGGTGGACCGGAATATGGAGACGAATCTCCCCGGCGTGTTCGCGGCGGGGGACTGCACCGGCGGGCCCCTCCAGGTGTCCAAGGCCGTGGGCGAGGGCCTGATCGCGGGACAGAAAGCCGCCGCCTTTGCGTCTTCTTTTCTTGAAAGACTGTAAGGACACTTGAGTTTGCGGAGCAAACTCGTAGTGGACTACGTCCCCGAAGGGGAAAAGAAGCAAAAGAACTTTAACACGCTCTGCGGCCTGGAGGTTACGACAGCCTCTGCGACGGCAACGCAGAACTGCGACTTAAATAAAACGAAGGAGGAAAACAAAATGGCATTGAAGCATTTAAAGACGGCGGAATTTGACGCGGCGGTGGGGGAGGCCCCCCTGGCCATGGTGGATTTCTGGGCCCCCTGGTGCGGCCCCTGCCAGATGCTGGGCCCCGTGATGGAGGACCTGGCCGTCCGGTACGAGGGCAAGGCGCTGATCGCCAAGGTGGATGTGGACGAGGAGCCGGAGCTGGCCCGGCGGTTCGGCGTGATGAACATTCCCACGGTGGTCTTCCTGAAGGAAGGCCGGGAGTTCGACCGGAAGATCGGGGCGTTCCCCCCCGCCGTCTACACGGAGGCGCTGGACAAGGCCCTGTAAGAGGCAAAGACTCTGCTGAGAAAGCGCCCGGAATCGGAGGATTCCGGGCGCCTCTTTTTTCGCCCCTTGCCGCCGCGGTTGACAGGTGGTATAATGTCGGCGGTTCAACGGACAAGGAGGGGATTCCATGCGGGCGGACAACCGGCGGGCCATCGCCCTGGCCCTGGCGGCGGCGCTGTTCTACGCGCTGAACGTGCCCTGCTCCAAGCTGCTGCTGGGACACGTTCCGCCCACGTTTATGGCGGCGTTTCTCTACCTGGGGGCCGGGCTGGGCGTGGGGGCCCTGTACCTGCTCCGCAAGGGGGCTGAGCGGCCGGAGGAGCGCCTCAGCCGGGAGGACCTGCCCTATGCCGTGGGCATGGTGGTCCTGGATATCATTGCCCCTATTCTGTTGATGACGGGGGTCAGCCTGGGCAGCTCCTCCAACGCCTCCCTGCTGGGGAACTTCGAGATCGTGGCCACTACGGTCCTGGCCCTGGCCCTGTTCCATGAGAGCGTGTCGAAACGCCTGTGGGCCGCCGTGGGGCTCATCACCCTGGCCAGCGCCTTGCTGAGCTTCGAGGGCGGGGGAAGCCTGCAATTCTCCCTGGGCTCTCTGTTTGTGCTGGGGGCCGCGGCCTGCTGGGGGCTGGAGAACAACTGCACCCGGCGCATCTCCGAGAAGAGCGCCTATCAGATCGTCACGGTGAAGGGCCTGTGCTCCGGGACCGGGTCCTTCGTCACGGCCCTGGTCCTGGGGGAATCGCTGCCGGAGGCCCGGTATGTCCCCCCGGCCATGCTGCTGGGCTTCGTGGCCTACGGGCTGAGCATCTTTACCTACGTCCGGGCCCAGAAGGACCTGGGGGCGGCCCGGACCAGCGCCTACTACGCCGCGGCCCCCTTCCTGGGGGCGCTGCTGTCCTTCCTGCTGCTGGGGGAGTCTCTGTCGGCCCACTACCTGACCGCCCTGGCGGTAATGGCGGCGGGGACGGCCCTGGTGGTCCGGGATACCCTGTCCGGCGGGGACTGATCCCGTATTTACACCGCCGGAAAAATGTGCTACACTGATTCCGTTTCACAAGGAGGGATATCATGAGCAGCCGGGAAGACGTTTTGACGCTGCTGCGGAGGGACGGGGAGTTTCTCTCCGGCCAGGAGCTGAGCCGCCGCCTGGGGCTGAGCCGGGCCGCCGTATGGAAGGCGGTGGACGCCCTCCGGCGGGAGGGCTACGAGATCGAGGCCCGGACCGGCCTGGGCTACCGCCTCGCCGCCGCGCCGGACGCGCTGACGGAGCCGGAGATTCGGAGCTTTTTGGGGGAGACCGCCGTGATCGGCCGGGAGCTTCGCTGCTTTGAGGAGCTGGACTCCACCAACAACTATTTGAAGACTCAGGCGGACGCCCCGGACGGCACAGCGGTTACCGCCGACTGCCAGACGGCGGGCCGGGGGCGGATGGACCGCTCCTTCCAGTCCCCCAAGGGGCAGGGGATTTATTTGTCCGTGCTCCTGCGGCCCTCCCTGCCGCCGGACCGCCTGCCGCCGGTGACGGCCCTGGCGGGGGTGTCGGTGTGCGCCGCCGTGGAGCGGGTCTGCGGCGTCCGGCCGGGGCTGAAATGGCCCAACGACCCGGTGCTGAACGGAAAGAAGCTCTGCGGCATCCTGACGGAGATGTCCCTGGAGGCGGAGACGGGGCGGGTCCAGTCCCTGGTGCTGGGCATCGGCGTCAACGTGGGCCAGGGGCCGGAGGACTTCTCCCCGGAGGTCCGGGAGGTGGCCACGTCCTTGCGCCAGGCTCTGGGAAAGCCCGTGTCCCGGCCGCAATTGACGGCGGCTTTGCTGGAGGAGCTGGACCGGGCCTACGCCGCCTTGCTCACGGGGGACCTGTCGGAGTATTTGACGGCCTATCGCCGGGACTGCGTGAACCTGGGGAAGACCGTGCAGCTGATCCCCTTCGGCGGCGGAGAGCGGGAGACCGCCCAGGCGGTGGACATTGACGAGGAGTTCAGCCTGGTGGTTCGGAGGGCGGACGGCAGCGAACGGACGGTCCGCTCCGGCGAGGTCTCCGTCCGGGGACTGTGGGGCTATACGGAGTAACAACGAGGAGAGAGGCATTCATGAACGACAAGAACAAATTCCAGGGGCTCTGGGAACTCTTCTGGACCTTCGCGAAAATGGGGGTCATGACCTTCGGCGGTGGCATGGCCATGCTGCCCATCCTCCAGCGGGAGGTGGTGGACAACAAGGGTTGGGCCACCGAGGAGGAGCTGACGGACTACTACGCCATCGGCCAGTGCACCCCGGGCATCATCGCCGTCAACACGGCCACCTTTATCGGCCAGAAGTACGGCGGCATTTCCGGCGGCATCGTGGCGACGCTGGGGGTGGTGTTCCCCTCCGTGGTCATCATCTCCATCCTGGCGGGGCTGATCTCCAACTTCGCGGACCTCAGCTGGGTGAAGAACGCCTTCGCGGGCATCCAGGTCTGCGTCTGCGTGCTGATTTTCAACGCGGTCGTCAAGCTGCTGAAAAAGTCCGTGGTGGACAAGCGGACGGCGGCCATCTTCGCCCTGGTCCTGCTGGGGGGGCTGTTCCTGAAGCTCTCCCCGGTGTGGTTCGTGGTCGGCGCCGCGGCGGCGGGCGTCATTCTGAAAAATCTGGAGGCGAAGACGGCATGATCTATTTACAGCTCTTCTGGGAGTTTTTCAAGACCGGCCTCTTCGCCGTGGGCGGCGGCATGGCCACCCTGCCCTTCCTCCAGGCCATCGGCGAGTCCACGGGCTGGTACACCTACACGGACCTGATGAACATGCTGGCGGTGTCGGAGTCCACCCCCGGGCCCATCGGCATCAACATGGCGACTTACGTGGGCTTCACGGCGGCGGGCATTCCCGGGGCGGTCGTCGCCACCATCGGCGAGGTGACCCCCTCCATCATCGTGATCCTCATTGTGGCGGCGGTGCTCCACAGCTTCCGGAACAACAAGTATGTGGACCGGGCCTTCTATGGCCTCCGGCCCGCCTCCACAGGGCTCATCGGCGCGGCCTGCGTCTCTGTCATCCTGGAGGTGCTCACCAGCGTCCAGCTTGTCGCCCGGGAGGGCGGGTTTATCAAGGCCCCGGTGCTTGGCGGCGGGAGCCTCTTCAATGTGCCGGGGCTGCTGCTGGCGGCGCTGCTGATCGTGCTGACCAACTATGTGCCCAAGGTGAAGGGCTTCCACCCCATCGTGTTCATCGGCCTGTCCGCCGTGGTGGGAGTCGTCTTCGGCTTCGCCGGGGCATGAGGGAAAGCCATTATCCGCTCTCTTTTGATTGCTCAACAGTGAAGCCAGGAAAACCACCAGGGACGCAAAAACACGTTTCTGTACCCCAATGTCATTAAGCTAAGTCCTTACGCACGCATGAAAAAGTACCCACCCTTTTTTGAACGGGGTGGGTACTTTTTCACTTATATTTACACGAATTGTAATGTATACATCTACCGA
>JAETSB010000005.1 GCA_021769865.1 Oscillospiraceae bacterium
GACCACATCCGCAATTTTTCCATCATCGCCCACATTGATCACGGCAAGTCCACCCTGGCGGACCGGCTTTTGGAGAAGTGCAACGCCGTCTCCCAGCGGGAGATGGAGAGCCAGCTCCTGGACAACATGGACCTGGAGCGGGAGCGGGGCATCACCATCAAGGCCCGGGCCGTGCGGCTCCATTACACCGCCGCCGACGGGGAAGACTACGCCCTGAACCTCATCGACACCCCGGGCCACGTGGACTTCAACTACGAGGTTTCCCGGTCTCTGGCAGCCTGCGAGGGGGCGGTGCTGGTGGTGGACTCCACCCAGGGCGTGGAGGCCCAGACCCTGGCCAATACCTACCTCGCCATGGAGCACGACCTGGAGATTCTCCCGGTGTTCAACAAGATCGACCTCCCCGCCGCCGACCCCGCCAAGGCCAAGCAGGAAGTGGAAGACATCATCGGTCTCCCGGCTCTGGACGCGCCGGAGATTTCCGCCAAGATGGGGGTCAATATCGACGCGGTGCTGGAGGATATCGTGAAGAACGTCCCGCCCCCCTCCGGGGACGAGAAGGCCCCTCTCAAAGCGTTGATCTTCGACAGCCAGTATGACAGCTACCGGGGGGTCATCGTTTACATGCGCTTGATGGAGGGCTCCCTCCGGGCGGGGCAGACGGTGAAGATGATGGCCTCCGGCGCGTCTTACCAGGTCGTCGAGTGCGGCCACCTGCTGCCCCTGGGCATGGAGCCCTGCGAGTGCCTCCGGGCGGGGGAGGTAGGCTACTTCACCGCCTCCATCAAGAACGTCCAGGACACCCGGGTGGGCGACACGGTCACCGACGCGGCGAACCCCGCCGCCGAGGCCCTGCCCGGCTACCGGCCCGTCCAGCCCATGGTCTACTGCGGCATCTACACGGAGGACGGGTCCAAGTACCCGGACCTCCGGGACGCGCTGGAAAAGCTCCGGCTCAACGACGCGTCTCTGAGCTTTGAGCCCGAGTCCTCCGTGGCCCTGGGCTTTGGCTTCCGCTGCGGCTTTTTGGGGATGCTCCACATGGAGGTCATCCAGGAGCGGCTGGAGCGGGAATTCGATTTGGATTTGGTGACGACGCTGCCCTCGGTCATCTACGACGTTTATAAGACGGACGGCAGCCTCGTCCGGGTAGACAACCCCCACAATTACCCGGACCCCGCCTCCATCGACCGGGCGGAGGAGCCCTATGTCAAGGTCAGCATCATTTCCCCCAACGACTACGTGGGCAACATCATGCCCATGTGCCAGGAGCGCCGGGGGGAGTTCAAGGACATGCAGTACCTGGACACCCATTTGGTGGAGCTCCACTACCAGATGCCCCTGAATGAGATTATCTATGATTTCTTCGACACGCTGAAGGCCAACACCAAGGGCTACGCCTCGTTGGACTATGAGCTCTCCGGTTACCGGCCCAGCGAGCTGGTGAAGGTGGATTTGCTCCTCAACGGCGACCAGGTGGACGCGCTGAGCTTCATCGCCCACAAGGACAAGGCCTATCCCCGGGCCCGGAAGCTCTGCGAGAAGCTGAAGGAGAACATCCCCCGCCAGCTCTTCGAGGTGCCGGTGCAGGCGGCCATCGGCGGGCGGGTCATCGCCCGGGAGACGGTCAAGGCCATGCGGAAGGACGTGCTGGCGAAGTGTTACGGCGGCGACATCACCCGGAAGAAGAAGCTGCTGGAAAAGCAGAAGGAGGGCAAGAAGAAGATGCGCTCCCTGGGCTCCGTGCAGATCCCCACGGAGGCGTTCCTGGCGGTGCTCAAGCTGGACGAGTGACCCCGGCGTGGCCGTAAATCCGGAAAAAGCGGAGGATCTGCAGAGAAGTTAAGGGCAGGGCGGACCGTCATGGTTCGCCCTGCCTTTTGCATGCTTCGGCACGTTCAGGGAAAGCTCCACATTATTTTCACCTACAAAGCCAGCAGGATTGAGCTGGAGGGGAAGAAGGACTCCTGACCGGGGCAGATTCCCCAGTCCATACCAGGTTAGCGGCAGCGAGGAGGGCCAGGCAGTCCTTACTTCAACCACCAAAACCCCCGCGCGCACCACGCCGCGGCCCGAAGACATGCGAAAAAACGGAGGCACGCCTTGCGCGCCTCCGTTTTCTCTCTTCCACCGTGCACGGCGCATTCTCTCTTTTCGCAAAAGAGAGAATGGGGGGTGCAAATGGACCAGCTATCATCATAGCTGAATCCCCCCATGTTATTGGGGCTTCACAATCAGATTCACCAGCCGGTTCTTCACGAAGATGGTCTTGACCACCTTCATCCCTGCCGTGGCCTTCTGGACCTTGTCCACGGTCATGGCCGCGTCCACCACGGCCTGTTCGGTACTGTCCGTAGGCAGGGTGACGGTGCCCTTCAGCTTGCCGTTCACCTGGACGGCAAAGGACACGGTAGACGCCACCGTCTTGCTCTCGTCATACTCAGGCCACTGGCTCTGACAGCACATCTTCCCCGTCTCGGCGGCGAAGCCGAACCGCTCCCACAGCTCCTCGGTGATGTGGGGCGCGAAGGGATTCAGCAGCTGGATCAGGGTCTTCATATCCCCCTTGGTGACCCCATTGGCCGTCAGCTCGTTCACCGCCGTCATCATGGCGGCGATGGCCGTGTTCATTTTCAGGCTGTCCACATCCGAGGTGACCTTCTTGATGGTCCGGTGGAGGACCGCCTCGTTGGCGGGGGAGGGGTTCGGGTCGTCCTTGGCGCTCTCCGCCAGGTTCCACACCCGGTCCAAAAAGCGCTTGGAGCCCTTCACCGCCTCGGTGGACCAGATGGCCGCCTGCTCGAAGTCGCCCACGAACATGATATAGAGCCGCATGGTGTCCGCCCCGTACTGGGCCACGATGTCGTTGGGGTTCACCACGTTGCCCCGGGACTTGGACATCTTCTCGCCGCCCTCGCCCAGGATCATGCCGTGGCTGGTGCGCTTGGCGTAGGGCTCCTTGGTGGGGACGACCCCGATGTCATAGAGGAACTTGTGCCAGAAGCGGCTGTAAAGGAGGTGCAGGGTGGTGTGCTCCATGCCGCCGTTGTACCAGTCCACGGGGGACCAGTAGTCCAGGGCCTCCTTGCTGGCCAGGGCCTTGTCGTTGTGGGGGTCCATATAGCGGAGGAAGTACCAGCTGGAGCCCGCCCACTGGGGCATGGTGTCCGTCTCCCGCTGGGCGGGGCCGCCGCACTGGGGACAGGTGGTGTTCACCCAGTCCGTCATCTTGGCCAGGGGGGACTCGCCGGTGTCGGTGACCTCGTAGCTCTCCACCTCGGGCAGGAGCAGGGGCAGCTCCGACTCCGGCAGGGGGACCCAGCCGCACTTGGGGCAGTTCACCAGGGGGATGGGCTCGCCCCAGTAGCGCTGGCGGCTGAACACCCAGTCCCGGAGCTTGAAGTTGGTCTTGGGCCGGCCGTAGCCCTCTTTCGTCACGTGCTCCTTCATGGCGGGGATGGCCTCCTTGACCGTCATCCCGTCCAGGAAGCCAGAGTTCACCATGATGCCGGTGTCGTCCTTGAGAACAAACGCCTCCTTCGTGATGTCGCCGCCCTTGACCACCTCGATAATGGGCAGACCGAAGGCCGTGGCGAAGTCCCAGTCCCGCTGGTCGTGGCCGGGCACGCCCATGACGATGCCGGTGCCGTAGCCCATGAGGACGTAGTCGGAGACGAAGAGGGGGACGCGCTTTCCGTTCGCCGGGTTGACGGCCTCGATACCATCCAGCCGGACGCCGGTCTTCTCCTTGTTGAGTTCGCCCCGCTCAAAATCGGACTTCCGGGCGGCCTCGGCCCGATAGGCGGCCACCTCGTCCCAGTTTTGAATCTGGTCCTTCCACTGCTCCAGGTAGGGATGCTCCGGGGAGATGACCATGTAGGTCACGCCGAAGAGGGTGTCGCAGCGGGTGGTGTAGACCGTCAGCTTGTCGCCGTTGGTGGCGGTGAAGTCCACCTCCGTGCCCTCGGACCGGCCGATCCAGTTGCGCTGCTGGATCTTCACCCGGTTGATGAAGTCCACGTCGTCCAGGTCATCGATGAGCCGGTCGGCGTACTTGGTAATGGCCAGCATCCACTGGGATTTCTCCTTGCGGATGACCTCGCCGCCGCAGCGCTCGCAGACGCCCTCCACCACTTCCTCGTTGGCCAGGACGATCTTGCAGCTGGTGCACCAGTTCACGGGCATGGAGGCCTTGTAGGCCAGGCCCTTCTTGAACATCTGGAGGAAGATCCACTGGGTCCACTTGTAGTAATCCGGGTCCGTGGTGTTGACCTCCCGGTCCCAGTCGAAGGAGTAGCCCAGCATGCGCAGCTGCCTGCGGAAGTTCTCCACGTTGTCGTGGGTGACCTTGGCGGGGTGGATGTGGTTTTTCACGGCGTAGTTCTCCGTGGGCAGGCCGAAGGCGTCGTAGCCGATGGGGAAGAGGACGTTGTAGCCCTGCATCCGCTTCTTCCGGCAGATGATGTCCATGGCGGTGAAGGGCCGGGCGTGGCCCACGTGGAGACCCTGCCCGGAGGGGTAGGGGAACTCGATGAGGCCGAAGAATTTTTCGCGGCTCTTGTCGCCGTTGACGGCGGTGAAGGGCTTTTCCTCCAGCCACTTCTGCTGCCATTTCTTCTCAATGGCGGTGAAATCGTATTTCATGTGTGTTCTCCTTTATGATGAAAATAAAATGATGATATCGTCAAGTCCGCTCGAAGGACAGATACCGCGTGCCCTGGAAGGTCAGGGTCCCTTGGTCCCCCTCCGCCAGCATGCCGTATTCCGGGCCGCTGACGGTAAATTCCATCCGGTCCCCGCTCTCCACCTGGAAGGTGGCGTAGTAGTGGGTGGAGGCGGTGGCATGGCCGATGCCGTCGTCATGGTGACGGCGGCTTGTGACGCTGGTCCGCTTGGTGACCACCTGGGCGGAAACCGTCAGCTTGGGGGAGGCGTTGTTTTTACTCCAGGTACTGACGCCCCGGACCGCCGTGACGACGAACATGCCGACGACAGCCACAAAGATCACAATGATAAAAATCGGGACGATCGAAAACATCACATCAAATCCGCCCATTCCAAATCCTGCGCTCATTTCCTCTCTCCTTTCTCAGACGACGAAAACGCCCCCAGCCGAACGGCCAGGGGCGTTGGTCAAAACGCGGTACCACCCTGTTCAGCCGCCGGAGGCGGCCCTCATGGCCCGGTAACGGGGGCGAACCGCCCCGCCCTACCTGTCGGGCGGGAGACTCCGGGACCAGTCATGCACAGGGGCTCCCCCGCCGGCTCGCACCATCCGCCGGCTCTCTGAGGGCGGGACCCTCCCCCGTCTTCTTCCCTTCATCGTCGTTCAACAGGCCCTATTGTACGGGGAAGGGGCCGGTTTGTCAAGGGGAAAATGACCAAAAAACCGCCCGGGACAGGGCCCCGGGCGGCGTTTCCGCTTACTTTTCCTTCACGTCGTCGAAGAGCTTCCCGATCCCCGCGTCCGGGGCCGGGGTCAGCAGGCTGACAATCACGATGGCGGCCAGGCCCACCACAAAGGCGGGTAGCAGCTCATAGATGTCCAGGGCGCCGCCCATGGGGCGGACCAGGAACTTCCAGACGAAGATCATCACGCCGCCGGCCACCAGGCCCGCCATGACGCCCTGGCGGTTGCTCCGCTTCCAGTAGAGGGCGCAGAGGATGGCCGGGCCGAATGTCGCGCCGAAGCCCGCCCAGGCGAAGGACACGATCTGGAACACGTTGCTGTCCGGGTCCGAGGCCAGGAAGAGGGCGATGACGGCGATGACGACGACGGTCAGCCGGGCGATGAGCATGGTCTGCTTCTCCGTCAGCTTCACGCCGAAGACCTCCTGGACAATGTTCTCCGAGAAGGCGGAGGAGGCCGCCAGCAGCTGGCTGTCCGCCGTGGACATGGTGGCGGCCAGGATGCCCGCCAGGATGCAGCCCGCCACAATGGCGGGGAAAACGCCGTAGCCGGACAGCAGGTCCGAGAGCCGTACGATGATCGTCTCCGTGGCGCTGCCCTCCAGGAAAGGCACCCGGCCCTTCGCGGACACGGCGTGGCCCACGATGCCGATGAACACGGCCACGCCCATGGAGATCACTACCCAGGTGGCGGCGATGCGGCGGGAGAGGGTCAGCTCGTTCTCGTCCCGGATGGCCATGAACCGGACCAGGATATGGGGCATGCCGAAGTACCCAAGACCCCAGGCCATCATGGAGATGATGCGGATAAAGCCGTAGGGCTCCGCCGCGCCGCTGGCGGCGTTGTAGGTCTCCGTAAAGCTGAAGAAGCCGGGAAGGGTCCGGGCATGGGCGATGACGGCGTCCATGCCCCCCGCCTGGACCACGCCGAAGACCACGATGACGGTCAGGGCGGCGGTCATGATGATGGACTGGATCAGGTCCATGGTGGCCACGGCGTTGAAGCCGCCGATGGAGGTGTAGCTGATGATGACAATGGCCCCGATGACCACGGCGGCCATGTAGTTCCAGCCAAATAAGCTGTTGAAGAGCTTGCCGATGGCGGCAAGGCCCGAGGCGACATAGGGCACGAAGAAGATCAGGATGATCAGGGCGGAGATGCACATGATGACGGGCTTCTTCTCCCCGTAGCGCTTGGAGATAAAGCTGGGGATGGTAATGGCATCCAGCTTCACGCTGTAGCGGCGGAGCTTTTTGGCAACCAAAAGGAAGTTCAGGTAGGTGCCCACGGCCAGGCCGATGGCGGTCCAGCTGGCGTCGGCCACGCCGGATAAATAGGCCAGGCCCGGGATGCCCATGAGCAGGTAGCTGCTCATGTCGCTGGCCTCGGCGCTCATGGCGGTGACCAGGGGGCCGATGCCCCGGCCGCCCAGGTAGAAGCCCTCGGCGCTCTTCTTGGAGCGGCGGCCGATCATCACTCCGGTGAAGATGACGAAACAGAGGTACGCGATGATGGTACCCATAATGCAGATTTGTGCGGTAGACATGAAATCTCTCTCCTTTTCCGTTCTCAGTGGGTGCTATCATAGCACACTTTCCACTAGAATGAAAGACAGAACGAGGTATAGAATGCGGTCTACACCTCGTTCTGTAAGATTTCACTAAAATGTCGGAATTACAAGGCTTTTCAGCCGTACAATTTTTAGGGGAAATTCCCGTCCGAAAGTAAAATCCCCTCTTGACGCGGCTCAATCCGACCCTGCCGGGAAGGGACAGTGGTCACGCCGGGTCCCCCGGAAAGGTCTCCAGCGCCCGCTCCAGGGTCTCCTCCACCTCCGTCCTTCCATCCGGTTCCCCCACGATGTGGACATCGTACAGCACGCCGTCCCGGATCAGGTAGGCCGTGCGGGAGCAGTACCGCTCCGTGTTCTCCGAGATCACGTGCAGCACGCCGTCCGCCGTCTGTTTCCCCAGGTCCAGGGTCCAGTCCCTGTCCGAGTGCTTGGCCTTGCTGGGGTCCCCGTACAAAAGGGCCGAGAGCATCACCCGGGTCTCGCCGGCGCGGTATCCGGCCTCGGCTCTGATCCAGTCCACATAGCCCTCCTCCGTGCCGTCCCACTGGAGGTCCACCCGGGGGGCGTCCAGAAAGCCCAGGGGCATGGCCGCATAGGTTCCCTTTTCCAGCCAGTCACAGTCCTCCAGGGGATTGGGGACGGAGAAGCCCAGGAAGTCCTCGCAGGCCGCCCAATCCTCAAAGCCCCGCTGGCACCAGCCGGGCGTGTGGCTGGAGATCACCTGTTCCTCCTCGCTCAAGGCGTTCCAGGACGTCCACTCCTCCTCCAGGGCCTCCCGCAGGTCCAGGGAGAGGGTCTCCTGGGGAATGGGGTCCACGGCGGCGGGCCCGGCGTCCGCTTGGCACCCGGCCAGCAGCGCGGCGCACAGCAGCCAGGCAAGTACTCGCCGTCCTCTCATACCGCCGCCTCCTTTTTATCCGCCCCCCGCCAGCTCTCCAGGAACGTGGGGGTCATGGCGTCCGTGTAGGCAACCAGCGAGTACTCCCCGCCGCAGAGGCACCAGTCGTACAGCAGGGCCCGCTCCCAGAGGGCGTAGGCCTTCACGATCTCGTTCACCGTCCGGTCCGTCCGGAGCTGCCCCGTCCGCTGGCCCTCGGCGATGATGTTCCGCAGCAGCTTGAAATAGGTCCGGTTCCGGTCCAGCAGGTGTTTCTCTCCCCGGGTCAGCAGCTGGGTGGAGAGGAGCCGGGCCAGCAGGTCCAGGGAGATGCCCCCGTCGATCATGGCGAAGAGCTCGTGGTTCAAAAACACCAGTTTCTCAATGGCGTCCTGCTCCGGAGAGAGGACGGGAATCAGCTCTTCGTATTTCTCGTCAAAGACGTTGGAGAGGGTGCCCAGCAGCGCGTCCTTGCCGTCGAAATAGTGGTAGAAAGAGCCCTTGGAGGTCTCGGACTCAAACACGATGTCCTCGATGGTGGTGTCCTCATAGCCCTGCTCGTAGAAGAGCTTCCAGGCGGCGGAGATGATGCGGCCCTTGGTGTTTCGGGCGTTTTTCCGGGGCATGGCGGGGCCTCCTTTCCGAGGATTTTTATAGTTGACAGCCCGGGGAAGGGCTGGTATAATCAAGGCAAGAGGGGCGCGACCGGGGCTACGGTCGCGGCTCAACCTCGTCAAGTTTCGAGCTTGGAGATTTGGCCGCTTCCTATAGCTGGGGGGCGGTTATTTCTTTGTCATCGCGCTGATGACGCCGAAAATCACAACGGCTAGAAGGTTCAGTAACGCAAGCGTTTCCAAAACCGTCACGCTGTCACCTCCTATGTACGGAGGTCAAGCCGTTCCCCTCTCGCCTGATACTGATATAACATACTTCCACCGGCGTGTCAACGACGCCGCTCTTTACTGTTCGCACTTTTTGCAAGGTTTTCAGCACATTCTCCGGTATTCATTTGCGGAGAGTGCGATTATAATAAGGACCAGACAAGGAGGAAGGACCCATGAGATTCTGGAAGATGAACGGGGCCGGAAACGACTTCATCATCCTGAACAACCTGGAGGAGCATTTGCCTTTGGAGGCTTTGCCGCAGATTGCCCGGACGCTGTGCGAGCGCCGCATGTCCGTCGGGGCCGACGGGCTGATGGTGGTGGAGGCGGCGGACCAGGGCGGCGACTTCAAAATGCTGTTTTTCAACTCCGACGGCAGCGTGGGGGAGATGTGCGGCAACGGCGCCCGGTGCATCTGCCGCTACGGCTTCGAGAACGGCCTGGCGGGAGAGGCCCAGGCCGTGGAGACCACCGCCGGGATGGTGTTCGGCCGGCGGATTGACCAGCGGCTCTACCGGGTCCGCCTCAACGACCCCGCCGCCATCAAGCTGGACTGCCCGGTGGAGATCGACGGCGTACGGTACGCCTGCTCCTACGTGGAGCTGGGGAACCCGGGCCTGCCCCACGCGGTGGTCCCCTACCACAATCTCCTGAACGCCGACGAGGGTGAGCTGCGGGAGCTGGGGCGGAAGATCCGCTGGAGCCCCGTCTTCCCCAAGGGGGCCAACGTGAACTTCTATGAGCTCACCGGGGAGGACCGCTTCTATGAACGGACCTTTGAGCGGGGAGTGGAGGACTTCACCTACGCCTGCGGCACGGGCACCGGGTCCGTCACGGCGGTGCTGACCCTCCAGGGAAAGGTCAGCGGGCACCGGGTCCGGGCGGACATGACCGGCGGGACGCTGTATGTGGATGCGGAGCGGACCGACAGCCAGATTACGGAGCTGTGCCTCACCGGGCCTACCAACGTCGTCTGTAAGGGCGAAATTACCGACGAGGAGCTGACCTACTAATTTCTGTGTGCAAAAAAGCAGGAGGGACATTATGGAAAAGAAATCCATCGCGAAGAACTATGCCTTTTTAGCCATTATGCTGGGGGCCATGATCCTGGGCGCCATCCTGGGCTGGGTCTGGCCCGCCGAGGTGGACGCGGACGGAAGCGTTATCTCCGGCACCGGGGCCACGGTCCTCAAGCCCCTGGGCACTGTGTTCATCAACATGATGTTCTGCGTCGTCGTTCCCATGGTCTTCGCCTCCATCTCCAGCGCTGTGGCCAACATGGAGAGCCGGAAGCGGGCGGGGAAGATCATGGGCGTCACCGTGGGAACCTTCGTGGTCACCGGGGCCATTGCCGCCGTCATCATGTACGTGCTGATGGTCGTCTTCCCGCCGGTGCCCGCCGCCTGGACGAATCTGGCCGCCGAGGAGATCGGCGAGTATGCCACGCTCCCCGATATGATCGTCAACTTCTTCACCGCCAGCGATTTCAGCGGCCTGCTGACCCGCCGGGCCATGCTGCCCCTGATCGTGTTCTCCCTGCTCTTCGGCTTCGCCGTGAACCTCAACGGCGGCAAGGACACCCCCGTGGGCCGCTTCCTGGACGACCTGGCCGGGGTCATGCTGAAGTTCGTGAAGATCATCACCTACTATGCCCCCATCGCCTTCTTCGGCTTCTTCGCGGACCTGGTGGCCACCTACGGCCCCCAGATTACCGAGAATTACGCCCGGGCCCTGGCGGTGTACTATCCCCTCTGCTTCGTCTACATCTTCACCGCCTGGCCCCTCTTCGCCTGGTTCGGCGGCGGCAAGGGTGCCATCCGGGTCATGTTCCAGCACATCACCAAGCCCGCCGTGGTGTCCCTGGGCACCTGCTCCTCTGTTGCCACCATCCCCACCAACATGGAGGAGGCCGCCGACACCGGCATCCGCAAGGACGTGGCGGACATGGTGCTGCCCCTGGGGGCCACGATGCACATGGACGGGTCCTGCTTCTCCTGTGTGCTGAAGATCGCCTTTGTGCTGGGGGTTTTCGGCCAGCGGCTGGACCTGGGGATGCTGATTCCCGTGGTGCTGGTGGCGGTCCTCAGCTCCGTGGGCATGAGCGGCGTCCCCGGCGGCGGGTATATTGGCGAGTACATCATCTGCTCCATCTTCTTCCCCGCCCAGATGGAGATCGCCTTCCCCATCCTGGTGGTCATCGGCAACCTGGTGGACCCCCCTGCCACCATGATCAACGCCGCCGGAGACTACGTGACCTGCTTCATCGTCTCCCGCTTTGTGGACGGGAAGGACTGGCTCCAGAAGCAGCTGAAAAAGTAAGCCCCGGAACGGACCTCAGGGCCGGGAGGAAGCGTTCCTCCCTGCTCCCTTTTCCACAGGGGCCCGTCCCCGCGAAAAGGGTCCCCTTCCCACAGAGGAAGGGGACCCTTTTTCTTGTCCTGTTCTGCTCAGGCGTCGTTGTGGTGCGCCACGTAGAACGCGTCGTAATCCCTCAGCATCTCCACCAGCAGGTTCGGGGTGTCCAGCCCGTAGGGGCAGCGGCTTTTGCAGGCGTCGCAGTGGACGCATTCCTCTATCTTGTGCATCTTGGCGTGCCATTCGTCGGACATGTAGGGCTGGTAGGGCGACCGGCGCAGCAGGGCGGACATCCGGGCCGCCTGGGGAATGTCGATCCCCGCGGCGCAGGGGAGGCAGTAGCCGCAGGAGCGGCAGAAGCTGCCCACTAGCTCCTTCCGGTCCGCTTCGATGACGGCCTTGAGCTCGGGGGTCATATGGGGGTCCCGCTGGCTGAGCTCCAGCCACTGGTCCAGCTCCCACTCGTGCTGGATGCCCCAGATAGGCACTACGTTGGGAAACTCCCGCATAAAGGCGTAGCACGCCTCGGCGTTGCTCAGAAGCCCGCCGGAGAGGCCCTTCATGGCAATATAGCCCATGTCGGCCTTTTTACAGTCCTCCACCAGCCCCAGCTCCTTCTCGGTGGTCAGGTAGCAGAAGGGGAACTGGAGGGTCTCGAAGTTCCCGGAGGCGATGGCCTCCTGAGCGATGAACAGCCGGTGGTTTGTGATGCCGATGTGCCGGATATAGCCCTTTTCCTTCATCTCCAGGGCGGCGGCGAAGGGGCCGTCCGGATCGTGGATGTCCGGCAGTTTGGCGGGGTTATGGAACTGGAAGAGGTCGATGTAATCCGTCCGCAGGGACCGGAGGCTTTGCTCAATGTGACTGAGGACGGTTTTCTTGTCCCCGCCGCCGCTCTTAGTGGAGATGACGACGTTCTGCCGCACGCCCTCCAGGGCCTCGCCCAGCTTTTCCTCGCTGTCGGTATACATGTTGGCGGTGTCGAAGTAGTTGATCCCGGCCTCATAGGCCCGGCGGACCAGCTTCACCGCATCGGCCTTGGAAATCCGCTGAATGGGCAGGGCGCCGAAGGCCGTCTTGGTCACCATCAGCTCCGTGCGGCCCAGTCTTACTTTTTCCATAAAATTCTCCCTTTGTTTCATCAAAAATCAGGGCCGCAGCTGTTGGTCAGGGCCTCCAGGATCTGATAGCGGTCCATCTGGAAGGTCTTGGTCATAGCCAGGGCCTCCTCCATGTCCAAATCCGTCAGGCGGCCGTCCAGAATGCCGATGATGCGGTTTCCCCCGCCCTCGGCCAGGACCTTCACCGCCTCGTAGCCCATGCGGCTGGCGGTTTCCCGGTCCCGGGCGGAGGGAGAGCCGCCCCGCTGAATGTGGCCCAGCACCGTCACCCGGGGATCGATGCCCAGCTCCTCGTGGATGCGCTGGCTGATCTCGATGGCGCTGCCCGCGCCCTCGGCCACCACCACCATGTAGTGGGTGGTGCCCGCCAGGCGGGCCCGGCGGATCTTCTCCACGATGTCCCGCTCGAAGTCCGGCTCCCGCTCGGGGATCAGCACGGCGGTGGCGCCCACGGAGATGCCCACGTAGAGGGCAAGGTACCCCGCGTGGCGGCCCATGACCTCCACCACGGAGCAGCGCTCGTGGGACTGCATGGTGTCCCGCAGCTTGTCGATGCACTCGATGGCCGTGTTGCAGGCGGAGTCGAAGCCGATGGTGTAGTGGGAGCAGCCGATGTCGTTGTCGATGGTGGCGGGAATGCCCACCACCCGGAGGCTCATGCCGTCCTTGGCGGCCTGGCGGGAGATGGCCAGGGCCCCCCGGAAGGTGCCGTCGCCGCCGATGGCCACGATGCCGTCCAGGCCCAGCAGGCGGCAGGTGGCCAGGGCCTTGGCCCGGCCCGCCTCCTCCATGAACTCCAGGCTCCGGGCGGTGTAGAGCATAGTGCCGCCCTTGTTGATGATGTGGCTGACGCTGGAGGAGGTCAGCGGGACGAAGTCGCTGGTAATGAGGCCGTTCCAGCCCCGGCGGATGCCGATGCAGCTGATGCCCCGGGCAATGGAGGCCCGGACCACCGCCCGTACCGCCGCGTTCATGCCCGGCGCGTCGCCGCCGCTGGTGAGGACGCCGATTCTCTTTACCTTTTTCTCCATAGGAAAACCCTCCTGACGAATTTCACCGGCAGAGCCGATTTTTTCCTGTATATCATGATACCGCCGGGATGGCTTGATGTCAAGCTGGGTTTGATTTCCAGGCGGGGACGGCCCCCAGGGAAAACTGTCACTTTTTTGTTACCACTTCCGGCGGAAAACCTGTTATATTGGGTCCAGTTGATCTTGATGAGAAGGGATCGTGAGTATGCGCCATTTGCTGATTTTAACGCTGGCCCTGCTGCTGCTCTCCGCCTGCGCCGCACCGACAGCCCCCGCTCAGGCGGAGACGGAGGATGCCCTGCCGGTCCAGGAGGCCCCGACGGCCGCCGCCCCGGAGGAGAAATCTTCGGATGTCCCCTCGGAGGACCAAGTCCTTTTGACCCTGGACGCGCCGCTGGCCGGCGGGCGGACGCTGACGCTGGAGGCCGTGGGGAAGAAAGTGGACGAATACAGCGTAGGCGTCCGGCAGGTCCGGGTGTACGACGGAGAGGAACTTCTCCAAACCATCCCGGCTCGGGAGGCCATCGAGGCCGAGTGGGGCGAGGGTATGGCAGAGGAGTTCTACGACTACACCGAGTGCTGGGTCCCGGAGGAGACCATGGAGGCCCTGGACCTGAATTTCGACGGCAATACGGATTTCGGCCTGTTCGGCTGGCCCTGCAACAACACGATCCCGTATTACTACTGGATATGGGATGCCGAGGCGGAGCAATACCGTTACGCCTTCACCCTCCAGGGGGCGGAGGTCCATCCGAAGACGGGGGAGCTTACTGCAGAGTATAAAGACGGCCCCGCCGGGTCTCTGTGGGTCACGGAGCACTACAGGTTCGACGAAAACGGCCAGCTGATTCTGACCAGCCGGGAGGAGGATCCTTATGAAGACTAATCCTGACCTCCGCCTTGCCGTCACCCTCCGCCTGCTGGACGGGGAGGGCCAGCGGCGCTTTGGGCCCGGCGTGGCCGCGCTGCTGGAGGAGGTCCGGGAGAAGCGCTCCCTCCGGGCGGCGGCGGGATCCATGGGTATGGCCTACTCCAAGGCGTGGCGCATCGTCCGCACTGCCGAGGACGCCTTCGGCCGCAAGCTGCTGGACAGCACCATCGGGGGCCGCCACGGCGGCGGCGCGGCCCTGACGGCGGAGGCGGAGGCCCTGCTGGCCGCCTACCGGGCCCTCCGGGAAGAGGTGGACGCATACGCCCGCCAGCGGTTCGAGGAGCGCTTCCGGGACCTCTGAGCCCCCTTGCGCATAGGATGGAATACATCTTATGGAATAAGGAGGTCCTCTTATGGAACCTGTCTGCAACGAGTGCACCGAGCGCGCCGAGTGCCGGGAGCCCGTCACGATGAACGCCCGCGTCCTGCGGGTGAACTGCTGCGACCTGCTGGTCTGCGACCTGTGCGGCTGCCAGGAGGTGCTGGTCCATACCAACGACGCCTGCTGTTTCCGTCCGGGCGAGTGCGTCTGCATCCAGTACAGCGGCGCCATGACCATGAGCATCCCGCCCCAGATCAGCGCGGACTGTGTGAAGCGCGTCCCCTGCGGCGGTTGCTGCTGCTGACCGTTTTAACGGTGAAAGGGGCCCGGGAATCATTCCCGGGCCCCTTTTTTACATCCCCAGCCTCTCCCGGAGGGTGGCCGCGGCGCACAGGCAGGTCAGCAGCGCCAGGGCCCCCTGGCCCCAGAGGAGGTTATAGCTCACCGCCTCCCTGTCCCGCCTCCGCCCCGCCGCCACGGAGGCGAAGACGTACAGGGATACCAGGGCAAAGGCCAGGCTCAGCACGTCCGCCGCGCCCTGCCAGCCCAAAGCGGCGGTCCCCAGGTACAGCAGAAAGCCGATGCCGGAGACGATGGCCCCCAGGTTCAGCTGCTTCACGCCCTGCAAAAGCAGGGAGTTTTTTCGCTTCATTCGTATACCCTCCGTCAATTTCCTATCTGATTTTACAAATAGTTGTCATTTCTCGTAGCCGTTGACCATGACGTCCAGCACCCGCGCGGCCACGTTTCCCGCCACGCTGCTGCCGCCGCCGCCGTTTTCCACCAGCGCCACGAAGGCGTAGGGCGCGTCCTCGTTCCGCAGGAAGCCGGCGAACCAGGCGTGGGGGCTCTGGCCCTCTCCCACCTCGGCGGTGCCGGACTTGGCGCAGAGGTCCATATTGGGGAAACGGCTCTGGCCGTAGGTCCTCTCCACGTTCCCGGCCATCAGCTCCGTCAATCGTTCCGCCGTGTCCCGGCGGACGAGGGTCCCGGTCCGGCTGGTCAGGCGAGGCAGGGAGGGGATGCCCAGGCCGTTTCTGGTCTTTAAAATCAGGTAGGGCTCCGCCGCTTTTCCTCCGTTCGCAACGGCCCCCATGTAGACCATCAGGGCGCAGGGGTTCACCAGGTCCTTGTCCTGGCCCACCCCCGCCCAGCCCAGGCGGCCGTCGTCCAGGTCCCAGTCAAAAGAGCCCCTGGCGGTGGACAGGCCGTCCAGGCGGCAGCTGGAGGTGAGGCCCGCCTGCTCCGTGTACTTCCGGAGGGTCTCCGCCCCCAGCTCCACGGCGATCTCGGCGAAGGCGGCGTTACAGCTGTTGGCGAAGGCGGCGGCGATGTCCTGCTCTCCGTGAACGCCGGAGCAGACGATGGTCTCCTCCCCGATCTGGACGGACCCGGCGCAGTTCCAGGTCCGGCTCTCCAGGTCCGGCAGACTCTCCAGCGCCGCCGTCAGGGTGACGGTCTTGTAAACGGAACCGGGGGTGAAGGCGGAGGACAGGAAGCGGTTCAGGTAGGCCCCCTTCCAGCGGTCGCTGGTCTCGATGTCCTCCGGGACATGCAGCGGGTCGTAGCTGGGGGCGGAGACCATGCAGAGGACCTCCCCGGTCTTGTAGTTGTACACGGCCACCGTCCCGGCGTGGCCGTTCAGGGCTTGGTACGCCTCATAGTTGTACCGGGCGTCGATGGTCAGGGTCAGCTCTCCGCCCCGGTCCGCGCCAAACGCCCCGCCCACGAGGTTCCAGCCTGTCAGCTTGTCGGCAAAGGCGTTCAGCGCCCCGGTGCCGATGTTCCCCTGAAGGTCCCCCACGGCGTGGAGGGTGGCCTTCCGGACGGTCTCGCTGTCGTAGTAGGTCCGCTTTCCGTCCTCGGCGGAGGACAGCACGTCCCCGTCCCGGTCCAGCACCGTCCCGGCGGTGAGTTGGCCCTGGGCGTTGTAGAGGTGACGGTTAAAGGCGGAGGAGGCCCAGCTTCCCCCCTGGGTGAGGTACCGGAAGAGGAAGAACGCCATCCCAACCGCCAGCGCCAGGGCCAGCAGCAGGCACACCACCGCCCGGTTCTCAATTTTTTTCATGACCGGCCTCCTTCCGTCCGGCGGCGCGGCGTCCGCCGCCCCGCCGGATCGCAAAGCTCGCGTTCTCCCTTGTGTCCGTGGCCTTCAAAAAGGCCAGCAGGCCCCAGGCCGACATCATGGCGGAGCCGCCGTTGGAGACGAAGGGAAAGGTCACCCCCGTCAGCGGCAGAATATCCACGGAGCCGAACACATTCAGGCAGGTCTGGAACACCAGCAATGACCCGGCGGCGCAGGCGGCCAGGCAATAGAAGCTGCTCCGCCCCGCCCGGCAGGCCCGGACGGTGAAGAACGCCAGGGCCGCAATGGCCCCCACGGCAAAGAAGGCGATGACCAGCCCCCACTCCTCGCAGAGCATGCCGAACACCAGGTCTGTGTCCGCCGCCGGAACCCGGTGGAGCCAGCCGTTCCCCGCCCCCATGCCGAGTAAGCCCCCGGAGGCCGCGGCGGACATGGTGCGGGTCTGCTGATACCCCCGGCCCGCCGGGTCCGCCCAGGCATGGCCCCAGGCGGCGAAGCGATCCAGAATGTAGGGCTTGAACTTCACGATGATGCCCGCCCCGAACACCGCCCCGCCGCAGATGAGGGAGAGCGTGGCGAAGTCCCCGGAGCGGAGGTAGGCCAGCACCAGGAAAGTGACGAAGAAGATCGCCGCCGTGCCGAAGTCGCTCATCAGACCCAGAAGCCCCACACAGAGGCCGGTGAGGACGATGAAAAGGGTCAGGTTCCGCTTGCGGAACAGCCGCTCCAGCGTGGCGGACCCGGCGAAGATGTAGCAGATCTTGGCAATCTCCGAGGGCTGGAAGCTCAACGGGCCCAGGGAGATCCAGTTCACCGCGCCGTATTTCCGGTTTCCCAGCGCCAGCGTCACCGCCAGAAGCCCAATGGAGGCCGCCGCCATGACCCAGCGGTTCCGCTGGACCCGGCCCAGGTCCCGGAGAAAGAGCCCCAGGGTGAGGAAGAGCGCCAGCCCCAGCACCACTGCCAGGAGCTGCTTATAGAGGCTCCCCGGCGCGCTGGAGGCGGTGACCGACAGGGAGAGGGTGGAGAGGAAAAAGGCGATGGTCTCCATCTCAAAGCCCACGCAGCGGAACAGCCGCAGGGCGGCGGCGTAGAGCCACATCACCGCCGTCAGCCCCAGGAAGGCCAGGGGCAGGTTGGGGGACGCGTCCTCCCCGGCGGCAATCATCAATTGGACACAGGCCAGCAGCTGAAAGACGGTGAGCCAGAGGAAGGAGGGCCACATGGCGGCGGGGCGCTCCGCCCGGCGCTTTGCCTCCTGCTCTTCCCGCTCCTCCACGGTCTGGGGCAGAAACAGCAACGGCACGCCCCCCAGGTCGATCGTGTCCCCCATCCGGACGGGGGCGGAGTCCTCCACCTTTTCCCCATTCAGCAGCACCCCGCCCTTGGAGTCCAGGTCGTACAGGGTCCACTCCCCCTCCTCATTCCGGCAGAGGGCGGCGTGCTGGCGGGAGACGCTGGGGTAGTTCAGCCGCACGTCAGCGTTCTTCCCCCGGCCCAGGATGTTCTCCCAGTGGGTGAGGGGGACGGAGCCGCCGCCGGGGAGGCTCAGCTGGCCCCAGGTCTCCGGCGTGTGGGGGGCCCGGAGGAGGGACTTGACGGCTCGATAGAGAATGGCCCCCGCCAGGACCGGGAAGAGGAAGCGGACGAAGGCGGTATAGAAGGTCCCGGCGGCGGGGTACGCCGCCAGGAGCTCAGGCAACGTCATGGATGGGCCTCCTTTCGGAGAGATGATAGTCCAGCATACCACGGATTTGTGAAAAAATCTACCGGAAATCGAAGAACCGCCGGGACCGCCGGGACCCTTTGCGCCGGGGCGGGCTTGTGAGGCCCACGTTGACATTCCGCGGCGCCTGGGGTAAAGTGAAATCGATAGACGGCAGCCGCACGGCTTCCATGGATAAAATGAAAATGAAAAGGAGGAGGGCGCGGGATGAGCGAAATTCTGGAATTTGCAAACAGGGAGGAATTCCGGCAGTGGCTTTGGGAACACTGCCAGTCGGACGAGGGCGTCTGGCTTCTGTTTGGCAAGGCCGGGGGACCGAACACGATCAGAGCGGGAGAGGCGCTGGAGGAGGCCCTCTGCTTTGGATGGATTGACGGGCAGATGCAGAGCATCGACCGTAAGACTTACCGGAAATACTTTTCAAAGCGTCGGGAGAAGAGCAAGTGGTCGGAGAAAAACAAGGCGCTGGCCGAACGCCTGGAAGAGCGGGGGCTGATGACCGAGTTCGGCAGAGCGAAGATCGAGGAGGCCAAGCGGGACGGCCGGTGGTACGCCCCAAAGCCCCCGGCGGTCACGGAGGAGGACGTCGCCCAGGTGCTTGCCTTGCTGGAGGGTCATGAGCCCGCCTGTGCGAATTTTCAGGCCATGTCCTTATCGGTGAAGAAAACCTATGCAAGAGCCTATTTTGATGCGAAGACGGACGCCGGACGGGAGCGGCGGCTCGCCTGGATGGTGGACCGGCTCAACCAAAATTTGAAGCCGATGTAGCGCTTCCCCAAAAATTTCCGCCGGTCCCTTCACTTTTCCGGCGTTGTGCCGATATAAGTAATATAGAGCTTTCACAAATTTCACGAAGGAGTACCAGGGGATATGGACCAGATCAACGGTTCCGCCGGTCTTGGCGAGTATGTGCGGTTTGGAAAATGGACTTTTAAAAATGTAACGAGCCAGCTTAAAAAAGTGACGGACCCGGAGGAGATTCAGAAGTTCCAGGACAACTGCGTCGTCTTCAACCCCACGGAGGTGGAGCAGAAGGACCGGTTCCGGGCTGCCTTCAGCGACTTCGCCATGAGCAAAAGCCCCTTGATTTCCGACGCCAAGCAGGAGGTCTACCAGCAGGCGGAAACAGCCATCGGCAAATTTTTTGACGGAACCATGTCCGCGGAGGAACTCTCCGGCGTCTATCAGGACCTGTCCGGCCAGCTTATGGATGCCTGCAAGGACCGGGGATACCCCATGCCCTTATGGGGCGGGATGATGGGCCCCGCCTTTCAGGAGACCTTTTACGGCGAGTTCCGCCGCATGGTCCTGGACGAGGCCGTGAACCGGAACAACGCCGAGGGAAAACAGTACGTCACCGGGGAAATGAACGCCCAGCGGAATTGGAAATACTATAATTCTGACTATTACTACAAGAGCGAGGAGGCCGTCTCCGCCCTGACGGAGAAATTTTCCGCCATGGCGGAAGATCGGGGCTGGGAGGACACGGTCTCTGTCCCGGATTACAAGGCCAAGGGCCTGAACCTCTACTATAATTTCAACTCCGCTCTGTCCAACCACTTCAACGTAGACGACCAGTTTGTCAAGGACCCGGACCAGGCCCCGCCCAAGGACTTCCGCTGGTTCTACCAGTCCGGCGGAAACGACGGAGACGGTGTTGTAACATCCCTGACTATGATCGCGCCGGACGGCACCGAAACCGTGATCGATTACGCCGGGAAGGGCTTTGACCCCACGAATCCCACAAAGGGCACCACTTGGGCCGCCTATAGGGATGTGAGCGGAACGTGGAGGTATCAAAGCACCGACTTTACCTACAACTTTTCCAAGGACGACCTGAAAAACGTGGCCGGCCTGTTGAAATTCTCCGGGCAATCCGGCGGCGCACAGGAGGCTGTAAACCAGTTTTTGAAAAACCTTCAGCTCTACCCCGGCGGGTATTTCAGCCGCTTCCCCCAGTATGGGGCGCTGAGCATGAACCTGCGGGCGTAACCGCAGATATCCAGGAAAGGAGGCCCCGCCATGGGCAGCATGCAAGTAAACAGCGCCGTCTCCACCGGGGCGTCCTCCTGGCAGAGCCGGCAGTCCCAAAGCGCCGCCCAGGCGGCGGAGAAGAAGGACGCCGGTCCCGACCTCTACGAGATGATGCGGGACGCCCGGGAAAAGGCGGAGGCCACCCGGGAGAAATTCAACGCCATCAAGCCCAAGCCCCGCTACGGCGACGCGCCCATGGAGGCGTACTCCCGGCTGGCCCGGGCGAAGCGGCCCTCGGAGGTCAACGCCGCCGCCGGATACGCCCGGCGGCAGATTGCCCGGCTGAAGGCCGCCAAGCAGACGGACCCGGACAACGCCAAGCGCATCCAGGCCGCCATCAACCAGCTCCAGAAGGCCGTCCAGCGGGCGGGGAAGAAGAACCGGGAGCTGGACCGGGAGAAGCTCGCCCAGGACCGGCAGAAAAAACTGATACAGGAGAAGCGGACCCGGGAGGCCCGCCGCCAGAAGCAGGAGCTGCTGCGCAAGCAGGCCATGCGGCGGATCCGGGAGTCCGGCTATCTCCGGGAGGCGGAAGTGGACAACCGAATGCAGTCTCATATCGCCGCCGTGGACATGGAGCTCCGGGAGCAGGCCCAGAAGCTGGCCTCCTCCATCCAGCCCTCCATGGAATCGGTGGCCCAGCAGTACGCCGCGGACAGCGCCGCCATGGCCCTGCCCGAGGAGCTGCCCCCCGCCGCCACCGGCGGGGAGATCAACCTGCAGGCATGATACTTTCTTGAAAGATATGGGGCCTCTTGGCGGCTTTGCCGTTTAGAGGCCCCGTATACCCGGAGGGTAAAGTATCCAAAGAACTTTATCTCGCTCTGGCAGTCCGGCAATAGACCGGGCCGAAGCGACGGCAACCGAGATAACAACCAGCCCCCGGCGGAAAGCCGGGGGCTGGTTGTTATACTTCCGGCGTCTCCGCCTCCAGGCCCACGGGGAGGCCGTTGACTTCCACGCCCTCCCCGGCGGGGATCAGCAGGTACTTCCGCCCGTCGATGACCCGGGTCTCCACCAGATAGCTGTAGGCCGGGTCGATGGAGATGGCGGCGTGCTCCGTCTTCACGTCAAAGCGCTTCACGTCGATGAGGTTCTCCGGATTCAGCGCCGCGCCGCCGAAGGCCCGGCCGCACTGCTCCGTGAACGCCGCCGCCTTTTCCTCTGCCACGCCGCAGTCCCGGAGGATGCCGCCCACCTCCCCGGCGGAGAGGGCCAGGGGCTCCGCCTCCTTGTCCTCACGGTTCGCCTCGATCTTCTCCAAAAGCCGCCCGTGGACGGCCTGGGCCACCTCCAGGCTGAACTCCTCCTCCAGCGCCCCGGCCAGGGCCCCCTCGAAGGCCTCCCGCTGCTCGGCGGCGGACATGGGGGGCTCCGTGCGGAACACCGCGTCCAGGAACTCCTGGTGGATCTGGTCCGGCTTCCGGGAATAAAAGAGGGCGTTGTAGATATTCGCCGCCCGGCCGTCAAAGGCGGGGAAGAGGAAGCCCAGCTCCGGGGCGGAGACCACCTGCCCGGCGGCGCAGCTGTGGAACTCGTTCTCCCCGGGGAAATAGCCCAGCTCCATCTTGCAGTTTTTCACCGGGCAGACGCTGCATAGGATGTAGGAGAACACCTCCTCGGACCGGTCGGGGTCGGTCTCCCCGTCCTTCCCCCGATGGGGCACGTCATAGGCGTCGTGGGCCAGGAGGATCAGGTAGTTGCTGTCCCCCATGTCCAGGGCGTCGATGACCGTGCGGTAGAAGGTCTCCCGGATTTCCCCGTCCTTGAGCCCGGACTCCCGCAGGGCGGAGAGGAGGCGGTGCTCGTCGCTGTCCATCACCTGGGCCGTGGAGAAGACCACGTCGATGAGATTCTTTCCCAGGGCCCCGGAGAGGGATTTTTTCAGCAGGCTTAAGTACTTCTCCGCCTCCTCCAGGGGCATGTTCCCCAGGGACTCGTCCAGATAGGAGATGATCTCCCGGCTGGAGCCGTTGACATAGCAGCCGTAGACCCGGCTGACGGCGCTCTTCTCCGGCCGGAAGCGGCGGCGGAGCTCGCTGACTTCTTTTGTGTTCATGGTAATACCTCGTGTTTCAGCGGCGGAGCCGCTGGGATTTCCGACAGTGCTGTCAAACATACATTCTACTGGAAAGCGGGCGGAAATGCAACCGCTTTTTTCAGCCCGGCCAAAAGGTGTAAATTTCCTGTAAAGAACTCCGGGGTTCCTTGCGGAAGAGGCCGGTTTTGTGCTAAGATAGACCATATTCTGATTTGCGCTTGGAGAGGAGGCGGGAGGCGTGGGCAGGCTTGGACGCTGGAAGGACCGGATGGGCCGGACGAAGACCGTCCTGGGAGAAAAGGTCCGGGAGGCCCTTGCCTCCGTGCTGCCCATCACGGCCATCGTGCTGGTGCTCTGCCTCACCGTGGCCCCCCTGCCGGTGGACGCGCTGCTGGCCTTCCTGGCGGGGGCGGTGCTGCTGATTTTGGGCATGGGCTTCTTCACCCTGGGGGCGGAGGCCGCCATGACCCCCATCGGCGAACAGGTGGGCACCCACATGGCAAGCTCCCGGAAGCTCTGGGTCATCGTCTCCGTCAGCTTCCTCATCGGCGTGGTGGTCACCATCTCCGAGCCGGATCTCCAGGTCCTGGCCTCCCAGGTCCCCGGCATCCCCAACGCCGTGCTGGTGGGGGCCGTGGCCGCCGGGGTGGGGGTCTTCCTGGTGGTGGCCCTGCTGCGCATCCTGTTCCAGATCTCCCTCCAGTGGCTGCTGATCGGGTCCTACGCGGCGGTGTTCCTCCTGGCGGCGTTCTTCGTGCCGGGGGACTTTTTGGCCGTGGCCTTCGACTCCGGCGGCGTCACCACCGGCCCCATGACCGTGCCCTTCATCATGGCCTTAGGGCTTGGCGTGTCCTCCATCCGAAGCGACGAGAACGCCGCCCAGGACAGCTTCGGCCTGGTGGCCCTGTGCTCCGTGGGACCCATTCTGGCGGTGCTGGTTTTGGCGATGATCTACCCCGCCTCCGGGGCCTATCACCCCTCCGCCATGCCCCAGGCGGCGGACAGCCGGGAGCTGGGGGGCCTGTTCCTCTCCGCCCTCCCGGAGTACGCCGCGGAGGTCTTCAAAAGCCTCTTTCCCATCGCCGCCTTCTTCGGCCTGTTCCAGGTAATCGCCCTGCGGCTGAAACGGAAGAAGGTCTGGAAGATCGTCATCGGTCTCCTCTATACATACGCCGGCCTGGCGCTGTTCCTCACGGGGGTCAACGTGGGCTTCCTCCCGGCGGGCACCTACCTGGGCCGCCAGATCGCCTCCCTGCCCTTCAACTGGCTGCTGATTCCCATCGGCATGCTGATGGGCTGGTTCATCGTCCAGGCGGAACCGGCGGTCCACGTGCTGAATAAGCAGGTGGAGGAGATCACCTCCGGGGCCATCCCCGGCGGGGCCATGAGCGCCAGCCTGTCCATCGGCGTGGCGGCATCCATCGGCCTTGCTATGGTGCGGGTGCTGACGGGGGTCTCCATCTTCGCCTTTCTGGTCCCCGGGTATCTGCTGGCGGTGGTTTTGTCCTTCTTCGTGCCGAAGATCTTCACCTCCATCGCCTTCGACTCCGGCGGCGTGGCCTCGGGGCCCATGACGGCCACGTTCCTGCTCCCCTTCGCCATGGGGGCCTGCGAGGCCCTGGGGGGAAACATCGTCACCGACGCCTTCGGCGTGGTGTCCATGGTGGCTATGACGCCGCTGCTCACCATCCAGCTCCTGGGCCTCGTGTATCAGTGGAAGCTGAAGGCCCAGCTGGCCCAGGCGGCGGAGGACGAGGAGATCATCGACCTCGCGTATTGAATTTGAGCGCCCGGGCGCTTTGAGAGAGGAGGACCGCCCATGGACAGAGCCGACCTCATGATTGTCATCACGGACCGGAGCCGGGGCGGGGAGTTCGCCGCCTGGTTCCAGGCCCGGGGGGCCACGCTGGTCCTCTCCGCCCTGGGACAGGGCACCGCCGCCACGGAGGTGCTGGACTACCTGGGGCTGGAGGCCACGGAGAAGGCCGTACTGCTGTTGGCGGCCCCCCGGTCGAGGCGCCTGGTGCGGAAGGCCGCCCGGGAGTTGTGGCTGGACGTACCGGGGCGGGGGATCTTGATGGCCGTGCCCATTTCCAGCATCGGCGGGGCCCGGGCCAGGGACTATCTGCTGTCATGGCAGGCGGAGGAGGACGAGGACATGGAACGTGACATCACCCACGAGCTCATCGTGGTCATCGCCAACCGGGGCCACACCGACCAGGTGATGGACGCCGCCCGCTCCGCCGGGGCCGCCGGAGGCACCACCATCCACGCCAAGGGCACGGGAACGGAGCTGGCGAGGAAATTTCTGGGCGTGTCCCTGGCGGCGGAGAAGGAGATTGTCTTCATCCTGGCCAAGGAGGCGGACCGGAAGCCCATTATGAAGGCCGTCATGACCCAGGCGGGGATGCAGACCAAGGCCCAGGCCGTGGTGTTCTCCCTGCCGGTGACGGACCTGGCGGGGCTGCGGCTGCTGGAGGAGGACGGGGAGTCCTGAACAAAAAGGGAAAGGCCCGGAGCTGTTTCGCTCCGGACCTCTTTCGTTGCCGTCGCTCCAGCCCGGATAAACACCGGGCAGCCAGAGCGCGCCAAAGTTCTTTTGGCTACTTTTACCCTTCGGATATACGGGGCCTCTAAGCGGCAAAGCCGCCAAGAGGCCCCATATCTTTCAAGAAAAGTAGCTCAGGTCACCAGAAGCACCACATAGCCCGCGTACAGGCCCAGCATGACGACGCCCTGCCAGCGGTAGAACCGCTCCGTCACCAGGGGCGGGATCACCGCCACGCAGCAGATCAGCAGGCAGGCTGGCAGATCCAGGGCCGTGGTCTGAGCCCCGATGGTCAGCGCCCCGCCGCTGACGGCGGAGCAGATGGGCAGGATCATGGTCAGGTCGATGACGTTGGCCCCGATGATGTTGCCCACGGACATGGAGGCTTCCTTTTTGGCGATGGCCGTCAGGGTGGTCACCAGCTCGGGGAGGGAGGTTCCGATGGCCACCATGGTCACGCCGATGATGCTGGCGGGCACTCCCATCAGCAGGGCCAGCTCGCTTCCGTAGTTGATCAGCAGCTGGGAGCCGATGACGATGGCCGTGATGCCCAGGGCGAAGAGGAAGAGCTTTTCCACCATCTGCCGCCGGGAGATGGTGCGGCGTTTGGGATGGGCTTCCCGTTCCTCCGCCATGCCCGCTTTGGCGTCCCGGAGGTTGCTCCAGAGATAGACGGCGAAGATGACGAACAGCGACAGGCCCGGCAGGGCCCTCAGCGTGCCGCCCCGGCTCAGCACCAGCAGCAGCGCCGCGCCCAGGACCATCAGCAGGGCCTTCAGCTGGAACTGGGCCCGCTTTACCGCCGAGGGGATGCACACCAGGGAGATGCCTAAGATAAGCCCCAGGTTCGCCGTGACGGACCCCACGGCGTTGCCCACCGCCAGGTCCACCTCCCCTTGAAGGGTGCCGGTGACGGAGACCGTCAGCTCCGGCAAAGTGGTCGCCAGGGAGACGATGGTGGCCCCGATGATGAACCGGGGCACACCGGTGGCCTCCGCGATCCAGACCGCCCCGTCCAGGAACCAGTCGCCGCCCTTGATGATCAAAAGCAGGCCCAGCAAAAACAACAGCACCGTGATCCAGATTTCCATAATGTTCACCGCTTTCCAAAAATTCAGCGAGACCTCTATCCCCCGGGGCAACGCCGGAAACCGGCAGTTGTCCCACGGGATAAAAGTCTCGCTTTTCAGCGGGCCCGGATGGCGGTGAAACCATCGTGATGACGAGCCGCGCCACGTTTGAAACGTAAGCTACTCCCTTTTACGAAGCCATGAGCTGTGAGACCACTATAGGGAATCATACACGTTTTGTCAACCCTAACCTTGCCGAAATTTGGCGGGCGGACAAAGTATTTACGGAGTCTTTACGGCCCCTCAGATCTCCGGGTCAAAGCCGATGGATTTCCGCCAGAGCCTCCGGCCCTCCCGTGTCCCCTCCTCCGGCGCGAAGCCGCAGTCCCGGAGGTACGCCTCCCCCGGCCCGCCGGGGGTCCGCAGGGCGGACAGCTCCTCTCCGCCCCGCTCCCGGGTACGCTGTACCGCCTGGCCCAGGAGCTGGACGCCGAAGCCCCGGCGGCGACAGTCCGGACGGATGTAGGCCAGGGAAATCCGCCCGGTTTCCGGAGTCATATGGAGCAGGCCCACAGCCTCCTCCCCCAGAAGCCCCTCCAGGGTCAGGGAGGCGGCGGGAACCGGCCCGGCCTCCCCCGCCTCCGCCCAGGCGGCGGACAGGCGCTCCGCCCCGCCCTCCAGGGGACGGAACCACAGTCCCGGCTCCAGGGCGTAGGCCCGCTTTGCCTTGGCGGGCTTCTCCCCGGCCAGGTATTCGGGGGTCTGGAGGTGGCGGTTGTCGTTCATGAAGACCACCCGGAGGCGCTCCCCGTCCCACTCCAGCAGGGACACGGCGGTGTTGTCCCCGGTGGGCATCTTCTCCCCGGTGTCCCGGAGGGAGATCCCCTGGAGGTTCGCCAGCAGGAGGCGGATGGCGTAGCCGTGGGAGAAGAGGGCCAGGGTCCTTCCCGGGTTCGCCCGGGCGATGTCCTCCACCGTGAAGCGGACCCGGGCCAGCACCTCCGCGGGGGTCTCCGCCCCGGGGATGGACCAGCGGTCCATGCGCTTACCGAAGTCCGACATGGCCTCCGGCGTGCGGCGGATGATGTCCCCCCAGGTCCGGCCCTCCCAGTCCCCCACGCAGATCTCCCGGAGGCCCGGGCAGCGGCGCAGGGGCAGGTTTTTGGGCCTGTAAACGGCCGTGGCGGTGGCCCGGGTGCGGTAGAGGTCGCTGGCGTACACCGCGTCGATGGGGATGTCCGCAAAGCGGCGCTCCAGGGCGTTCACCTGCCGCCAGCCCCGGTCCGTGAGATTGCTCTCGTGCTGGCCCTGGGCGATGCGGTAGAGGTTGCCCTCCGCCTCGGCGTGGCGGATGAGATAGATGGCAGTCATGGCGGTCCCTCCCAGAAAGAAACATTTATTTTCCATAGTATACCGCGTCTGGCGGGCTTTGGCAAATGGTCCGGCGGATTTTTTCTCCCCTCCGGGGCAAACTGGTGGGGCACGGAAAAGGAGTGAATGAAGATGAAGAAGAGCACCGGGTTTTTCCTCGGCATCGGCGCCGGCATGGCCGCCGGTGCGGTGGCGGGGATGATGGCGCCCCAGAGCAGCCGCCGGACCGTGAAGAAGCAGGTGGATCAGGGCATCCACAAGCTGGGCACGGCGGTGGACCAGGCCGTGGACAGTATGACCGGCAATATGCAGTGAGGCAGTCCCGCGGCACAGCGGAAAAAGGAGGGCGCGAACACGCGCCCTCCTTTTTTATCCCATTTTGGAAGGAAGCCCTCAGCCCTTGCACACGGGGACGATCCAGCCCTTGGTGTCGGGGAGCTTGCCCCACTGCATGCCGGTCATGGTGTCGTAGAGCTTCTGGGTCACGGGGCCGATCTTCCCGTCGTTGATGAAGACCTTGTCGCCCTTCCAGTCCAGCTCCTTCACCGGGGAGACCACGGCGGCGGTGCCGGTGCCGAAGACCTCCTCCAGCTTGCCCTCGTGGCCCGCCTTCATCACGTCCGCGATGGCCAGGGGGCCCTCGACGACCTCATAGCCCCAGTCCTTCAGCAGCTCGATGCAGCTGCGGCGGGTGACGCCGGGCAGCACGGTGCCCGTGCAGGCGGCGGTGTAGACTTTCCCGTCGATCTTGAACATGATATTCATGCTGCCCACTTCCTCGACGTACTTCTTCTCCACGCCGTCCAGCCACAGCACCTGGGCGAAGCCCTTCTGCTCCGCCATCTCGCCGGCCTTGATGGACGCGGCGTAGTTGCCGCCGCACTTGGTGAAGCCCGTCAGGCCCGGGGCGGCGCGGATGTACTCGTCCTCCACGTAAATGCGCACCGGGTCGATGCCCTCGGCGTAGTAGGCGCCGGAGGGAGCGCAGATGATGCAGAAGGTGTAGTGCTTGCTGGCGTGGACGCCGAGGCCCACGTCGGTGGCGAAGACGAAGGGGCGGATGTACAGAGACGTGCCGTCGGCGTGGGGCACCCAGTCCTTCTCGATCTCCACCAGGGCCTTCACCGCCTGGATGAAGTCGTCCACGGGGACCTGGGGAATGCACATGCGGTCGGAGGAATCCTGCATCCGCTGGGCGTTGCAGTCCGGGCGGAAGAGCTGAATGGTGTTGTCCACGGAACGGTATGCCTTCATGCCCTCAAAGAGCTCCTGGGCATAATGGAAGACCACGGTGGCGGGGTCCATAGGGAAGGGGGCGTAGGGGACGATGCGGGGGTCGTGCCAGCCCTGTCCGTCGGTGTAGTCCATCAGGAACATGTGGTCCGAGAAAATCTTGCCGAAGCCCAGTTTGCTCTCGTCAGCGGGCTTGGCCTTGGGGGCGGTGTTTTTGGTGATCTTGATATCCAGCATTGTGAACACTCTCCTGTTTTCCATATTGGGGGGAAATCCCCCCTGCCGGGCGGGGCGCAGACCGGGCCCGGTTTTGCGCTTTAAATGATTATATGCTTGCCGGGAGGCAAAGTCAAGCGGTAAAGAGACAAAAGGGAGGAGCGGGCGCCGGCCCTCTCCCCCCTCTGCGTTTTTCGTCAGGCGGACTTCCCGCACTCCAGTCCCCGGTGCAGGGCTTCCAGGTTCAGCGGGACCAGCTTCGCCTTTTTGCCGGTGAACATCTCGGCGATCATAGTCTCAATGGTCTCGGGCTTCAGCGCGCCGGTGGCCGCCACGTAGGCCCCCAGCATCACCATGTTGGCCACCTTGGCGTTCCCCAACTCCACCGCGATCTCATCACAGGGGACGTAGACGGCTTTCACGTCCACCCGGGTCACCTTGTCGGGAATGATACTGCTGTTGACGAACACCGTGCCGCCGGGGGCCACGCGGCTTTCAAACTTGGCCAGCGCCGCCCGGTTCATGGCGACTACCTCGCTGGGCTCTTCCACCAGGGGGGCGCCGATGCGCTCGTCGCTGATGATGACCGTGCAGTTGGCGGTGCCGCCCCGCATCTCGGGGCCGTAGGAGGGCACCCAGGACGCTTCCAGATCCTCCGCCACGGCGGCCTCCACCAGGTTCTTTCCGATGGACATGACGCCCTGGCCGCCGAAGCCGGACAGAATGACTTCCTTTTTCATCTTACATCGCCTCCGTATCCTTGATGACGCCCAGGGGGTAGTAAGCCGCCATGTTGTCCATCAGCCACCGGTTGGCCTCCTCGATCTCCATGCCCCAGTTGGTGGGGCAGGCCGCCAGCACCTCCACGAAGGTGAAGCCGTCCCCGGCCATCTGCCGGGCAAACGCCTTCTTCAGGGCCTTCTTGGCCTTGTTCAGGTGAGGGACGTCCGTGACGCAGACCCGCTCGGCGTAGACGCAGCCGTCCAGGGTGGACAGCATCTCGGCAACCCGGATAGGCATGCCCGCCTGCTCCTTGGTGCGGCCCAGGGGGGCGGTGGTGGCCTTTTGGCCGATGAGGGTGGTGGGGGCCATCTGGCCGCCGGTCATGCCGTAAATGGCGTTGTTGATAAAGATGGTGGTGAACTTCTCCCCTCGCATGGCGGCGTGGACAATCTCCGCCGCGCCGATGGAGGCCAGGTCCCCGTCCCCCTGGTAGGTGAAGACGGGCTGGGTGGGATGGGTGCGCTTCACCGCGGTGGCCACGGCGGGGGCCCGGCCATGGGCGGCCTCAATGGTGTCGAAGGAGAAGTAGTTCCCGGCGAAGACGGCGCAGCCCACGGGGCAGATGCCGATGGCGGCGCCCAGGGCATCCATCTCCTCCAGGACCTCGCCGATGAGCTTATGTACGATGCCGTGGGCGCAGCCGGGGCAGTAGTGGAGCTCCGTATCCTGGAGGCCCTTGGTCTTCCGATAGATTGTCGTCATGTCACTTGACCTCCTTCCAGGCTTCCACGGCCGCCTGTTCCACCTCGGACACGTGGGGAATGGCGCCGCCGCAGCGCCCGTAGAACTTCACGGGCTTCCGCTCCGCCACGGCCAGGTTCACGTCGTCCAGCATCTGGCCCAGGCTCATCTCCACCGTGAGGAACGTCTTCACCCGGTCCAGTCCCGCGATTTCCCGCAGCCGCGCATAGGGATACGGCCACACGGTGATGGGGCGGAACACGCCGGCCTTGATCCCCTGCTTCCGCAGGTTCTCCGCGGCGGTCTGGGCCACCCGGGAGGGGGTGCCGTAGGCCACGATCACCAGCTCGGCGTCGTCCAGCAGGATCTCCTCCCAGCGGCACTCGTTCTTCTCCATCTCCGCCGTCTTTTTGGCCAGGTCCAGGTTGTGGGCCTCGCAGGCGGGGGCGTCGATCAGCAGGGAGGTGATGAAGTTGTTGTGGTCCCGGCCTCCCCGGCCGCAGGCGGCCCAGGTCTTCTCCGGGAGGGTTCGGGGGGTGCGCTCCTTCCAGACGATGGGCTCCATCATCTGGCCGATAAGGCCGTCCGCCAGCAGCACCACGGGGTTGCGGTACTGGTCGGCGATATCAAACGCCTCCTGGGTCAGGTCCACCGCCTCCTGAATGTTGGCGGGGGCCAGGACCACGGTGCGGTAATCGCCGTTGCCGCCCCCCCGGGTGGCCTGGAAGTAGTCTCCCTGGGCGGGCTGGATGGACCCCAGGCCCGGGCCGCCCCGCATGACGTTCACCACCACGGCGGGCAGCTGGCAGGCGGCCATGTAACTGATGCCCTCCTGCTTCAGGCTGACGCCGGGGGAGGAGGAGGAGGTCATAGCCCGCACGCCGGAGGCCGCCGCGCCGTAGACCATGTTGACGGCGGCCAGCTCGGACTCCGCTTGGACGAACACGCCGCCGCTCTGGGGCATATGGTAGGACATGTACTCGGGGATCTCGTTCTGGGGGGTGATGGGATAGCCGAAGAAGCAGCGGCAGCCCGCCCGGATGGCGGCCTCAGCGATGGCCTCGCTGCCCTTCCAGATTTCTCGTTTCATGGGACGCGGCTCCTTTCAGTCTTTTTCAATGGTGATGATGGAATCGGGGCACATCTTCGCGCAGCTGGCGCAGCCGATGCAGGCGGCCTGATCCGTGCAGGCGGCGGGGTGGTAGCCCTTCACGTTGGTGCCGCCCTCCAGGGCCAGAATGTGCTTGGGGCAGACGGCCACGCAGAGGCCGCAGCCCTTGCAGCGGTCCTGGCGGAAGGTGAGGTGGATTGCCATGGTGCAAGATCTCCTTTCCTCTGATGTCTGTTACTCTGCTATATCTGCTATTCCCAAGGCTTTTTCATCCGAATCTCCATGGGAAACGGGTCCAGGTCCCGGAGGCTGTCCGCAAAGCGGGCCTCCGCCGCGTGGCAGACGACGGGAACGCCGGTGAGCCGGGACACCTCCCCAGCCAGAAGCGCGCCCTCCCGGACGTCCTCCGGCGCGGTCTCGCCGCAGAGGTGGGTGTTGTTCACCAGCCCCGTGCAGCGAAGGCCCGTCACGGCCTCAATGCCCCGGAGGTATTCCACGGACCGCTCCGCCGTGCGGACCTCCGGGCGGCGGGCGTTGACCACGTAGAGAAGCTGGTAGTCCTCCTTTGCGATCTTCGGCCGGTAGCGGGCCAGCACCCGGGCCCCGGAGGGGTCCCCGCCGATGTCCAGCACCCCCCGGACCGTCCGGTCCTCCAGCAGGCCGTGGAGCTCTGCCGGAAGGGCGGGCACGTCCGCGTCGGCCAGGGCCTGGGAGGTGGCGATCAGCCGGACCCCCGCCGCCTCCAGCAGACCGCGCTGTTCCCGGCTGCGGAAATAGGGGTTCACGATGTCCAGGTCCGCCAGGGCGGTCCGGGCCCCCTCCCCCGCCAGAGCCAGGGCCAGATTCACGGAAAACTCGGTCTTTCCCGTGCCGTAGTGCCCGGTGACCAGGGTCAGGCGGTGGGGGAAGCGCTCCATGGCGGTCAAAAGGACCCCTCCTTCCAGAAACTAGTAAACAAGTTGTCTATTTTGCATTTACGTTGTATGATGTCATTTTATACTAAATCGCATCGGATGTCAAGAGCCTTCTTGTTTTTTCCGGCAAAAGGCGGTATAGTACATTTACGATAAAATTCTGATAAGCGGACACGTGCCCGGCGGGTTCGCCGGAGGATGGAGGTATACGATGGAAGGCAAACGCGCCAAGCTGTCCGAGCAGACGGCGGACCGGCTTTACGAGTGGATCGTGGAGGAGCACCGCTACCCTCCCAGCAGCAAGCTGCCCAACGAAAACGAGCTCAGCGGGGCCATGGGGGTCAGCCGCACCACCCTGCGGGAGGCCATCTCCTTTCTGGTGGCCCAGGGGGTGCTGGACATCCGGCGGGGGAAGGGCACCTTTGTGGCCGAGAGCCTCCCCGCCCCGGGGATGGACCTGACGGCCCTGGCGGGGGTCCGGTCCCGGGTGAGGGCCAAGGACCTCTTTGAGATGCGGCTGATCTTCGAGCCCGCCACGGTGGCCCTGGCCTGCCAGCGGGCCAGCGACGAGGAGCTGGAGCAGATTCGGAAAAAGGCGGAGCGGGTGGAGCGCATCGCCGCCGAGGGGGGCAACTGGCCCCTGGCGGACCAGGAGTTTCACTGGGCCATCATCAAGGCGTCCCACAACGAGTATATGCGGCGGCTCTACCCCATCATCAACAGCGCCGTGGACGAGATCCTTCAGATCTCCCCCAGCCGCCAGCGGATGCAGGACATCGCCCTGGGGGACAACCGGACCATCCTGGACTTTCTGCTGAAGCGGGACGAGGAGGGGGCGCGCTGCGCCATGAGCATCCACATGAAGCACCTCATCAACACCCTTCAGGACTGAGAGACGGCCTGCTCTGGGGACAAGTTCACCAAAAACTTCGGCAAAACCGACAAAGAAACTCCAAAATCTTTGTCGGTTTTGCCGCTTGTAGTTCCGGCTTTTCCCAGTTTGCCTTGGCGAAACCCACAATTTCACCGGGCTCATTCACAAATTGTACACAAATTTGTTCAAACCCTCTTAACAAATTGCCGGGGAAGGTGTATAATGCGTTCGCAAGCTGGGGTTCTTTCAGGAGCTCCACGAAGGGGGCGTCCCCTTCGCCGCCGTTTTCTCCGGAAACCGGCGGGTCTGGACGGACGAAGGAGGCCGGTATGGAGAGAACCCCCCAGGAGTGTTTTGAGAAACTGCTGAACGCCTATTCCCACAACTACGATCTCACCCGGGACGTGGAGACGGAAGAGGGCGGCTCCTTTCCCGCCATGGCCCATTATTTCCTGCGGGATGAGCACTACCTGGTCCGCCGGGATAAGCAGTTCTACGCCACGGAGCAGCACGATTACACCTATTTTTACGTGACGGAGCACCTGGACGCCGACGGGGCCAAGGCCCTGACGGAGCGGACCCTGAAGGCGGGCCTGGCCGCCATCCGCCCCCACAAGGAGCACATGAGCTCCTTCGTCACCCTGGTGGTCCTGGCGGAGACTATGGACCCGGAGGCGAAGAAGGTTTTGAAAAAGACCCGCTTCCACAAGAACTACAGGCTGGCACTCCATGGCTGGATGGAGTATCACATAGCCGCAATGGAATGTTCCACCCGGACGTTCCTCTCCAATCCAGCCGGGAGGGGAGCGCGCAAGACCCTGGAGGCCAACTTCGGCCCCCAATGACCCTGGGGGCGGACCGCCTCCGAAATCGAGAATCATGAAAGAGGGAGAGTGTTTTCATGAACGGATTAGTACTTCTGATCATCAGCGTCGCTGTGCTGGTCTGCGGCTACATCTTCTATGGCCGCTGGCTGTGCAAGCAGTGGGGCGTCGGCGAGCTTGACAAGCCCACCCCGGCCCACGCCCTGGAGGACGGCATCGACTACGTCCCCGCCAAGGCCCCCATCCTGATGGGCCATCACTTCTCGTCCATCGCCGGCGCGGGCCCCATCACCGGCCCCATCGGCGCGGCCGGCTTCGGCTGGCTTGCCTGCACTCTGTGGATCCTGATCGGCGGCATCTTCTTCGGCGGCGTCCATGACTTCGGCGCCCTGTTCGCCTCCGTCCGCCACGACGGCAAGTCCATCGGCGAGATCATTTCCACCAACATGAGCAAGCGGGCCAAGATGCTGTTCCTGATCTTCGCCTACCTGACCCTGATCCTGGTGGTGGCGGCCTTCGCCTCCATCGTGGCCGGCACCTTCGGCGCCACCTTCACAGAAAGCGGCGCGGTGGATATGGCCGCCTCCGAGGCCAACGCCCGCGTGGCCATGGTCTCCCTGCTGTTCATCGCCATCGCCATTGTCTTCGGCTTCCTGGTGTACCGCCGGAACGCCCCCATGAGCGTGGCCAGCGTCATCGGCGTTCTGGCCATCGTGGTGATCATCGCCATCGGCATGAACTTCCACCCCATCTACCTGAGCAAGGACGCCTGGATGTGGATCTGCGGCATTTACATCGCCATCGCCTCCGTCACCCCCGTGTGGATTCTGCTGCAGCCCCGCGACTACCTGAGCTCTTTCCTGCTGTACGCCATGCTGGCCCTGGCCGTAGTGGCCGTGGTCCTGGCTCGGCCGGACATGGGCAGCATGGCCACCGTGGCTCCCACCAACCCCGCCGGAGCGCCCATCTTCCCCGTGCTGTTCACCACCATCGCCTGCGGCGCCATTTCCGGCTTCCACTCCCTGGTCTCGTCGGGCACCACGTCGAAGCAGCTGGATAAGGAGACCGACGCGAAGCCCATCGCCTACGGCGGCATGCTTCTGGAGTGCGTCCTGGCTATCCTGACCCTGTGCGCCGTGGCCTATGCCTATAGCTGGAACGCCGCGAATCCCGACTCCGCCCTGAACGGCGCCACCGCCATCTTCGGCGGCGGCCTGGCCCACATGATCGACGACACCATCCCCGGCACCTACAGCATCCTGTACACCCTGCTGGTGCTGACCTATTCCGCCTTCTGCCTGACCTCTCTGGACACCGCCACCCGTCTGGCCCGGTTCATGTTCCAGGAGTTCTGGCTGGATTCCAGCAAGGGCGAGACCCCGGAGAATGTCACCGGCTACAAGAAGGTCCTCTCCAACATGTATGTGTCCACCGGCATCACCGTGGTGCTGGGCGTGCTGCTGGGCCTGAACGGCTATGAGAAGATCTGGGCGCTGTTTGGCTCCGCCAACCAGCTGCTGGCGGGCCTGGGCCTGCTGGCGGTCGCCACCTGGCTGGGCAACATCGGCAAGAACAACAAGATGTTCCTGTTCCCCATGGGCTTCATGATCATCGTCACCATCTGCTCTCTGCTGGTCAACACCAAGACGCAGATCGGTCTGATCTCCGCCGGCGGCGCCGACTGGGGCCCCTATGTCCAGGCGATTCTGGGCATCCTGCTGGTGGTCCTGGCGGTCATCCTGGCCATCGAGGGCATCGGCACCATCATGCATCCCAAGAAGAATCAGAAGGTCTGAGCGGACCCTTGAGCGGAGTGCCAGTCTCCGCCGGACGCAAAGCCTTTTGTCCCGGATGAAAAGAAGAGAAAGGCCCGGCGGGGAACTCCCCGCCGGGCCTTTCAGCTACTCCTGGTCCTTGGCCAGGGCGATCTTGTCCAACAAGTCCAGGATTTCCTGCCTTGTGTAATCCTCCTTTTCCCCAGTGCTAAAAATCAGACGGAGGTCATACAGCAAAGCCTTCTGCGTGTCCCTGCGTTCTTTTTCAGTACCCATAAACAGCACCTCCTCGCGTCTATTATACCGGCTTTCCCTCTCCGGCGCAAGCCGTATTTCCCGGCGCCGACAGATTCCCCCTGCTTTTTTGCCGCCGTTCCGGTAGAATGGGACAAATTGGAAGGAGGCGGTCCCATGGGAGAGGAAAAGCGGGTGCTGCGGCTGGAGGTGGAATCCATCCGCCCCAACCCCCGCCAGCCCCGGCGGCTGTTTGACGAGGGGGCCCTGCGGGAGTTGGCGGCATCCATCCGCCGCCACGGCGTGGTGCAGCCCCTGGTGGTCCGGCGGAGGCCCGACGGCTGGGAGCTGGTAGCGGGAGAGCGGCGGCTCCGGGCGGCCCGGCTGGCGGGGCTGACGGCGGTGCCCTGCGTGGAGGCGGAGGTGGACGAGCGGGAGTCCGCCCTGCTGGCGCTGGTGGAGAATTTGCAGCGGCAGGACCTCCACTACTTCGAAGAGGCCGCGGCCATTGCGGACTATCTCCGGAGAACCGGGGCCACCCAGGAGGAGGCGGCGGCCCAGATGGGGCGGTCCGCCTCGGCGGTAGCCAACAAGCTGCGGCTCCTCCGGCTGTCCCCGGCCTGTCAGGCCCTGCTGCTGGAAAAGGGACTGTCCGAGCGCCACGCCCGGGCCCTTCTCCGGCTGGAGGACCAGGAAGAGCGGCTGGCTATGGCCCGGCGGGCAGCGGAGCGGGGCTGGAACGTGGCCCAGACGGAGCAGCATGTGGAGCGGCGGCTCCAGGAGCTCCAAACGGCGGCCCCGGCGGGCCGGCGGACGTACATTTTGAAAGACGTGCGATTGTTTTTAAACAGCGTGGACCGGGGGCTGCGCATCGTCCGGGAGGCGGGCGTGGAGGCCCGGTGCCTCCGGGAGGACACGGAGGAGGAGATCGTCATGACGATCCGCATCCCCCGGCGGCCGGGAAGCGGGGCCTCCGGAGGATAGTCATTCTTGTTACTATATTGTAATCACTTTTTCCGGGAATCTGTGTTAGAATACCCAAAGAGAGAAAACGGCCCCGGGTGTGTGGGGGTCGAAAAGGAGGGACTTCATGGGACAGCTGACAAATGAAGTCAAGACCGGCGGCACACGGGTGAAGAAGGGCTCCGCCGCGCCGGTGTTCATCGCCCTGGCCCTCACCGCCGCCATCATGGCCGCCGGGTACGCCGGGCTCTGCGCCTGGGCGGGCTCCCGAACGACCTTCTACCCGAAGGAGACGATCAGCGGCGTGGATGTGGGGGGCCTCACCGTGGAGCAGGCCGGCCAGGTCCTGGCCGGGGCTCTGCCGGGGAGAACGCTTGCCGTCTCCCCCGCCCAGGCGGCGGAGGACGAGGGCTGGCCCCCGGAGGCCGGGGGGACCTCCATCACCTTGGGAGAGCTGGGCTATGCCGCCGAACAGTGCCCCGGCATCGCCCAGCGACACTTCGACCAGCAGGCCGCCGCGCCCTTCCTCAGCCGCGGGGCCCGGGTGCTGTCCCTTCTCACCGACAGCAGCGGGGACGGCCTGACCGCCCAGGACCGGGACGAGGAGACCTTCCGCCAGGGCGTGGCCCGGGTGGCGGCGGACCTGGCCCTGGAGCCGGCGGACGGAAGCTATGAGATGCTGGACGACCAGATCCTGCTGACCAAGGAGGCCAACGGCCGCTCCGTGGGAGAGGAGGGCCTGGCCCTGGTTTTGGAGGGCGCCGCCGCCGCTGGCGCGTCGGAGGTCCAGGTGGACGTTACCACCCGCCCCGCCCAGGCCCTGTCCATCCAGGAGGTCTATGACGCCGTGTCCGGCGAAATGGAAAACGCCCGTTATGACCAGGCCACCGGGGGCATCCTGCCGGAGAAGCGGGGCGCTTCCTTCGACACCGTGTCCGCCCAGCGGGTGCTGAATGCCGCCGCCCCCGGCGAGACCGTCTCCGTCCCCGCCGACATCCAGGAGCCGGAGATCACGGCGGAGGACCTGAAGGCCGTGCTCTTCCGGGACCTGCTGGGAGAGTGCACCACCCATGTCAGCGGCACCGCCGCCCGGGTCAGCAACGTGAAGCTGGCCTCCGCCGCCTTTGACGGCACGGTGATGAACAGCGGGGACGTGTTCTCCTACAACGAGACCGTGGGCCAGCGGACGGAGGCCAAGGGCTACAAGGCCGCCCCCGCCTACGTTCAGGGAGAGACCGTGGACGAGATCGGCGGCGGCGTGTGCCAGCCCTCCTCCACCCTGTACTACGCCTGCCTGCTGGCCAACCTGGAGATCACCGAGCGCTACGCCCACCGCTACATTCCCGCCTACATCACCCGGGGCATGGACGCCACGGTGTCCTGGGGCGGGCCGGACTACAAGTTCACCAACAATACCAAGTATCCCATCAAGCTCGTGGCCAAGTACGACAAGGGCTACCTCACCGTCCAGCTCTGGGGCACCAAGACCGACGACCTGACGGTGAAGATGACCTATGAGACCCTGTCCACCACCCCCTTTGAGGAGGTGGAGCAGCTGGACCCCTCCCTGGCCCCGGGCCAGCGGCAGGTGAAGGTGACCCCCTACACCGGCTATCGGGTGAGGACCTACCGGAACATCTTCGACGGCAGCGGGGCCCTGGTGTCCAGCGACGTGGAGGACACCAGCGACTACAAGCACCGGGACCGCCTGGTCCTGGTGGGCCCGCCCAAGGAGGAGGCCCCGGCCGCTTCCGCCCCCGTGGTGCCCGGCACTCCGGCGGAGCAGGAGCCCGCCTCGCCTCCCAGCGCCCAGGAGCCCAGCACCCCGGCGTCCGGGCCCGCCGATCTCCCGGCGGAGCCGGAGACCCCGGCGGAACCGGCGGAGCCGCCCTCCATCGTGGTGATTCCTCCCGCGGAGGAGTAACCGCCGCCTTCCCGGGCCTCCGTATGGAACGTAAAATCACCCGCTCCCCCAGGGGAACGGGTGATTTTTTACGGCCTCCTCCGTTCAGCCGCCCTCCGTCATTTCCTCAAAACTCTCAATATAATACTCCGCCAGGCGGCGCATCTCCTCCTGGTCCGGCTCCGAGGGGTCGTACACCGCCGCCGTGCGGAAGCCCGCGTCGTGGGCGGTCCGCAGGGCGTGGAGAGCGTCCTCGAAGACCACGGTGTCCTTCTTTGTGGACCGGAGGCGGCGCAGGGCCCGCTCGTAAACCTCCGGCCCCTCCCGCTTGGTCTGGCCCGCCTCCCGGGTGGTAATCATCCCCCGGAAGAAGCCGTCGACGCCCGCGGTTTTCAGGGCTGCCTCGGCCAGGGGCCGGTCCGTGGCGGTGGCCACGTACATCCAGACCCCCTCCATCTTCAAAATGGAGAGGAAGCGGACCAGGCCCGGCTTGGGGCGCACATCATGGCGGTAGAAGTGTTCAATGGTGCCCCAGATCTCCTGGACCAGCTCGTCCACCGTGCCGGGGAGGCCGCAGACCTCCTTACAGTAGGCCGTCCCCTCCCACAGGCCCAGGGAGGCCACCTGCCGGTCCAGATCCGGCGGGGCCGTTTTGCCGTGGTTTTTCGCCAGGGCGCTCCCCAGGGTCCGCCACATGCCCATGGAGTCCAGCAGCGTCCCGTCCATATCAAAAATCGCGCTTTGCAGTCTCATCGTTCCGTCCTCCTCACTCCGGCAGCTTCACAAGGCCCGCCTCCGCCAGCTTCTGGAGGCTCATCAGGATCCCCAGCTTTGCGTGCTGCCAGGTGAGCCCGCCCTGAAAGTACACGGCGTAGGGGGGCCGGATGGGCCCGTCGGCGGAGAGCTCGATGGAGCTGCCCTGGACGAAGGCCCCGGCGGCCATGACCACCTCGCTGTCGTAGCCCGGCATGGCCCAGGGCTCCGGGGTGACGTAGCTGTCCACCGGCGCGGCGGCCTGGATGCCGCGGCAGAAGGCCAGCATGGCCTCCCGGCTTCCCAGGGTCACCGCTTGGATGATATCGTGGCGGTCCTCTACGGCATTGGGCACACAGGGGAAGCCCAGGCCCTCGTACAGGTTCGCGGCGAACACCGCCCCCTTCAGCGCCCCCGCCGTCACCGTAGGGGCCAGGAAGAGGCCCTGGTAAAAGGCGGGCATGAGCCCCAGGTTGGCTCCCACCTCCTGCCCCAGGCCCGGGGCGGAGAGGCGGTAGGCGCAGCGCTCCACGCACTCGCTGGTTCCGCAGATATACCCGCCGATGGGGGCCAGGCCCCCGCCGGGGTTTTTGATGAGGCTGCCCACCACCATGTCGGCTCCCAGGTCCGAGGGCTCCCGGGTCTCCACGAACTCGCCGTAGCAGTTGTCCACCATGACCTTCACGTCCGGCTTCACGGATTTGCAGAAGGCGGTGAGGGCCCCGATCTGCTCCACGGAAAAGCTGGGCCGGGTGGCGTAGCCCTTGGAGCGCTGGATGGTGACGAGCTTGGTCCGGGCGTTGATCTTAGACCGGATGGCCTCGTAGTCGAAGCCACCGTCCGGCAGCAGGTCGGCCTGCTGGTAGGTGACGCCGTATTCCTTCAACGAACACTTGGAGGGCCGGATGCCGATGACCTCCTCCAAGGTGTCGTAGGGGGCCCCCACGGGGGAGAGGAGCTCATCCCCGGGGAGGAGGTTGGCGGACAGGGCCACGGTGAGGGCGTGGGTGCCGCAGGTGATCTGGGGCCGGACCAGGGCGGCCTCCGTGTGGAAGACGGCGGCGTAGACCCGCTCCAGGTTGTCCCGGCCCTCGTCGTCGTAGCCGTAGCCGGTGGTGGCGGCGAAGTGGGTGGCGTTGACCCGGTTTTGCTGCATGGCATAGAGGACCTTGGCCTGGTTGTACTCGGCGGTGCGGTCAATGGCGGCGAAGCGGTCCCGGAGGCGCTCCAGCGCCGCCTCTCCATAGCGGGTAACGGCCGGGCTGACGCCCAGGGCCTGATACATGGCTTGCAGTTCCATAAAAGGACTCCTTCTCGATGGTTTTCAACAGAGCTTATCATAGGCGATGGGGGCCGGGCTGTCAAGGGGGGAGTATCGGGGCCCGCCGGGACGGCGGCGGGCGGCGGAGGGGTTTGGATTGTGAAAATTATGCCGCCATTCGACAGGAACCGCAAGGTCCGGGCAAGACCTAAAAATATGTTTTCCGATCCCCCAAAATATGGTTTACAAAACCGCGTCCCGGTGTTACAATAACCATTGCCGAGCCGTCCGGCCCCGCCGGGCGGCCGTCTCTTTGCGACCGCTGTTAAATACGGAAGAAAGGACGCCTCATGAACGATCTGACCGACCTGCAAGCCCGCCTGCGGGAGCACCGCCCCGTGGACTGGGACCAATTGCCGGACTTCTCCCTGTACATGGATCAGGTCCTCTCCTACATGGACCGGCAGGTCATCCACTTCGACGGGGAAGACGGCCTCACCGCCGCCATGGTGAACAACTACACGAAAAGCGGCCTGGCCCCCCGGGCCGAGGGGAAGAAGTACGGCCGGGAGCACCTGGCCTATTTCACCGCCATCTGCGTGCTGAAGCGGGTCATGTCCACCCGGGACATGGACCTGCTGATCCGGGAGGAGCTTCAGGACCGCCCGGTGCGGGAGGGCTATGACGCCTTCCGCCGGAGCCTGGACAAGGCCCTGAACATCACCGCCGACGAGCTGGCTGCCCGGACCGGGGACGGGGAGCTGGACGCCCCCGCCCTGGCGGACGCGGCCATTCACTTCGCCCTGCTGAGCTACGCCGCCGGCGTGGCGGGGAGCCGCTGCGTGGCCCTCCTCCGGGAGCGAAAGGGGCCGGAGCCTAAGGGCAAAAAAGAAAAGGAGCGTGACTAAGCGTGTCTGAATACGTCATCATGACCGACAGCTGCTGCGACCTCACCGCGGAGCTGGCGGTGGAGCTGGAGCTGGAGGTGCTGCCTCTGCGGCTGGAGCTGGAGGGGCAGTCCTATCGGAACCTGCTGGACGGCAGCGAAATCGGCTTCCGGGAATTTTACGACCGGGTCCGGGGCGGGGCCATGCCCGTCACCTCCGCCGTCAACGTGGGGGAGTTCGACGCCGCCATGCGGCCCATTCTGGAGGCGGGGAAGGACATTTTGTGCCTGTGCTTCTCCTCCGCCCTCTCTACCACCTACCAGTCCGCCGTCATCGCCGCCAGGGAGCTGGAGGAGGCGTTCCCGGAGCGGACGGTCCGGGTGGTGGACAGCCTCTGCGCCTCCATGGGGCAGGGCCTCCTCCTCTGGCTCTGCGCCCAGGAGAAGAAAAAGGGAAAGACTCTGGAGGAACTCCGGGACTACGCCGAGGGGGCCAAGGCGAACATTTGCCACTGGTTCACCGTGGACGACCTGAATCACCTGAAACGGGGCGGCCGGGTCAGCGCGGCGGCGGCGTTGTTCGGGACCATGCTGTCCGTCAAGCCCGTCCTCCACGTGGACGACGAGGGGCGGCTGATCCCCATGGAAAAGTGCCGGGGCCGGAAGGCCTCTCTGCTGGCCCTGGTGGACCATATGGAGAAGACCGCCGTGGACCCGGAGGACTATCCGGTGTTCATCAGCCACGGGGACTGCCTGGAGGAGGCGGAGTTCGTGGCGGAGGAGGTCCGCCGCCGCTTCGGGACCAAGGATATCCGGATCAGCTATGTGGGCCCCGTCATCGGAAGCCACACCGGCGCGGGGGTCATGGCGCTGTTCTTCGTCGGCAGAGGCCGGTGAGAGCTGGGGAAAGGCGGTGTTGAGATGCGCTGGCTGGAGGTACACATCGACACGAACCACGCCGGGCTGGAGACGGTCCAGACTCTGCTGTCCGGGCTGGACGTGGACGGCGTGATGATCGAGGACGAGGAAGAGTTCCAGGACTTCCTGGAGAACAACCACGAGTACTGGGACTATGTGGACGAGGACCTGGAACGCCATATGGCGGGCCGGTCCCGGATCACCTTCTACCTGGAGGCCAGGGAGGCGGGCTTTGCCAAGCTGGGAGAGGTCCGCATCGCCCTGGAGGGCCTGAAGAAAGAGGGCCAGGACCTGGGCACCCTGCTGATGACCCTGGAGAACGTGGAGGACGCGGACTGGGAGAACAACTGGAAGCAGTACTACAAGCCCATGGAGATCGGAAAGCGGCTGCTGGTGATCCCCCAGTGGGAGGAGGCGGACCCGGGGGACCGGGTGCCCCTCTATCTGGACCCGGGCCTCACCTTCGGCACCGGGGCCCACGCCACCACCCGGCTGTGCCTAACGGCCCTGGAGGGCCTGATCCGGGGCGGAGAGCGGGTGCTGGACCTGGGCTGCGGCAGCGGCATTTTGTCCGTGGCCGCCCTGCGGCTGGGGGCCGGGTCCGCCCTGGCGGTGGACATCGACGACAAGTGCCGGGATGCCGCCCGGGAAAACGCCGGGCTGAACGGCATCGGCCCGGAGCGGCTGGACATCCTGGTGGGGAACCTGCTGACGGACGAGACCGTGGCGGCAAAAATCGGCGGGGGCTATGATATTGTCCTGGCCAACATTGTGGCGGACGTCATCATCGCCCTGGCCCCCCGGGCCCGGGGACTGCTGAACCCCGGCGGGACCTTCCTCTGCTCCGGCGTTATCGAGGGCCGGGCGGCGGAGGTGAAGGCCGCCTTGGCCGCCCATGGACTGGAGGTCCTGGAAGAGCGGGAGGACGGCGGCTGGTATGCTTTCATAACTTCTGCGAAGTTATGAAAGATTTGATTGAAATGGTGCAGGAAACCCCTCCTGGGTTTCTCTCCGCGCTAAGAGCCGCCGCCAGCGGCGGTTGCGCTCCGAAACGCGCCTGCGGGCGCAGCCGCACACACGCTTCCTTCCCGTCGAATGAATCTTCCTGATTTCTTAGAAAACAGAGCGGGCGGACCCGAAAGGGTCCGCCCGTTTGCCTCACTTCTGACGGCTGTACACGGTGGTAAAGCCCATGGCGTCGATCAGGCCGGAGAGGGGGCCCCACTGGTCCCAGTTCACCTTGCCGTTCTTCTCCAGCTCGCAGGCAGTGTAGGTATCCTCCTCCCGGTCCACGCCGGTGAGGATCAGCACCCGCTCCACAGAGTCGAACCGGATGTGAAGCACATCCCCCGCGGACAGGGTGCGGAAGTTCCGGTGCTGGGTGATGGGGGTCTCCTCGCCGAAGACGAAGTCGCTGACCGCCAGCCCGAAGGAGAGACAGCCGTGGGTGGGGCTGAATTGGGGCGCGCGGTAGTTATAACGTATGGTGTCGCTCCAGACCGTGCCGTCGGGGCAGCCCTGCTTCACCAGCTCCAGCAGCTCTTGAATATTTTCCTCGGTCCGGGACTTGCCGTTGGGGAGGCGGCCCTCCCGGCAGAGGGGCGTGGCGCGGTTGACGCGGTCCATCATCTCCTGGACCGTCTCCTCTCCCTGGAGGCCGAAGGCGGGCATGTCCTGAATCTCCACGCCCGCGTCGGGGTCCGCCGGGACCTCCCGGGGCCCGTTGAACAGCACGTCCAGGCGGGACCAGATCACGGAGGCCTGAGCCCGGTTCAGGTGATCCTCCCCGGCGAAGCGGCCGTCGCTCCGCCCCTGGAGAAGGCCCATGGACCAGCAGGTGGAGACGGCGGTGCGGAAGCCCTCGGGAATCTCGTTCCAGTCTCCGATTTCCGGCACGGCGGCCTGGGAGGATTCTTCGCCGGGGGCCGCGCCCCGTTCGGAGGCCAGGTTGTAGAGGACCTGGGCCATGTCATAGCGAGTCAGGGGCTCGTTCACAAAGCGGTCCCAGCGCCGTCCCCGCTCCCGGTAGGCGGCCTCCACCGACGTGCCCTTGAGGACCGGGAGGCACGCCTCCATGGCCTGGTACTTCCCCTCCTCCGCGGCGGCGGTCTCCTCCGCGAGGAAGGAGCGGGAGAGCATGGCGCAGAACTGGGCGGCGGTGACCTCCCGGCCCGGCTGGAAGGAGCCGTCGCCGTAGCCGTTCACCACCCCGGCGTCCAGGGCCTGCTGAATTTCCGCCGCGGCCCAGTGGTCCGCCGGGAGGTCGTAAAAGCCCGCCGCCTGGGCCGGGAGGATCAGGCAGAGGAGGGCCAGCAGCGGCAGGAAGATCTTTTTCATAGACAGGGTTGCTCCTTTTCTAAAAAATTGTCTCACCATTGTAGCACGTCCGGCGGCAAAACGCAAGGGCGGCCCGTGGGAGTGTCCTCTCGCGCATTCAGATAGCAAATTGGCCGCTTTGTCAAGAGTGACAGGGCGGCTTTTTTGATGACCAGGGGGTCAGGCCCCGCTCAGAGGTCCACCGCCTCGCCGGGGGCGAGGAAATAGAGCACACGGCGGGCGACGGGCCGTCCCAGGACCCGAGCCAGGGCCAGGCTGTACGCCTTCAGCTGGGGACGGTAGACCTCCGAGCGGTCCCGGACCTCTTCGGCGGTGAAGACGCGGTCGGTCTTGAAGTCGACCACAGTCAGGCCTCCCGGCCCCTCGAAGCACAGGTCCGCCACGCCCTGGAGGAGGATGGCGTCCTCCTCCGACGCCTGGGGGTCGTATTCCCGGGCGGGGACCAGGAGGGTGAAGCGATACTCCCGGAGAACCTGGGGGCTTTGGCGGACCTCCTCCGCCAGAGGGGAGGCCAGGAGGCGCTCCAGGGCGGGAACGTCCACCGCCTGGGACTGCTGGGGGGTGAGGAGGCCCTTTTGCTCCAGGGCGGCGACCTGGGCAGGGACGGCGGGGTCTCCGAAGTCCAGGTGCTGGAGGACCAAATGGGTGGCGGAGCCCCGCTCGGCGGGGGTGAGGCCCTTTTGTTCCCGGCGGAAGAGGGGCTGGGAGAGGGGGCGGAGGTAGGGAGTGTGGGCGGCGGCGGAGTAGCCCTTTAACTGGGTGGCCGTCAGCTTGGCGGGGAGGGCGCTCTCCCGGCGGTAGGGGTATTTAAAGGAGAGAAGGGCCGGGTCGAAGGGGGTTCCCCCGGCGGCGGCCTCCGCCCCGGCGAGGCCGGGGCGGGCGGGGACGTCCCGATACTCCGCGGCGTCGTGGAGGAAAATCTCCCAGGGGGCCCCGGGGCAGGGGGATGTGGAGACCTCCGCGTTCGCCAGAGCCCGGAGGGGCTCCGCCTCCGGGCGGCAGAGCAGGGGCAGCAGCAGCCACTCGCCAAAGGTCCGGCAGGCGGACACGGCCTCCGGCGCCGCGGGAAGGGAGGCGGAAGCCGCCAGACGCTGGAGGCGGGTCTGGGCGAAGTAGAGGGAGTCCACGAGGATCAGCTTTTCCTTGGGGCGGGTCATGGCCACATAGAGGACCCGCTGCTCCTCCGCCAGGTTCTCCCGGCGGAGGGTCTCCTCAATGGCGGCGCGGGCCAGGGTGGGGTAGCGGATTTTCCGCTTTAAATCTACCCGGCGGGGGCCCAGGCCCAGAGAGGGGTGCACCAGGACGGAGGCGTCGAAGTCCTGGCGGGAGAAGGCGTGGTCCAGGTCCGCCAGAATGACGATGGGGAACTCCAGGCCCTTGGACTTGTGGATGCTCATGAGGCGGACGCCGCCGGCCCCGGAGGCGGCGGAGGCGGAGGGGGCCTCCCCCGCCTCCAGCAGGCGGCGGAGCCGGGCGACAAAGGCGAAGAGGCCCCGGCAGCCGCCGGATTCGAATTTCTCCGCCTGGCGGGCCAGGGAGATCAGGTTCTCCCGGCGCTCCAGGCCGCAGTCCATGGCCCCATAGAGGCCCAGGAGGTTCAGCGTGTTGTAGATATGCCAGAGGAGGCGGTGGACGCTCATATCCCGGGCCGAGAGGCGGAGGGCGTTCAGAGTTTCCAGAAAGGCGGCGCAGTCCGGTTCCGCCGAGGCGGCCACGGCCTCGTAGAAGTCGCCGTCGGGGGCGGCGGCGCGGATCTCCGCCAGGCGGTCCGGCGTGAAGCCGAAGATGGGGGAGCGGAGGACGGAGATCAGGGGCACGTCCTGACGGGGATTGTCGATGAGCTCCAGCAGGGCCACGGCGGTGGAAACCTCTATGGTCTCGAAAAAGCCGGACTGCTCCTGGAAGGAGCAGGGAATGTCCCGCTCCGCCAGGGCGGCGGCGAAGGCCGCCGTGCGGGTCCCGGGGGAACGCATGAGGATGACAATATCCTCCGGCTTGCAGGGGCGGAGAGAGCCGTCGGGGTCCGTGACGGGGAAGCCTTCGTCCAGCAATTGGCGGATGCGGCGGGCCACGAAGCGGGCCTCGGCGGTGAGCTTCTTGACGGGACGGGGGTCCTCCGCCGACTTCTGGCGGGCGGTGAGGAGGTGGAACTCCGTCCGGCAGTCCGCCCGGGGCGGGTAGTAAGCCGCGCCGAAGTGAAGGGAGGCGTCCTCGCCGTATTCAAGGTCGCCCATTTCAACGGAGAGTATATTTTCAAAGACGAAGTTGGCGGCGTTCAGAATCTCCTGGCGGGAACGGAAGTTCTGAGAGAGGGTAATTTTTCGGTCCTCGCCGTCCGCCGCCTCCGTGTGGGGCTTGAAGGCGGCGTACTTCCGGAGGAAGATGGTGGGGTCCGCCAGGCGGAAGCGGTAGATGCTCTGCTTGACGTCGCCCACGGTGAAGAGGTTTTTGCCCTCCTTGGAGACGGCGCGGAAGATGGCGTTTTGGACCTCGTTGGTGTCCTGGTACTCGTCCACCAGAATTTCCGCATAGCGGGCGGAGACCTGCTCGCCCAGCTCCGTGGGGGTCCCGCCGGGGCTTACCAGGAGGGTCAGGGCCAGGTGCTCCTGGTCGGAGAAGTCCGCGGCGTTCAGGCGGAGCTTTTCCAAGCGGAAGGCGGCGGAGAAGTCCGCCGTCAGGTCCAGCAGGGCCAGCATGGCGGGCGCCACGGCCCGGAGGTCCTCCAGGGCCTCGTCTCCGGCGACGTCCAGCCAGGCTTGAAGGGGTTTCAGGGCAGACTTGGCGGCCTCCCAGGTCTGCTTCAGGGAGACCAGCAGGGGGTCCTCCTTCCGGCCCCTGGGGGTGGTGAGGCGGGGGAAGGGGATAGAGGCCGCCAGGTCCCGGGCGGAGGCCCAGTCCGGGGCCTGGCTCAGGGCGTGGAAGCCTTGGGAGGACTCCAGGAACTTCGCGCCGTAGCCGGATTCCAGGGCGGGGTCGCTCTCGGTGCGCTCCGCGCCCCGGCGGAGCTGGTCCGCCCAGTGGGCGGCCCGGCGGCGGATGGAAGTCAGAAGGACCTGGGCGTAGGGGGTGGCGTCAAAGCTGGGGGCGGGCGCCTCCCAGGCGGTTCGGCTCTGGAGGAGCCAGGCTTCGGGGGAGGCGTGGCTCTGGAGCTTGTCAAAGAGGTCCAGGACCAGCTCCGCCAGGGCGCTGTCGTCCCGGCCCGCCCCCAGGGTATCCGCCAGCTGTTCCCCGCCGGGGGTGAGGGATTCGTAGAATTGGGAGAGGACCCGGTCCAGGACGCGGCGGCGGATCAGGGCGGCCTCGCCGTCGTCCAGCACCCGGAAGTCCGGGGTCAGGGCGTGCTGGTCCTCCTCCCGGGCCAGGAGGTGGGTGTTCTCCCGGAGAAGGGCCGTGCAGAAGGCGTCCACCGTTTTGATGTCCGCTTGATAGACCCGGAGGAGCTGACGGCGGAGGTGGGCGTTGGAGGGGTCGTCTCCCAGGCGGCGGGAGAGCTCGGCGGCGATCTTGCCCCGAAGCTCCGCGGCGGCGGCCCGGGTGTAGGTGATGATGAGAAAGTCGTCGATGTTGTGGCGCTCCTCCGTCACATAGCGGAAGAGGCGGTCCACCAGGACCCGGGTCTTGCCAGAGCCGGCGGCGGCGGAGACCAGGAGGCTGCCGCCCCGGTTCTCTACGGCGGCTTGCTGCTGGGGGGTGAGGGGCATGTCAGTCCGCCTCCTTTCCTTCAATTTCCCGCCAGAACTCCTCCGGCTTCACCGGGAGGATGTAGGTCAGACGGTCGCCGTCCCGGCCGTCCTGGAAGTGGCAGGCGGGGGCCCACTCACAGTAGCGGCAGGGGCTGTCTTCCTCCGTGTGGCAGCAGGGGTCCGCGTCGATGTTCCCCCGGCGGACCTCCCCGGCGATGTCGTGGAGCAGGGTCTCCACGTATTGGCCCAGCTTCCCCAGCTGGGCGGCGGAGGCCAGGCTCCCGGAGAGATTCCCGCTCTTGTTCACCCGGAGGGGGAGGTAGCGGGGCTCGGTGAGAGCCTCGTGCTCCATGGCCTGGAGGACCTGGGGCTCCGCCAGGAGCAGGCCGGAACGGCGGAGCTGCTTTTCCCGCTCCGCCTGGAGCTTCTCCGGGGGGATGTTCCGCTGGGCAGTGAGAATGTCGTCCCGGGCGGGAAGGTACAGGACCCCGGCGGGCTCGATCTGGGCGCCGAAGCGGGCGGCGCCGGTTTTCTGGAGGGTGAAGAGATACAGCAGCATCTGGATGTCCAGGCCCATGCGGACCGCCGAGAGGTCGAAGGATTTCTTGCCGGACTTGTAGTCCACCACCCGGAGGTAGAGCTTCCCGTCCTTCAGCCAGCCGTCCACCCGGTCCACCTTGCCCCCTACCCGGAGCTCGCCGTCCGGCTCCGAGACCACCACGGCGGGGAGGTCCTTTCCGTCCCCGAAGGAGAGCTCGAAGGCCAGGGGAACAAAGTCGGAACAGCGGAGTTCCTCCGCCGCCTGGTCGATGACCGCGTAGGCCGTGTTCCGGAGACGGGCGAAGAGGTAGCGGAAGCGGGCGTTCCGGTTTTGGAAGTTGCGGAGCTCCTGTTGGACGTACTCGTCGATGTATTTCCGGATGAGGGCGTGAAGGGCCTCCTGGTCCACCTGGGCGAACCCCCCCAGGGATTGCACGTCACGAGTGACCCGCTCCAGGAGAAAGTGGAGGAAGGTGCCGATCTGGGGGGCGTCAAAGGCGGCGGGGGTCCGGGGCCGGGCCTTGAGGCCGTACTCCATGAAGTAGGAGAAGTGGCAGGTGCGGATGCGCTCCAGGCGGGAGGCGGTCATGCTGACCCGCTCCCCGTAGAGGGCCCGGACGGCCCGGGGGGACAGGGAGCCCCGGGTCTGGGCGGCGGCCCGGGCCATGGCCTCCAGCCGGGGGCGGAAGACGGGCTCCTCCTCCAGGTGCTTCCAGAGGGTCCCGCCGGGGACGGCGGCCTCCAGGGCGGGGAGGGGGGCGGTCAGGCGGTAGGGCTTCTCGGCGGGTTCCCGTTCCACCCGGAGGGCCGGGAACAGGGCCAGCAGGCGGTCTACCACGAAGGCGGGGCGGAGCTCGGCTCCGGAGACGTCCGTGACGGGCCAGCTCACCGTCAGGCCCTCGGTGGGCTGGGCCAGAGCCGCGTAGAGGTTCTGGAGCTCAATGCCCATCTGATCCATGCCGGTGGGGGCCAGCTCCATGCCCCGCCGGGAGAGCTCCGCCCGGTCGTCCTCGTTTAAAATGCCGCCGCCCTGGCCGGGGGTGGGGAGGACGTGGTCGTTGGCCCCCAGGAGAAAGAGGTATTTGGCGGTGTGGCGGTCGTTCCGGGCAACGCCCGAGACCTGGACCTGGTCCAGGGAGACGGGGATGGTGCCCACGCTGTACTCCGTCAGCACCTGCCGGAAGAGGCGGGTGAACTCCTCCAGCTCCATGGGTTCGTCCCCCACGATCTCCACAAACTGGTCCAGCACGCCGCAGAGGATTTCCCAGAGCTGGGCGGTCTCCTCCGCCTCTTGGAGGCGGCCCGCCTGGACCTGGGACCGCATCTGGGCCTCCAGGGCGTCTTGGAGGCTCAGCTCCTCCATGAAGTCATAGAGGGCGTTCACCTTGGCGGCGGCGGTCTCGCCGGTTTTCAGGCCCTCCGCCAGGCGGGAGAGAGGGGCCTGGACCCGGCGGCGCAGAGCGTTGACCCGGGCCAGACGGGCCTCCCGGGCGGGGGTCCAGGGGGCCCCGTAGCCGTCGGGGTTCTCCGCCCAGTCCACATCCCGCAGCCACATGCCGCCGTGGACCTCCCACTTGAGAACGTAGTTCTCCAGCTCGTCGCACTCCTCCGGCTGAAGGCCCGCCAGGCCGGTTTTCAGCCAGCGGAACATGTCGTCGTACTCATAGCCTTCGCCCGCCGAGGCCAGGACCCCGGTGAGGAGGCTCAGGACCGGCTTTTCCAGGATGTCGCTGCGGCGGCTGAGGTAGGCGGGAATTTCATAGCGTTCAAACACGGTCTCGATGACGGGCTCGTAGACTTCGATGTTCCGGGCGGCTACGGTAATGTCCCGGCAGCGGCACTTCCCCTCCGCCAGGAGGCGGCGGATGGAGGCGGCGGTCTGTTCTACCTCGGAAAAGACCGTGTCCGCCTGGAGGAGGCGGACTTGGGAGGAATCGCCTTCGTAGGGGACGGAGGCGCCGAAGAAATGGCGCTCCAAATGGCCCAGGGCGGAAGCGTCCTGGCTGGTCAGCGTTTCGATTTGGACGGGCTTCCCCTCCCGCTCCGCCAGGCGGCGGAGGCGCTCCAGGGTGCGGAGGGACGCCTCGAAAATTTCCTCCCGGCTGTTGGGCTCCCCCAGGAGGGTGACGGTGAGGGAGTGGGCCTGGCGAAGGAGAATCGAGAGGCAGCGGCGCTCCTGGGCGGTGAAGTAGGTGAAGCCGTCGATGTAGATATCCTTGTTTAGAGCGTAGCCGGAGGCTTCCAGGCTGTCGCAGAGTTTCGTCATCCGGTCCCGCGCGTCCAGGCCGGGGCGGAGGAGGCGGGCCTCATAGGCGGCGTAGAGAAGGCTCAGGTCCCGGAGTTTGTCACGGGTGGCCCCGGAGATGGCCTGGGACTGCTCGTAGAGAAGCTCGGGGGAGACCTCGTAGCACCGCAGCTCGTCGAAGAGGTCCAGAAGCTGGCGGAGAAAGGCGGACTTCCGGGAGGGGCGGCGGTAGACCGTCAGCTCCGGGAGGACCTCCAGCAGGGCCTTTTCCAGGGTCAGGAGCTTGCCCCCCGCGTCCAGGGTCACCTGGGCCGCGCCGCCGGTGATGGAGAGGACCCGGTCCGAGAGGCGGCGGAAGCTCAGCACCTCCGCGAAACGACTGGCCGCGTCGCCGCAGGCGCGGCAGAGGTCGATCTCCGCCTGGTGGGAGGCGTGCTCCGGCACCAGGAGAATCTGGTCCCGTCCGCCGGGATGGGCGGCGATGCGGTCCAGCACCGCCTGGGATTTGCCGGTCTTGGCCCGGCCGGTCAGCAGCGTCAGCATGGATGCGCCTCCTTGGACAGCGTTTCTTGTCGAACAGTATACCATGATTCCGGGGCGGGCGGGAGAAAAATTTTTTCGGGGTGTATGCAAATGTGCAACTAAGCCGGAAGATCTCCGGGAGTTGTGAGGGGGAGTGCGAAATGGAACGGGGAACATGGCTGAGGGAGTTCTGCGCCGCGTACCTGCGGACGATGGACCCGGAACAGGCGGCGGAGGCGGCGGGGCGGGAGGACGGCTTCGCCGCGCTGGCCCTGAAGAGTGTCCGGCGGCGGCTGGAAAAAATGCGGGGCGCGGCGGCCGGGGAGCTGCGGCGGGAGGACGCCCTCCGGCGGCTGGCCCAGCTGGCCTTCGGCCGGGCCAACGACGCGGCGCGGCTGGCGCTGGCGCCGAAGGAGGTGGACCCGGAGGCGCTGGACCTCTCCGCCGTGGCGGAGATCAAAGTCACGGACAAGGGGGGCGTGGAGGTGAAGCTGGTGGACCGGGTGCGGGCCCTGGAAACCCTCTGCGGCCTTCTGGGAGAGAACGGAGGCGGCGGGGCCGAGGAGCTGTACCGGGCCCTGGAGGACGCCGCCGGGCAGCTGGAGGAGACCTATGGCGGGTAGGGGGCTCCGGTTCTCGGCAAAGCAGCTGCGGGTTTTGACCTGGTGGAGGAATCCTCAATGGGAGGCCGTGATCTGCGACGGGGCGGTGCGGAGCGGAAAGACCTTCGCCATGGGGCTGAGCTTCTTCCTGTGGGCTCAGGCGGAGTTTGACGGGAAACAGTTCGGCGTGTGCGGAAAGACCATCGCTTCGGTGCGGCGGAACCTGCTGGCGGAGCTGGGCCCCTATCTCCGGCGGCTGGGCATGGAAGTCCGGGAACGGCGGGGAGAAAACGCGCTGACGGTCCGGTTCCGGGGGCACGAGAACACCTTTTTGCTGTTCGGCGGGCGGGACGAGTCCAGCGCGGCGCTGATCCAGGGAAGCACCCTGGCGGGGGTGCTGCTGGACGAGGCGGCGCTGATGCCCCGGTCCTTCGTGGAGCAGGCCGTGGCCCGGTGCAGCGTGGCGGGCAGCCGTCTGTGGTTCAACTGCAACCCGGAGGGGCCCCAGCACTGGTTTTACCAGGAGTGGATTTTGAAGGCGGAGGAACGGCGGGCCCTGCGGCTCCATTTTACCATGGAGGACAACCCGGCGCTTTCGGAGCGAATCCGGGAGCGGTACCGGCGGAATTACTCCGGGGCCTTCTACCGGCGGTTCGTGCTGGGGGAGTGGACGGCGGCGGAAGGGCTGGTGTACGACTTCTTCGATCCAAGGCGGGACGCGGCGGAGGTTCCGGAGGACGGGTTCTCCGCCTGGCGGATCTCCGCTGACTACGGAACGGTGAATCCGGCCTCCTTCGGGCTGTGGGGGCTCCGAGAGGGGGTCTGGTACCGGGTCCGGGAGTTTTACTACGACTCCAGGAAAATGGGGCGGCAGAGGACCGACGCGGAGTATGCGGAGGACCTGGAGCGGCTGGCGGAGGGACGGGAAATCCAGCGGGTCATCGTGGACCCGTCGGCGGCCAGCTTCATCGAGGTCCTGCGGCGGCGGGGCTTCCGGGTGGTCCGGGCGGACAACGATGTGGCGGACGGCGTCCGGGTGACGGCGGATCTGCTCCGGGAGGGGCGAATCGTCATTTGCAGAAGCTGTGAGGACTGCCTGCGGGAGATCGCCCAGTACTGCTGGGAACAGCGGGGAGAGCGGGACGCGCCCCGGAAAAAGGACGACCACGCTATGGACGACCTGCGGTATTTCGCCATGGACCTGGCGGGGGACCGGGAGGAGGACGGCTTTCTGGCCCTGGCCGTGGAGCGGGAAGATGTTTTTTGAGAGGAGATGGGACCTTGAAGTGGCTGAGGAAGAGAGAGGCGGCGGAACCCCGGCCGGAGGCGGTGCAGCTGCGGAACTGGGAGAAGCACCCCTTCAGGATGCTGGGGGAGTATGTGCCCCTGCGGAACGGGGAGACCCGGCTCTACCGGGCGGTGCGGGAGGCGGTGCCGGTAGTGGACGCGGCGATTTACAAGCTCATCCGCATGGCGGGGGGCGTGACGGTCTCCTGTGAGGACAAACGGGCGGAACGGGAGCTGGGGGAGTTTCTGCGGACGGTCCCCATCGGGCGGGGACAGCACGGGCTGAACGCCTTTTTGGACAGCTATCTGGATTCCCTGCTGACCTGCGGAAGGGCGGTGGGGGAGATTGTCCCCGCCGCCGGGAACCGGTCCATTGCCGCTCTGCTGTGCGGGCGGGTGGAGGACATCGAGATCCGGGAGGGGGAGAATCCTCTGACCTTCTCCGTCTGGGGGCCGGACGAGAGCGGGCGGATGGCGGCGCTGCCCTATCAGGACTTGATTCTCTTTACGCCGCTGAACCCGGAGGCGGAGAACCCCTATGGGGTGTCCCTGCTGCGGTCGCTGCCCTTTCTGGCGGACATTTTGATGAAGATTTACCACACCGTCGGGGTGAACTGGGAGCGGTGCGGGAACCTCCGCTTCGCCGTCACCTGCCAGGGCGGCGAGGGGGCCGCGGAGCGGGGGAAGCTGCTGGCCGGGGAGTGGTCCCGGGCCATGCGGGAGACCCGGGGCGGCAGCGTGCGGGACTTCGTGGCGGCGGGGGATGTGGACATCCGGGTTATCGGCGCCGACGCAACCGTGCTGGACAGCCAGGTGCCCGTGCGGCAGATTTTGGAGCAGATCGTGGCGAAAACCGGCATCCCGCCCTTCATGCTGGGGCTCAGCTGGAACTCCACCGAGCGGATGAGCTCCCAGCAGGCGGACATGCTCACCACCGAGGTCACCGCCCTGAGGCGGACCCTGACGCCGGCGGTGGAACGGGTCTGCCGGCTGTGGCTCAGGATGCGGGGCTATGCCTGCGGGTTCCAGGTGGTGTGGGACGACATCAACCTCCAGGACCAGGTGGAGGAGGCCCGGGCGGAACTCTACCGGGAACAGGCCCGGAAGCTGCGGATTGAAAACGACGCCGCGGAGGCGTGAGACTTGGGAGGAACGAGTATGGAGGACTGGAAGGGATTGGCCGTCACGGCGGAGGATTTGGCGCTGATCAACGGCCTGGCCAAGGCCGAGCTGACGGCAGAGCAGGTGTATGTGTTCGCCCTGCGGCTGTGCGACAACGAGGTGGACCGGGACTTTGAACGCTTCGACAACGAGGCGCTGGAGCGGCTGGGCGAGCTGCTGGCGGGGAAGAGCGGCATCTTCGACCACCAGTGGAGCGCCCGGGGACAGACGGCCCGGATTTACAAGACGGAGGTGATCCGGGAGCCGGCGGTCCGCACCCAGGCGGGGGATGAGTACCGCTGGCTGAAGGGCTGGGCCTATCTCCTGCGGACGGAGAAAAACGAGGACCTCATCGCGGAGATCGAGGGCGGCATCAAGAAGGAGGTCAGCGTCGGGTGCAGCGCCGGACGGAGCGTGTGCTCCATCTGCGGGGCGGAGAACGGGGACTGCGGCCACGTGCCGGGGCAGGAGTACGACGGGGCGCTGTGCTTCCGGGAATTGCGGGATATTACGGACGCCTATGAGTGGTCCTTCGTGGCGGTGCCCGCCCAGAGGGCGGCGGGGGTGCTGAAGCGCTTCGGACAGGAGCGGGAGGGGGACCGGACCCTCCGCAGGGAGGCGGAGCTGGGGCGGAAGTACCTCAAGGAGCTGCGGCGGGAGGTGGTCCGCCTGGCCATGCTGGCGGACGACGGGCTGGACGGCGGCATCTTCGCCAAGGCGGCGGAACGGCTGGAGGAGCCGGAGCTGCTGGAGCTGCGCCGGACCTATGAAGCCCGGGCGGCGAAACGCTTCCCCGCCCCGGTGCAGCTGCGGAAAAGGGACGCCGGAAGGGCGGAGGACGCGGAGGCGTTCCGGGTTTGAGAACGGACTGCGGGGCGAAGGCCCTGTGCCGGATATACAGAAGGAGGAAAGAGGCATGAGCTATCATTTTGAAAACGTGCGGCTGGAGAAGGGGATGTACGGCCGCAGCGGGACCAGCTTCACCAGGACCCTGGAGGAGCTGGACCCCAGCGAGCGCTACCGGGGCACTCCCATGGAGGGCCTGGACGCCTTCCAGCGGCAGCTGAAGCGTTTTGACATCCACGTCAAGGGCGCGGACAGCGACCCCGTGGAAAAGTTCTTCCACACCACCGAGTCCTCGGTGCTGTTCCCGGAGTTCGTCTCCCGGGTGGTGCGCCAGGGGCTGGAGGAGGGCGGCATCCTGCCGGACATCACCGCCACGGTGACGAAGTTCGACGGGATGGACTACCGCTCCATCGCCTCCGTGCCCACGGAGGACGAGAAGAAGCTGGTACAGGTGGAGGAGGGCGCGGCCATCCCCGAGACCTCCGTCCACACCCAGGAGAACCTGGTGAAACTCCAGAAGCGGGGGCGGATGCTGGTGGCCTCCTATGAGGCCATCCGCTTCCAGCGGCTGGACCTGTTCTCCGTCACCCTGCGGCAGATTGGGGCCTACATCGGGAAGATGCACCTCCAGGACGCCATCAAGGTGCTTCAGGAGGGAGACGGCAACAAGAACCCGGCGGAGGTGGTGAACCACAGCGGCGAGCTCACCTACGACGCGCTGCTGGAGTTCTGGAACAAGTTCGATCCCTACACCATGAACACCCTGCTGATGGGGGGCGACACCATGCTGAAGCTGCTGAAGCTCAAGGAGTTCCAGAACCCCCTGACGGGGCTGAACTTCCAGGGCACGGGTACCCTGTCCACGCCTCTGGGGGCAAAGCTGCTGAGAACGAACGCCATGCCCGCCGGGACCATCATCGGCCTGGACAAGAACTACGCCCTGGAGCAGGTGATCGGCGGCGAGGTGACGGTGGAGTACGACAAGCTTATCGACCGCCAGCTGGAGCGGGCCGCCATCACCTCCATCTCCGGCTTCGCCAAGCTGTTCGCCGACGCGTCCAAGGTGCTGAAGATTAGCGCCGCCGGCGGCTCCGGCGGAACCTCCGGCGAATCCTCCGGCGGCACTCAGACCCAGGGCTGAGCAGTGCGGCCGTGAGCGAGCGGATTTTAAAGCTGGCCCTGGAATTGACCGGGGGCGGCGAGGGGGACCGGATGCTTCTGGCGGCCCTTTGCGCCGTGGCGGAGGACGCCTGGCTGGCCCGCCTCCGGGAGGGCGTGACGGCGGAGGACTGCGGCGAGGCCCTGCCCTGCGCCGCCGCCTTCACGGCGGCGGCGGATCTGGCGGCGGGCGGGGACGGCGTGGACTCCTTCTCCGCCGGGGACATTTCCGTGCGGCTGGAGAGCGGCGGCGAACGGGCCGGACGGGCGGAGAGCCTCCGGCAGGCGGCGGAACGGCTGATGGAGCCATTTGTCCGGGCGGAGGGGCTTTGGGCCCAGGGGGTGGAAGGATGACCCGCTGGGTGGAACGGATCCTGGCCCGGTACGGGCAGGAGGTCACCGTGGAGCGGGAGGGGACGGCGGAGGCCGTCCGGGCCTTTCTCCAGCCGGTGACGGAACGAAGCGAGGACGGGCCGGAGCCCTCGGCCATCGGACAGCTGGACGGGCGGCTGTGGCTGTACCTGGGACGGACGGCCCTGGAGGCCGGGGACGCGGTTTGTTGGGACGGACGGCGGTTCCGGGTGCGGAGCGGACGGCCCCACTATATCGGCGGGCGGCTCAGTCACTGGCGGGCCGTGCTGGAACGGGCGAGGGAGGCGGAATGAAGGAACTGAGACAGGTCCGGGACGCGGTGATCGCCGCCCTCCGGGCCGAAGGGCTGGCGGCGGAGGCCGCCTTTCCCGGCAAGTGGGCGAAGGAGCGGAAAACGCCGCTGGCCACGGTGGCCGTGGGGGCGGCGGAGGGCCGGGCCCTGGGCTTCTGCGGATACCTGGGGGAGACCCGGGGGAAGGACGGCGAGGCCCGGGAGGTCTATGGCAAGCGGCTGGAGGGCGTCATCACCGTGGACGTCCGGGCCGAGCGGGCCGCGGACTGCGAGGAGGGCGGCGAAACCGCGGCGGCGGCGCTGCTGGGGAAGCTGCCGGAGGGCATTCGGCCCGGGGAGCTGAGCTGGGAGGCCCTGGTATGGGAAAAGCAGACGGGGCTGTTTCTCCGGCGGGGAAAACTCCGGTGCGAGGCGCTGTTTCTGGCGGAGGCCGGGAACGAGGAGCCGGAGTTCCTGGATTTTATGTTGAAAGGGGTTTTGCGAAGTGAGCAATCTGCATGAGCGGCCGGGGGTCTACTCGGTCTATGACACGTCCTCGGTGGTGTCCGGGGGACGGGCCGTCCGGACCATCGGCGTGGCGGCCAAGGCGGCCAAGGGCACCGTGGATAAGCCGGTGATGGTGACGGGCTGGGCCGCCGGAGTCTCTGCCTTCGGGGAAGACCAAACGGCGGGGATGAGCACCCTTCTGCGGCTGCTGTTTGAAAACGGCGCGTCCGCCGTGACGGCGGTCCGGGTGGCGGATACCGGCACGACGGAGGACTATGCCCGGGCCTTTGCCGTCCTGGGAACGGAGGACGTGCAGGTCCTGGTCTGCGACAGCGGCGAGGAGGCGGTGCAGAAGGCCCTGCGCTCCGCCGTGGAGGAGGCCTCCGGCCTCCGGCATGAGCGCATCGCCGTGGTGGGCTGCGGGTCGGCGGAGGTTTCGGACCTGGTGGAACGGGCGGCGGAACTGAACAGCGAGCGGGTGGTCCTGGTGGGGCCCGACGCCCTGGACAGCGCGGGGAAGCCCTTGTCCGGCGTCTTCGCCGCGGCGGCGGTGGCGGCCCTGGCGGCTTCCGCCGCCGACCCGGCGGTGCCGCTGAACGGGGCGGCTGTCAAAGGTTTGACGGGCCTCAGTGAGGAGTACGGCGACAACGACATCGACCTGCTGGTCCGGGGCGGCGTGACGCCCCTGGAGTGCGTGGGGGGCGTGGTGTCCCCGGTGCGGGGCATCACCACCCGGACCAAGACCGGCGGCGCGGCGGACGCCACGTGGCGGGAGCTGACCACCATTTTGATTGTGGACGACGTGATTCCGTCGGTGCGGTCCGCCCTGCGGAGCCGGTTCTCCCGCAGCAAGAACAACGCCCGAAACCGGGCGGCCATCCGGTCTCAGGTCATCGTGGAGCTGGAGAAGAAGCTGGCGGCGGAGATCATCGACGGCTATGACGACGTGACCGTCACCGCCTCTCCCGACGACCCCACCGTGTGTTTGGTGGAGTTCGGCTTCGCCGTGGCCCACGGGCTGAACCAGGTGCGGCTGACGGTCCACATTGAGATTTAAGAAAGGGGCGTGAAGAGCATGACGGGATTTCCCACCAGCGCCGACATCTATCTGGAGATGGACGGCAAAAAGGTGGCGGTGGTACAGAGCTACACCGCCAAGGCGACGAAAACCTCCCAGAGCGTGGAGGCCTTCGGCGAGAGCGAGCCGGTGGCCACCATCGAGGGGCAGAAGCGCTACACCCTGGAGCTGACCAGGCTCTACGCCACGGACAACGCCGTGTCCGACGGGATCAACTTCTACGACATGGCGAACTTCTCCCTGGTGATCTGCAAGCCGGACCGGCGGGTCATCTACAGCGACTGCCAGTGGAGCGGCATCGAGGAGGACGGAAAGCTCAACGCCATGGTGGCGGAGAAGGTCACCGTGGTGGCGGCCAAGCGGATCGAGACCTCCGCATGAGGGACGTCGACGAGCTGCGGCCCCTGACGGCCGGGCGGCTGCTGGAGCTGTGGCAGGCGTGCCGGGGAGTGGAGGACCCGCTGGAGCGGGTGCTGCTGTGCAACGGGCGGATTCTGTCCGAGTGCTGTTTCTCTCAGGGGGAACGGGTCTACGGGGACGAGAGGGAGGTCCTGGCGGACCTGACGGGGCGGCAGATGGAGCGGCTGCTCCGGCGGCTGGGGTCGGACGGCGGGGACCGCCGCCCCCGGGCGGAGACGGTGAACCCGGAATTTGACGCGGCGCGGTTCGCCGCGCTGTGGAGGGAGTGAAACACGTGGACTATTTGGGCTGGGAGCTGGAGCGGCAGCGGGCGGCGCTGCGGGCGCTGCTGGGAGGCGGGGAGACGGAGGAGGGGGAAGCCTTCTCCGGGGAGGAGCCTTCTGACTGGGGCGGGCCGTCCGGTTGGGATGGAAGCGTCTCCGCGGAGGGAACGCGGCGGAGTCCGGAAGGCCTTGGGAAGGCGCGGGGGCGCGGCTCAGGGCGGACCGGGCGATACGCCGCAGGGCGCGGAGAGGCCGGGGGGCCCCTGATTGGGGCCCCTGGGGCCTGGGAAATGGTCCGGGAGGCGGATCGAGCCGCTTTGGCAAAGGGATTGGACGGCCCGCCGGTAAGCGCGGAGCTCCAAAGTGGAGAGGCGGGCTCCCCGGCCCGGGGACGGCGGAGTAGGGGGACAGGCGCCCGGCCGTTTTCCCGGCGGTATGCCCCGGAGGAGATGCGGAGAACGTCCCGGATTGGGACAGGCGGGACGGCGGAACTCCGAGGGTTCTCCGGCGGGCAGAGGGACTATGAGGAGGAATGGGAGACGGCGGACGGGACCGGAGCGGAAGCGGCGGTTGAAACCGCCGGGGGGAGACGCGCCGGAGATGTGTTTGCCGAGAGGGGCCCCGCCCTGGAAGCGGGCGGGGCTCCGTCTCCCGGGGGGAGCTCCGGCGGAGGGGGGGCCGCTGGAGATGCTCCCACCCCTATGAGCCGGGACGGGGCGGGGATGGTCCGGCCCGTTCGAGACGGTCTGGCCGGGGCGGCGGGGCCGGGAGAACGGCTGTCCCGGACCCTCCCCTGGGGGGAGGGCTGGGAGAGCCCCGCCCTCCGGGCGGAGGACGGGGCGAAGGCCCTGTCCCGGGCGGTGCAGCGGGACGCCCGGCGGTATGACGGCGGGTTTACGATCTATTGACAGGGTTTCGCCGGGGAGGCTTCCCCGGCGGAGTCGTGAGAGGGGGGACGCGGCATGCGGCTGACGCCGATGCGGTTTAAAGAGTTCACGTGGCCGCACAACCCGGAGGTGTACACGGTGGAGCGGCGGCGGCGGATTGCCGTCCACCAGGTCCCCTTCGGGCCGTGCGTGATGCAGGAGCTGGGAGGCTCCTACCGGGTGCTGAAGGGGGAGGGCGTCTTTGTGGGGGAGGACGCCTATGAGCGCTTCAAGGAGCTAGCGGGGGTCTTCCAGGAGGAGGGACCGGGGCTGCTGGTCCACCCGGTCTGGCCGGCGGAGCGGGCCTATTTCGCGGTGCTGGAGGCCGTGGAGGAGCCCAGGCCGGACTTTGTGCGCTACCGCTTCGAGTTCTGGGAGGACGCGGGCGGCTACGACGGCGGATGGAAGGCGGTGGAGACCGGGAACGGCGGAGGAAGCTCCGGCGGCGGCGCGGCCCCGGGAAATGACGCCGGGAATCAGAGGGTCCACACCGTGCGGAAGGGGGACACCCTCTGGGCTGTGGCGAAGCAGTACGGCGTGGAGCTGACGGCCCTGATCCGGGCCAATCCCCAGATCAAAAACCCGAATCTGATCTATCCGGGAGAGGCGGTGAAGGTGCCGTGACGGGAACGCTTTACACGGCGGATCACCGGATGTTCCAGCTGCCGCCGCTTTTGAGCTGGCGGGTCACCCACACGGGAAGCGTGCCCTGCGACAGCTTTTCCGTCAGCTTCGTCTATCAGAAGGAGATGGCGGAGGTGCTGAAGCTGGCGGCGGGCTTCGCGGCGGAGGAGGACGGAACGGTAATGCTCCGGGCCATTGTGGACGAGTATACGGTGGACCTGGACGGGAACGGGCTGACGGCCACGGTCTCCGGCCGGGGCTACGCCGCGAGGCTTCTTGACAACGAGTCCCGGCCCGTTACCTACCAGCAGGCCACGCTGGCGGAGATTCTGGCAAACCACGCGGAGCCCTATGGCATTACCTGCGGGGAGACGGCGGAGGTCCGGGCGGAGTCCGTCTACACTGTGGCGGCGGGGACCAGCCAGTGGAAGGCGGTGGAGAGCTTCTGCCGGACCTATGGGGGCTTTGTCCCCCGGTTCAGCCGGGAGGGGGAGCTGCTGGCGGGGCCGGAGAAGGAGGGGCGGACCCTTTCCATCGGGGAGAAGACGGCGGTGCTCTCCTGCACCCTGCGGGAGGACCACTACGGCGTGCTGACGGAGGCGCTGGTCATCGACAAGACCCAGAACAAGGATTTCTCTGTGAAAAATCAGGAGATGATCGACAAGGGGGGCCAGTGCCGCCGGGTGCTCTACACGCCAGGACAGAGCACTTGGGCCGCCATGCGGTACACGGGTGAGTATCAGATCGCGCGGTCCAAGGAGGACGCCTGGACGGCGGAGGTGACGCTGCCGGGGAGCTTCCTGGCCTTCCCCGGGGACCGGGTATCCCTGTCCCTGGAGCGGATGGGCCTTTCCGGGACCTTCCGGGTGACGGAGGCGGAAAACCGCTTCGACGGCCGGAGCGGGGCCGTGGCGGTGCTGACGCTGAAGCCCTTGGAATAGAGACAGGAGGAAGGGTTATGTGGCTTTCAAGACAAATCAAGCCCGCGGCGGCGACGGCGGACGCGGATCTGGGCATTACCACCATCAGCGGGCAGAAGGTGGGCGTGGTGACCCGGGGGGAGGTCCGGGACCTGCCGGTCTACGGCCCCGGAGGCTACCTCTGGACCCCCGCCAACGGGACGGCGGTGCTGGTGGTGAAGGGCGGGCCCGGCGGCGAGGAACAGTGCGTGGCCGGGGCCCGGCCCTTGGAGGAGGTCCCGAAGATCGAGCCGGGGGAGGTTTATCTCTACGGGCCCGGTGAGAATACGGTGTATCTGAAACAGGACGGCAGCGTGGAAATTAAGGGGAGCCGGGTGTCCGTGACCGGGGAGCTGAGCGTCACGGGACAGCTCACCGTCAACGGGCAGCCCTACGCGCTCTGCAATTGCTGAGGGAGGCGGAGGAATGGAGCTGGAGATGAGGAACGGGGACTACCTGGCCGACGGCGTGGGGGGCCTGCGGCGGGTGGGGGGCCGGGAGGCCCTCCTCCAAAGGGTGCTCTTCCGGCTGACGGCCCGGCGGGGAAGCTTCCCCTTCTGGGAGACGCTGGGGAGCCGCCTCTGGGAGCTGGGCCGGGTCCCCGCCCGGGAGCGGCGGAGCGCCGCCCGGCAGTATGTGACGGAGGCCCTGGCAGAGGAGCCGGTGACGGTGGAGGACGTGGCCCTGAGCCAGGGCCGGGACGGCGGAGCGGCGGTGACGGCGAGGCTGCGCTATGAGGGAGAGGACCTGCCGGTGACGGTGCAGGTCCTCCCTTGAACGGGAGAGGAACGGGAATATGCGGAGTATTGAGACGATTTATGAGAAGCTGCTGGCGGATTTCGCGGAGCGGGCGGGCTTCACGCCGGAGGCGGGCTGCGACCTGGCGGTGCGGCTGTGGGCGGCGGCGGCAGAGCTCCAGGCCTTGGAGATCCAGGCGGACTGGGTGCTGGACCAGAGCTTCCCCCAGACGGCCCAGGGAGTCTATCTGGACCGCCACGGGGCTATGCGGGGGTTGAAGCGGCTGGGGGCCACCCGGTCGGGGGGCGCCCTGCGCTTCTCCGTGGAAGCGGCCCCGGCCATGGAGCTCTCCATTCCGGCGGGGACGGTATGCATGACGGCGGAGGAGGTCCGGGTGCGGACCACGGAGGACGCGGTGATCCCGGTGGAGGCGCTGTATGTGGACGTCCCCGCCGAGGCGGTGGAGGCCGGGCCGGGGGGCAACGTGGTGCCGGGGGCGGTGCGGTTCCTGACGGCCTGCCCCACGGCGGTGACGGCGGTGACGAATCCGAAGGCTTTCACCGGCGGGGCCGGGGAGGAGGACGACGAGACCTTCCGCACCCGCATTCTGGAGAGCTACCGCCGCCTGCCCAACGGGGCCAACACCGCCTGGTACGAGACCACGGCCATGAGCTACCCCGGTGTGACGGCGGCCAAGGCCGTTGGCCGGGCGGAGGGGCCGGGGACGGTGAACGTCTACGTCACCGGGGAGAACGGCCTCCCGGACGAGGCGCTGCTGGCGGGGCTCCAGGCGGAGCTCCAGGAAAAGCGGGAGATCGCCGTGACGGTGAAGGCTCTGGCTCCCACGGCCAAGACGGTGAACGTCGCCGTGGCGGTGGCCCCCAGGGAGGGGGCGGACAAGGAGGCGGTGCTGGAGTCCGCCCGGCAGGCCATGGCCGATTTCTTCGGCGGGCGCCTGCTGGGCCGGGCCGTGCTGCTGGCAGAGCTGGGAAACCGGCTCTACGAGCTGGAGGGCGTGGAAAATTACCGCTTCACCGCCCCGGCGGCGGACATCCCGGCGGACAGCACGGCCCTGCCGGTGCTGGGGACGCTGGAGGTGACGGAATACCTGGGGCCGGAGGAGGCGTAACATGTACGAGGAGTATCTGCGGAGGCTGCTGGCCCCCCTGGGGGTCTACCGGCTGGACCGGGACTCCCTCAGCGGGGCGGAGATTTATGCCCTGGGCAGGGGGCTGGACGCCGTGTCGGACCGGCTGGACGAGGTGGAGCAAGAGAGCGTCACCGCCACGGCGGAGGGCGAGGGACTCCGCCGCCGGGAGGCGCTGTTTCTCCGGCGGCCCGCCGCCGTCACGCCGGAGGAGCGCCGGGCGGCCATCGCGGCCCTGCTGCAAATCGACGGGGACAGCCTGACGCCGGAGGCGATTGGCCGGACGATTCGGGGCTGCGGCATCCGGGCCCAGGCCATCGAGCTGGGAACCAACCGGGTCCGGGTGGTGTTTCCCGGGACCGTGGGGGTCCCGGCGGAGTTTGAGCAGATTGAGAAAATTGTGATGGATATTCTGCCCTGCCACCTGGGGGTGGAGTTTTATTTCCGGTTTCTCACCTGGGAGGAGTGCCATCGGGCGGGGTATACCTGGGGGTTTGTGGAGGAGCAGGAATATGACTGGGAGGGGTTCCAGAAGGCGATTCCTCCTGAGGAGGGGGATTGAACTTGCCCTGACGGGCAGGGGGATTACAGCTAGGATGCCAGCTGGTGCATTGCACCCCCCATTTTCTCTTTTTCTTCCAGAAGAAAAAGAGAAAACGGGCCGTGCACGGTCCAAAAGAGAAAAAGAAGGAACGCCCTGCGGGGGACGAAAGACGGAGGGACGCGCAAGGCGTGCCTCCGCCTTTTTCGCAAGTCTTCGGACCGCGGCGTGGTGTGGGCGGGGGTTTTGGTGCTGGCCGAATGGACTTGCTCCTCTTTCCGCTGCCGCTGACTTGGCGGTTGGGGACGCTCCTGCTGGGGCATCATAACTTGGCGAGAATCAAAAAAGAGCGTCCGGCCTGCTGGCTGGACGCTCTTTTTATAAATCATAGTTTTCCGTCCCCTCTCGGCCGAAAACCCAGCGAAGCGGATTTCGGCCGAAAGCGAAGAAATTCCCCGTCCGGCGGAAGGGACGACGCGCACTCCCAAACATCGCGAGGAAAAGGGTGTATGCGGGAAAAACCACGGCGGGTTTTTCCTGCATGTTCAATAAAAACCCCGCCAACGGCGGGGCGGTTCGCGGAGCGAACCGTTGCGCACCAAAAAGAAACACGCCTACGGCGTGCTTCTTTTTGGTGCGCGAGGCGGGACTTGAACCCGCACGTCCGTAAAGGACACTAGAACCTGAATCTAGCGAGTCTGCCAATTCCACCACTCGCGCGCATCCATATGAACTTGCCGGCCCTCCGGACGGAGACGGAATGGGGTCCCGCCCCGGATGAGACGGGACCCTTCCTTCTGGTGCGCGAGGCGGGACTTGAACCCGCACGTCCGTAAAGGACACTAGAACCTGAATCTAGCGAGTCTGCCAATTCCACCACTCGCGCATGGCGCCGACGGTCTCTTGAGGGGACCTGTGGTGCGGCTGACGGGACTTGAACCCACACGTCGAATCGACACCAGCACCTCAAGCTGGCCTGTCTACCAGTTCCAGCACAGCCGCGTAAACTTGCGTCCCCCGGAAAAGACTGCTTGATTATTATAGCCAGAACCGCTTCGCTTGTCAACACCCATTTTCCGTTTTTCCCGATTTTTTTCCTGGGGAAACCGCCCCGGCCCCTCCGCCAAACGGCGGAGGGGCCGCGTCTTTCAGCGCCTACAGCTGGGCCATTACCTCACCGATGGGCTCCGTAATGACCAGCCCTGCGGAGAGGTCTCGGGCCACGGCGGACTTGTTGATGAGAACCAGCCGCTCTCCCTGGAAGTAGTTGATGAGCCCTGCGGCGGGCCAGACGTTCAGGGAGGTGCCGCCGATGATCAGCAGGTCCGCCCGGGCGATGGAGTTTACCGCGTCGTTCATGACCGCCTGGTCCAGGCCCTCCTCGTAGAGCACCACGTCCGGCTTGATGATCCCGCCGCATTCGCAGCGGGGCACGCCGCTGCCCTTCAGGATGTAGTCCAGGCCGTAGAATTTCCCGCACCGCTCGCAGTAGTTCCGGTGGACGCTGCCGTGGAGCTCGCAGACGTGCTTGCTGCCGGCGGCCTGGTGGAGGCCGTCGATGTTCTGGGTGACCACGGCGGTAAGCTTCCCCGCCGACTCCCACTCCGCCAGCTTCCGGTGGGCGGCGTTGGGCTGGGCCTCGGGGGCCAGCAGCTTGGCCCGGTAGAAGCGGAAAAACTCCTCGGGGTTGCTTTTATAGAAGGTATGGCTTAAAATGGTCTCCGGCGGATACTTCCACTCCTGATGGTAGAGCCCGCCGGTGGAGCGGAAATCCGGGATGCCGGACTCCGTGCTGACCCCGGCGCCGCCGAAAAAGGCGATGGCCCTGGCTTCCGCCACCCAGGTCTTTAAGGTCTCGACTGCTTCCGTCATAATGATCCCTCCCTGCGGATTATAATAGAATCGTTTTAAGGAGAACGTCTCATGAACATTCAGATCTTCGGCTCCTCCAAGTGCTTCGACACCAAGAAGGCTCAGCGCTGGTTCAAGGAGCGCCGGATCAAATTCCAGTACGTCGATCTCCCCTCAAAGGGATTATCCCCCCGGGAGTACCAATCCGTCAAGCAGAAAGTTGGCTTCGAGGCCCTGGTGAATACAAAATGCCGGGCCTATGAGGACCTGTACATGGCCTACATCGCCCCCGCCGCCCGGGAGGAGAAGCTGCTGGAGAACCCGGTTCTGTTCCAGACTCCCATCGTCCGCAACGGCAGGGAGGCCACCGTGGGCTACCATCCGGAGGTCTGGGAGACCTGGGAATAACGCGTCCATGTTCATTCGGAAGGGCCGGTGATGTCCTTGAAGCGCAAGCTGCCCCGGGGAATCTATCTTCTTATCCAGCGCTACTTCCGCCACGGCGTGGGGGTCCAGAGCGCCGCCCTGGCCTTTTACCTGCTGTTTATGATCTTCCCCTTCCTCATCTTCATCAGCGCCCTGCTGGGCCTGCTGGACCTGAACGTCACAGCCATCCTCCTGACCCTGGGGGAGTTCCTGCCCCGGGACGTGGTGGACATCATCCGGGCTTACCTGGTCCATGTGGGCCAGAGCCCCAGCCCCCAGCTGATGGTCTTCGGCCTGTTCTTTTCCATCTGGTTCCCCATGCGGGCCACCAACGCCCTGATGGTCTCCGTCCGGACGGCCTACCACCTGGGCCCGCCCAAACGGGCGGTGGTCCACCGGCTGAAAACGCTGATTTACACCGTAGTGCTGATTCTGGCCATCGCCCTGACGCTGACCCTCATGACTGTGGGGGACCGGCTGCTGGGCTACGCCGTGGGGAACTTCCACCTGCCGCTGTTTCTGGCGGAGCTGTGGGCCCGGATGCGCTTCCCGGCGGCGGCGGTGGTGGGCTACTTCGCCCTGTTCTTCCTCTACGCCCTGGCTCAGGACGCCCGGCGGCCCTGGGGGGACCTCTGGCCCGGGACCCTGGCGGCCCTGGCGGCTTGGATGGGCTTAAGCTGGCTGTACGCCATGTATGTGGATAATTTCGCCAACTACTCCCTGCTCTACGGATCCATCGGAACGGTGGTGGTGCTGATGATCTGGCTCTACATGTCCGCCAACGTGCTGATTCTGGGAGCGGAGCTCAACGGGACCCTGGTGGCGATGCGGAAGGAGGCGCCTTGACAGCGCCTCCGGGAACTGCTATAATACAGATAAAGGGAACGCCGCGCAAGGCGGCTGGCCCTAGTAACTCAATTCGTTGGACGGATCAAAAACCGCCAAGAAACCGTCACTTGCCAGAGTGGCGGTTTCTGCTTTTTACGACAATCGTCACGGTAAACCGTCCGATATGTAGCGTAATCCGCATACGGCCTCACCTCCTTTCGGAGGACGTGGCCAGCCGCCTGCCCGCTGCGCAGCGTTCCCGCTCCTCTTGAAGGAGCGGGAATATTTTATCATCCGGCGGGGAGTTTGTCAAACACCGTCCCGGCTTTTCACGGATAATCCTTCCCCCGCCCGGACATACTACCCACATTCTTGGAGGTGGCGCATGGGAACCTTATCGGACAATTACGCGGAAAACGTCCGGCTCTTTGACGAGGTGCTGGGCGTGGGCCGCAGCGTGGACATGGTGAGCCGGGACTATCGTCTCGGCGGCCGCCGGGCCCGCATCTGGGTGGTGGACGGCTACGGCAAGGACGAGACCCTGGAGCGCATGGGGGCCTTCTGGCTCACCCGGCCGGAAAACGCCCTGGAGGGCCTGACGGAGATGCAGGAGTTCGCCGACCGCTTCATCTCCTTTTCCGAGGTGGACGTGAGCTTTGACACGGACGAGATCGTGACCTCCGTCCTCATGGGAAAGACGCTTTTACTGGTGGAGGGCCTCCGGGGCGGGGCCCAGATCGACGCCAAGGACTACCCCAGCCGGGGCGTGGACGAGCCCCCCGACGGCAAGGTCCTCCGGGGCTCTCACGACGGCTTCGTGGAGGCGGTGGTGCCCAACATGGCCCTGCTCCGCCGCCGCATCCGGGACCCCCACCTCACTATGGAGGGCTTGAAGGTGGGGAAGCGCTCCCACACCGACGCGGTGCTCTGCTATCTGGACGACAAGGCGGACCCCGCCCTCCTCTCCGCCATCCGGGAGAAGCTGAACGCCATCGACGTGAACTCCCTCTCTATGGCTCAGGAGAGCGTGGCGGAGGCCATCCGGCCCAAGCAGTGGTACAACCCCTTCCCCAAGGTCCGCTACACGGAGCGGCCCGACAGCGCCGCCGCCAGCATCATGGAGGGCAACGTGGTGCTGATGGTGGACAACTCCCCCTCGGTGATGATCCTGCCCACCACCTTTTTCGATTTCACCCAGGAGGCCAACGAGTTCTACTTCCCGCCGCTGGTGGGCTCCTACCTCCGCCTGCTGCGGATCGTCGTCTTTGTGATCTCCCTGCTCATCACCCCCACCTGGTACCTGATGGTGAAGGAGGACGGGCGGCTGCCGGAGTGGCTGAGCTTCCTCTCCTCCCCGGAGCCCGCGGCCCTGGGGCTTCTGTGGCAGCTGCTGGTGGTGGAGTTCCTGGTGGACGTTTTGAAGCTGGCATCGTTGAACACGCCGGACTCCCTGTCCAATTCCTTCTCCATGCTGGGGGCCCTGATTTTGGGCGACTTCGCCGTCCAGGCCGGGTGGCTGGGGCCGGAGGTGCTGGTGTATATGGCCTTCGTGTCGGTTGCCAGCTTCGCCCAGCCCAGCTATGAGATGGGCTACGCCTTCAAACTCCTCCGGGTGGTTCTTCTGCTGCTGACGGCGGCCTTCGACGTCTGGGGCTATGGCCTGGGGCTGCTGGGCATCGTCGTCCTGCTGGCTACCACAAAGCCCCTGGTGGGCCGGGGCTACCTTTACCCCCTCATCCCCTTTAACGGCAAGGCTCTCTGGCGGCTGATCGTGCGGGAGCCCATCAGCCGGGAGAATACGTGAATCACCGGGACCGCCCCCTGGGAAGCAATATCATTAAGTCAAGCCCTTTGACCCATCTAAAAAATGCCCGCCCTGTTTGAAAAGGGTGGGCATTTTTAGGAAAACGATATTTGCTTTCAACCGCTACCAATTATATTCAGTCAATTCCAATACATATGTCAGCCCGGGAGTAATATCATAAATGATAATAGAATCGTCTCTAAACTTATCGCCCTCGCTCAATCCGCTAAGATATATACTACCCGAATCAACCATATAGTCATCACAGTCGTACAATTTGTAGCCTACCATATCATAACCTGAAGTATTTGTTCCATATATTTTTGACCGGAAATTGTAATTTCTAACTGGGGCAAATAATCTTTTTCAAAATTGTATGCCACATCGTTTCGTTCTTTATGGTCGCGCATGCAGAAAACTCTACTGCACTGTTCGTTAAAAAAGCATGTTTCACAAATTATCTGATTTACTTCTTGCCTTATCAAATCATCATCGCTTGGCAATTTATAAGCCGTTATCTTTCTAATACTTACCGGATTCCTCAAAGAATAGTCGATCAACTTTCCATTCCCGGTTTTCACATACCGATACACTTCGGCAGAAAATTCAAGGTAGTCACCAACTTGGAATGACTCAAAACCGGACTTATCCATCCAAACATGATCTTCTTTTCCATCAAACATCTCCCCATCCGGAAACATACCGCTGACAAAAATTCTTCTGAAACAAACTGTATCTTTTGCCATTTTCTCAATCTGCCCTTTGAATCCCATCGGAATTTCAAAATAGCACATCTCAAAAGACGAACGGCATTTTCCAAGAGAACGTATTTGCGTGTCTAAATATTCGTCGTAAGTCATATTCTTCGCACCGACAAGCTCTTTCAGACCGTCTGGATCAAAATTAATGTATCCCCCCTCTACCAAAGTGCAGATTTTCTCACCGTAATTTCTCTGTTTGAGTTCAGTAAAGTCTTCCATATTTTTCAACCTCCGTTAATAAGTGCTGCCAAACAGCAGCCTGACATGTTAACTTCGGCTTTTACTATTAAACGAGCAAAATTATATCAGAAAATCCGTCAAAAATCAACCTTACTGAGATGTTTATGAAAAGTTCATGGACGATTTACTAAGTTAATAGAATCTGTCTTTCCGGCAAAGCGTTAAGGAGCAAATGCGCCGCATTTGCTCCTTAATCGGCTTATCTTAATGGCATTGCTCTGGGAAGGCGGCCCTTTTTTGGCTGTACCTCACAGGGAGATGGCCCGGCCAGGGGACCGGGCCCCACACTCCTTCTACCGGCAGACCACCTTGTGGGGCCTGACCCTTGGATAGCCGTTAGCGGCTTTGCCGCTTACGGATATCGCATCCTCCTTGCGGGGGCCGGGTCAGGCCATTCCCCGGGAACTGCCCTTCTCTCGATAGACCACTCTGTGGGGCCTGAGCGGGAGGTCAGGCTTTTTTCCGTTTTCCACAAAAAGTAATACCTTTCGCCGCCAAACTTTGCCGCCCGGAAATCAATCCAGGATTGACGGTAAGGACGAAAACCCTCATAATAAGATAGAAGAAAACGCGCAATCAAACCGAGGGAGGCATCCATGAAAACAGGCTATTTGGTACTGGCGGACGGCCAGGTGTTCCAGGGACTCCGGTTCGGCGCGGAGACCGATACCATGGGCGAGCTGGTGTTCACCACCGGCATGTGCGGCTATGTGGAAACCCTGACGGACCCCAGCTACGCGGGACAGATCGTCCTGCAGACGTATCCCCTTATCGGCAACTATGGGATCATCCCGGAGGACTTCGAGGGGGACTGCCATGTGAAGGGCTACGTGGTCCGGGAGCCGTGCGGACACCCCTCCAACTTCCGCAGCAAGGGGGACCTGGACGGCTTCCTAAAGGAGCGGAACATCCCCGGCCTCTATGGCGTGGACACCCGCCAGCTCACCCGGATCATCCGGGAGTCCGGGGTTATGAACGCCATGATCTGCGACCAGGTCCCGGCGGACCTCTCCACCCTGCGAAGCTACGCCGTCACCGGCGTGGTGGAGGCCGTCACCCGCGAGGCTCCCGCCGTTTTCCCGGCGGAGGGGGAGACCCGCTTCCGGGTGGCCCTGCTGGACTACGGCGCAAAAAACAACATCATCCAGGAACTGCGGAAACGGGGCTGCGAGGTGACGGTTTACCCCGCCTCCGCGGGGGCGGAGGCCATCCTTTCCACCGCCCCGGACGGCGTCATGCTCTCCAACGGCCCCGGGGACCCGGCGGAGAACGTCTATCAGATCGAGCAGATTCAGAAAATCCTGGGAAAGGTTCCCCTCTTCGGCATCTGCCTGGGCCACCAGCTCACCGCTCTGGCGGCAGGCGGGACTACTTACAAATTGAAGTACGGCCACCGGGGGGTGAACCAGCCCGTCCGGGATTTGAACGGCGTCCGGACCTACATCACCAGCCAGAACCACGGCTACGCCGTGGACGCCGACTCCGTGAAAATCGGCCGAGCCTCCTTCGCCAACGCCAACGACGGCACCTGCGAGGGCATGGATTACCCCGGCCTCCGGGCCTTCACCGTCCAGTTCCACCCCGAGGCCCGGGGCGGCCCCCACGACACCGCGTTTTTGTTTGACCGCTTTGTGGAATTGATGAAGGGAGGGGAGCTCTAATGCCCCTGGACAAGAGCATCAAAAAAGTCCTGGTCATCGGCTCCGGCCCCATCGTCATCGGACAGGCCGCCGAGTTCGACTACGCCGGGGCCCAGGCCTGCCGGGTCCTCAAGGAAGCCGGGGTGGACGTGGTCCTTTGCAACTCCAACCCCGCCACCATTATGACGGACCAGGCCATGGCGGACGAGATCTACCTAGAGCCCCTGACTGTGGAGACCATGAAGCGCATCATCCGCAAGGAACAGCCCGACTCCCTCCTGGCGGGCCTGGGGGGCCAGACGGGCTTGACCCTGGCCATGCAATTGGACAAGGAGGGCTTCCTCCGGGAGCAGAACGTCCGGCTTCTCGGCACCGACGCCGCCGCCATCTCCCGGGCCGAGGACCGGGAGCTCTTTAAAGAGGCCATGGCGGAGATCGGCCAGCCGGTCATCGCCTCCGACATCGCCGAAACCGTGGAGGGCGCCCTGGAGGTGGCCGACAAGATCGGATATCCCGTCATCGTCCGCCCGGCTTTCACCCTGGGCGGCGCGGGCGGCGGCGCGGCGCAAAACGAGGCCGAGCTCCGGGTCATCGCCCAGACGGGCCTGGACGCCTCTCCCATCACCCAGGTGCTGATTGAAAAGGCCATCTTCGGCTGGAAGGAGATCGAGTTCGAGACCATGCGGGACGGCGCGGGCAATGTCATCGCCGTCTGCTCCATGGAGAACCTGGACCCCGTGGGGGTCCACACCGGGGATTCCATCGTGGTGGCCCCCGCCCAGACCTTGGCGGACCGGGAATTCCAGATGCTGCGGTCCGCCTCCCTGGACATCATCACGCACCTTGGCATCGTGGGCGGCTGCAACGTCCAGCTGGCTCTGAATCCCGACAGCTTCGAGTACGCCGTCATTGAGGTGAACCCCCGGGTCTCCCGGTCCTCCGCCCTGGCCTCCAAGGCCACGGGCTACCCCATCGCCAAGATCACGGCGAAGATCGCCCTGGGCTATACCCTGGACGAGATCAAGAACGACATCACCGGCAAGACCTGCGCCTGCTTCGAGCCCACCCTGGACTACATCGTGGTGAAGATGCCGAAATGGCCCTTCGACAAATTCGCCGACGCCTCCCGCCGCTTAGGCACCCAGATGAAGGCCACGGGAGAGGTCATGTCCATCGCCCCCAGCTTTGAAATGGCCCTGATGAAGGCCGTCCGGGGGGCGGAGATCGGGCAGGACAGCCTGAACCGGAAGAACACGGACCCTGCCCCCATCTGGGAACGCCTCCGGCGGGTGGACGACCGGCGGCTCTTCACCGTTTTCGAGGCGCTGAAGGCCGGGATTTCCGTGGATGAGATCTTCTCCATCACGAAGATCGACCGCTGGTTCCTCTGGAAGCTCCGGGGAATGGCGGACTTTGAGCAGGCCCTGGAACAGGAGGGCCTAACGGCGGAGCGCTACGAGGAGGGCAAGCGCCTGGGCTACCCCGACGGGACCCTGCTCCGCCTCTCCGGGGCGGAATCTCTCCCGGGGGAATCCAGGACCGCCGTCTACAAGATGGTAGACACCTGCGGCGCGGAGTTCGACGCGGAGACCCCCTATTTCTACTCCAGCTTCGACCGGTTCTGCGAGTCCCGGGCCTTCCCCCGGTCCGGCCGGCCGGTGATCATGGTCCTGGGCTCCGGCCCCATCCGCATCGGCCAGGGCATCGAGTTCGACTACTCCTCCGTCCACTGCGTCTGGACCCTGAAGGAGCTGGGCTACGACGTGGTGATCGTCAACAACAACCCGGAGACCGTCTCCACGGACTACGACACCGCCGACCGCCTCTACTTCGAGCCCCTGTACCCCGAGGACGTGATGCACATTATTGAGGTGGAACAGCCCGTGGGGGTCGTCGTGGCCTTCGGCGGGCAGACGGCCATCAAGCTGACCCAGTTCCTGGACGGCAAGGGCATCCCCATCCTGGGCACCTCCGCCGAGTCCATCGACATGGCGGAGGACCGGGAGCGCTTCGACGAGCTTTTGGAGCGCTTCCACATCAAGCGCCCCCAGGGGAGGGGGGTCCTTGGCATGGAGGAGGCCCTGGCGGCGGCAAACGAGCTGGGCTATCCCGTCCTGCTGCGGCCCAGCTACGTCATCGGCGGGCAGAACATGGTCATCGCCCACAACGATACGGACGTGCGGACCTATATGAACGTCATCCTCTCCGGAAAGGTGGAAAACCCCGTCCTGGTGGACCAGTACCTCATGGGCAAGGAGCTGGAGGTGGACGTGATCTCCGACGGCGCGGACGTGCTGATCCCCGGCGTCATGCAGCACATTGAGCGCACCGGCGTCCACTCCGGGGACTCCATCGCCGTCTACCCGCCCTTCTCCATCGGGGATCGGATGCTGAAGGTTATTGTGGACTGCTCCGAAAAGCTGGCCCTGTCTCTGGGCACCCGGGGCCTCATCAACATCCAATATCTCATCTACCAGGGCGAGCTGTACGTCATCGAGGTGAACCCCCGGGCCAGCCGGACCGTGCCCTATATCTCCAAGGTCACCGGGGTGCCCATGGTGGACCTGGCCACCCGGGTCATGGTGGGACAGCCCTTGAAGTCCCTGGGCTATGGGACCGGGCTTTACAAGCAGCCGCCGTATGTGGCCGTGAAGGTCCCCGTGTTCTCCTTCGAGAAGATCACCGACGCCAACGCGGCCCTCTCTCCGGAGATGAAGTCCACCGGCGAGGTCCTGGGCCTGGGCAAGAACATGCAGGAGGCCCTCTTCAAGGGCCTGGTCTCCGCCGGATACAAGGTGGAGCAGCAGGAGAAGGGGGGAGTCCTCATCTCCGTCAACCGCCGGGACCAGCCGGAGATTCTGGACACCGCCCGGAAGCTGGACGAGCTGGGCTTCCGGCTCTACGCCACCGACGGCACCGCCCGGGAGATCGAGCGTCTGGGCACCAGCGTGGAGATCGTGGGCAAGCTGGGCCAGGACAACCGGGTCTTCCAGCTGTTGGAGGACGGGAAGATCGACTATGTCATCCTCACCGGCTCCACGGAGCCGGAGTACATCCGGGACTTCATCCGGCTGAACCACCGCTGTGTCCAGCTGGGCATCCCCTGCCTGACCAGCCTAGACACCGCCGGGGCCCTGGCGGACATCCTGGAGTCCCGCTACAACCAGGGGAACACGGAGCTGGTGGACATCTGCCACCTGCGGGACCGCCGGGAGACCCTGCCCTTCACCAAGATGCAGACCTGCGGCAACGACTATATCTTCCTGGAGAACTTCGACGGGCAGATCACCTGCCCGGAGTCCCTCTGTGTCACCTTCTGCGACCGGCACTACGGCGTGGGGGCCGACGGTATTATCCTCATAGAGCGTTCCGATCTTGCCGACGCGAAAATGCGCATGTTCAACGCCGACGGCAGCGAGGGCAAAATGGCGGGCAACGCCCTCCGGTGCGTGGGGAAGTACCTCCACGACAACGGCTTTGTGGACAAGGAGACCCTGACGGTGGAGACGGCCAGCGGCGTGAAAACCGTGACCCTCTACACCGTGGGCGGCAAGGTCACCTCCGCCAGCGTGGACATGGGCCGGGCCACGCTGGACACGGCGGCGCTGAAATTCACCATCGCGGAGAAACAGGTGGTGGACTACCCCGTCCGCATCGCCGGGCGGCCCTACAACATCACCTGCGTGGATATGGGGAATCCCCACTGCGTGGTCTTCTGCAAGCGTGTGGACGACGTGGACATCGACTTCATCGGCCCCCGGTTCGAGCACGCGCCTTATTTCCCGGAGCGGATCAACACGGAGTTCATCCGGGTGGTGAATCCCAGCACCATCAAAATGCGGGTCTGGGAGCGGGGCAGCGGGGAGACCATGGCCTGTGGAACAGGCGCCTGCGCGGCGGTGGTCGCCGCAATTGCAAACGGCTTCTGCGAGAAAAACCGGGACATCACCGTCCGGGTCAAGGGCGGGGACTTGATTGTCCACTACACCGACGAGGGCGTGACCCTGACCGGGGACGCGAAGCTGGTGTACACGGGAGAGATCGCCTATTGAAAAACCAACGGGGAGGCCATCTGGCCTCCCCGTTTCGCGCCTTATTGGTAACGGTACTGCATCCCCGTGTATTGCTCGATGCAGCTGAAAAACAGGTCCCGGTTCCGGAATTCCAGCAGCTTGCAGTCCTCCTCCTCATGGAAGGACACGATGCGGCGGCGGGTGTCGACCCAGACGCGCCACAGGTTCTGGGCGGTGTTTGTTTGCTCCATAAGGGGGGCTCCTTTCTCTTCGTCTATCTTATAAGACGATTCAGGGGACGGTTTTGTTTCATGGTTTTACAAAATTTTTCAAAAAATTTTTCATCGGGTCCCGGCCGCCCCCCAATGCCCGCGCCGGAGCGGGGCTCAGTGGAGCGTCGAGGCGTCTACCTCCTCCCCCGGATAGACATAGGCGTCCATGGGGTAGACCGTGTCGGCGTAACCATAGTACTCGTCGCCATAATACCCGCCGGAGGTGCCCAGGTCCGTGAGCTCCGCGATCGCGTCCCGCTCCGCCTGGGTCAGCAGCTTATGCCCCTGGTCCAGGACGCCCAGGTCCTCCAGGGCCTGAAGGGTCTCGGTGCAGTACGTGGACAGGCCGATGGACACCGTGTCGCTGTAGGTGTAACCCTCCGGGCGGTTGGGGTCGTCCGACCTGGTGAGCGTGTAATACAGCTGGAGCTCGCCGGTGTAGGCGGCGGAGTCGTACTCCTCATAGGTGGGAAGGTACAGCGTCTTTCCGAAGTGCCCGGCCTGGATGTCCCGGCGGACGGCCTCCTCCACCGCCTGGGCCTGCTCCAGCGTCAGGTTCAGATTGCCCGTCACCTGGTCCGCCGGGCTGTAGAGGCCGTCGAGATACCCGCCGGTGAGCCGGGCGGAGGTGATATGGTTGTCCTCCGTGGGAGTTACCCGGTCGAAGATATTGAGCTCCTGAATGTCCGGGTCCGAGGCCAGGGCGGCCATCATCCGGGTGATTCCCTCGTTGGCGGAGAGGGGGAAGCGGTAATAGCGGTAAACGGGACGGCCCTCCTGGAACCGGTAGGTCACGGTGAAGTGGATATACCCATCGCCATCCGCCTTCCGCATCCGGTCCAGCTGGTCCGCCTGCTCCGTGATGAGGATGGCAGCGTCCAGAATCTTCTGCTTGGCGACGGGGTCCTCCACCGTGGCGGAGGCCCCCCGGCCATAGGCGCCGTGGAAGGTGGCGGTCACCGCCGTCACGTCCCCGCTTCCGGGGACCCAGGTCTCCACGCCGAAGGGGTCGGCGGCGACGGCGCAGCAGACGGCCACGGCGGCAATTGCCGTTCCCGCCGCGCCCTTGAGGCTGCCCCGGAAGACGGACAGGGACTTGGCCAGCAGCATGGAGGCGATGTAGTAGCCCACGATTCCGGCAACGGCCATGCACACGGCCATGGGAACCGGGTTGGCGCACTCGCCCTTCTGGAAGAAGTCCTGGCAGAAGAGGCAGTACAGCAGCGCTCCGCCCCCCGCCGCCGCGCTGAGGGCCACGCCGTAGCGGAACACGGGCTTCATCCAGCCCACGGCCACCACGTCCCCGGCGCTCTCGCTCCTCCGGCGGCGGTACAGGGCCCAGGCGCACCCCAGCAGGACCGCGCCCACCAGGGCGTATACGGCGATGAGCCAGCCGTTGTTCAGTCTGACCCACAGCAGGTTTCCGTCTTCGATCCAGCCGCCGGCGGTGGGGATCTGCTCATATTGGCCTGTGGCGTGCACGTGCTCCACCAGATGGATGGTGGGGCTCAGGAAGGACACCACGCCCCGGTAGGTCTCGTCCACCCCGAAGTAGAACAGGTTCATCAGGAAGGTGATCAGCCACTCGGCCAGGAAGCCCAGGAAGTGGAAGACGAAGTAGAGCGCCGCGAAGGCGAAGGGGTTGCCGGTGACGAAGACCACCGCCGTGGCCGCGGCGAAGTAGAAGAAGGTGTCCCCTAGGACCCCCAGGATGGTCACCAGGACCCCCACGGGCTCGAAGAGCCCCGCCGCCAGGGAAATCAGCACCGCCAGCCCGCCCACGACGGCGTAGGGAATCAGCATCATGGCCACGCCGGAGAGGAAGCTGGTGGCGAAGAGGCCCTTGCGGGTGATGGGCAGGGAGTGGTAGAGCCCCACGCTGCGGGCGTTGTACAGCCAGCCCCACACCGCCAGCGCGCAGAGGGCGGCGTAAAACAGGGAGATGATGGGCACCACATGGGCCAGGGCCTCGTAGTAAAGCCTTGTGACCTCCAGGCCCTGCCCGGCGGCGGAGCGGAAGCCCCCCTCAATCAGGGCCATCGTCAGATACAGGGGGAACAGGGCGCCGATGGCGGACGCGCCGCCCCACAGGGGCCAGAACCGGGTGAGGTTCTTTCGGAACAGCGTGGGATTAAAGTACGATATCTTTGACCGCATAGTCGGCGCCTCCTAACTCGTAGATGAAAATTTCCTCCAGGGTCAGCGGCACGGCGTCCACCAGCATGGGCTCATAGACCGCCAGACGGTGCTTGGCCTCCTCCGCGCTCATGCGCATGATGAGGGTGTGGATGCGCCCCACGGCGGAGGCGTGGAGGACCTCCAGGTCCCCGGGGACCCCGCCGCCGTCCTGGAAGACCACCTGGAGCTTCACCATGTTGTCCTGAAGCTGGGCCAGGGACCGCTCCAGCAGGACCTTCCCGTGGTCCAGGATGCCCACGTGGTCGCAGACGTCCTCCAGCTCCCGCAGGTTGTGGGAGGAGACCAGGACGGTGGTTCCCCGCTGGCTGACGTCCCCCAGCACCAGGGACCAGACCTGCCGCCGCATGACGGGGTCCAGGCCGTCCACCGGCTCGTCGAGAATCAGATAGTCCGGCATGGCGCTGAGGGTCAGCCAGAAGGCGGCCTGCTTCTGCATGCCCTTGCTCAGGCGGCGCAGGGACCGCTTCTCGTCGATCTGGAAGACCTCTTTTAATTTCTCGTAGCGCTCCATGGAGAAGCTGGGGTAGAAGCCCCGGTAGAATTTGCACATGTCCCGGATGCTGGCCTGGGGGAAGTAATACCAGTCGTCGGCGATGGCGGCGATCCGGGCCTTCAGGGCCTCGTTCTCCCAGACGGGCTGGCCGTCGATGGAAAGCTCTCCCTCGTCCTGGCGGTAGATGCCCGTCAGGCAGCGGATCAGAGTGGACTTTCCCGCGCCGTTGGGGCCGACAAGCCCGTAGACGCTCCCCGCCGGGACGCTGAGGTTCACGCCGTCCAGGGCGGCGAAGCCGTCGAAGCGCTTGACGGTGTTGGTAACTTGAATCATCGTGTTCCCTCCTTGTGCCCCCCGGCGGGGGCCCCGCCGGATGGCTCTTCTTGAAGAAGAGCCATAAGCTCTTCCTGGCTGACGCCTAGATACCGCAGCTCCGCCAGAAGCTCTCGGGTCTTCTCCCAGAGCTCCTCCCGGCGGGATGCGTCGGCGTCCGGGTCCCCGGTGGCGAAGCTGCCCTTGCCGGGGACGGAATAAATGTAGCCCTCGCCCTCCAGTTCGTTGTAGGCCCGCTGGATGGTGTTGGGGTTGATGGACAGCTGCGTCGCCAGGGACCGGACCGAGGGGAGTTTTTCATCGGTCCCGATGGCCCCGGTGACGATCAGCTTGCGGAGCCCGTCCTTGATCTGCTCGTAGATGGGGCGGGAATCCCGGTAATTGAGGCTGATCACCGCATACCTTCCCTTCCGCGGCGGAGACCGCCGCTGTGTCGTTAAAACTGTATTAACTGTATTAATAAAATTAACACAGTATAGGCGGTTTGTCAAGGGGAAATCAAAATTTCCGGCCCGGAGACCGGAAAAAACATGAATTGACCCTTTACAATGGGAAATCACTATGATATAGTAACGGAGTCCGCCGGTTCGGCGGGAAATACGCCCCGGAGCTTTGTCCCGAGGAGCTTCACCGGCCCGGAGCACAGCCCCGCGGGGAATTTTTTGAAAGGTGGAAACCACACTATGCTTCGCAAGGAAGAAAAGACCGCGATCATCAACGCGAACCGGACTCACGAGACCGACACCGGCTCTCCCGAGGTTCAGATCGCCATTCTCACCGAGCGCATCAACGTCCTCACCGAGCACATGCGCCAGAACCCCCAGGATAAGCACTCCAACCGGGGCCTCCTGAAGATGGTCGGTAAGCGCCGCAGCCTTCTGGACTACCTCCAGAAGAAGGATGTGGAGCGTTACCGCGCCCTCATCGCCAAGCTGGGCATCCGTAAGTGAGTCGTCGCAAAGTCCGCTTAGCTTCGTTTTTCGCTTTGCGGAAAACTGCGCACGCTCCCTTGCTCCTCCTCTCCCCGACGAACCCGCTTCGCTGGGCTTCGCCGGGGGTAAAGAAGGTCGTGAAGAGCGGCGCGGAGGACCCGCGCCGCTCTTGAAATTTCATAAATCCCCATTCAATCGCCGGGAGCCGCCGCTTTTTGTGTTTGAAAGACCGCCCGCCCGGGCCGGACGGCCTTTCAAATACGAAAAGGACCGCTCCCGGACCACAAAAGAAAAGGAGCGTATCTATGTCTACCATCATCACCCAACGGCAATTCCCCCACTACCGCAAATATGAAATGGAGCTGGCGGGCCGCCCCCTGACCCTGGAGGTCGGGAAGCTGGCGGAGCTGGCCAACGCCGCCGTCATGGTGGGCTACGGCGACACCCGGGTCCTGGTGTGCGCCACCGCCTCCGCCCGGCCCCGGGACGGCATCGACTTCTTCCCCCTCAGTGTGGACTTTGAGGAGAAGCTCTACTCCGTGGGCCGCATCCCCGGCAGCTTCAACCGCCGGGAGGGCCGCCCCGGGGAGAAGGGCGTCCTCACCAGCCGGGTCATCGACCGGCCCATCCGCCCCCTGTTCCCCCACGACTTCCGCAACGACGTCAGCATCATGGCCACGGTCATGAGCGTGGACCACGACTGCTCCCCCGAGATCTGCGGCCTCATCGGCGCCTCCGCCGCCCTGGCGATTTCCGACATCCCCTGGCACGGCCCCGTGGGCGCGGTGAAGGTGGGCCTGGTGGACGGGAAGCTCATCTTCAACCCCACCAGCGAGGAGCGGAAAGTGAGTGACCTGGACGTGACGGTGGTTTCCACCGGCAGCAAGGTGGTCATGATCGAGGCCGGAGCCAACGAGGTGGACAACGACACCATGTTCAAGGCCATCCAAATGGCCCACGAGGAGAACCAGAAGCAGGTGGCCCTCATCAACCAGATGGTCTCCGAGATCGGCAAGGAGAAGTTCGACTATCCCCACGCCGATTTCGACGAGGAGCTGTTTGAAAAGATCGTCTCCGCCACCATGGACGAGGCCAAGGCCGCCATGGACACCGACGACAAGAACGTCCGGGAGACCCGCTGGAACGCCCTCATCGAGAAGTGGCACGAGCTCTTCCTGGACGAGTACCCCGAGATGGACAAGTACCTGGACGAGATCACCTACAAGTTCCAGAAGAAGATCGTCAAAGCCTGGCTGCTGGAGGGCCACCGGGTGGACGGCCGGCAGAAGAACGAGATCCGGCCCCTGGCCTCCGAGGTGGGCGTCCTGCCCCGGGCCCACGGCTCCGGCCTCTTCACCCGGGGACAGACCCAGGTCCTGTCCGTGGTCACCCTGGACACCCTCTCCGCCAACCAGAAGCTGGACACCATCTGGGAGGAGACGGAGAAGCGCTATATGCACCACTACAACTTCCCCGGCTACTCCGTGGGCGAGGCCAAGCCCGCCCGTTCCCCCGGCCGCCGGGAGATCGGCCACGGCGCTCTCGCCGAGCGGGCATTGCTCCCCGTCATCCCCGACGTAGAGAAGTTCCCCTACGCCATCCGGGTGGTCAGCGAAGTGGTGAGCTCCAACGGCTCCACCTCCCAGGGCTCCGTCTGCGGGTCCACCCTGGCCCTGATGGACGCGGGCGTGCCCATCTCGGCCCCCGTGGCGGGCATCTCCTGCGGCCTCATCCAGGACGACGACGGCGGCTTCACCACCTTCATCGACATCCAGGGCGTGGAGGACTTCCACGGCGAGATGGACTTCAAGGTGGCGGGCACCAAGAAGGGCATCACCGCCATCCAGATGGACCTGAAGAACGACGGCTTGACCATGGAGATCATCCGGAACGCCCTGGACATCACCTACGACGGGCGCTGCCAGATTCTGGACCAGATCATGCTGCCCGCCATCTCCGAGCCCCGCAAGGACGTGAGCAAGTACGCCCCCAAGATGCTGACCATGCACATCGATCCCACCCGCATCCGGGAGGTCATCGGCTCCGGCGGCAAGGTGATCCAGAAGATCGTGGCGGACACCGGGGCGAAAATCGACATCAACGACGACGGGTCCATCTTCATCGCGGGCGTGGACGCCGCCTCCTGCGACGCGGCGAAAAAGTGCATCGACGACATCGTGTTCGTGCCGGAGATCGGCGCGCTGTACTACGGCCGGGTGGTCCGGCTCATGACCTTCGGCGCGTTCGTGGAGCTGGCCCCCGGCAAGGACGGGCTGGTGCACATCTCCAAGCTGGCGGACCACCGGATCGAGAAGGTGGAGGACGCCTGCAAGATCGGCGACATGATGTGGGTGAAGGTCACCGACATCGACGAGAAGGGCCGGGTGAACCTGAGCCACAAGGACGCCGTCCGGGAGATCAAGGCCAAGGAGGCCGCCGGCGAGCGGGTCAAATAAGCGGAAAATTTCCCAGGGCGGACCGGAAGGTCCGCCCTTTTTTGGCCTTGCATGGGAGGAAAGTTTGTGCTATGCTGTATCTGTGAAATTGGCGCATGGCGCGCGTTGCGATAAGGAGGAACGAGAGATGAGGCGTTGGGTTTGGAGAGTTTTGCTGGCGGCGCTGGTTCTGGCGGCGCTGACCGTGGGGGTTTTTGCGGCGGACTCGGTGACCATAGATTGGGATATAATGGAGGATGGGAACTTCATATATGTGCCTATTTACGTGAGCGGGACTGCAAACTCCAGGGAAAATATCAAGGCCTATCGGGTAGAGCGGTATATCGGAGAGGAACGAAAAGAGGTCGCCGTACCGGACCGCTTCCATGGCAAGCCTGTCACGGAAATCGGTGTGGACACCACGGATTTTAACACTCTGAATGAGGCCCAGCTGAAAGCGGCGTCGGTCTTCGCGGATTCTAAGCTGGAGGGAAGCGTGAGTATTCCCAACAGTATTACGGCCATCAACAGCGGAGCGTTTTCCTATGCACGCATGACGGGGGTCGTTATTCCTGGGTCCGTGGAAATGATCGGGACGTATGCTTTTGCGAAATGTTCCAACCTGGTGGATATCCAGATTCTGGACTACGCGGACGACAACGGGAAAATTTACCCCAGTCACACCACGATTAAAGCCCACGCATTTGACGGCTGCGGATATATCAAATCCCTGGATATTCCAAACAGCGTTTCAACCATCAGCGACAGCGCGTTTAAAGACTGTTCCGGTTTGATAGACCTCGTGCTTCCTTACAGCGTAAAATCGGTCGAGCAGGACGCGTTTGCGGGCTGCCGGAACCTGCTCAACGTCTCGGTGCTGGCCAGCAACGTGCAATTTGCAGATACTGCTTTTGAGTGGAAGGATATATTCGAGGCCAAGGATACCAAGGCCGGCGGCTACTTCCACTGCGCGTACTCGGACACGGTCAAAAACGTCGGGGTAAAGCTGGATGCACTGCAGGGACTGGATGGCACAACAATCAAGGAATATAAATCCAGGGTCCACGTGATAACCGTGCAGAACGACGGGCTGACCGTGACGGGCCGGACCACCCCCCTCTGCAAATCCTCGGGGACCAACGGCAAGACGACGCTGACATTTACCTGCGGCGGCTACAATGTGGAGGTTCAAAAGGTCGGCGAAGACGGAAAGCCGGTGCTGGACGACCAGGGAAACCCGGTAATGGAGACCGTACACAAGGACTGCACCTGCTTCGACGGCAAGAACTCCTATAACCAGGTCCGTGAGGTTTCCGCGGTGTATCACGACGAACGGCCGGTTTTGGAAAAGGTAGAGCCGACCTGTGTAACCGCGGGGCGGGAGGGCGGAACCAGGTGCGCCATCTGCGGGGACGATATTGAACCGCCGGAGACAACCCCGGCGACCGGAGACCACACCTACGACGAGGACAGCAAGACTGAGGTGGAGGAGCTTTTCCCGGGGCGGTGTGTAAAAGACGGCCCCAGCGAGCCGGGCCAGAACATGATCACCAAGAAGTGCTCCGTCTGCGGCTACACCCCCGTGTGCTTTAGATGCGAGGAGCTGAAGCTGGCTCTGGAGAAGGCCGACGCCGAGCTGGAGACGGCCCAGACGGTGCTGGAGGAGGCCCAGGCGAAGCTGGAGGAGGCCAAGACCGCCAAGGAACAGGCGGACGCCGCCCAAACGGCTGCCGCCGACGCCCTGACCGAGGCGACGGCGGAGGCAGAAAAGGCCAAGAACGCCTATACGGACGCCCAGGGCAAGACCCAGGAAGCGCAGGATGCCCTGAACAATCTCGGCGCGGACGCCGACGCGGAAGCGAAGGAAGAGGCTCAGAAAAATCTCGACGAGGCCAAGGACACGGAGAAGAAGGCCCTGGCGGCGCATCAGGCGGCGGAAACCGCCAAGCTCCGGGCGCAGCTGGAGAAGGAGCGCGCGGACGACGCGGTAACCAAAGCCGACGGGGATCTGACCGCGGCGACGAATGACGAAGCGACCAAGAAGACCGCCAAGGAAGGAAGGGAAACCGCCGTCTGGTCCGCGCGGGGAACGCTGAAGACACATCTTGAGAATAAAGCGGAACAGAAGGAGTGCGCCGAGTGCCTGAAGCTGCTGGAGGCCATCCGGTCGGCGAAGGGCGAGTCCGCAAAGACCAAGGCGGAAGCCGCGTATAGGGAGCACCAAAACGCCCCTGCGGACACCACGACCCATAAGCCGGAGGACATCCCCGAAGGAGCCGTCACCATAAAGGACTCCGGCAAGCCGCCGGAGCACCAGTATGTCACGGTAAGCGTCGAGTGGGAGGGAAATGACGTCCCCGACTGCTTGACGGGCGTGCCCGTCATAGCGACGAAAGTTGAGAACCAGGTCTGTTCCGTCTGCGGTCAAGAGAATCGGGTTACCACAAGGGAGCTCCGTGAGCCGAACGGTTTTCATGAGGCGCCCGAAGGCGCCGACATAGTTGATAAGGTGATTCCCGGAGATTGCGAGCACGGGGAGCAGACGGTTTACAAGGATTATACCTGCAAAATTTGTGGCGCGGATGTAAAGGGAGATGTAAAGACCGGCGAAATTCCGGGCCATCACTGGGTCGACGCACCGGACGAGATCATCAAAGAGCCCACCTGCACGGACGGCGGCCTGAAGAACACCTACCAGGTGTGCGACAATGAGAACTGCCCCCTGAAGGGCGTGCCCCAGCTGAAAGAGTCCAACGTGCCCATTAATCCCAATCCAGAGGGCCACACGTGGGGCGACTTTAGCCCGAACGAGGGCCAGGACATGACGCCCAACGAAACCTGCGCATCCAAAGAGGTCACCGGCAAGGTCAAATGCACCGTCTGCGGAGTGGAGGAGGAGCACACGCTTACCATCGAGGGCTTGGGCAAGCACACCTGGGGCGACTGGAAAGCCGACGAGGACGGAAAGACGGAAACCCGGACATGTTCCGTCTGCGGGGAGACGGAGACGAAGGACGTCGCCGCCCCGGAGCCGCCCGACGACCCCGACGATCCCGACGATCCCAGCGACCCCGACGATCCCGACGATCCCGACAAGCCCACGGAGCCGGAGAAGCCCAAGGACTATCAGGTCAACATCATCCAGGGCAGCAACGGCACCACCTCCGCCAACCGCACCACGGCCAAAGCCGGGGACCAGGTGACCATCACCGTCTCCCCCGCCTCCGGCTATGAGCTGGATATGCTCCGGGTCATCAGCGCCGACGGCAAGGTTTTGAATCTGGAGTCCCTGGGCGGCGGCCGGTATCGCTTCACCATGTCCGCGGCCAACGCGGAGGTCCGGGCGACCTTCTCCAAGAAGAGCGGCGGCTCCGGGTCCGGCTCCAACTGGGCCAGCGCCCCCGGAGAGGGCTCCAGCAGCACCGACCCCCGGCGGACCACAGACGTGATGCCCACCCAGAACCCCACCCAGAGCGTGCCCAAGGCCGGCGCGTCGGAGCAGCGGTTCCGGGATATCCCGACGGGCCACTGGGCGGCGGGAGAAATTGAGTGGGCCAATCAGATGGGCTATATGAACGGCACGGCGGGGCGCTTCAACCCCAACGGAGTTATCAGCCACCAGCAGATGTGGATGGTCCTGGCCCGGCTCACCGGCAACCACCCCGCCAACATGGCGGAGGCCCGGCGCTGGGCGGTGGAGCACAGCTTCGCCGACGGGTCCTCCCCCACCGGCGCGGTGGCCCGGCATCAGCTGGTGACGGCCCTGTACCGCTGCGCGCACCTGATGGGCAGCACCAACCGGAACACCACCAGCCTGGCGGGCTATCCGGACAGCCGCACCGTGCCCGCCGTGGCCCGGGACGCCTATTCCTGGGCCCTGGCCAACGGCATTGTGAGCGGCACCGCCAACGGGCGGCTGGACCCCAACGGGACCCTGACCCGGGCCCAGTTCGCGGTGATCCTCTACCGCTACAGCCAGAGAATATAACAACCGGGGCGGGCGCGGAGCCCGCCCCTCTTTTTGAAAGGAGACGCCTATGGATACCATTGCCGCCATCGCCGCCGGGGGCCCCTCCGCCATCGGCGTGGTCCGGGTCTCCGGGCCGGACTGCTTCGCCGTGTGCGGGCGGGTCTTCCGGGCCGCCCGGCCCTTCGGGGAGCAGGAGGCCCGGCGGATGGTCCTGGGAGAGATCCTGGACCGGGAGGGCCGCTGTCTGGACCGGGGGCTGGCGGTCCGCTTCCCCGGGTCCCGCAGCTACACCGGGGAGGACTCGGCGGAATTCCACTGCCACGGATCCCCGGTGGTCCTCCGGGAGGTGCTGGCGGCCCTCTTCGCCGCCGGAGCACGGCAGGCGGGGCCGGGGGAGTTTACGAAGCGGGCCTTTTTGAACGGGCGGCTGGACCTGACCCAGGCGGAGGCCGTCATCGACCTCATTGACGCGGAGACCGCCGCCGCCGCCCGGAATGCCGCCGCCCAGCTGGACGGGGGCCTTCGCCGCCGCCTGGAGCCCATTCAGGAGGCCCTGCTGGACGTGACCAGCCGGTTTTACGCCGTGGTGGACTACCCGGACGAGGACATTGAAGACGCGGGGCCGGAGGAGATCGCCGCCGCCCTCCGGGGCGCGGAGGAGGCCCTGACGGCCCTGCTGGATACCTGCCAGCGGGGGAAGGTCCTCAAGCGGGGCGTGCGGACCGCCATCGTGGGCCTGCCCAACGCCGGGAAATCGTCCCTGCTGAATGCCCTGGCGGGCTATGAGCGGGCCATTGTCACCGACGTGCCCGGCACCACCCGGGACACGGTGGAGGAGTCCGTCCTCTGCGGCGGGGTGCTGCTGCGGCTCGTCGACACGGCGGGCCTCCGGGAGACGGAGGACCAGGTGGAGAAACTGGGCGTGGAGCGGTCCCGGAGGGCCATGGAGGAGGCGGAGCTGATCCTGCTGGTCCGGGACGGGGCCGTGGAGGTCTGCCCGGAGAACAAGGCCCACTGGGAGGCGGAGGCGGCTCTTCTGAACCAGGTGGCGCGGACCGGGAAGCCCTGGCTCTGCGTCGAGTCCAAATGCGACCTCACCGGTCCCCATGCCTTTTCGATCGGGCTTATTGAAAAGCATGCCAACAACCCCGCCGCCTGCCTCTGCGTCTCCTCCGTCACGGGGGACGGCCTGGACAAGCTGGAGGAGGCCGTGGCGGCCCTCTTCCCCGCCGGGGACCCGGGGGAGGCGGGGAGCTTCCTGACGGACCAGCGGCAGGAGGACGCCGCCCGCCGGGCCAGGGACGCCCTCCGCCGGGGCCGGGCGGCCCTGGAGGGCGGATTGACCCCCGACGCGGTGCTCACCGACGCGGAGGAGGCCCTGGACGCCCTGGGGGAACTGACGGGCCGGACGGCGAAGGAGGAGATCGTAGAGCGGATCTTCTCCCGGTTCTGCGTGGGGAAATAGGGACGGACTTTGTATTGCGCAAAAGGGCTTTGGAACGGGGGTCCCTCTTGACCCGGGGCGGATTTTGCCCTAAAATAGACAGGATTGCACACACGAACGACAAGGAAACTGGTGACACTATGAACGACTTCAACCAACGCTACATCGCCGCCCGGCGGAAGGTCATCGCCGGGGACCTCCGCCGCCTGAACCCCATGCAGCGCCAGGCCGCCATGACCACCGAGGGACCCCTGCTCCTCCTGGCCGGGGCGGGCAGCGGCAAGACCACCGTCCTGATCCAGCGGGTCTACAACCTCCTGACCTACGGCCGGGGCAGCGACTCCGACTTCGTCCCGGAAACCGCCTCGGAGGAGGACCTCCGCTTTCTGGAGACCCTCCCGGAGAACCCCTCCCCGGAGGAGGCGGACCGGGCCCGGCGGCTCTGCGCCGTGGACGTGCCCCGGCCCTGGGAGATCATCGCCATCACCTTCACCAACAAGGCGGCGGGAGAGCTGAAGGACCGCCTGGCCGCCCGCCTGGGCCCCGCCGCCAACGACGTTTGGACCTCCACCTTCCACTCCGCCTGCGTCCGCATCCTCCGGCGGGATATCGACCGCCTGGGCTTCGCCAAGGACTTCACCATCTACGACACCGACGACGCCCGCCGGGTGGTGAGGGACGTGGTGAAGGAGCTGAACCTGGACGAGAAGACCTTCCAGCCGAAAAGCGTTCTCTCCATCATCAGCGCCGCCAAGGACCGCTACCTGGGCCCGGAGGAGTTCGCCGGTCAGCACAACGCCGAGACCGACTGGCGGATGGGCCGCATCGCCAAGATCTACGCCGCCTACCAGAAGAAGCTGGCCTCCGCCAGCGCCCTGGACTTCGACGACATCATTTTCCACACCGTCACCCTGCTGAAACAGGAGCCAGAGGTCCTGGCCTACTATCAGAAGAAGTTCCGCTACGTCTGCGTGGACGAGTATCAGGACACGAACCACCTCCAGTACCTTCTGACCGGCCTTCTGGCGGGGGGACACCGGAATCTCTGCGTGGTGGGCGACGACGACCAGTCCATCTACCGCTTCCGGGGGGCCAATATCGAGAACATCCTGAACTTTGAACAGCAGTACGAGGACGCCCGGGTCATCCGCCTGGAGCAGAACTACCGCTCCACCCAGAACATCCTGGACGCGGCCAACGCCGTCATCCGCCACAACACGGGCCGGAAGGGGAAAACCCTCTGGACGGAAAACGGCGGCGGCGAGAAGGTCGGCGTCCGCACGGTGCTGAACGAACGGGACGAGGCCGCCTTCGTGACGGGGGACATCCTCTCGGAGGTGGGCCGGGGGGCCCGTTTCCGGGACGCGGCGGTCCTCTACCGGATGAACGCCCAGTCCAACGCCCTGGAATACGCTATGCGCAGCGGCGGCGTCCCTTATAAAGTAGTAGGGGGCATGAAGTTCTTCGACCGGGCGGAGGTGAAGGACATGCTGGCCTACCTCTGCGTGCTGAACAACCCCCTGGACGACCTGCGCCTGCGGCGGATCATCAACAACCCGCCCCGGGGCATCGGCGCTGCCACTATAGATAAGGCGGCGGCGCTGGCGGAGCAGCAGGGGGCCTCCCTCTACGAGATCTGCCGCAACGCGGACCTGTTTCCGGAGCTGAAGACCCCGGCGAAAAAGCTCCTCCAGTTCGCGGACCTCATCGACAGCCTCCGCAAGGCCGGGGGGACCCTGGCCCTGCCGGAGTTCTACGACGCGGTGTGCGACCAGACGGGCTACACCCAGGCGCTGCGCGACAAGAACGACATGGAGAGCCGGGGCCGCCTGGAGAACGTCCAGGAATTGAAGTCCAACATTCTGAGCTTCCTGGACCGCCAGCCGGAGGACGCCACCCTCTCCGGCTTCCTGAACGAGATCGCCCTGTACACGGACCTGGACTCCCTGGAGAGCGGGGACGACTGCGTGACCCTCATGACCATCCACGCCGCCAAGGGCCTGGAGTTCCCCCTGGTCTACGTGGTGGGCATGGAGGAGGGGGTCTTCCCCGGCAGCTCCGCCCAGTACGAGGAGGAGGAGCTGGAGGAGGAGCGGCGGCTGTGTTACGTGGCCATGACCCGGGCCAAGCGGCGGCTGACCCTGCTGAACGCCCGCCAGCGGATGCTCTACGGCAAGACCGCCAGCAACCGCCTGTCCCGCTTCCTGGAGGAGATCCCGGAGGAAACCCTGGACTGGGAGGGCAAAGACCTCCAGCCCGGCGGCTTCGGCGGGTACGGCGGCTCCGCCTACGGAAGCGGCGCGTACGGCGGCTATGGCGGCGAGTCCTTCGGCGGCTCCCCCCGCCCCGCGCCCTCCTACAGCCGCCCGGCCCGCCCGGCTTATCAGGAGGCCCGCCGGGCCGCGGCCGCCCAGTCCGCCGCTCCCTCCATCACCCTGAACCAGGGAGACCGGGTGGAGCACCGGGTCTTTGGCCAGGGGACGGTGCTGTCCGTGCAGCCCATGGGGGGCGACGCCCTGGTACAGGTGGACTTCGCGGGCACGGGCCCGAAAAAGCTGATGCTGAAAGCGGCGGCAAAGCACCTGAAAAAGCTGGATACTTAAAAAGGAAGCGCCGGAGGCCAAGCCTCCGGCGCTTTTGCCATGTTTCGTGAAAGTACGGCTCCGTTGCCGTCGCTCCGGCCTGGTAAATCACCAGAACACCAGAGCGCGTTAAAGTTCTTTGGATACTTTCCCCTCCGGGGACGTACTCCACTAAGAGTTTGCTCCGCAAACTCAAGTGTCGTTACAGTCTTTCAAGAAAGTATCAGAACGCGGGCACCACCGCGCCGCCGAAGGTGTTGTTGATATAGTCCTTCACGGCGTCGGACTGGAGGGCCTTCACCAGGGCCTGGACGGCCTCGTTGTTCTCGTTGCCTTCCTTGACCACCAGGACGTTCACGTAGGGGGAGTCGGAGGACTCGATGACCAGGGCGTCCTCCACAGGGTTCAGGCCCGCGCCCAGGGCGTAGTTGGAGTTGATGGCGGCGATGTCCACCTCATCCAGGTTGGCGGGGACGTTGGCGGCTTCCAGCTCCACGAACTCCAGGTTCTTGGGGTTCTCGGCGATGTCCTTGGGGGTGGAGGCCAGGTTGGAGCTGTCCTTCAGCTTAATGAGCCCCTGGGCCTCCAGCAGCAGCAGGGCCCGGCCCTCGTTGGTGGCGTCGTTGGGGACGGCGACCGTGCCGCCGTCGGGGATGGCGTCCAGGGACGCGCTCTTGCCCGCGTACAGGCCCATGGGCTCCACGTGGATGCCGGCCACGCTGACCAGATGGGTGCCCCGCTCGGCGTTGAAGTCGTCCAGATAGGGGACGTGCTGGAAGTAGTTGGCGTCCTCGTCGCCGTCCTCCACGGCGGTGTTGGGCACCACGTAGTCGGAGTACTCGTTGACCACCAGCTCAATGCCCTGCTCCGCCAGAATATCCACGCACTGGTTCAGGATCTCGGCGTGGGGGGTGGGGGAGGCGGCGACGCTGAGCTTCACGGTCTCGGCGGGGGCGGAGCCGGCGGGGGCCTGGGCATCGGCGGAGTCCGCGGGGGCCTGGGTGTCCGCGGGAGCGGCGTCATTGCCGCCGCAGGCGGCCAGGGACAGGGCCAGAATCAGGGCCAGGGAAAGAGCAAAAATCTTCTTTTTCATGATGTGTTCCTCCAATTTCTAAAAACAATGAGCTTGTTTCCGAATGTCTTCGGTATGTCTGGGTCCCGTCCTCCGGCGGGCCCTCCGGCCTCTCTGCGCGCGTGAGAGGCTTGAAAGCCGTCGCCAGGGGGAGGTTTCCCTTTATTTCAAACGTTTGTCGATGCGCACCGACAAGCGGCTGAAAACAGATTGAACCACTTGAACCAAAATAATCAGGAAAATGACGGTAATCCACATCACCGAGGGGACGTTTCGCTGGTGCCCGTACCGGATGGCCAGGTCTCCCAGGCCCCCGGCTCCCATGGTGCCCGCCATGGCGGTGTAGCCCACGATGGCGATGAGGACCACGGAGCCCCCCAGCACCAGGGAGGGCTTCGCCTCCGGCAGGTAGACCTTCCAGACGATCTGGAAGTTGGAAGCCCCCATGGACTGGGCCGCTTCCACGACGCCGGCGTCCACCTCGCTGAGGGACGTCTCCACCATCCGGGCGATGAAGGGGGCGGCGGAGACCACCAGCGGGACCACGGCCCCCTTAATGCCGATCTTGGTTCCTACGACGAACTTGGTGAAGGGAAACAGGGCGATCATCAAAATGATGAAGGGCAGGGACCGGCCGATGTTGATAATCCAGCCCAGGACGGCGTTGACGACCCGGTTGGGGCGGATGCCGTGGGGCTGGGTCAGGATCATGACCACCCCCATGGGCAGGCCGATGAGATAGGCCAGGAAGGTGGACACCGCCGTCATCATCAGGGTGTCCCAGACGCCCTCGGCCAAAATGCCGCCGTACTCCGCCCAGAAGGCGGATGTAAAAATCTCAGCCACGGTACTCCACCTCCTCCACGGTAATGTAAGGCTGGGAACGGATATAGCTCAGGGCCCTGGCGGCCTCGTTGGGATCGTCGGGCAGGCTCAGCAGCATGGTCCCCGTGGCCTTGCCGCCCACGCTGCGGGTGTCCGCGCCCAGGATGCTGACCTTCACCCCGCAGTCGATGGCCAGGGATGCGATCAGGGGCTGGTTCACCGTGCCGCCGTTGAAGGAGACCCGGGCGGCCCGGGTGCCTGCGGGGTACTGGGAGACGCTGGCCCCGCCGGGATACACCAGCCGCCGGGCGGCGTCGGTAGAGGGGTTGGAGAAGATGTCCTGCACCGGCCCCAGCTCGGCGACGCTGCCGCCGTCCAGGATGGCCACCCGGGAGCAGATGGCCTCGATGACGCTCATCTGATGGGTAATGACCACCACGGTGACGCCCAGCTTGGCGTTCAGATCCTTGAGGAGCTCCAGAATGGAGACGGTGGTGGTGGGGTCCAGGGCGGAGGTGGCCTCGTCGCAGAGGAGAACCTTGGGGTCCGTCGCCAGGGCCCGGGCCACGGCCACCCGCTGCTTCTGCCCGCCGGAGAGCTGGGCGGGGTAGGCGTTCGCCTTGTCGGCCAGGCCCACCAGCTCCAAAAGCTCCCCGGCCCGCTTCCTCGCCTGGGCCTTGGGGACCCCGGCGATCTCCATGGGAAAGCAGACGTTTTTCAGGCAGGTCCGCTGCATCAGCAGGTTGAAGCTCTGGAAGATCATGGTGATCTTCCGCCGCTGGAGCCGGAGCTCCCCCTCGCTGAGGGCGGTCATGTCCTTCCCGTCCACCAGGACGGTGCCGGAGGTGGGGCGCTCCAGGAGGTTCATGCACCGGACCAGGGTGGACTTCCCCGCGCCGGAGAGACCGATGATGCCGAAGATCTCCCCCTGCCGGATGTCCAGGTTGATGTCCGCCAGGGCGTGGACCTCGCCGGGCCCGCCGCCGAAGTTCTTGGTCAGGTGTTGAATTTGGATAATGGATTCGCTCACGTCAGCAGCTCCTTTACGGGGAAGTCACAGGCAAATAAAAAAGCCCTTGAAGCGTTCAGCTTCAAGGACGGGCGCAAATTTACGCCGTGGTACCACCTTGATTCGCGCGCCCCCTCGCGGAGGCGGCCTTACGGAGTGCCAACACACTCCCGCGCTGTCACGGGCGCTCCCGTCGCGGCCTATGCCTCCCGGCAGTCGGCGGCGCAGCTCCAAGACCATGTTCGGCCGGCCCTTCTGTACCCCTTTTCACCACCTGGGGCTCTCTTTGACATATCGTCCGGCGTACTCTTCTCTTCATCGCCTTTGCGGCTGTTCAATTGTTTGAAGTGCTTTGTAGTTTACACGGTTTCCCCGTCCCTGTCAACGGCGAAGCGCACAGAAAAGCCGTTTCCTCCCTCATAAAATATCAGCGGAATCCACAAAGCCCTTGAAAAATGGGGAGAAATTTTGCCCGTGAAACAAGAATCGGATTGCAAGTCTCCGGCAAAACTGCTATCATATTCCGCGTGATATTCCACGCGTTCAGAGAGGGGGGAAACCGGAGGATGGACGAGCGAAAACGGCGGCGGGCCCACTGGCTCCGGGACCTTCTCTGCGGCGCGCTGATCGGCGCGGGGGCCATTCTCCCGGGGGTCTCCGGCGGCGTGCTGGCGGTGGTGTTCGGCATCTACCGGCCCTTTATGGAGGTGCTGACCCGGCCCCGTCAGGCGGCGCCGAAATACTGGCGGATGCTGATTCCCCTGGGGCTGGGCTGGGCGGCGGGCTTTCTGGGCGTGGCCAAGGGCATCGCCGCCGCCATGACCCTCTCCGACGCGGTGACCTACTGGCTCTTCATCGGCCTCATCGCGGGCACCGCCCCCTCCCTGTTCCGGGAGGCGGGGAAGGAGGGCCGCTCCCTCTCCGCCTGGGTGAGCTTTCTCCTCTGCGCCGGGGCGGTGTTCGCCGGGCTGTACTACGTCAGCCGGGTGGCCTGCGTCCAGGTGAAGCCGAGCTTCTGGTGGTACAACTTCTGCGGGGCCCTGTGGGGCATGGGGGTGGTGATCCCCGGCATGACCTCCTCCTCCGTGATGATGGCCCTGGGGCTCTACCAGCCCATGCTGGAGGGGCTGGCCCGGCTGGACCTCCTGGTCCTCTCCGCCGCCCTGCCGGGGATGTTCCTGACCATCGCGCTGCTGGCGCGGCTGGTGACCTGGTTCTTCCGGCGGCATTACGCCGCCGCCTTCCACGGCATTCTGGGCTTCGTGACGGCCTCCACCCTGGTCATTATCCCCACGGAGTACACCGGGGCGGGGGAGATGGCCCTCTCCGCCCTCTGCGCCGCCGCCGGGTTCGCCCTGGCCTACTTCCTGGCGCGGCTGGACAAGCGGGAGGGAGACGCGGACTGAGAGAGGAAGCCCCCTCCCGGTCCGCGTTCCGCCATTCAGCGATTCAAATACGCGCTCACCGCGGCCCGGGCCTCCCGGACCGCTTTTTCCTCGTCAATGCCCGTGAGGCGTCCCTCTCGCACGACGACCTTTCCGTTCACGACCGTGTAATCCACGGGCCCCTTGAAGCCCACGGTGCCCAGCATAGACTTTACATCCAAGTCCGCCCCCACCAGCTCCAGCCGGTCCCGGCGGATCAGGAACAGGTCCCCGGCCTTGCCAACTTCGAGAGAGCCGACGTCCTCCCGGCCCAGCACCCGGGCGCCACCCCGGGCGGCGATTTTCAGCAGGTCGTACCCGCTGGGGGCCCTCTCGCTGGAGGTGAGCCGGTGGAGCAGGTAGGCCGCCCGCAGCTCCTCCAGGAGGTTGGACCCGTCGTTGCTGGCGCTGCCGTCCACCGCCAGGCCCACGGGGACCCCCAGCCTCAGCATCTCGGGTACCCGGCACACGCCGGAGGACAGCTTCATGTTGGAGATGGGGCAGTGGGCCACGCCGGTACCGGTGTCCGCCAGCAGCTTCAATTCCCCGTCGTTAAAGTGGATGCCGTGGGCGTACCAGACATCGCTTCCCACCCACTCCAGGTCCTCCATATACGCCAGAGGCCGTTTTCCATACTTCTCCAGGACGTAGCGTTCCTCGTCCTTGGTCTCGCACAGGTGGGTGTGGAGCCGGACTCCCAGCTCCCGGGCCAGGAGGGCGGACTGGCGGTAGAGCTCCCGGCTGGCGCTGAAGGGGGAGCAGGGGGCCAGGGCCACCGTGCGCATGGAATTGAAGGAGGGGTCGTGGTACTTCTCCACCGCCGCCTGGGAATCCCGCAGGATCTCGTCCACCGTCTGGACCACGCTGTCCGGGGGCAGGCCGCCGTCCTTGCGGCTCAAATCCATGCTGCCCCGGGAGGCGGCCATGCGGATGCCCAGGTCCTCCGCCGCGGCGAACTGGGCGTCCAGCAGGCCGGCGGAGCTTCCGCCGGGGAAGACGTAGTGGTGGTCGAAGCAGGTGGTGCAGCCGGTTTTCAGCAGCTCCCCCATGCCCACGAGAGAGCTGTGATAGACCGCCTCGCCGTCCAGGTTTTTCCAGATCTCATACAGCGCCCTCAGCCAGTCGAAGAGCTCCAGATTCTGCACCTGGGGCAGGTTCCGGCTGAAGGTCTGGTAGAGGTGGTGGTGGGTGTTGACGAGGCCCGGATAGACGATACAGCCCGAGGCGTCCAGGGTCTCGTCCGCCTCCGGGGCCTCGGGGCCCAGATCGGCGATCAGGCCGTCCCGGATCAGGATGCCGGCGTTTTCCAGCACGGTGTCCCCGCCGTCGCAGGTGACGACGGCCGAGGCGTTTTGAATCAAAAGACTGCTCATGCGCTACCTCCCAAATACGCGGAACCCGCGTGATGATGATACAGGCGGAATAAGCCCGGAACCGGACAAACAAAAAAGACCACAAGTCTGGGCGGACCCAAAACTTGTAGTCAACTGTTCAGGCAGTTGGTAGAAACGCTCATCCGATCATGAGCTTATACAAGCCGGTATTTACGGCATCTATCGTATCAAACGGCGGCTCTTTTGTCAAGTACGCGGTCCTCGAATCCGCGAAAACGCCCCGCGTCCGGCGGGAGCTTGTGCAAAACAGAGAGGGCCGCCTCCGGGAACAGCGCCCCAACCGAGGGCCGGTCCCCCTCCGCCCGCAAACCAACGCGGCGTTTGCGGGCGGAGAGGGGAGGAATTCCCTCTATAGAGCAGTTTCTCTGTGAACCCAGGGAACCTTATCAAATGCGAAAGCGGCTGATGAGATTGTTCAGCGTCCGCGCCTGTTGGGACAGCTCCTTGGAGACCGCCGCGCTCTTTTCCGCGGCCATGGAGTTGTCCTGAACCACTGCGGAAATTTCCTTAATCCCGCTCTCCACCAACGAAATCATCTCCGACTGCTGGATACTGGCGGCGGCAATTTCATCCATCAGCGTCTTGATGGACTGGATGCAGTCGTGGATGACCCGCATGGCGGAGACCGCCATATCCGTGGATTTTGTCCCAGTCTTGGCGCTCTCAATGGACCGGCTGATGAGGGCGTTGGTATTCTGCGCGGCCTCGGCGGATTTGGCGGCCAGGCTGCGGACCTCGTCCGCCACGACCGAAAACCCCTTTCCCGCGCTCCCCGCCCGGGCGGCTTCCACGGCGGCGTTCAGGGCAAGGATGTTGGTCTGGAACGCGATATCCTCAATGGTTTTGATGATGGTGCCAATCTGGGCGGAGGACTGGTCTATGTTCCGGGTGGCTGCCGTCAGCTGCTCCATTTTTGTGTCCGCCTCGATGGCATAGCCGGTGGCCCGGTCCACCAGCTCGCTGGCATTGCCGCTGCGCACGGTACTGGTTTGGAGCTGGGCGGTCATGGCCGTCACGTTGGTCATCAGGCCGTCAACCGTAGACGCCTGTTCCGTTGTGCCCTGGGCCAAAGCCTGGGCGCCGGAGGATACCCGCTCCGCACCGGTATTTACCTGTCCGGCCACTTGAGAAATATCGCGGATGACACGCACCAGGTTCGCGTGGATGGACTGCAGGCTTGTGGATAGGGCTTTGAAGTCGCCGATATAATAGGATTCATTCGCTGTGACGTCAACCGCGAGGTTGCCGTCGGCCATTTCGCCCAGGATGCGGCCCACATCGTCGATGGTCTCTCGCAGGCAGCCGCAGACCCGGTGGGTCGTCTGGGCAATCATGCCGATCTCATCCGACCGGCCATAGAAAGGCTCCAGTTCCTGATCGGCGGAGAGATTCAGATCTCCCAGGCGGCCAATGGCCCGCTCCACCACCATCAGATCCCTGCCCTCGCGGCGAAGCATCAGCAGTGTGACCAGGATCACGGCGGCGGCCATGGCCGCGCACAGCGCGCCCACCAAAACCCGCACGGTGGTCACGGCGGCATAGACCTCCGCGGCGCTGTCCCGGACCATAAAGACCCAGCCGCGGTCTTTCAGGTATTTGTAGACCACCAGCTGTCTGGTTCCATTCTCATCCCGGTAGGAGTATGTATTGGCCTGGGTGCTTCCGTCCGTCTGAATGCGGCGAATAATCTCCTGATACCCGTTGTCGGAAGTTTCGGTATTCAAAAGCGCGTCATCCTCATGGTAAAGATAGACGCCCGTATTCACATTCAAAAACACATATTCGCTGTTGGGCAGGCCCTTCATATCTAAATTCAGCAGGGAGTCCATAAGACGGCTGGCATAGACGCCGGCCCCCACATAACCGATGCACCGCTCTCCCTCAAAGATGGGGTAGTACATGGACAGGATCATACTGCCGGTCCCGGGAGACTTCATGATTCCTAAGTTTGTCAGTTCCCGCTGGGACAAGATCGTATCTTGAAAGGCCTTTAGGGAATCCCCCGATCGGGTGGTCATGCCAATAGCGCCCTGAGAGGTATGGGTCAGGACATGCGTAACCGGGGTGGCAATATACAGCCCCTCGAACACGCCCTTGACCGCGGCAAAATCCTCGGTATATTTCTGCGCCCGCTTCAGCAATGCCGGGTCATCCGGGTTCAAAAGCAGATCGTGGACCTCGCTGCTTAGGGCGAACGCCGTCATGTATTCCTCTGCGGAAAGCACATATTCGTTAATAATCGCGGCTCTGGACTCCACGGCGTCGGTCATCTGGTTGGTAATGTCACTTTTGACCATAGAGGCGGCGTTCGTGGATACCACCAGCCAAAGCAGAGCCATCCCGGCCAGGGTGATAATCGTCGTAATAACCCCAATCCGCGCGGCCAGTTTTTTATTCTCTATAAATCGCATAAAAATTCTCCTCCATCGGGAAAGACTTCATGGTCAACGCCTCGCTGACCATGAGTATATCCGATACTTTTCGAGATATCAAGAGTTTTTTGCGCCATGCCGAGTCCAGCCGCCGCCCGATGCTGCCAAGCCCTGCCACAATGTCGATTGGATTCCGTTCATCCTGGTTCAGATCGTCTTTCTCAGCATCGTATTAACCGATGGCAGGCATCAATATCGGGGCGTCACAGGGCATCAATTCTTGTTGCTTCACCAAATTGCAACAAGAGAAAAGCCTTGAAAACAGAGTGTTTTCAAGGCTTTGTGGCGGAGACGGTGGGATTCGAACCCACGAGCCCTTGCGGACTACCTGATTTCGAGTCGTTGGGAGGGGGTGGCTTTTGGCGTCCCGGGGCGGCGCCTGTTAGCTCTTGAAAACGGAGCAATCCCTTGCGGCAAGCGGCTTTGCTGGTGCAAGGCCGCTTGTTTCAGTCCGTTCAGGAAGCAAGGGCCAAAAGCACGTTTTTCGGAGAACTGTTAGCAAACTGTGAGCGTCAGGCTCTGGTGTAAAAGGTCGCCCGGCCCCTTCCGTGCTTGACGAGGACGCCCTCGTCGACCAACTGCTTGAGGGAACTTTCTACGGAGGTTTTGCCCAGCGTCGGGCAGAACTCCAGGATGTCGGTCTTTGTGAATTTCCCGACCTTGCTTTCCACGGCCCGGCGCACGACTTCAATGGCAGGGAGTTTATCGCTTACCAGCTCCATGCGTTCATCGAAGTCCCGGTAGGCGGCTAAAATCACAGAGAGCAGATACTTGATGAACGGCGTGGGGTCGTCCTGGTCCTCGTGCCAGCCGCTTTGACTGGCCTCCAGGGCATTGTAGTACAGGTCTTTGTTTTTTGCAACCTTGCTTTCCAGGGAGATATACTTTCCCACATGGTAACCGGCCCGGTAGAGCAGCAGCGTGGTCAGCAGTCGGCTCATCCTGCCGTTGCCGTCGTTGAAGGGGTGAACGCAGAGAAAGTCGTGAATTGCTACCGGGATCAGGATTAACGGGTCTATCTCCTGGGTGTCGATGACACGGTTATAACTGTCGCAGATTTTTTCAATCGCCCCCGGCGTCTCATAAGGCGGCAGGGGTGTAAACAGCACAAAGGTGTTTCCTGCCGCGTCTGTGGCGCTGATATAGTTTTGCGTGTTCTTGAAGCTGCCGCCGATTCCTTTCTCGGAATAACGGTACAGGTCCCGGTGAAGCTGGAGAATATAGCTGGGGCGCAAGGGGATGTACTCATGGCTCTCATGGATGGTGTTCAAGACATCCCGGTAGCCCATGATCTCTTTTTCGTCCCGTGTCCTGGGAGCTGTCTTATCGGCACAAAGCTGTTTCAGGCGCGTGTTCGTCGTGCGGATGCCCTCGATCTCATTGGACGCCTCCGTACTCTGCACTTTCGCGATCTCTACCAGCCGTTCTAACTCCAAAGGCTGCTGTTTCAGCAAGATTTGCTGCCGCCCCTTGTACTCATGGATTTGAGCCACAAAGCCTAAAATCTCGCTGTCCCAGGTCCGGTCTTTCAATTTTGTGTAGTCGAAGTCCCGCATACAATCACCCTCGGTCCACTTATTATCTCCCGAATCATATCATATTCTGGGAGATAATTCAAGGCAGTGCGAAAAGCAATCTCCCGAATTGCTATTATATTCGGGAGATTTTTCTTTTATACGCTATGACGGCATCCGCAAAACTGCGGGCGCCGTTTTTGTTTCTCTGTGATAAACCCTCGTCCACCGTCCCCGTAAAAATCAACTGCGAACCCAGCGTAAGCGGTTCGCAGTTGAAGGCGCAGAAATTTCCCGTCCGGCGCAGTTTTCGCCGTAAGGCGGAAACGGAGCGGTAAGGGAAATTTCTGCGCGGGGTGCCGGGGTGTCCCCGGCCGCACGACCTTGCCAACGGCAAGGTCTAGTGCGTTATACCGCTCCGACAACCGCACGCGCAAACGGCTGGCCCCCCTTTTAAGGGCCGGGCGTTTGCGTGGGCGGGTCCCGCATGGCGGGGCGGTATGTGAAAAAGCCCTCGTCTACCGTCTATCTATGTTTTTACGGAAGGAGTTTCTATTATGCCATATGCGATCTTACGATTTGAGAAACGCAAGGGCGGTCCCGCATCCGCTCTTGAAAAGCACCACGAGCGGAAAAAGGAGCGATACGCCAGCAACCCAGATATTGACAGCAGCCGTTCTCACCTCAACTATCATCTGGTGGAACCGCAGTTGAAATACTACGGGGAAATCCAGACTCGTATTGAAAAAGCACAGAGAGAAAACCCGAAGTGCAAGGTGCGAAAGGACAGCGTGAAATTCATCGACACCATCGTCACTGCATCGCCGGAATTTCTCGCCGCTATGAGTCCCGAGGAGGTCCGCCACTATTTCGAGCGGGCGCTTAAATTCCTTCAAAAAGAGGTTGGCGCGGAAAACATTTTCTCCGCCGTCGTCCACATGGACGAGCGCAATCCGCATATGCACTTGTGCTTTGTCCCTTTGACCAAAGACAACCGTCTGTCTGCCAAAGAGATCATGGGCGGTCGGGACAAGCTGGTTCAATGGCAGGACAGATTTCACGACTTCATGGCTGGGGAGTTTCCTCAGCTGGAACGGGGCCAATCCGCCGCTGTCACCAAGCGGAAACACGTTCCCACCTGGCTTTATAAACAGGCTCACCAGCTGACAGGGGAGATGAAGCAGATTCGGAAAGAAATCAAAAACATCGGTACGTTGAACGCCGGAAAGCAGAGAGAAAAAATCCTGAAACTGCTGATGGACTGGTATCCTCAAGTCAACGCTTTCGAGGCCAAGCTGCGGCCCTATGATGCCCAGCTGAAAATCATGGAGCAAAACGAGACGATCCTGCGGCAAAATGAGCAGCGGGCGCAGTGGCTCCAGCAGCAGGAACGGCAGGAGAAGGAATCACTGCTCTGTGAACTGCGGGAGTATCAGGATTTTATCGAGTCTATTCCGGAGGATGTGTTTGATGAGTTGAAACGGAGATATGAGTTGAGCCAGGAGAAGCAGCAAGACCTTGGCCGCTGACAGACACACCTTGCTGTCTCATAGAACGAGGCGGAAAATACACCGCTGTCCTGAATCTCTACGATGAAACCGGGAAACGCAGACAAAAGTCGATTGCCCTGGGCATCCCGGTGAAGGGTAACAAGCGGAAAGCCCAGGCCCGCCTGGAAGAGCTGAAGCAGGCATACAGGAGACCAGAAACCGTCCTGGAGCAGACGAAAGCGGAGTCTCCGCTGTTCGCCGATTTTTTGCGGGAGTGGCTGAAGGTCACCGCTCCCACCATTGAGCGGACAACGTATCGGAGCTACGAAAACATGATCGACGCCCGGCTGGACCCTTTCTTTCGGGAACGCCGTCTGCGGCTGTGCGACGTCGAGCCGCGCCATATCCGGGATTTGCACGAGTCCATTTTTCAGGACGGCTGTAACGCGAATACGGTCATCCACTACCATGCGGTAGTCCGCAAAGCCCTGCAATACGCTGTAAAAAACGAATTGATCCGCGAGAATGCTGCGGATAAGGTGGACCGCCCAAAGAAGGGGAAATACTTGGCGGCGTTCTACTCCAAGGAGGAGCTGGCCGCTCTGTTTGAAGCCGCCAAGGATGACTCCATGTCCGTGGTCATCCAGCTTGCCGCCTACTACGGCCTCCGCCGCAGCGAGGTGCTGGGCATTCGCTGGAGCGCCGTGGATTTCGAGCGGGGAACCATCTCCATCAACCACAAGGTGACGGAGGGGAAGGTGGACGGGAAAGAAACGCTCTTTACCGAGGACAAGCTGAAAACCAAATCCAGTTTCCGCACCCTGCCGCTGATCCCCGCCGTGCGGGAATTGCTTTTAGAGCAGAAAGAAAAACAGGAACGCTTTCGCGCCCTGTTCAAAAAGTCTTATTGCACCGATTATTTGGATTATGTCTGTGTAGACGAGATGGGCCAGTTGTTCCGGCCTAACTACGTTACGGATCATTTCAAGCTGCTGCTGCACCGTCACGGCTTGCGGCATATCCGCTTCCATGATCTCAGGCATAGCTGCGCGTCGCTTTTGCTCAGTCAGGGCATCGCCATGAAGCAGATTCAGGACTGGCTGGGCCACTCCACCTTCGCCACTACTGCTGATATTTACTCCCATCTGGACTTCAACTCCAAGCAGGAGTCGGCGGAGGCCATTTCTGCGGCGTTCGCGCCCAGCGCTTCCCCCGGTGAACCCGAGGAAAATGAGGAACCGGAAGAGGATGCGCCGGGCTTCGGGATGTCCATGAGCATGTGAGGTGCCACATGGGCTACGAATACTTACGGGAACAATATCCCGAAATCATCTCCAAAGATCAGCTTTACCGCATCTGCCATATCAGCAAGCGCAAGGCCCGGTGGTTATTGGAAAACGGCATCATTCCCTGCGAGGACTCCGGAAAGCAGACCCGGCGGTTTCACATTCGTCTGGAGGATGTGATTATGTTCCTGGAACGACGGGACGCTGGGCTGTTGCAGGCAGAGATTCCCGTCGGCATCTTCTCCAGCGGAGTCCATTCTTCCGCACAGCCTCGTCAAACGCTGGACAGCGGGGCGCTGTGCGCCTTTCTACTGGAGCGGTGGGCAGACGCTCCCGATATGCTCACCGTCCAACAAGCGGCCTCCCTGTGCGGCTACAGGTCGGCGGCCATCAACAACTGGATTGGGAAGGGGCGAATGACGGCTGTTCCATGCCGGGGAAGGAATCTGATTCCCAAGGAATCTCTTGCGGATCGGCTGGCGTCCCGAGAAGTACAGTTATCTTCTAACCGTCCGGAGTTCTACATCGAATTGCTGAAGGAATTTCAGGCAAAAGAACAAACCAGCGGCATGGAATGGGGGCCCATGTCACTGTAAAATGACAAAAAGTATCTTCTGCCTCAAAAGGTAAGGCTTTCTATGCCCCTAATTGCCCCAAGAAAATAGCCAAGATTACCACAAATACAACCACGGTTATTCCCACCAAAATGACTGCCGTTTTGCCAAGTGGCCTCGCTGTCTTTGGATCAGCCCCTTTCTCGTTTGGAAAGTAATGCTGCGTTGGAGAGTACGGCTGTCTTTTTTGGGGCGGCTTCTGCTCAGCTTTTGCTGCTGCCGCAAGCGGGTCTTGCTGCCTCAAAATACGAGCATGAAACCCCTCAAGCCACTCAATATCACGAGCTTCGCAGTTTACCGCCGCCATCTCATGCGCGATTTGATTCCGCAGCCATCGAACCCGCTTTAAATTCCGATAGTCTTCGTCCCATGATGGTACCCCGCGCCGTTTATAAGAGGGGATTTGCTCCATCTCGTCAATATATTTGCTGATGCCATGTCGGCACGAAAATATGTCGCCGCAAATTCTGTCCACCCGTTTAAACTCATCAAACAGTTTCTCATCATTCTCTAACATCTCTCCGCCTCCACCCGAAAGATTGGGAGTTGTCCATGTTTTAATATTGCGCCCCTCGGGGATACAAGAAAAGGCACGATTATTTCGTGCCCTTTCCTGTTGGCGGAGATGGAGAGATTCGAACTCTCGCGCGCTTTTTAGGCGCCTACTGCATTTCGAGTGCAGACCCTTCAACCACTTGGGTACATCTCCACATATTTTCTTTTCCGGGACATCTGTTAGCAAACTGTTGGCATTTTAAGAAGTTTCTCGGCAGCGGAAACTGCAAAATCCCTGCTTTTATGCGGCTTTGCGGCTTCAGCCCGGACACTTCGCCGTACGGATTTCGAGTCAGGCTCGTTATGACCACTTCGATACGTCTCCATAGTATAATTATTCCGTTTTCGGCACAGATAACATGATTTTGAGTCAGGGCCGTTATAACCACTTCGATACCGCTGCATAGATCTTGTTTATTATGCCACACTTTCCCGCCCGTTGCAAGAGGGACGGGAAAATTCCCGTCCCTTTTTTACCTCCCGTAGAAAAACGCGTCGCATTTCAGCATTCCGTTGTACAGCTTCCGCTTCTTATCCGCCGGGCGGCCGAAGCACCGCTCAAACTCCGTGTGGGAGCTCAGCACGATCACCCGCCACTTGGGCGGCAGGCCCTCCAGCGCCTTGCCGAACGCCTGATACAGCGCCTCCGCCTCCCGCTTCTCCAGCAGCCGCTCGCCGTAGGGAGGATTCGTCACCAGCTGCCCGTACTCGCTGCTTCGGTGGAACTTCCCCGCGTCCGCCTCCTCGAAGCGCACGCAGTCCTCCACCCCCGCCAGGGCCGCGTTGTGCCGGGCCAGCTCCACCGCCGCAGGGTCGACGTCCCCGCCCCAGATGTCGTAACGCCCGTGGAACTCCCTGTCCTGCGCCTCCTCCGCCGCGTCCATCCACAGCTTCGGGTCCATGGACTTCCACCGCTGGGCGGCGAAACGCCGGTCCAGGCCCGGCGCCCGGTTCTTCGCGATCAGCGCCGCCTCGATGGGAATGGTGCCGGAGCCGCAGAAGGGGTCGCAGAAGGGGTCCTTCCCCCGGTAGCGGGACAGGGTCACCAGCGCCGCCGCCAGGGTCTCCCGCAGGGGCGCACCCATATTCTGAGCCCGGTAGCCCCGCTTGTAGAGCCCCTCGCCGGAGGTATCCAGATACAAAGACGCCCGGTCCTTGACGATGGCAAACTGGATCTGATACCGGCTCCCCGTCTCCGGCAGGGTCTCACAGCCGTAGGCATTTCCCAGCCGCCGCGCCGCCGCCTTCTTCACGATGGCCTGGCAGGCGGGGACGGAGTGGAGGGTGGAATTCAGAGAATAGCCCTTCACGGGAAATTCTCCCTCCCGGGGGATGAACTCCTCCCAGGGCAGGGCCAGCACGCCCTGAAACAGCGACTCGAAGTCCGGGGCGGGGAAGGCCCCCAGTTCCATCAGCACCCGGGCCCCGCAGCGCAGATTGATATTCAGCCGGGCAATATCCGCCAGGCCGCCGTCACAGTGGACCCGGCCGTTTTCCGCCCGGACGTTGGGGAGGCCCAGGCGCTTCATCTCGTCGGCCACCAGGGCTTCCAGGCCCAGCAGGCAGGGAATCGTCAGAATCAAAGGGGCCGCCTCCTTCCGCTTGGATGGTCTTTGCGCTTAGTATAGCAGGTGTTTTCGGGGTTTTCAACTCCTTCGACGAGACGCTTTTCGGGGCCTTTGTGAATTGTTACTGAAATGAAACACTTTTTCTCCCCCGGGTATGCTATACTGAATATGAAAGCTGAGGCCCATTGGAAGGGAGGCACTCTATGAACATTTTCATCTGGCTCTGGCTGGGGGCCATCGTCCTCTTCGGCGTGGCCGAGGTGGTCACGGAGAGCATGGTCTCCATCTGGTTTGTGGCCGGGTCCCTGGCGGCCCTCGTCACCTGCATGTCCGGCTGGTCCCTGGGCGGGCTGACCCCGGAGGCGACCCAGGTGCTGGTGTTCGCCGTGGCGTCCGCCGTGACACTGGCGCTCACCCGGCCCCTGGTCCGCCGTTTTCTGACAAAACCCCATATCCCCACCAATTCCGACCGCCTTCCCGGTATGGTGGCCAAGGTCACCGAGGCCGTGGACAATGAGCGGTCCTCCGGCGCCGTCTACGTGGACGGCAAGACCTGGACCGCCCGCAGCACGGACGGCTCCGTGATCCCCGCCGGGACCCAGGTAACCGTACAGAAGATCGAGGGCGTCAAGCTCCTGGTCCAATATTCAGAGAAAGTGGAGGCAGTGAAGTAATGTTTTGGATTCCTATTTCGATTGTCATCATCCTGCTGGTCATTCTGATCATCTCCAACGTCCATATCGTCCAGCAGTCCCGGGCCTACGTGGTGGAGTGGCTGGGCCAGTTCCACGCCGTCTGGAACCAGGGCCCCCACGTCAAGGTCCCCTTCGTCATGCGGGTGGTAAAGAAGGTCTCCCTCAAGGAGCAGGTGGCGGACTTCCCGCCCCAGCCCGTCATCACCAAGGACAACGTCACCATGCAGATCGACACGGTGATCTACTTCCAGATCACGGACCCCAAGCTCTACACCTACGGCGTGGAGCATCCCATGAACGCCATTGAGAACCTGACCGCCACCACCCTGCGGAACATCATCGGCGACATGGATTTGGAGCAGTCCCTCACCAGCCGGGACACCATCAACTCCCGGATGCGCGCCATTCTGGACGAGGCCACGGACCCCTGGGGCATCAAGGTCAACCGGGTGGAGCTGAAAAACATCATTCCCCCCAAGGACATCCAGAGCGCCATGGAAAAGCAGATGAAGGCTGAGCGGGAACGCCGGGAATCCGTCCTCCAGGCCCAGGGCCAGAAGGAGTCCCAGGTGCTGGTGGCCCAGGGCGAGAAGGAGGCCGCCGTCCTCCGGGCCACGGCGGCCAAGGAGGCGGCGATCCTCCAGGCGGAGGGCGAGAAGCAGGCCCGCATCATGGCCGCCGAGGCGGAGGCCGAGGCCATTACGAGGGTCCAGACCGCCCTGGCGGAGTCTCTGCGGCTGCTGAACGCCGCCGCCCCCAACGACCAGGTGGTGAAGCTGAAGGCCCTGGAGGCCATGCAGAAGGTGGCCGACGGAAAGGCGACGAAGATCATCATTCCCAGCGAGCTCCAGGGTCTGGCGGGCCTTGCCGCCAGCGCCAAGGCGGTGTTTGAGACCGAGGAGCCGAAAAAGTAATCCGGTCCCCCATCCGGCAGGAAAGGCCCCGTCCATTTGGACGGGGCCCCGTTTTTGCCGCGTACTCCCCAATGGGTTTCTCTTCCCGGGCGCCCGTTTCTCTGGAAAGGCCCGCCCGGGGGCCGGGCCTCAGCCGATGCTGATGGCGCTGACCGGGCATTCGTCCCGGGCCGCCTGGGCCGCGTCCATGGCACTGTCGGGGACCTCCCCGCCGTGGGCGAAGCCGTCGTCCCCCATGGTGAAGACCTCCGGGCAGTTCCCGGCGCACAGGCCGCAGCCGATGCAGCTTTCATTGACCGTTGCGTTCATGGTTGTTCTCCTATCCAAGAAAAAGATTTGCCCCGTCCCGAGGGACGGGGCGGCAACGGATAGTGTGCCTCGTTTTTTGATTTTCAGTCCTTTAATACGTCTACGGACGTTATGCCGTAATATTGAAACAGCGTCACGGCCTCCATCCCGATCCGTTCCCCGGACACGGCGACGGGCACCGCCGGGGGACAGCTCACCGTGGGCGCGCCGCAGACGCGGCCCAGGCTCTCCTCCGCCGGGACGGTCTCCTGGGGGGCGAATAGGGCCTCCCGGACGGACAGGACCCGCTCTCCCCTTGCCAGGGGCAGGGCCTCCGCCGGGGCGGCGGGAGCCCGGTTTACCCCCAGGGCGGCGGAAACGCGGATAAGGTCTTCCGGGGCGTTCTCCGGCGTGACCATGAGGACCAGATGGTCCCGGTCCGCGTATTCGCACTCCGCGCCGCCCCGGCGGAGGCGTTCTGCCAAATCCAAGCCCGTCAGGCCCAGCGGGGCCCGGAGGGTCAGCCGGAGGGGGTCGGAGGGCTCTGTCTGCCAGCCGGCGGCGGTCAGGGTTTCCCGCAGGGAGTCCAGGCGGCGGACGGTCTCCGCCAGCCGGGCGGGGTAATGTTCGGACAAATAGCGGTTGCACAGGTCCAGGGAAGCCAGGGTCAAGTACGACGGGCTGGTGGACCCGAAGAGGGCCAGGGCCGCCCTGGCCCGGTCCCGGAGACCCGCCGGGGCGGTTTTAGAGAAGTGCAGGTATGCCCCGCCGGTGAGGACCGGCAGGGTCTTGTGGGCGGAGTCGCAGCAGAGGTCCGCCCCCTGGTCCAGGGGGTGGAGGGAGGGTTTCAGAAAGCGGAGATAGGCCCCATGGGCGTTGTCCACGAAAAGCGGCGTCCCGTGACGGCGGCAGACCTCCGCCAGGGCGGGGATGTCCTGGAGGTTTCCCAGGTAGTCGGGGCTGGTAACATAGACGGCGGCGGGGGGGGCGGACAGGGCGGAGAGGGTCCGGTCCAGGCCCTCCGCTGTGACGGGACAGGCGCAGAGGGAAGAGCTCGCCCCCTCTTCGGGCCAGAGCCAAAGGGGCTCAAAGTCCAGCAGGGCGGCGGCGTGGACGAAGGACTTGTGGACGTTCCGGGCGGCGGCGATGACGGGGGGCGTCCCGGCAGGACGGTTCTGGAGGGCCAGGTGAAGCATGGCCTTCACGCACTGGCTGGAGCCCTCTGTGGAGTAAAACGTGGCGGCGGAGCCGAAGAGGGCGGCGGCGTTTTGCTCGCTCTCGGCGATGATCCCCGCCGCCTCGTAGAGGGAGTCCGCCCCGTATAGTTCCGTGAGGTCCCACGCCTCACAGCCCAGGGGGCCGGAGCCCTTGTGCCCCGGCATATGAAGCCGGGCCGTGCGGCCAGCGGCGTAGGCGCGGACAAAGTCCGCCACGGGGGTGGTCATGCCTCCTGGCCCTCCGCGTCCTCCGCCAAGGCCGCTTGCAGCATGATGGCGCACTCCATCCGCTTGCGGAAGAGCTCGCAGCCCGCCTCGTAGACTCCCCGGATGGACCCGGAGGCGTGGTAGGCGTTGGCGGCGCAGCCGCCGGAGCAGTAGAGTTTGGCCCAGCAGTCCGCGCACTCCGGGCGGGCGTAGGCGTTGCAGGACCGGAACTCCTCCCGGAGGGCGGTATTTGTCACGCCGTTCCACACGTCCCCCAGCTTGTACGCCTCCTCCCCCACGAACTGGTGGCAGGGGTACAGGTCCCCCCAGGGGGTGACGGCCATGTACTCCGTGCCGGAGCCGCAGCCGGAGACCCGCTTGTAAACGCAGGGCCCGCCGGTCAGGTCCAGCATGTAGTGGTAGAAGGTGATGGGGCGGCCCTCCCTGTGCCGTTTCAGCATCTCCCTGGCCAGCAGCTCGTACTGGTCCTTGACGATCTCCAGGTCCTCCGCCGTCAGGGCTGCCGGGTCCCCCGGGGCGCAGACCACCGGCTCCATGGAGAGCTCGGTAAAGCCCAGGTCCGCCATGTGGAAGAGGTCCTTTGTAAAGTCCGGGTTCCGGTGGGTGAAGGTGCCCCGCATATAATAGCGGGTCCCTCCCCGGGCCTTCACCAGCTCCTGAAATTTGGGGACGATGCGGTCGTAGCTGCCCCTTCCCGCGTAGTCCACCCGGAGGGCGTCGTGGATCTCCTTTCGCCCGTCCAGGGAGAGGACCACGTTGTCCATCTCCCGGTTGGCGAAGTCGATGACGTCCTCGTCGATGAGCATTCCGTTGGTGGTGAGGGTGAAGCGGAAGCGCTTGTGACAGGGCTCCTCCCGAGTCCGGGCGTAGGCCACCAGGTCCTTCACCACCTGCCAGTTCATCAGCGGCTCGCCGCCGAAGAAGTCCACCTCCAGGTTCGTCCGGCTTCCCGAGTGGGCAATGAGGAAATCCAGGGCCTGCTTTCCCACCTCGAAGTTCATGAGGGCCCGGTCGCCATGATACTTGCCCTGGCTGGCGAAGCAGTAGGAGCAGTTGAGGTTGCAGGTGTGGGCCACGTGGAGGCAGAGGGCCTTCACCACGTCGCCGGAGCGCTCCTTGAAGGTCCCGGCGATGTCCGCAAAGGTATCGGGGGTGTAGAGCTGCCCGGAGTTCACCAGGGACTCCACGTCGGCGACGCACTCCCGGAGTTCGGATTCCGTCACGTCGGGGCGGTCCGGGTATTTCTCCAGCAGGGCCTTTACGATCTCCTCCGGCGTGTGGTCCGGGTAGAGGGCGATGACGTCATAGGCCACCTCGTCCACTACGTGGACGCCGCCGGAGCAGGTGTCCAGAACGATATTGTATCCGTTGAGCTTGTATTGATGTACCATGGGAGTCCTCCTATGAAAAGCGCCGCCTCACCGGGCGGCGCTTCACGCAATGTTCGTTACTTCTGCTCGCACTTCTGATTGGCGACGCCGCAGGAGGTCTTGCAGGCGGACTGGCAGGAGGTCTGGCACTCGCCGCAGCCGCCCTTCTTGGCGCTCTCGCAGAGGCTGCGGGTCTCCAGGGTCTTGATTCTCTTCATATGAACGTCTCCCATCTGATTGAATTTAAAACGTTCCGCCGTTCTCCGTGGAAAAAAGCGGCCTGTCATTTTGGAAAGCATAGCACAAAGCCGCCGGAAAGTCAAGAGGGCCCTTCGCGGGAGGCCGGAGGCGCCCACTGCGCCAGCATGTTTTCGGCGAAGCCCTCCAGCCGGGCCTCGATCCCCGGCAGCCTGAGGGCCGCTCCGGCGTCGTTGGCGGTCTCCAGCAGGATGGCGCGGGGAGGCAGCCGGAAGCCCTTGTTGACGCACAGGGCCGACACCACCTGGCTGGCCACGATGTCCCCGCCGGAGTAGCCGGAGACCACGATGGCGAAGACCGCCTTGTCCTCGAAGGAGGCGGTACGGTAGAGGGCCGTCAGGCGGTTCACGGCGGCGGTGAGATTGGCGGAGAGGGCGTCGTTGTAGTTGGGACAGAGGAGGACTACCCCGTCCGCCTCCCGCAGGGCGGGGAACACCTCCTGGACCATAACGCCGCCGTAAAAACAGCCTCCCCGCTCTCCGAAGTGGAGGCAGGTGGTGTAGGGACATCCGGCGCAGTCCTCCAGGGTCCCGTTCCGCAGGCCGATCTCCCGGACCTCGCAAGTCCCCTCGATCCGCTCCCGGACCCGGCCCCAGAGGTCCAGCGTGTTGGAGGTGGAGCGGCTGGAGGCGTGGAGGGCCAAAATCTTCGGCCGCTCCCGACGGGGAGGCGCGAAGCCCAGCACCCGCCCCGCCAGATCCGACACCGCCCGGCGGTACGCCTCCTCCAGGTCACAGCCCCCGTTCCGGGCCTGGACGGTGAAGTTCTGGAGGCCGCCCGTGGCCTCCGCCAGAGGGCGGCCCGGGAAGGCGCAGCCCGCCATGTTTGCCGCTAGAATCAGCTCCCGCCCCGCCGCTTTGGTGTAGAGGTCCCCGGCCCCGTCGACGACCACGCCGCCCACGCTGCCCGCTAAGCAGCCCGGGCAGTCCCGCAGCCGGGCCAGGAGGCCGTACAGCTCGGGGCTGACCCCGTTTTCCGGCAGGGAGAAGGCAAAGAGGAGCCGCCGGTTTTCCAGGGACTCGCCGTCCTGATAAAGCCGGACCGCCCGGTCCGCCAGGGCGGCGCGCAGGGTCTCGCCCAGCCGCCCCTCCAGGGGGCCGGCGACCAGGGTCAGTTCCCGTTCCATGGCGTCCTCCCGTTCTCAGGAAATTTCGTGCAGAGCCCGCTCCGTCTCCCGCAGGCGGGCAAAGAGCGGGTCCGGCAGCTCTAAGGTCTCCAGCTCCAGGCCCCAGGGCGTGAAGCGGTTTTTGCAGCCGAACCACACGCCCCCCAGGGGCACGGAGCCGCAGTGCCACTCCCCCCGGAGGGTCAGCAGCAGCTGCATGGCCCCGGAGGCGACGGCGGGGGCCGCGTAGGGCTTAAAGCCCAGGTCCCGGATGCGGAGATTGGCCTCCAGGGTCAGGCGGGTCAGCTCCTGGGAGAGGGCGTCGTCATAGTGCTGGATGGAGTTGGCGGCCACCAGGCCCTTTCCATGGGGGCCGAAGGTCCGGCCCTGGGTGAGGAAGGAGGCGAACCGGGGGTCCCGCTTGGCGAAGTAGGCCGCCCGGGCGTTCATCACCCCCAGGCCGAAGCCCTGGACCTGCTCGGGGAGAAGGCCCAGGTGGTCCGGCTTCCCGTCCGGCCCTAGATTGGAGGCCCGCCACGCCGCCCGGCACAGCGGGTCCACCGGGTCGCTGAGGACGATGAAGAGGCCCTGAAAGCCCGCCGCCCGGGCCTGCCGGGCGAAGGACTCCGCCAGGGGGCGGTTGGCCTCCAGCTGAGCCATGCGCACGTCCTTGATGCCGCTGCCCACCGCCGGGATGGCCTTCGTGGCGGCGAACACGAACACGTCGCAGTCGAAAAGGCGTTCCGGGGAAACGGCCTCCACCTCGGGAAGGGCCTGATAATCCCAGGGCCAGGAGATCTGGCCCATCTCCGCGGTCCACCGGGCCACGGTGTTTTCATTCAGGTCGCAGATGCCGACGGAGGAGATCACATCTCCGCCCAGCAGCTTCACGGCCGTCAGCAGGGTGCTTCCCACGTCCCCCACGGCCAGGAGGTGGACCCGTTTTTTCCCCGGCTTGGGCGTTACGAAGTCCAGAGCCGCCTCCCGGCGGGGGTGGCGGGCGTTCACGCCGGTGAGCCGCCCCGCCGCCAGGGCGGCGCGCTGCGCCTCCGTCAGGGCCGGGGCCTCCCCCAGCCGCCGGGGGTCCAGCCAGCGGACGTCCGCCGCCTCCCCGTTCAGCTGCCGGGGGTCCGTGACGCGCCAGGCGGCGGGGCTCAGGGCGGGGTCCCGCTCTGTGTGATATCGAAAACGTTCAGTCATGCGCGTCTCATCTCCCGTCATTTCAAAAGCTCCTTCATCCGGTCCAGCTGCCGCAGGTCGCTCTCCAGACAGATGGAGGCGGAGAGGTTCGGGTCGTATCGCAGGGCGGCCCCCTTGTCGGGGCTCAGGGGCAGGATCACCGCCTCGCTGAGCCGGGAGAGGGTCAGGTTCCGGGCGTAGCGCTCCCGGTAGGCCCGCTCCAGGGCCAGGAGAATGTCCCGACTGTTCTCAATGCAGGTCCGGGAGAAGCGGAACACCGCCTCCCGGCCGCACTGGCTGTAAAACCGGGGGAAGGCGTAGGGCAGGATCAGGTTCACCGCCGGGGTCAGCCCCGGCACGGAGGGGGCCGCCTTGTCCACGGCGTCCCCGCCGATGAAGGGGTACATGGTGGACTCCACAAACCAGGCCCGGAGGTCCGGGACGAAGTAGACGCTGTCCACCTTCCTTCCCCGGGCAGCCATCAGGTCCCGGCCCCGGCCGGAGAGAAGGCCCACCACGCACCGGTCGATGTCCAGCTTCTCCCGCCGGAAGAGGGGGTCCAGGGCGTTGATGCGGTTGCCGGTGTGGAGCAGGTCGTCCACCAGCATGACGGGGCGGCGGAAGGAATGAATGGTCCGAATCTGGCTCTCCAGGGGGGCGTAGCCCGGGAAGGGGGCGATGGAGAAGGAGTGGAGGTCCGGGGCAAAGACCTTGTCCGTGTGGATGGTCTTGGTGACGGTGTTGGGCACGGCGTTGCCCCGGAGAATCTTTCCGAAGGGCACGCACATCTTGGGCCCCAGGACCCGGGGGGTCTGGGGCTCGGCGGGGACGCCGTTCTCCTCCGTCAGCTTCCGGACCAGGCGGTGGTAGATGACCTCCGCGTTGAGGGACAGCACCAGGGTGCCGGGGTACAAGCCGCACACCGCCTCCTGGAGGCGGAGATGGGCCGCCCCCATGGCGGAGAGCACCTGCCGGTCCGAGGCGAAGGGCTCCTTCAAGGTGGTGGGGATGTTCTGCACCAGCACCGCCGGGGATCGCATGTCCACCAGCAGCAGGGGCTTCGGCGTCTCCAGCCTTGATGGAACGAAGCCCTGGCGGCGGAGTATGTCCAGGCCCGCCGGGTCCGACGGCCCCCACCAGACGGCGTAGCCGCAGTCGTCCTCCGCCGCCCGGGTCAGGGCCTCCGTCAGCAGGAGCTGGCCGGGGTCGTAGTTCCCCCCGGGGGCCCTGGCGGCCCAGAGGCCCGTCAGCAGCTGGATCCGACCCGCCGTCCGGGTGCGGACCCAATGGGCCAGCTCCTCGCTGCCGAAGGCGTTGTACAGCTCTCCCGAGTTGACCACTCGGCCCGTCAAAAAGCCCAGGACCCGGGGCCGGGGACCGTTCGAGCGGAGGAGGAACACGCTGTCCCGGGGGTCCGGGGGCGGCAGGGGGCCCAGGGCCTCCCCCAGCTCCGCCCAGAGGGCCGGGTCCGGGGCGGCGGCGCGGGCGAAGTCCAGAAGGCTGGCCCGGACCAGCTGCTTGTACTGGGGCTCCCGAAGGTAGAGGCTGTTCCGATAGATGAGGTCCTGCACCGTGGGGTCCACCAGGTTGGAGACATCCCGCCCCAGGTCGATGTTCTCCCGGATGCGGGTGGAGCTGATGTCCTCCAGATGGGTGGGCAGCTGGAGCTGGACCACGCGCCCGGTGATGCAGGAGAGGTCCGCGTCGATCTCCCGGCCCTCGGCGTCGCTGGAGCGGCGGAAGACAATGTGATTCAGGGAGTGGACGGAGCCCGGGCTGGACGGGGCCCTGTAGGAAGAGGCCCCCGCCACCACGTCGGACCCCACCACCAGATAGAGCTCCCGGCCCGCGAACACCTGCCGCAGGCGGAGGAGGTCGTCGGGAGTGGCCAGGTTCACGGGGATGTCGTGGGGGAAGAGGTACACGCCGAACTCGTCGGCCACGGACATGCTGACGATCTGCCGCCGGATCAGGGAGGGCTGGGCCTTCTTGGACCAGGAGAACTCGTCCACGGCCAGGTAGACCTCCATCCCCAGGTCCCGGATGGCGGTGACGATGCCCTTGTGGGAGAGGGAGAAGGGGTCGAAGGTGCCGGGGAAGAAGGCGGCGGCCTTGTCCCGCCACTCAAAGCGGAAGGGCCCGCTCTCGATGCGGTGCTTCACGGCGAAGCGGTAGATGTGGGAGAGGGCGGCGGCGGTGTGGAAGAAGGTCAGCTCGCCCCCCGGCTGCTCGCCGATGAGGAAGAGGAGCTTTTTGGCAATCAGGGTGAAGAGGTCCGTCTTGTCCGCGTAGCTCAGGAAGGGGGAGGCGAAGAGACCCTCGCCCAGGACCCGCAGGGCCTCCTGCCGCACCGGCTCCATGCAGGAGGCCAGGCCCTTGAGGAGCAGACCCGCCATGCGTTTCCGGCGGCGCTCCAGGGCCTCCTCCGGCTCGTGAAAGCGCTTGGCGTAGACCCGGTAGTGCTCCAGCAGGGACCCTACGGTCCCCAGGGCCCCCGCCGCCACGCTGGCGCTGGAGGAGGAGAGGAAGCGCAAGAGCTCGTCCAAGATCTCGTCCAGTTCCCGGGGGGTGAGCCACAGGAGGAACTGCCCCAGGTAGGGGGGAATGTACTGGGAGATCTCCGACTGGCCGGTCTCCAGGGCCTCGCACAGCTCCACGGCCACCTCGTTGCGCCGGGGGGGCGTCAGCAGGGGGGCCACGTCCAGCAGGGCGCTGCCCGCCAGGCGGCGGACCACCACGTTTTCGCTGACCTTCATCAGGTTGGAAAAATGGGTGGCAATGTGAAGGGCGGCGGCGGGCTCCCCCCGCCGGGCCTGGTCCAGCAGGTACTCCACGCCCACGGCCTTCAAAACCCAGGGGGTGGCGGTTTTCAGGTTGTCCAGGAACACGCCGCCGGCGGCGTCCCCCTGGTCCAGCAGTTCCCGACGGCCGGACGCGTCCAGACCGAGAAGCGTCATCAGCCGGGACTGGAGGTAGAGCAGCGGGGTGGAGGAGGAGCAGTCCGCCGTTTCCACGGCCCGGACGACGGCCTCCCGCTGGGGGAAGTCCGGCTCCAGCACCGGGAGAAGGCGGCGGGCAAGGCGCATGGCGGCGGCCTTCTGGGGGGCCTCGCCGGTCTCCAGCCACCAGGCGGCGTAGCGGGCCAGCGCCGCCGCGTCCCTGCCGTCGATCCGCTCCATGGGCAGGTTCAGCGCCGTGTTCAGCAGGGCGAAGGCCCCCTCCGGATCTTCGGCGGCGGGGTCCTGGTAGTGGCGGAAGAGGAGCTCGGAGAACCGGGGAAAGTCCCCGTCGGTGCAGCCGCCAAGCAGTGCGTCCGCCGCCGTCTTGGCCTGGTAGCGGATCATGCTGATCTGCCGGGGGGTGAGGCGGCGGTCCGGGTGGATGAGCTTTTCCAGGTACTCCGCCCACAGCTCGAAGGGGCGCTCCTCCTGGGGGCTGGGAGGCGCGCCCTGGGGCAGCTCCTTTTTGTAGCCGGAGAGGAACTTGGAGAGCATCCGACCCATCAGCCCCGCCGCCTGGCGGCGGATGTCCCCGTCGGGCTGGAGCAGCAGCTCGTAGAGAAATTCCAGGGCCTGCTCCTTCTGCTCCACGGTCCAGTAGGTGAAGTACTCCCGGAACACGGACACATAGGCCCGGATGCGGCCGGGGTCCTTCTCCCCCCGGGCCGCCTCCAGGGTGGCGACGAACAGCCGCTCCCGGCTCAGCCGGTGCATCAGGCGGATGTTGTGGTCCACCGCCGTCCGCCGCAGGCCCAGGACCACCTCGTCCTCGTTCATCAAAGAGGGGTCCTTCCGGGGCAGGGGCGGCCCCCCGGCGGTCTCCAGGGTCACATCCGCGCCGAAGCTCTGGAGGTAGCCCTCGAAGTCCCGGAGCTTCACATATACATACTCGTAGCGCCGCCGCTTGGCGGCGTCCACGTTGTCCAGCTTGGAGAGGATCACGTCAAAGGCGTCCGCCAGGGAGAAGAGCTTCGCCTCCTCCCCGCCGCCGGGGAGGCGCTCCTGTTTCACCCGGAAGTCGGCGTAGACCAGCACCAACGACTCGGAGGACAGGTTCTCCAGCTCCAGGTCCCAGACGGAGTGATTGGCCGCCACCCGGCCCAGGGCCCCCAGGCCCCGCCAGGAGAACCACTGGTCCGTGTAGTAGTAGTGGAGATAGGGCACCCGTTCCCCGGGCTTGCAGCCGAACTTGCCGATGTCGTGGCCCGCGGCGGCGGCGGAGATGAGCCCCAGGTCGATCTTCCCACCCCCGGCCTTGAAGGCCCGGGAGACCATCATGGACACATGGTGGACTCCGGCAATGTGCTCGCAGGTGCGGAAGGGGGTGACCTCCCGGCCCAGGCGGAGGAGCTCGTAGACATACTCCTCCCGCCAGCGGCGGAGAAATAAGCGGTAGTCCTCCGCCACGGCGCTTCCCTTCAGCTCCTCCTCCGTGCAGAAGGCGAAGTCCAGCCAGAAGTCAAAGGGCAGGGACTCCCGCTCCGCGTCGAAGAGGGTCCGCAGGAATTGGAGGAAGCACAGAGCCCCGTCCCGCTGGACGGGAGTGTGGGCGGGGGCCGCCTGGGGAAAGAGGAGGGAGACCGCCGTCCGGTAGGCGCAGAGGGCCCAGCCCTCCCCCGGCTCCGGGGCGGCGGCGTCCAGGAGCGGATGGAAGGCCTCCAGCGCCCTTTCACAGGAGATCCGCTCCTCGATGGGCAGCAGGGGGGCCAGCAGGGCGGGCCAGTCCAGGCCGCCGAAGAGGGCTTCCGCCTCCTCCCGGGGGCGGGAGAGCTTTCGCAGGAACGCCTCTTCCCGGAAGGCGTCTGCCATCGCCGTATACAGGCTGCTTTGTTGTTCCATGGGTTCCTCCGTTCCGCCCGGAGAGGGCCGGTGGTGTTCATATCCACAGTATACCGCAGTTGGCCGCCGGGGGGAAGGGGAAACGAGAAAAAACCGCCTTCTTCTTGCCGGGCTCCGCCGCGCGTGTTACAATCAGGCAATCATAATTCAGGAGGTTTTGAAGATGAGCGTCTATTTTTACGGCTGCGTCACCCTGGACGGCTACCTGGCGGCGAAGGACCACAGCCTTCGCTGGCTCCACCAGACCGGGACGGCGGAGGAGACGGGCTATGAGAATTTTTACGCCCAAATGGACGTGACCCTCATGGGGCGGCGGACCTTCCGGGAGGTGGAGAAGCTGGGGAACCCGGCGGAGGTCTACCCCACGACGGAAAATTATGTCTTTACCCACCGGCCGCTGGACCGGGCGGGCTTCACCGCCGTCGGCGGAGACCCGGCGGCCTTTGTGGAGGGCCTGGGCCGGGAGAAACACATTTGGGTCGTCGGCGGGAACACGATTCTGACCCCGCTGCTGGACCGGGACCTGGTGGACCATCTGATCATCCAGGTGGCCCCGGTGCTGCTGGGGGAGGGAATCCCCCTCTTTACGCAGAGGGAGGCCCTCCGGCGGTTCCGGCTGGAGGCGGCGCGGCAATACGGTCCGTTCGCGGAGCTGGCTTATAGCAGGCTGTAGCTCGCCCGGCCCATGGAGAACAAAACACCGCGCCCCAGCCGGGGTGCGGCGTTTTTTGATGTCAGTACCGGTTCCGGATCACGTCCCGATGGCTCCCATCCTCCAGATCCACGAACCGGACGAAGAGGGACACCTTGTTCTCGGGGTGCAGGGCCTCCCAGACCTGGTCCGCCAGGGCCTCCGGCGTCTTGGCGTCCAGGGACACCCGCTCCGGCTCTCCCTCGAAGGAGGGCAGGGGGGTTCCGTCTCCCATGTAGGTGTGGAGGAAGCGGCCCTCGCCGGGGAGAGGGGCGTCGTAGTGGTAGAAGTACCGGCAGCAGCAGGAGGGGTCCCCCTCGGCGCTCTTCAAAATGGAGAGCTGGAAGCTGCCGTCGGGGCTCAGCAGTCCGGAGACGCGGGGGGTGTAATTGGGCGCGTCCGGCTCAAAGGTCCGGCTTTTCAGGGCCTCGGCAAAGGTGCGGCCCTCCAGGATGTAGTCCCGCACGGTGTCCGTCTGGTCCCCGTTGGTGACGATGAGGCCCCGGCCAACCTTCCGCACGGGGTGATAGATGATGAGACTGGGGTCCGTCATCTTGGCGGGATCGTGGGCCTCCGTGCGGATGCCGTCCTCCGTGGGGACGAAGACCCGGTTCCGGGAGTTCTCGCTGCGGCCCATGATGAAGTACACGGCCACGGCCTGTTTCCCGTCCGCGCTCTTCCCCAGGACGATGCCCCGCCCGGGGTAGGGGTTGCCTTTCAGCAGGTCGAGAAGGTTCAGCTGTTCCATATCCGTCCTCCGCAGTAAAATATTCAGCTCATGGTGAGCAGTTTTTTCCGCTCCCGCCAGTCGGGGAGATATTGTTCCAACAGGGCGTAGAATCGGGGCCCGTGGTTCTTCTCGCGGATGTGGCAGAGCTCGTGGACCACCACCAGTTCTACGGCCTCCTCCGGGCAGTTCATGAGGAAGCAGGAGAAGCAGAGGCTGTTCTTGGCCGAGCAGCTGCCGTAGCGCTTCCGGGCCGTGGTGACCTTGAAGCCTGTGGGGGCCACGCCCATTGTTTTGCTCCACCATGCGATTTTTTCCGGCAGCTCCGCCCGGGCCCGGGCCTTTAACATCTCGATCTCCGCCGCCGTGGGGGCGGGCGGGCGCCGGGCGGCCCGTTCCCGCTGGATCGCCACGTGCTTTTCGATCCAGGCGGCGTGAGCGCCGACGAAGGCGTCGATCCGCGCCTGGGAACAGCGCAGGGGGGCCCGCACCAGCAGCCGCCCGTCGGCGGTAACCTCCAGGGCCAGGGTCCTCCGGCGGGAGCGGATGAGCTCGTAAGGTTCCATCGTTAAAGGTTCTTTTTCCCCTTGGCGGTGTCGCAGTAGGCGCAGCGGTAGACGTGCTTCTCCGGGTCACTGAGGAGGAAGACCGCGTCCAGCTGGGGCTCCGCCACGGTGATGCACCGGGGGTTCTTGCAGCGGATGATGTTCACCAGCTTCTTCGGCGGCTCCAGGCGGCGCTTCTCCACCCGCTTGCCGTCCCGGATGATGTTGACGGTGATCTTGTCGTCGATATAGCCCAGCACGTCCACGTCCACCTCCATGGGGGAGTCGATCTTGATGATGTCTTTTTTCCCCATGCGGCCGCTGCGTACGTTTTTGATGATGGCCACGGAGCAGTCCAGCCGGTCCAGGTGGAGGTACTTGTAAATGTCCATGCTCTTGCCCGCCTGGATGTGATCCAGGACGACGCCGTTTTGGATGCTGTCGATGTTCATAGAGTCCTCCCCTTTCTTCAGACGCAGATGTCCAGCAGCTTCAGGATCAGCGCCATGCGGATGAACTTGCCGTTTTTCACCTGCTTCCAGTAGGCGGCCCGGGGGTCCCTGTCCACCGCCACGGAGATCTCGTTCACCCGGGGCAGGGGGTGGAGGATGGAGAGGTCCGGCTTGGCGTTTTCCAGCTTCTCCGGGGTGAGGATATAGCTGTCTTTCAGGCGGAGGTAGTCCTCCTCGTTGAAGAAGCGCTCCTTCTGGACCCGGGTCATGTAGAGGATGTCCAGGTTCGGGATGACGCTTTCCAGGCTGTCGGTCTGCTGGTAGGGGATGCCCCGCTTTTTCAGGGCCTCCTCCTTCACGTACCGGGGGAGTTTCAACTCCGTGGGGGAGATGAGGACAAAGTTGATGTTCTCATACCGGCTGAGGGCGTTCACCAGGGAGTGGACCGTCCGGCCGAATTTCAGGTCTCCGCAGAAACCGATGGTGAAGCCGTCCAGCCGCCCCTTCTCCCGGTGGATGGTCAGCAGGTCCGTCAAAGTCTGGGTGGGGTGGTTGTGCCCGCCGTCCCCGGCGTTGATGATGGGGACCTCGCTGAACTGAGCGGCGGCGTAGGGCGCGCCCTCTTTCGGGTGGCGCATGGCGATGATGTCGGCGTAGCAGCTCACCGTGTGGACGGTGTCCCCCACGGTCTCCCCCTTGGCGGTGGAGCTGGAGGCGGCCTCGGAGAAGCCCAGGACGCCGCCCCCCAGGGCCAGCATGGCGGACTCGAAGGAGAGGCGGGTCCGGGTGGAGGGCTCGAAGAAGAGGGTGGCCAGCTGCTTGTGGGCGCAGGCGTCCTGGTACTTGGCGGGGTTTGCGAGGATGTCCTCCGCCGTGGCGATCAGCTCGCTGATCTCCTCCACGGTGAGGTCCGTGACGTCAATGATGTTTCTGGGCATAGGCGCTCCTTTCTTTGGTCCGGTCAATCTCTCCAGCTTTCGTCCGACGGGTTCGCCCGGAACGCTTTCAGGCGCTGGATGTCCTCCGGTTTGATCTTCCCCTCCGCCGCGGCGATGTCGCACACCGCGTCGAAGTTGGAGAGGCTGTAATTTGTCACGTTGGCCGCCGCCAGCCGGTCCAGGCCCTTTTGCAGGCCGTAGGTGAAGATGGACACCACGCCCAGCACCTCCGCCCCGGCCTCCCGCAGGGCTTCCACCACGTCGATACAGCTTCCGGCGGTGGAGATCAGGTCTTCGACAACGACGACCCGCTGTCCGGGCTCCAGCTTCCCCTCGATGCGGTTCTGCCGCCCGTGGTCCTTGCCGCTGGAGCGGACGTAGCCCATGGGCAGGCCCATGAGGTGGCCCGCGATGGCGGCGTGGGCGATGCCGGCGGTGGAGGTGCCCATGAGGACCTCCACATTGGGATAGTGCTTGCAGATCAGGTCCACCAGGCCCTCCTCCACGTGGGTCCGGACCTCCGGCGCCGTGAGGGTCAGGCGGTTGTCGCAGTAGATGGGGCTCTTGATGCCGCTGGCCCAGGTGAAGGGCTCGTCCGGGCGGAGGAACACCGCGCCGATGGAGAGCAGGTCGTGGGCAATGGTCTGTTCACGGGTCATGAGGAGTACTCCTTTCTCATCCTAAAAATTCACTTACCGCCCGGCGGTACGCCTCCACCGGGTCCGGGTCCTTCGTGATGGGACGGCCCATGACAATGTAGTCACAGCCGTTTTTCGCCGCCTGTTCTGGGGTCATCACCCGCTTCTGGTCCCCCGCGTCCCCGCCGGCGAAGCGCACGCCGGGGGTGACGGTGCAGAAGCCCGCCCCGCAGCGCTCCTTGACCAGGGCGGCTTCCAGAGGGGAGCAGACCACGCCGTCCAGGCCGCTGGCGGCGGCGTTTCGGGCGTAGGAGAGGACCGTCTCCGCCATAGGGGTGTCAATCAGCAGCTCGTTTTTCAGGGCCTCCGCGTCGGTGGAGGTGAGCTGGGTGACGGCGATGAGCAGGGGCCGCGTTCCGTCGGGCCGGGTCAGGCCCTCCAGGGCCGCCCTCATCATGGCGGAGGTCCCGGCGGCGTGGAGGTTTACCATGTCCACGTCCAGGCCGGAGAGGACCGCCATGGCCCGCTTCACCGTGTTGGGAATGTCGTGGAGCTTCAGGTCCAGAAAAATCCTGTGTCCCCGGGCCTTGATCTCCCGGACGACGGACGGGCCCTCGGCGTAGTAAAGCTCCATGCCGATTTTCACAAAGGGTTTTTCCTCCCCGGCGGGAAACCGGTCCAGAAACCGCAGGGTCTCCTCCCGGGTGGGAAAGTCCAGGGCGATGATGACGTCCTTAGCCATGGTGCGCTCCTCCTGTCAAATCAGAAATATGTTCCACGCCCAGCCGCTCACAGAGGTTGGGCAGGTCCTCGATGATGGTTTTGCAGGCCCAGGGGTCCCGCAGGTTCGCCGCCCCCACCTCCACGGCGGAGGCCCCCGCCAGCATCATTTCGGCGGCGGTCTCGGCGCTGTCCACGCCGCCGCAGCCGATGATGGGCAGCTTCACGGCCTCGTACACGTCCCATACCATCCGCAATGCCACCGGGAAGACGGCGGGGCCGGAGAGGCCCCCGGTGCGGTTGGCGAGAAGGGGCCGCTTCGTGTTCAGGTCGATGCGCATGCCCAGCAGGGTGTTGATGAGGCACAGGCCGTCGGCCCCTTCCGCTTCACAGGCTCGGGCGATCTCCGCGATGTCCGTCACGTTGGGGCCGAGCTTCAGGAAGACGGGCTTTTTGGTCGCCGTCCGGACGGCCCGGGTGACGGCGGCGGCGCTGTGGGGGTCCGAGCCGAAGTTCTTCCCCCCGGCGTGAACGTTGGGGCAAGAGATGTTAACCTCCAGGATTTTGACCTGCTCCGCGTCTTCCAGCATCCTGCAGTTCTCCGCGTACTCCTCCAGGGAGAAGCCGCAGACGTTGGCGATGACCGGGCCGTGGAAGATCTTCGCGATGTTGGGGAGCTCCTCCCGGAGGACCGCCTCCATGCCGGGGTTCTGGAGGCCCACGGCGTTCAGCATCCCGGCGGCGGACTCAGCGATGCGGGGCTGGGGATTGCCGGGGCGGGGGGCCCGGGTGGTGCCCTTCCAGGAAAAGGAGCCCAGGATGTCCAGGTCGTACAATTCCGCGAATTCCCGGCCATAGCCGAAGGTCCCGGAGGCAGGGACAATGGGGTTTTTCAAGGTCACGCCCGCCAGCGTGACGGACAGGTCTACCATACGATGTCCTCCTTTTGGAACACGGGCCCGTCCTTGCACACCCGGCGGGGGCCCTGTTTCGTCTGGATGGTGCAGCCCACGCAGGCCCCGAAGCCGCAGGCCATCCGGGCCTCGAAGCTGAACTGCCCCCCGGAGAGCTGTGGCAGGGCGTGGACGGCTTTCAGCATGGGCGTGGGGCCGCAGGCCAGGACATACTGCCCTTCCGGCAGGGTTTTCAGCACGTCTGTGACAAAGCCTCTCGTCCCCAGGCTTCCGTCCTCCGTGGCAATATGGACCTCCAGGCCCAGGGCGGCGAACTCCTCCCGGTAAAATGCGTCCGCTTTCGAGCGGAAGCCCAGGACGGCCCTGGGCCGCCGCCCCGCCGCGATCATGCGTTTCGCCAGGCCGTAGAGCGGCGCGATGCCGATGCCGCCGCCTGTCAGGACGGCGTTTTCCGGCACGGCGGAGAGATCGAAGCCGTTCCCCAGGCCCGACAGCGTGTCCAATTCCGTTCCGGCGGGGAGGCGGACCAGTTGCCTCGTGCCCGCTCCCGCCTCTTTTACCAGGAGCAGGAGACGGCCCTCATCCCAGTCGCAGACGGAGATGGGACGGCGAAGGAACTTCCCCGGCAATTCGAGATTGACAAACTGCCCCGGGGCCGTGACGGCGGAGGTATCCCCGGCGAGGGTCAGCTCCCACACGTCCCCGGTCAACTGCCGGGCTTGTTCCAGAGTAAATGCGGATTTCGTCATGGCTCTCCTCCTGACCGGCGGTCACGGCCCCGGACAATTCCAATAGTTCCATTGGGAGAGGGTTTCAACCCCTCCGGGAAGACGATGTTCCCATCCACAATGGTCATACAGACGGCGGCCTCCACCCGCCGCCCGGCGAAGGGCGTGGCCCGGCCCAGGGAACGGAACCCCTCCGGGTTCACCACGCCGCTGCGGTCCAGGGACAGCACCGCCAAATCGGCGGGCTGGCCCTCCTCAATGGTCCCTCCGGGGAGGCCGAAGATTTTCCGGGGGTTGACGCACAGGGCGTTCAGGATAGTTTCCAGGGGGACCTTTCCGGTCTTCACCAGCTCCGTATACAGCACCGGGAAGGCACACTCCAGGCCCACGACCCCGTTAAGGCTGCCCCGGAGGCCCCGGGATTTTTCCTCCGCCGAGTGGGGGGCGTGGTCCGTGGCGACGCAGTCCACCGTCCCGTCCAGCAGGCCCTCCACCAGGGCGTCCTGGTCGGCGGCGGAACGGATGGGGGGATTCATCTTAAACCGCCCGTCGTCCTCCAGGTCCCCGTCGCAGAGGCAGAGGTAGTGGGGCCCGGTTTCGCAGGTGACGGGGAGGCCCTCGGCCTTCGCCCGCCGGACCAGCCCCACGCTCTCCTTCGTGGAGACATGGCAGACGTGGTAGCGGCAGCCCGTCTCCCGGACCAGTTGAAGATCCCGCTCCACCTGCTTCCACTCGCTGGCGGGGTCGTTGCCGGGGAGGCCGTGCTTTTTAGCAAAGGTCCCATCGTGGACGCACCAGCCGGGCCTCAGCAGGGACTCGTCCTCACAGTGAGCAACGATGGGCCTGTCCAGCTTTTTGGCAAGCAGCATGGCCTGGCGCATCCTCTCCTCCGACTGGACGCCCCGGCCGTCGTCGGAGAAGCCGGGGACAAAGGGGGCCAGGGCGGCGAAGTCCGCCAGCGCTTCCCCTTTCTCCCCCCGGGTGATGGCCCCGTAGGAGTAGACGCGGACCCGGGCGTCCCGTTCGACGGCCTCCAGCTCTGGCCGGAGGCGGTCCGGGCTGTCGGGGACCGGGTCCAGGTTCGGCATGGCGCAGACGGCGGTATAGCCTCCCGCCGCCGCCGCCGCCGTGCCGGAGGCGATGGTCTCCTTATAAGAAAATCCAGGCTCTCGAAGATGAACGTGAACATCAACGAAACCTGGAACGACGAAACAATGATTCAATTCCACGACGGCCGCGCCGTCTCGGGGAAGGCGGGGGGAAACGGAAACAATACGCCCTTCGGAAACGGCAATTTCCAGGGGCTGGAATCCCCCGTCGCGAAAGACGGACCCGCCGGTCAGCAGCAGACGCATAGACGCTCTCCTCTCCAGTTTCTCGAAGAGACATGATAGCCGAAAACAGGGGCTTTGTCAACAAAAAAATCTCCCGCCCTGGAGACCGGGGCGGGAGGACCGCTTATTCGTAAAGTTCCTCGTCGGCGTAGTCGTCGTATTCGGAGCTGAATCTCTGGCTCAGGCGCTTCTTCATGCCGCAGTATCCCACGCTGAGATCGTGCCAGCCGCCGATCAGCAGGCAGACGAACGCGGCGAAAGCCAGGCTGGCGCCGATGATCTTCATGACCATGCTCGCGGTTTTGCTCATAACAGCTTCCTCCTAATGTCCAAAATCGAATCTATCATACACCATCTTTCCGCCTTTTACAAGAGGGAGTTTGCGGGCAGGGGAAAGAAGGGCCGGTTTCACGATGAAAATGGGGACGAAAATTCGGAGAATTTTCGCGAATACCCCTTGAAAACCGGGAAACGTTGTGGTATGATAAGAAGCTGTCAAACACGCTTCACGCTTCGCGTGATTTCATTTGGAGGTAGAACGTCTTGAAAATCGCCATCACTGTTTTGCAGCTCCTCTGCGGGCTGGGCATCATCCTCATCGTGCTGTTCCAGTCCGGCAAGAGCGCCGGTCTCTCCGGCGCCATCGGCGGCGTGGCCGACTCCTTCCTGGCCAAGAACAAGGCCAAGACCATGGACGCCAAGCTGGCCCGGGCCACCAAGTGGATCGGGGCCCTGTTCCTGGTCCTGACTCTGGTGCTGCTGATCCTCGGCTGAGCAACGCAGACAAGCCGCCTCTCAGGCTTTCCTGGGGGGCGGTTTCCTTTTTGAAATTCTTTTCAAACAAATGTTTGCTTTTTGTCCTCCGGTGTGCTATACTGAGGAAAATACCTGCGTCCCGGCGGCGCTCAGGAGGTCCTGTTATGGCGAAGCTCACTCACATGCAGCAGAAGGTCTATGATTATATCGTCTCCTGCATCCAGACCCAGGGCTACCCGCCCTCCGTCCGGGAGATCGGCGACGCGGTGGGGCTGAAATCCCCCTCCACCGTCCACTTCCACTTAAAACACCTGGAGGAGGCCGGGGTCATCGCCAAGGGCGCCGGAAAGGGCCGGGCCATCGCCCTCACCGAATCCCCCGTCCCCCGGGACCGGGTGCCCATTGTAGGCAACGTGGCCGCCGGAAGCCCCATCCTGGCGGAGGAATGCATCGAGGACTACCTCCCCTTCGACGCCGGAGGCCGGGAGGGGGAGTACTTCGCCCTGCGGGTCCGGGGCGAGTCCATGCTGAACGCCGGCATCCTGCCCGGGGACCTGGTGGTGGTCCACAGCCAGCCCACCGCCCGGCACGGGGAAATCGTGGTGGCCATGATTGAGGACGAGGCCACGGTCAAGCGCCTCTCCCTTCGGGGCGGCCAGGTCTGGCTGCTGCCCGAGAACGACGACTACTCCCCCATCGACGGCACCTACGCCCAAATCCTGGGGAAGGTGGCCGCCGTAGTGCGGCACTATTGAATTACTTTTTTCACAAGGTTAAACTTCCGGCCGGGGCCGGTCCGGTATTTCCGGACGGCCCCGGCTTTTCTTGTTCGCGACCAGGAGACATCTGTTTTGTGCACACAGAGAAGACATCATACAACTATGTAGAAATATTACCTCTCGGTCCCCCGGGATTTTGGAACTTCCTCCATTGACAGCGGCCCCGCCCCGGGTGTAAACTTCAACACAACAAAGCGATACGGCAAACGGCGTTGATGGAGAAAAGTACCGGAGGGCGTTCCGCCCCAGTGAGCGGGGGACAGTGGAAACCCCGCGCAAAGAACCCCCGGGAAGAACACTCCGTAGCCCCAAGCTGAACCCGGGGAATCTCTCCCTTCCCCGGCAGTAAGCGCGGCGAGTTGTGATCGTTACCTCACACGGGCTTGTTGGAGCCTTGAAGGTGACCGTTCCCGGTCCGGCGGGGAGGTAAATTAGGTGGCACCGCGGATAGCAGCTATTCGTCCTAAGTTTTAGGAGATAGCTGCGTTTTTTGTTTCCCGGACAGGGAACCCAATCATTTTCGGAGGTGCTTGTTATGTGTTCCATCATGGGATTTGAGAAAAAGGAACTCACCAAAGAGGAGCTCCTGCCCTTCTTCGACCGCACGGTCTCCCGGGGGCCCGACATGTCCCGCATTGTCGAAACTCCCTCCGGCTGGCTCTGCTTCCACCGGCTGGCCATCATGGGCCTGACCCCGGAGGGCATGCAGCCCTTCCAGCTGGGGGAGGACTATCTGGTCTGCAACGGCGAGATTTACGGCTTCCGGCCCCTGAAGCGGCAGCTCCAGGAGCAGGGCTACACGTTCAAAAGCGGCAGCGACTGCGAGATTCTCCTGCCCCTTTACCGGGAGTACGGTTTGGAGATGTTTGCCCGGCTGGACGCGGAGTTCGCCCTGGTCCTCTACGACGGGAAGACGGACTCCCTCATCGCCGCCCGGGACCCCATCGGCATCCGGCCCCTGTTCTACGGCTACGACCGGGCGGGAGGCATCGTCTTCGCCAGCGAGGCCAAGAACCTGGTGGGGCTGTGCAGGGAGATTCGCCCCTTCCCGCCGGGACACTACTACGCCGGAGGGACCTTCGTCCGCTACGCCGACCTCACCACCGTGGACGGCTACTGTCAGGACGACCTGGAGACCGCCTGCAAAAAGATCCGCGACAAGCTCATCGCCGGCGTCGACAAGCGACTGGACGCCGACGCGCCCCTGGGCTTCCTGCTCTCCGGCGGGCTGGACTCCAGCCTGGTCTGCGCCATCAGCTCCATCGTGCTGGGGAAGAAAATCCGCACCTTCGCCATCGGCATGGACAAAGACGCCATCGACCTGAAATACGCCCGGGAGGCGGCGGACTACATCGGGGCGGACCACACCGAGGTCTTCATGACCCGGGAGGAGGTGCTGGACACCCTGGACAGCCTGGTGGCCCTGCTGGGCACCTGGGACATCACCACCATCCGGGCCAGTATGGGCATGTACCTCTGCTGCAAGGCCATCCACCAGCGGACGGACATCCGGGTGCTGCTGACGGGGGAGATCTCCGACGAGCTCTTCGGCTACAAGTACACGGACTTCGCCCCCAGCGGCGAGGAGTTCCAGAAGGAGGCCAAGAAGCGGGTCGACGAGCTGTACATGTACGACGTGCTCCGGGCGGACCGCTGCATCTCCGTCAACTCCCTGGAGGCCCGGGTCCCCTTCGGCGACCTGAATTTCGTGAGGTACGTCATGTCCCTGGACCCGGAGATGAAGCGGAACACCTACGGCATGGGGAAATACCTGCTGCGCCACGCCTTTGAGAAAGACCATCTCCTGCCCGATGGCATCCTCTGGCGGCAGAAGGCTGCCTTCTCCGACGCCGTGGGCCACTCCATGGTGGACGATTTGAAGGCCTACGCCCAGGAGAAGTACACGGACGGGTCGTTCGAGACCCTGCGGCACAGGTACGACTACCACTGCCCGCCCTTCACCAAGGAGAGCCTGCTGTACCGGGAGATCTTCGAGAAGCACTACCCCGGCCAGGCGGCGATGATCCGGGACTTCTGGATGCCCAACAAGTCCTGGGAGGGCTGCGACGTGGACGATCCTTCGGCCCGGGCCCTGAGCAACTACGGCGCCAGCGGACAATGAATGTACCCGTTCCAGGCCGGAAGTTTAGAAGTATTACCAATTGTGTTTGCATCGTTTTATGTTACGATATAGTCAGAAATTGAGGAGGAAACGATTATGAGTACCACCTTACATCTCCCCGAGCTCTTCGGAAGCCGGGTCTTTAACGAGGAGACCATGAAGGACCGCCTCTCCCCCGCGTCCTACGGCGCGTGGAAGAAGTGCGTCACCGAGGGCACGGCCCTGGAACTCTCCACGGCCAATGAAATCGCCGAGGCCATGAAGCAGTGGGCCGTGGAGCGGGGCGCCACCCACTTCACCCACTGGTTCCAGCCCATGACCGGCGTCACCGCCGAGAAGCACGACAGCTTCATCAACCCCATCGGCGGCGGCCGCATCCTGATGGAGTTCTCCGGCAAGGAGCTGGTCCGGGGCGAGCCGGACGCCTCCTCCTTCCCCTCCGGCGGCCTGCGGGCCACCTTCGAGGCCCGGGGCTACACCGCCTGGGACCCCACCTCCTTCGCCTTTTTGAAGGAGGGCTCCCTCTGCATCCCCACCATCTTCTGCTCCTATTCCGGCCAGGCCCTGGACAAGAAAATGCCCCTGCTCCGCTCCATTGAGGAGGTCAGCCGTCAGGCAGTCCGCATCCTCCGCCTCTTCGGGGACACGGAGACCAAAAAGGTCATCGCTCAGGTGGGCCCCGAGCAGGAGTACTTCCTCATTGACAAGGAGCTCTACAACCAGCGCAAGGATCTGCGCATGACGGGCCGGACCTTATTCGGCGCCAAGCCCCCCCGGGGCCAGGAGCTGGACGACCACTACTTCGGCGCCATCAAGCCCCGGGTGGCCGCCTACATGAAGGACCTGGACGAGACCCTCTGGGCCCTGGGCGTGCCCTCCAAGACGAAGCACAACGAGGTGGCCCCCTCCCAGCACGAGATGGCCCCCATCTACACCGACGCCAACACCGCCTGCGACCAGAACCAGCTGGTGATGGAGGTCATGAAGAAGGTGGCGGACCGCCACGGCCTGGTGTGCCTCCTCCACGAGAAGCCCTTCGCCGGGGTGAACGGCTCCGGCAAGCACGACAACTGGTCCCTCTCCACCGACACCGGGCGGAACCTCTTCAAGCCCGGCTCCACCCCCAGCCAGAACGCCCGGTTCCTCCTGTTCCTGGCGGCCTTCGTCAAGGGCGTGGACGACTATCAGGAGTTCCTCCGCACCACCGTGGCCACCGCCGGAAACGACCACCGTCTGGGGGCCCAGGAGGCCCCGCCCGCCGTCCTCTCCATCTTCCTGGGCGACGAGCTGAACGCCGTGGTGGAGTCCATCATCCATGGCACCGAGTACACGGACGCCAGCAAGAAGACCCTGGAGATCGGCGTGGACGTGCTGCCCGCCATCCGCCAGGACACCACGGACCGCAACCGCACCTCCCCCATGGCCTTCACCGGCAACAAGTTCGAGTTCCGCATGCTGGGCTCCTCCCAGTCCATCTCCGGGCCCAACATCGCCCTGAACACCATCATGGCCGAGGAGCTCAGGCAGTTCGCCGACGAGCTGGAGCCCTCCGCCGACTTCCAGGGGGACCTCCAGAAGCTGATCCGCCGGGTCTTTACGGAGCATCAGCGCATCATCTTTAACGGAAACGGCTACGACGGCAACTGGATCGCCGAGGCGGAAAAGCGGGGCCTCGCCAACCTCAAGTCCACCGCCGACGCCCTGCCCGCCTATATCGACCCGAAGAACATCGACCTCTTCGTCAAGCACGGCATCTACACCGAGGAGGAGGTCCGGGCCCGGTACGAGATCCACGTGGAGAACTACCGGACCGTCCTCTCCATCGAGGCCGGCACCATGACCGACATGATCCGCCACGAGATCCTCCCCGCCGTCTCCGGCTTTGCCGCGGATCTGTGCGAACGGGCCTTCAAGAAGAAGGAGACCGGGTGCAGCAGCCGCTATGAGACCGCCACGTCCCAGAAGCTCTCCGCCCTGACGGACACGCTGATGGACGGCTGCGTCAAGCTGGAGGCGGACCTGGCCGCCATTCCCTCCGGGGCCGAGGCCGCCATGCGCTACTGCCATGACGTGCTGATCCCCGACATGACCGCCGCCCGGGAGACCGCCGACCAGCTGGAAACCCTCACCGGCGGGGCGGCGTGGCCCTTCCCGGTGTATTCCGAGCTGTTGTTCTCCGTGTAAGCCCTCTCACAAAAGCGGGACCTCAAGCGCCGAACGCGCTTGAGGCCCCCGTTTTTTCTTATCCCTTTGCCTTGGGCTTGTACTGTTCCTCTCCGCTCTCGACATACTTGATCAAGTTAATGATCTCCTCCGCCGTCCATCCCGCGCTCTGCAGGGCCTCGATCAGTCGGAAATTCTCCTGCATATTCACCGTTTCATACCTCCTTACTCCTGCACTCGTCTCTGCTGCATTCACCCGGCAAATTCGTGTGTTGTCCTGCGGTCACTTGGGCGTATCGCCGCCCTTGTTCCAGCGGCGGCCCCGGTAGGGGGGACGGCGGCGCTTGTTCTCCCCGGCGGGGCGGTCCTCCCCCTTCTGGCCCTCCAGGCGGCTTTGCTGCTTGGGAGGGCGGGGCGGCTGGGCGCCCTGCTTCTTGGCTTCCTGCCCCTCGGGACGGGCGGGGCCCCGGCGGCGGCCGCCCCGGTGGCGGTGGCGGGGCTTGCCGTCGCCCTCCACGTTCATCTTCTCCCGGCGGGGGGCCTCCGCCAGGTGGTCGTCGGTGTAGTAGGTGGTGGAGAACACGGGCTGGATCAGCTCTTCCTCCTCCCGCTCCTCCACAAAGCGGGCGGTGCGCTCGGGAATCTCGATGCCCTCCCGGCTGCCCTTGCCGTTGCGGAGGATCTGGATCTCACAGGCCCGGTAGGTCTTCAAATTCTCCGGCGCGCTGTCCAGGCTGACCTTCACCCGCTCCCGCAGCAGCTCCACGGCTTTTACATTGCCCGGCCCGTCGGGGGTCTGGACGAAGGACTCCACCTTGGGCATCCGCTTGGCGGCGTCCTCATAGGCGTTCTGCTCGTACTTCAGGCAGCACATCAGCCGCCCGCAGGTGCCGGAGATCTTCGTGGGGTTCAGGCTCAGGTTCTGGGTTTTGGCCATCTTGATGGACACGGGCATGAACCCGTCCAGGAACTGGGAGCAGCAGAAGGGCCGCCCGCAGATCCCTAAGCCCCCGATCATCTTCGCCTCGTCCCGGACGCCGATTTGCCTCAGTTCAATCCGCGCCCGGAAGACGGAGGCCAGGTCCCGGACCAGCTCCCGGAAGTCCACCCGCCCGTCGGCGGTGAAATAGAACACGATCTTGTTGCTGTCAAAGCCCACGGAGACGCTGACCAGCTTCATCTCCAGCCCGTGGTCCGCGATCTTGCCCTCGCAGATGCGGAACGCCTCCCGCTCCCGCTTCCGATTGTACTCCACCACCCGAAAATCGTTGTCGGTGGCCTTGCGGACGATGGCGCTGAGGGGCTTGACGATGGCCTCGTCCGCCACCTCGTGGTTCCCCTGGGTGCAGGCGGCAAACTCCAGGCCCTGGGCGGTCTGGACAATGACGTTCTCCCCCACGCGAACCTGGACGCCCTTGGGGTCAAAGAAATAGGTCTTGCTGCCGCCCCGAAAGCGGACGCTGATGACTTCAGTCAAAATATCTCCTCCAATTCAGCGGCCAGGGCCCCCAGCACATGGCCGGGGCCCACGTTGTAGCCGCACTCTCGCCGGTACTTTTTCATGAGCTCTATTGTGCGCACGATCTGCGTTTTTGTCAAGCGTTTCCCGACGTCCTCCGCCAGGCGGCGGTCTCCGGCCTCCGCGCTTCCGCCGTAGAGCAGGACCAGCGCCTGGGAAAACAGGGCCTCGCTCCGCTCCAGCAGGGCGCTCAGCGCCTCCCGGGTCAGCTTCTTTTTCTCCAGCCGGACCGCCAGCTCCGCGATGCTTCCCCGCTTCCGCTTCAAGAGGCAGCGGCAGAGGGCCTCGGCGTCTCCGGCCTCCTCCTGCGGGAGGAGGGGAGCGGAGGGCTGGAGCTTCAGCTCCACGCAGCGGGACCGCAGGGTCTGGAGCACCGCCGCCGGGTTCTCCGCACAGAAGAGGAAGGCGGCGTAGGGCGGCCCCTCCTCCACCAGCTTCAAAAGCACGTTCTGGTCCTGCTCCGTCAGAAGGGCGCAGTCCGGGAAGAGATAGACCTTCCGGGCCCCCTCGTTGGGGCGGATATAGGCGTCCTTCCGGACCTCCCGGACCGTCTCCACGGAGAGAAACTTGTGGTCCTCGTCCCGAACGGTGATGACGTCCGGGTGGATGTCCTCCCGAACCTTCCGGCAGGCGGGGCACACGCCGCAGGGACGGCTTTGTTCCGGTCCCGTGCACTGAAAGGCGGACGCGGCAAAGCGGGCCGCGGCGAGCCGGTCCCCCGGCCCGGTAAAGAGCAAGGCGTGGGACAGGGCCCCCCGGGCCGCGGCGGCGCGGAGGCGGGAGAGGACGGGGTCCTCCCTGGGTACTGCTGGGGCCATGGCGGGACTCCTTTCTCTTCCGTCGGGATGGGGTTCGCACAATTTACACGGTAAATTGATTGTACCACAAACCGTTCAAAAAAGAAAGCGGGGATTTTCACGGCCGCTTATAAGGAAAAGAATTGTTAAGCTATGACTTCGCAGGTGCAGCAAAACCAGATTGATTGGGTAATCACGATGTGTTATAATCAATTCAACAGATCGAAAGTTGCGGAGGGAATATCATGAAACATAAGGTAAAAGTAACGGTCATTGATAAAAAGCTCTTCCCCGAATTACAGGACCAGTTCTGCGCGGACAAAACAGCCGGAGCCTGTCCATGCTATCATGTAGGAGATGAATTTATGTTCTATCGTGACGAAAAAAATGATCACTTCTGGCATGGAGGCTTGAATACTTTGGTAAAGACAGCCTCCGATCCCGATACCGTTGCGGGCGGCCCGAAGATCCCTCATTGTTCGGAAGCATGGGACGCTATCGCGCGGTATATCTATACCGGCCTGCAGGGCGGCTCCATTATGAAAGGCTGGATGGAGCGGGAAAACGAAATGATTGCCTGTTGCTCGGACGGCACAAGACCGGTCATTTTTAAAATCGAACGGATTGATTACGAGGAGGAATGAGACATGAACGAGATCATCAAAGCGATGAAGGAGCGCCGGAGCATTCGGAAGTTCAAGCCCGACATGCCGAAAAAGGAGGATTTGGAGCAGATTATAGAGGCAGGCCTGTACGCTGCAAACGGAATGGGGAAACAGGCGACCATCACGATTGCCGTGACAAATAAGAAGTTGCGGGATAAGCTATCTGCCGCAAACTGCAAAATTGGAGGCTGGAAAGATGGCTTCGATCCGTTCTACGGGGCGCCCGCTGTTTTGATTGTACTTGCCGATAAGAATTGGATGAACCGTGTATACGACGGAAGCCTTGTCATGGGAAATATGATGCTTGCCGCCCATTCTCTTGGTTTGGGGAGCATCTGGGTTCATCGCGCCAAGGAAGAATTTGAAATGCCCGATTACCAGCAGCTGCTGAAGGACCTCGGCGTTGAGGGAGAGTGGGAAGGCATCGGGCATTGTGCCGTCGGGTATATTGATGGCGATTTGCCGAAAGCCGCAAAACGCAAAGACAGCAGGGTTTATTGGGCTGAGTAAACAAATTCCAGTTTGCCGGGCAGTTACCTGCACAGGGTAGCTGCCCGCTTTTGATATTTTAACAGGCGGCACTGAGCGGCGCCAACCTAAAAAGAGGGCTTTTGCATCTCCAGGAAGCCCCTCACTCCACCGGCCAGAGGATATCCCGGGCCACCGGCGTGTAGAAGAGGCGCTCCACCTCTCTCCGCTCCCGGGTCTGGCCCAGAATCCACATCAGCTTCGCCGCTACGGCCTCCGTGGTCATGTCGTAGGCCTCCAGAACCCCCAGCTTGTTTTTCAGGGCGTGGCCCACGTGGTAGACCCCCACGTCGCTGCCCTCGTTCTCCACCTGGGTGGTGATGACCACGGTTTTTCCCGCCGCCAGGGCCTCGTCCACACAGTGGTAGAAACCCCCGGACTCCGGCAGGCCCCCCACGCCGAAGCTCTCGATAATCAACCCGTCGTTCCGCTCCAGGAGGAAGTCCGCCGCCGCCCGGTCCATGCCGGGAAGGAGCTTCAAGAGGGCCACCCTCGTGTTCAGCGTGTCATAGAACATGGGATAGGCCCCGCAGTCCTGGCGGATATACCGGAGGAGCACCCCGTCCCGGAGGATGCCGAGATAGGGGTAGTTGATGCTGGAAAAGGCCTGGAAGCTCTTGGAACGGGTCTTCTTGGCCCGGGTGCCGGGAATGACCTTGCCGTCAAAGACGATGGAGACTCCCGGCAGGTCCTCCGCCGCGCAGCGGAAGGCGTCGCTCAGATTCGTCTTGGAGTCCGTGGAATCAAAGCCGATGGGCCTCTGGGCCCCGGTGAGGACAATAGGCTTCGGGCTCCCCTGGATCAAATAGCTCAGGGCCGCCGCCGTATAGGCCATGGTGTCCGTGCCGTGGGTGAGGACAAAGCCGTCGTAGCGGCCATAGTGCTCCCGGAGGCACCGGGCCATTTGCAGCCAGTGGGCGGGGCCGATGTTGGTGCTGTCCAGGTTCAAAAGCTGGATGCAGTCCACGGCGCAGATCCCCGAGATGCCGGGAACATGGTTCAAAAGCTGTTCCGTGGTCAGCTCCGGGGCGAGGCCCCCTTCCGTCACCTCCGAGGCGATGGTGCCGCCGGTGCCGATGAGCAGGACGCGCTTGTTCTCGTTCGTGCGGGACATGGGGGAACCTCCTTAAGATACAGGTCATAAGCGCTTTTTATTATAGGTGCTGCGGGCCCCTCTGTCAACCGCCCGCCCCGGCGTATAATCTCCGTCCCTTTGGGAATCCTTTTCCAGGGAAGCAGCGCCAGTCGTTTCAGCCGGTTTGGAAAAGCAATGCTTTATTATCAAAAATTCACAATGGCCCTTTTAAATTGTTGTTTGAAATGATGATTGCCAAAAACTTCACGTTGTGATACCATTACTTCTGGAAAAGACCCAAACAAATCGTTTGCGCAATCGTTTATATGGCATTCCGGTACGATTTGTACCCAAATATCGAAAGGAGTTCCTGTATTATGAAAGCGAAAATCGGCATCAATGGTTTTGGCCGCATCGGCCGCATCGTGTTCCGCGCCGCCCTGAAGCGCGACGACGTCGAGGTCGTCGCCCTGAACGACCCCTTCATGAGCCCCGAGTATATGGCCTACATGCTGAAGTATGACAGCGTGCACGGTCGTTTCCCCGGCGAGGTCAGCTTCGGCGCCGACTGCCTGATCGTGGACGGCAAGGAGTTCAAGGTCTTCACCGCCAAGGAAGTTTCCGATATCCCCTGGAACACCGTCGGCGCGGAGTATATCTGCGAGTGCACCGGCCAGCACCTGAGCAAGGATAAGTGCGAGGGCCACATCAAGGCCGGCGCCAAGCACGTCATCATGGGCGCCCCCTCCAAGGACGACACCCCGATGTTCGTCATGGGCGTGAACAACAAGAAGTACACCTCCGACATGACCTATGTCTCCAACGCCTCCTGCACCACCAACTGCCTGGCCCCCATCGCCAAGGTCCTGAACGAGAAGTTCGGCATCGTCGAGGGCCTGATGACCACCGTCCACTCCGTCACCCCCACCCAGAAGCTGCTGGACGGCGCTTCCATGAAGGACTGGCGCGGCGGCCGCGCGGCCACCGGCAACATCATCCCCTCCTCCACCGGCGCCGCCAAGGCCGTGGGCAAGGTCATCCCCGAGCTGAACGGCAAGCTCACCGGCATTTCCATGCGCGTTCCCACCCTGGACGTGTCCGTGGTGGACCTGACCGCTCGTCTGGAGAAGCCCGCCAGCTATGACGACATCTGCAAGGCCATGAAGGAAGCCAGCGAGGGCGAGCTGAAGGGCATCCTCGGCTACACCGACGAGGACGTGGTCTCCAGCGACTTCCTGGGCTGCCCCCTCACCTCCATCTTCGACAAGAAGGCCGGCCTCAGCCTGACCGACAACTTCGTCAAGGTCGTCTCCTGGTACGACAACGAGACCGGTTACGCCAACAAGATGGTGGAGCTGATCGCCTATATGTTCTCTGTGGACAACAAGTGAGCTTTCCTTTGCGCTTCAAAGCCCCGCCGCTCCGAGAGCGGCGGGGCCTTTTTTGTGGATTGGAAAATTTTCTGTTGCCATTTGGGAAAGAATATAGTAGAATACAAAAGCAGTCCTCCGCAGGCAGCTGCGGAGCCGGTCTCGCGCAATGAAGCTCTGCGAACCATGTCAGGCGGGGAACCGAGCAGCATTAAGCGGAATGTTTCATGTGCCGCGAGGCAACCGGCTCCGCAGCTGCGTGTGGAGGACTTCCTTTTCTTTCGAGAAAGAAAAGGAAGCAAAAGAAAGCTTTATCCTGCGCACCCTGGCGGTTCGTAAAACCGGCGGGTAATTTGAAGGCCCTTATGGAGAGGAAGGAGGGAACACCGGCCATGTATCAGGCGCTCTACCGCAAGTGGCGGCCCAAGACCTTCGCCGATGTCATCGGCCAGGAGCACATCACCGAGACCCTACGCCGCCAGGTGGCCGAGGGCCGGACCTCCCACGCCTACCTCTTCACCGGCACCCGGGGCACCGGAAAGACCACCTGCGCCAAGATCCTGGCCAAGGCCGTGAACTGCGAGGCCCCCGTGGACGGGGACCCCTGCGGAAAGTGCCCGGCCTGTCTCGGCATCGACAGCGGCGGCTTTCTGGACGTGCTGGAGCTGGACGCCGCCTCCAACAACGGCGTGGACCAGGTACGCGCCCTCCGGGACGAGGCGGTTTACTCTCCCGCCAACGTAAAAAAGCGAGTCTACATCGTGGACGAGGTCCACATGCTCTCCACCGCCGCCTTCAACGCCCTGCTGAAGATCCTGGAGGAGCCGCCGGAGCACCTGATGTTCATTCTGGCCACCACCGAGCTCCACAAGGTCCCCGCCACCATCCTCTCCCGCTGCCAGCGCTTCTCCTTCCGGCGCATCCGGCCGGAGGACGTGGCCCGGCGGCTCCGCTACGTGGCCGAACAGGAAAAAATCGACCTGCGGCCCGACGGGGCGGAGGTCCTCAGCCGCCTGGCGGACGGGGCCCTGCGGGACGGGCTGAGCCTTTTGGACCAGTGCGCCGCCGCCGGCGGGACCATCGACGCCGCCGCGGTGCTGGAGGTGTTGGGGCTGGCGGGGAACCTGCAGACCGCCAAGCTGATGGAATTGATCCTGGCCCGGGATGCCCAGGGGGCCCTCCTCCTGCTGGACGAGCTCTACAAGGGTGGCAAGGACATGGGGGCGGTGCTCTCGGAGCTGTCCACCCTCACCCGGGACCTGCTGCTGCAAAAGACCGCCCCCAAGGGCGGCGCGGCCCTGCTCTCCGGCGGCTTTGACGCCGCCGCCCTGGACCGCTTGGGAAAAGGCGTGCCCGCCGGGCGCTTCCTGCACCTGGCCTCCACCCTGCAAAAAGCCTCGGCGGAGCTGTACGCCAGCGTCAACCGCCGCCTGGATACGGAGCTGTGCCTCCTGCGCCTGTGCGACGAGAGCCTATCCGGGGACCTGACGGCCCTGGAGGCCCGCGTCCACCGCCTGGAGGACAACCAATCCGCCCGGGGGTCGCTGGCCCAACGGCCCGCGCCCTCACCGCCGCTTCAAGCGTCTGCGCCGCCCCGGGAAAAAGCGCCCGCCGTGAACACGGCGGCGGACCCTCCTCCCTGGGACGAGCCGCCCCTGCCGGAGGAGCCCCCCCTGATGGACGAGCCGGGGCAGCGAATCTACGACGTCCCGGAGGAAGCCCCCCCGCCGCCGGCCCCAAGAGAGGCGGACCGCTCCCCGGCGGCCCCCGCCGCCGAACCGGTCCCTGCTGTCCCCGCAAGGGCGGCGGACGGCGGCTGGTGGCGGACCCTGGCGGAGAACTGCAAGGGCCGCCTTCCGGCCATGTACCGGCCCTTCCTGGGCATGTGCTCCGGCTTTCTGGAGGGGGACCTGCTGACGGTCTGCGCCCCCGACGACCTGACCCTGGGCCGCCTGGACAACGACCGGGTCCGGGAGGCCATCGCCCAAGAGGCGGAAGCCCTGACCGGCACTCCGGTGCGGCTGACGTTCCGCACGGGGGAGCCGCCGAAGTCCTCCCCGGAGGAGAACCTGAAAAACCTGGTGGCCTTTGGCCGGCAGTTTGACAACATCGAAATTCAATAAAAAGGAGAAGATCATCATGGGATACAGCGCCCGCCGCGGCTTCAGCAGCGGCAATTTGAAGGCCACCGGCGCGCAGCGCCAGGCCGCTGTCCAGCAGCAGATCGCCCAGATGCAGGAGGCCATGAATGCCGCCCAGACGGAGGTGGAAAACCGCACCTTCACCGCCAGCGTGGGCGGCGGCGCGGTGGAGGCCGCGGCCAGCGGCAAGAAGGAGCTGATCTCTCTCACCATCAAGCCCGAGGCCGTGGACCCGGAGGACGTGGAGATGCTCCAGGACCTGGTAGTCTCCGCCGTCAACGAGGCCCTGCGCCAGGCCGGGGACGCCATGGACAAGGCCATGGACAGCATCACCGGCGGGCTGAACCTGGGAGGACTGGGACTTTGATCGAAGGGCGGGGACACTCCCGCCCTTTTTCCATAGGAGGTTTTATGAAACAAGCAAAGCGCCTTTGGGCGGCGGCTCTGGCCCTGGTCCTGCTGGCGGGCTGCGCCCCCGGACGGACAGAGCCCCTGCCCTATCCCGAGCCCGCCGCCTCGAAGCCGGGGAAGACGATTGCCTACGTGCCCCTGGACGACCGGCCGGACAACGTGGAGCGGGTGGAGTATCTGGCGGAATCCCTGGGCTATGCCCTGGCGATGCCGGAGAAGGTCCTGTACCGGACGGCCCTGGACGGCCAGCCGAAAAACTTCGACAGCCTCCAGCGGGGAGAGCCCTGGTCCCTGTTCACCTGGGTGCTGGACCAGGAGGCGGCGGGATGCGACCGCTATATTCTCTCCCTGGATCAGCTGCACTCCGGAGGATTGGTCAGTTCCCGCTGTCTCACGGGGGATGAGCTGGAGCTGCCCGGGGGCGGGACGGTGAACCCATCCCAGATGCTGGAAAACCTGCTGGCAAAGTTGGCGGAGGACGGGAACAACGTGGTCTGGCTGCTGGATTCCGTCATGCGCCTGGCCCCCACCGTGGGCTACGAGGGGGGGACGCTGGAGGAGTACAACGCCCTGCGGGCCTATGGTTCGGAGCCCCGGGAAACCCTGGAGGGCCGGGAGGCTCTGACCTTCGCCAATGTCTGCCTCAGCTACCGCTGTGGCGCGGACGGCGAACCCCTGCCGGAGCCCGAGGGGTTCGGCCCGGAGCTGCTGGAGGGTTATCTGGCGGCCCGGGAACGAAAGCTCCGCCTCTCCGACCAGGTCCAGCATATCCTGTCCCGGCCCGGCTATGAGAACTTCCGCCTCTTGATCGGCATTGACGATTCCTCCCTGGAGGACTGCATCCAAAAAAACGAGATCGCCTACCTTCGCCAGGGACTGCGGACCGAGGAGAGGGAGGACGGGAAGCAGCTTGACTGGCTCCTCTCCGGGGTGGACGATCTGGCCTTCAAGGCCGTGGCCCGGCTGTACCTGGACGAGACGGGCTGGCTGGGAGGCCGCGTATGCGTCCAATATTTTGGCGGCACAGAGGACCAGCCCGCCTGTGAGTATGACTTCCAGCCCCTGACGGAAATCATGGAAGAGCATCTGGCCTTTTTCGATTTGACGGAGGTCGAAAGCGCAGAACTGCAGATTCTGGTGCTGACCCAGCCGGAAGACGAGTCGAAAAAAGGAACCTACCACAAGCAGCTCATCGGCGCTCTTCGGGAATACGAGAAGGCCCAGCGCCCCACCGTCCTCATCGACGCCAGCAACGGAACTTACGGGACAGAGGTTTACAAGGCCCTGACCAGGGAGGCCGAGCTGGGTTATCTCATCGCCTACTCCGGCATGCTGGACATGGCCATCGTCACCGGCACCGCCCTGAGCCACGGCGCGGCCCGGTACGCCGTGCTGAAAACTGGGGAGAACACCGACGCGATGGACCGGGCCTGGGCCCGGTCCCTGGCAGACAGCATTCTCAAGGACTTCTGCTACAAGGGCGTGGTGCGGAACGACCTGCTGGCCTATATCCGAAACGACCTGGGCGGCGACCCCAACAACTTCTGGTCCCCGGAGCTGGACCGGGAGGACCTGCTTTCCCGCCTGGAGGAGGGCATGGAGAAGGAAACCGCCCCCGTCATCCGGAACCTGGAGCAAAGCCGCTTCCTGTCCTCTCTGGAGGAGGAGCCGGAGGAGCGCCGCTGGGGCGGAATCGCCCTGGAGAACTACCGCTTCCCCTGGGACCGGGCCTTCGAGATCGGCATGGACATCCGCCTGGGGGAGTTCCGCTAGCGCGCTGTCCGCGTAAAAAACCCGCCGTCCAAAGACGGCGGGTTTTCGCTCGTGAAAAGGTCTTGTGCCTTACAGCTGCTTGACGGTATAATACACCGCCAGAATGAAAACCACAATTCCCAGAGCCCACATGGCGTAATAAGCCACGGCAGAGCTGAACAGGCCCAGCACCACCGCCGCCGCGGACAGGCCGGTGGCGCCATAGATGGGCAGCAGGTCCGCGTCCGGGGGGAGCAGCTTCCCCAGCTTCTTGTTTTTCGCCAGCCAGCACAGGCCCGCCAGCAGCAGGACGTACACCACCGCCAGCGCCTTCACGGGCAGGCCCAGGGTCAGGTGGTTGAACAGGCGGCGGCACATCCACAGGAGGATCAGCGTCCCGCTCAGGGCCGTCATGGCCACGGAGCACTCCCGGTCGTAGAAGGCCCAGATCACCGTCAGGACCATCACCACCGGCACCACCACGCTGAGGAGAGTTACGGCGGACTCGAAATACAGGCGGATCAGCATGCTGCCGCCGCCGAAAAACACGCCCAGAGCGATCAGGCACCAGCCGATGAGCCGCTTCCGCTGGTCCGCCTTCCAAAGCACGCTCAGCGCAATGCCCAGGACCAGCGCCGCCGCCCCCAGGCCCGCGAAAATCAGCAGCCGGTTGTGCCAAGGCAAGGCCTCGGTTACCACGTCGCCGTGGATGTAGTACCGGCGGAGCACCAGCAGATACGCCTCCGCCAGGCAGGCCGCGAGGAAGAAGAGGGTTGCGCCAAACAGGGAATTATCCCGCTTCGTAGACTTTTCGTTTGGATTCTTTGCCATTTATCAAGACCTCCAAGGTGTTTTTTCTTTCAAAAATGCCCGGCGGACCAGCCCCCGCCGACACGCTTAAATAGTATAGCAGACTTTTCCCCCTTTTGCAAGGGCCTTCCTGCCAGGTTTTTTATTTTTTCGCGCGGCCCGCGGTTTTTCGTTGAGAAGCGTCCCGGGACGTGCTATACTATAGAAATCACAATCAGACAGACAAGAGGATCGCTATGAAACGTCTTACCGCATATGGTTTCCTGATGCTTCTGCTTCTCTCCGGCTGCGGCGCTCAGCTGAGCCCGGACGAGGCCCAGGAGAGCATCCAGGTCATCGCCATGGACACCGCCATGCTCATCACCACCTACGGGGAACGGTCTCCCGCCGCCGCCTACGCCTGCGAGGACACCATCCGGGACTTGGAGAAGAAGCTCTCCCGGACGGACCCGGACAGCGAGGTCTCCCGGCTCAACAACGCCGGAACCCTGGAGGATTCGGAGTCGGAGTTGCGCTCCATTTTAATCCAGGCCGGACAGTACTGTCAGAAGACGGGCGGGGCCTTTGACATCACCGTGGCCCCGGTGGTGGCCGCCTGGGGCTTTGCCGGAGGGGACGGATACCGTGTGCCCTCTCAGAAGGAGCTGGACCGGCTGTTGGAGTTGGTGGACGGCTTCGCCGTTAAGGGAAACGGCCAGACCCTCTCCCTGGGCCCGGGCCAGTCCATTGACCTGGGGGCCATCGCCAAGGGCTACGCCGCCGACAAACTGGTGGGAGTCTTTCAGGAATACGAGGTCCCCCGGGGACTCGCCCAATTAGGGGGCAACGTCCTGGCTTACGGCGATCGGCCCGACGGCACTCCCTGGCGGGTGGGCATTCAGGACCCGGCCAAACCCGACGATCAAAACGCCTTTGCGGGCGTGCTGGAGCTGACGGACGCCTTCGCCGTCACCTCCGGGGGCTATCAGCGCTACTTTGAGGAAAACGGGAAGCGCTATCACCACATCATCGACCCCGCCACCGGGTACCCGGCGGACAGCGGGCTGACCTCCGTCACCGTGGCGGCAGGGATCAGCGACGGCAGTGGAGCCATGTGCGACGCGCTCTCTACAGCCCTCTTCATCATGGGGGAGGAAAAGGCCCTGGATCTCTGGCGGCACTGGGACGGAACGCCCTTCGAGCTGGTGCTGGTGACGGAGGACGGCCGGGTGGTGGTCACCGAGGGCCTGGCGGACCGTTTCACCCCGGATGAGAGCGGCGGGTATGCCTATGAGACCGTCTCCTAAACTCCGGCCCACCGCCTGGGACGCTCTGGTGGTCCTTTGCGTGGCGGCCCTGGCCATCGGCCTGGCCGTGTTCCAGTGGCGGGGCGGAACCCAGGAATCCCTGACGGCGGTGGTCTCTGTAGATGGCGAGGAAATCGACCGGGTTTCCCTGGAACGGGCCGCCGGGAAGAGGACCTATCAGGCAGGGGCGTACACCCTCACCGTGGAGTACGCCGCCGGAAGCGCCCGGGTCCTCTCCTCCGACTGCCCCACGCAGGACTGCGTTCACACCGGGATCATTACAAGAAGCGGGCAGAGCATCGTCTGCCTCCCCGCCCGGATCATCATCCGCCTGGAGGGCGGGGCGGCGAAAGACGGCGGCGTGGATGCGGTGCTGGGTTAGGAGGCGCGGAATGAAACCGACCACGAAACAGCTCACCCTCTGCGCCCTGCTGACCGCCATGGCCCTGGCGCTGAGCTACCTGGAGAACCTCTTTCCCCTCTCCCTGGCCATCCCCATCCCCGGCGTAAAGCTGGGCCTTGCCAACATCGTGACCCTCTTCGCCCTCTACGCCCTGGGTCCGGGGCAGGCGCTTTTGATCCTGCTGGCCCGGTGCTTTCTGGGGGCTCTCTTCGCCGGGAACATGAACGCGCTGCTCTTCTCCCTGCTGGGGGCCCTAAGCGCCCTGGGGGTTATGATCCTCCTCTCCCGGCTGCGGGGCCTTTCCCTTTACGGCGTGTCCGCCGGCGGCGCGGCGGCCCACAATTGCGGGCAGATCGCCGCCGCCATGCTGACCCTGGGGAACTCCGCTCCCCTCTATTATCTGCCCGTTTTGCTGGCGGTATCCCTGCTCACCGGCGGACTGACCGGGCTGGCCTCCGCTTGCCTGTTCCGGGGACTGCGCTCCACGAATCTCATGAAAGGCTGACGGCTATGGACAAGAAGGACAAAAAGGACGAGATCATCCTCCAGCAGCTGGAGGTCATCCAGACCCTGACGGAACACAACCTCCGCCGCATGGGGACGGACTTCTGGGGCGCGCCTCCGACGCCGGAGGCCAAAGCGACGAAGGCATCAGAGGGGGACTCTAAAATTCCGTCCTCCCCGAAAGAAAAGCCCAACGCCCCGGAGGCCTCCCAGCCCGCGGGCGGAACCGCCGAGGCCCAGGAGGAGGTCCCCCCGCCGGAGAAGCTGGAGGACCTGCAAACCGAGCTGGACGGCTACATCGGCCTGGCCGCCGTGAAGAAGGAGGTCCGGAACCTCATCGACCTGGTGAAGGTCCACCAGCTCCGGGAGAAAAACGGCCTCCCGGTGACGGAATTGTCCCTCCACATGGTGTTCTCCGGCAACCCCGGCACCGGAAAGACCACCATCGCCCGGCTGATGGCCCGGATCTTCCACTCCCTGGGCATCCTCTCCAAGGGCCAGCTGGTGGAGGTGGACCGGAGCGGCCTCGTGGCGGGCTACGTGGGCCAGACGGCCCTGAAGACCAAAAAGGCCATTGAAAAGGCCCTGGGAGGCGTGCTGTTCATCGATGAGGCTTACGCCCTCAACGGCTCCTCCGGCAACGACTTCGGCCAGGAGGCCATTGACACCATCCTCAAGGCCATGGAGGACCACCGGGACGACCTGGTGGTCATCGCCGCCGGGTACGACGACCTGATGGACCGCTTTATCCACTCCAACCCGGGCCTGGAGTCCCGGTTCAACCGCTTCCTCCACTTCGAGGACTACTCGCCGGAGGAGCTGCTGGAGATCTTCAAAATGCGCTGCTCCAAGGGCTGCTACGAGCTGGAGGAGGAGGCCGAGGGCCTCGTCCGGGACTTTCTCCGGGAGGAGAACCGGGACCCGGAGTCCTTCGGCAACGCCCGGGGGGTGCGGAATGTCTTCGAGCGTATTCTGGTCTGTCAGGCGAACCGCCTGGCGGGGCAGGAGAGCGTCACCCGGGAGGACCTGATGAGGCTGACGGCAGCGGACGTGCTGGCCGCCCAGGGCCGGGAGGCCGGACCGTCATGAGAAAGCGGCTGCTCTGCCTGCTGCTGGCCCTGGCTCTCTTCTCCGGCCCGGCGGCGTCGGCGGTGAAGTGGGAATTTCCCGCCTCCGCCCACCCGGACGTGAGCTATGCCGGCATGCTTCCCGTCACCGGCTTTGACGAGGTGGCCCTTCTGGCCGCCCTGAAGGAGCTGGAGAGCGTCTGCTCCCGCCACAGCCGGGACCGGAACACCGAGGAAACCCGCCGCCGGGTTCAGGACCTCTACGACCGGATTCTGGAGGAGACAGACCTCCTGGCCACCAAAGTAAATCTCAGCGGCGTCGGGTACGACGCCAGCGGCGGGGCCTCCGAGGAGGCGGCGCTGTACCGGGAGCTCTCCGCCCAGCAGACCAGGCTTGCGGACCGCTGCTACCAGGCCCTGTCCGTCCTGGCCGCCTCGCCCTATGGCGGCATCCTGGACGAGGACGCCGGAGAGGGCGCCGCCGAAAGCCTCCTGGGCTACCGGGGCCTGACGGAGGAGGAAGCCGCCCTCTACGAGGAGGAGGACCGGCTTATCCAGGACTATGACCGGGTCATGGGGGACTCCGCTCCGGCGGAGGAGCGTTACCGGGCCGCCGGGGAGCTCTACCTCCAGCTGGTCCGGCTGCGGACGGAACAGGCCCAATGGGCCGGCTATGACGACTATGCCGAATACGCCTACGAAGCCCTTTACACCCGGGACTACGGCCTGGAGGACGCGGCAGGGCTCCACGAGCTGGCAAAGCGGTATATCCTCCCTCTTCAGCTCCGGCTGCTGGAGGAGACCGGCGAGGAGGATCTCCGAGCCCTCAGTGTCCGGAGCCGCATGAGCGGCGAGGAGGTGCTGGACGCCATCCAGCCCTTTGCCGAAGCCTTTGACCGGGAGATGCGGGACACCTTCCGCTTCCTGCGGGCCCATCACCTCTATGACATCGAGTACGGCGAGAATAAGCTGCCCACCGGCTACACCGTGGCCCTGCCCGCCTATGGCAGCGCCTTCATCTTCAACTGCCCCTATGGGGACTATCAGGACCTCAGCGACACGGTCCATGAGTTCGGCCACTTCTTCGAGACTTTCCACTGCACCCAGCCCGACCTCTGGGCGGCGTTCAACATCGACGTGGGGGAGATCGATTCCCAGGCCCTGGAGCTGATGTTCACCGAACAGGCCGGGGAGCTCTTCGGGGAGCAGTGCGGGGAGGTCTACCGGGACGCGGTCCTGTACAACATCCTGGACTCCGTCCTGGACGGCTGCCTCTACGACGAGTTCCAGACGGTGGCCTATCAGAACCCGGGGATGACCGTCCAGGAGCTGGACCGGCTCTTCAAGGAGCTGTCGGAGGCCTACGGCTATTTCTATGACCCCGGCACGGAGTCGGACCCCGCCTGGGTGGAGAACGCCCACAACTTTCAGAATCCCCTGTATTTTATCAGCTACGCCACCTCCGCTCTCTCCGCCCTGGACCTGTGGTTCCTCTATCTGGAAAATCCCCGGGAGGCCACGGAGGTTTATTTAGAGCTGTCCGCCCTGTCCCTCTCCCTGCCCTACATGGCGGCGGTGGAGGAGGTGGGCCTCCGGGACATCTTCGACGGGAAGACCGTTCCCGCCCTGGCGGAGGCGCTGGAAGACCATCTGGATGGGAAAGCGGTCTCTTGGGGCGGAAAACGGGACATACGCGCTTCGGGAAACAGCTGGGTTCTCTGCGCCTTCGGCCTGGCCGCCTTGGCCCTTGCGTTTTGGCTCCGCGCCCGGCCCACCAGGAAGGAGCAAACAGAAATCCGCCGCCGGGAGGCCCTGGACCCCTGGTCCGCACAGGACAAGAAGCCCCCTTGGGAACTATAGCGCCATCGGACCGCCTGAAAGGGCGGTCCTTTTTTGAAGAATTTCCCCCGGCTGCCCCGTATTGTGATTTAGGGATTGACTTTCGCCGATCCCAGGCGTACTATTGTATTATTGAATTAGTGAAATGGAGGGTGATGCAGATGCGCACGCTGAAAAATCTGGCCGGACGGGCCCTTGGGCTCTGCCTGGCGCTTTTGCTGACGGTCCCGGCCCTGGCGGCCGAGCCGCTGAGCGCAAAACAGCGGCAGGAGGACCTGGACTTCCTCTATGAGAAGGTCCTGGTCGGGGCCCACCCGGACGTGTTCGCCAACACGCCGGAAGCCGAGTTCCTGCGGGTGAAGGCGGACATCGAACAGCGGCTGGAAACCGAGAGCGACACGGAATTTCTGCTGGACCTGATGCGCCTGACGGCATTGGCGGGGGACTCCCACACCTCGATTTCCGTGGGGAATGCGGCGAACTTCCGGGCCTATCCCTTTGCCATGATCCGGCGGGGAACCGGCTATGACGAGACGTGGTATCTCTCCGCCGTGGCTCCGGAGGACGAGGACCTCCTCTGTCAGGAAGTTGTGAAGCTGGCGGGGAAATCGGTGCGGGAGGTCATCGACGCCTACGGGACGCTCTTTTCCTCCGACAATCCGGTCCACCTCCGGCGGCAGTTTCGGCAGGCCTGCAACGTGGCCGACATCTACGAGTACCTGGGACTGGTGGAGGCCGGGGAGCCGCTGACCGTCACCCTGAAAAACGGGAAGACCCTGAACCTGGAACCCATGGGCATGGAGGAGATGAACAAACTGGAAGCCGTCCGCATCTCCGACAGGATCAAGGGCCAGCCGGAAACGGCGGCCCAGAAGGTCAATTACTTCTCCAAGCCCCTGTCGGAGGACGTGTACTACATTCAGTACAACGTCTGCCAGGAGGACGAAAACCTGCCCATGGAGGACTTCGCCGCCCAGGTGGCGAAGGACTTGGAAGAAGGCGGCTACTGGAGGGTGCTGCTGGACCTCAGGAACAACGGCGGCGGGTCCGACGGGGTGATCTGGCCCCTGCTGGAGGTGTTGCGGAAAGAGATGGATAACGGTTTGGAGCTGGTGGGCCTCATTGGGGAGAACACCTTTTCCTCCGCCCTCATCAACGCCGCGGAGATTCAGGAGATGGGCGGCAAGCTGGCGGGAGAGCCCACGGGCGGCAGCGTCTGCCACTTCGGGGCCGTCAAGACCTTCTCCCTGCCGAACTCCGGGGTCCGGGGGCAGGTGTCCAGCAAGTACATCGACCTGAACACCCTGCTGGACGCAGCGGCGGGCCGGGGCGTGGTGGCCCTGGAGCCCGATGAGCCCATCTCGCAGACCCTGGAGGACACGCTGAACGGAAAGGACACGCTGGTGGAGTTCCTGCTGATTCGCCAGACCAATGTCCCCCGCTTTCCCATGAACAACGCGCCCCTGACCCGGGGGCGGTTCGTCGGGCTGCTGTATGAGGCGGCAGGGAGTCCGGATGTGGAAGCCGGGGAGGAGCTTCCCTTCACCGACAGCTTCGGCATCGAGTGGTACCTCCCCGCTGTGGCCTGGGCCAAGGAGCAGGGCGTCACCAAAGGCGGTGCGGACGGGGCCTTTGCCGCCGCCCGGCCCGTCACCTGGAGAGAAGCCGCCGTGTTCCTGGGCCGCACGGCGGAGGCGCTGGGCCTGGAGCCGAACCCGGCGGCAAAGCGCATGGGCCCTGTTCCCGCCGCCCTGGCGGAGGGCTGGGGGCAGAGCGAAGTGACCCGGGCCTGGGACCTGGGGCTGATTCCCACGGACGCCGACTTCACCCAGGGCCTCACCCGGACCCAGGGGGAGGAGCTGGCGTCGGCGCTGGGGGCTCTGATTGATTGAATGGAGGCCGCTGGAGGAATGGCCTGACCAGGGGGTCAGGCCCCACAGGGATGGTGCACCCTCCTATTGAAGAAAGAAGACCACGGGCAAAGCCCGTGGTCCTCTTCATATGCGATGAGCGCTTTGACTCAGGGATTATTCCGCATACATTTCTTTCAGCTTGAGGAGGTGCTGATAGCGGTCCATGGCCGCCTTCTCGTTGCGCTGGAACAGCTCGCTGGCGCGGTCGGGGAACTCGCGGGTCAGGCGGCTGTAGCGGGCCTCGTTCATCAGGAACTCCTGATACCCGCCGGCGGGCTCCTTGGAATCCAGAGTGAACTTCGCGCCCTCGGCGGCGGGATTGAAGCGGAACAGGTTCCAATAGCCGCACTCCACGGCCTTCTTCATCTCCGCCTGGCAGTTCATCATGCCGCCCTTGATGCTGTGCATCTCGCAGGGGGAGTAGGCGATGATCAGGGACGGGCCGGGATAGGCCTCGGCCTCCTGAATGGCCTTGAGGGTCTGGGCGGGGTTGGCGCCCATGGCCACCTGGGCCACATAGATATAGCCGTAGCTCATGGCGATCTCCGCCAGGGACTTTTTCTTGATCTCCTTGCCGGCCGCGGCGAACTGGGCCACCTGGCCGATGTTGGAGGCCTTGGAGGCCTGGCCGCCGGTGTTGGAATAGACCTCGGTGTCGAAGACGAAGATGTTGACGTCGTTGCCGGAGGCCAGGACATGGTCCACGCCGCCGAAGCCGATGTCGTAGGCCCAGCCGTCGCCGCCGAAGATCCACAGGGACTTCTTGGACAGGTACTCCTTATCCTTCAGGATTTCCGCAACCAACTTGCAGGCGTCGCAGTCGCAGTACTTTGCGCCGCTGTCCTTCAGCTCCTTGGCGTGAGCCTGGAACTGGGGCAGCTGATCGCCGAAGACCTTGGCCGCGTCGGGGCTGCCGGTGAAGGCCACGATGTCGTCCACGGTCATGAGGCTCTCTTCCAGGAGCTTCACATACTCCTTCGTGGCCTCGGCGTTGGCCTTGCCGTCCTCCATGGTGTCGATCCACTTCTGGGCGGCGTCTTTCAGGGGCTGATAGGTGTGAGGCACCGCGATCAGAGCCTCGGTCTTGGCCTTCAGACTGTCGCGGATGGCCTTCTGGCCCAGATACATGCCCAGGCCGTGCTCGGCGTTGTCCTCGAACAGGGAGTTGGACCAGGCGGGGCCGTGGCCTTCCTTATTGGTGCAGTAGGGAGACGTGGCTGCGGGGCCGCCCCAGATGGAGGAGCAGCCGGTGGCGTTGGAGATATACATCCGGTCGCCGAAGAGCTGGGTGACGAGACGGGCATAGCTGGTCTCGGCGCAGCCCGCGCAGGAGCCGGAGAATTCCAGCATCGGCTGACGGAACTGGCTGCCGGGGACGTTGTTGGTCTGGAGGTCCTTCTTCTCGGAGACCTCGGCCACGCAGTAGTTGAAAACGTCCTGCTGGGCGGCTTCCGCCTCCTGAGAGACCATCTTCAGGGCCTTCTCGCCCTTCCTGCCCGGGCAGATGCTGACGCACACGCCGCAGCCCATGCAGTCCAGAGGAGACACGGCCATGGTGAACTTGTACTCAGGCTTGCCGGTCTTGTCCACCAGCTTGGCGGCGGCGGGAGCCTTGGCGGCCTCGTCCGCGGTCAGCGCGAAGGGACGGATCGTGGCGTGGGGGCAGACATAGGCGCACTGGTTGCACTGGATGCAGTTCTCGGGCATCCAGGTGGGAACGCTGACGGCCACGCCGCGCTTCTCATAGGCGGCGGCGCCCAGCTCGAACTGGCCGTCCACGTGCTTGACGAAGGCGGAGACGGGAAGGCTGTCGCCGTCCATCTTGCCCACGGGGTTCAGGATGTTCTTCACCTGCTCCACCAGCTCCGGCTTGCCGGTGAGGGTGGTGGTGTCGGGGCTGTCTGTGGCGTCGGCCCAGTCGGCGGGGACCTCGAACTTGTGGTAAGCCGTGGCACCGGCGTCGATGGCCTTGTGGTTCATATCCACCACGTCCTGGCCCTTCTTCAGGTAGGAGTGGGTGGCGGCGTCCTTCATATACTGGATGGCCTCGGACTCGGGCATGACCTTGGCCAGGGAGAAGAAGGCGGACTGGAGGATGGTGTTGGTGCGCTTGCCCATGCCGATTTCCTTGGCCAGGTCAATGGCGTTGATGGTGTAGACCTGGATGTTGTTCTTGGCGATATAGCGCTTGGCCACGGCGGGCATGTGCTTGTTGACTTCCTCGTCGCTCCACTGGCAGTTGATCAGGAAGGTGCCGCCGGGCTTCACGTCCCGAACCATGGGGAACGCCTTGATGATATAGGCGGGCACGTGGCAGGCCACGAAGTCGGCCTTGTTGATATAATAGGGGGCCCGGATGGGCTTGTCGCCGAAGCGCAGGTGGCTGACGGTGACGCCGCCGGTCTTCTTGGAGTCGTACTGGAAGTACGCCTGGACGTACTTGTCCGTGTGGTCTCCGATGATCTTGATGGAGTTCTTGTTGGCGCCCACGGTGCCGTCGCCGCCGAGGCCCCAGAACTTGCACTCGATGGTGCCCTCCGCCGCGGTGTTGGGGGCGGGCTTCTCCTCGAGGCTGAGGTGGGTCACGTCGTCCACAATGCCGATGGTGAACTGGCGCTTGGGTTCGGCCTTGGTGAGCTCCTCATAGACGGCAAAGACGCTCCGGGGCGGGGTGTCCTTGCTGCCCAGGCCATAGCGGCCGCCAATGACGGTAATGTCGGTCTTCCCGGCGTTGGCCAGGGAGGCCACCACGTCCACGTACAGGGGCTCGCCCAGGGAGCCGGGCTCCTTGGTGCGGTCCAGCACGGCAATCTTCTTGCAGGTGGCGGGGATGGCGGAAATCAGCTTGTCGGCGCGCCAGGGGCGGTACAGCCGGACCTTGATGAGGCCCACCTTCTCGCCGTGGGCGTTCATGTAGTCGATGACTTCCTCCGCCACGTCGCAGATGGAGCCCATGGCGATGATGACGCGGTCCGCGTCGGGGGCGCCGTAGTAGTTGAAGAGCTGATAGTCGGTGCCCAGCTTCTCGTTGACCTTGCCCATATACTTCTCCACCACGTCAGGCAGAGCGTCGTAGTAGGGGTTGCAGGCCTCGCGGTGCTGGAAGAAAATGTCGCCGTTCTCGTGGGAGCCCCGCATGTTGGGCCGCTCGGGATTCAGGGCGTGCTTGCGGAAGGCGTCCACCGCCTCCATGTCGCACATTTCCTTCAGATCGTCGTAATCCCACACGGCCACCTTCTGGATCTCGTGGGAGGTCCGGAAGCCGTCGAAGAAGTTCACGAAGGGGACGCGGCCCTCGATGGCGGCCAGGTGCGCCACGGGCGCCAGGTCCATGACCTCCTGGACGTTGCCCTCGCAGAGCATGGCGAAGCCGGTCTGGCGGCAGGCCATCACGTCGGAGTGGTCGCCGAAGATGTTCAGCGCGTGGCTGGACACGGTGCGGGCGGACACGTGGAACACGCAGGGCAGCAGCTCGCCGGCGATCTTGTACATGTTGGGGATCATCAGCAGCAGGCCCTGAGAGGCGGTGTAGGTGGTGGTCATCGCGCCGGTGGCCAGAGAGCCGTGGACGGTGCCGGAGGCGCCGGCCTCGGACTGCATCTCCACGACCTTGACCGTGGTGCCGAAGATGTTTTTCTGACCGGCGGCGGACCACTGGTCGACCAAGTCTGCCATGGGCGAGGACGGGGTGATGGGATAGATGCCCGCCACCTCGGTAAACGCGTAGCTGACATATGCCGCCGCGTTGTTGCCGTCCATGGACTTGAACTTTCTTGCCATAAACTTACCTCCTGTAAATTTGCCGCCCGGGGACGGCAATCTCTCCAAGACAGGGGTCCCGGGCTCTCTCCCTCCGGAACCCCATGCGGTTTCATTATATCACGGCTGTTTCCCGGTGTAAACCGCCGCTTTGTTATTTTTTGCACAAATTTTCCCAGGGATTCTTGACGGGTAAACATTTCCCTTCCAGCAAAATTTTCCTCCCCGCTTTCCCTTTCCCCTGTTTTGTGATATCATAATTCTTATACAGATAGGGCGGCGTTCCGCCGCCCTTCCCGCGGGAGGTTGGAATGATGGTGGTTACGGTGCGTTCCCTTGGTTTAAACGGCGTCTCGGGCTATGAGGTCAGCGCCGAGTGCTTTCTCTCCGGGGGGCTCCCGGCCTTCGACGTGGTGGGCCTGCCGGACGCCGCCGTCCGGGAGGCCCGGGAGCGGGTCCGGGCGGCGGTGAAGAACTGCGGGGCCAAGTTCCCCGTCAGCCGCATCACCGTAAACCTGGCCCCGGCGGGGCAGAGGAAGGCCGGGACCCTCTACGACCTGCCCATCTTCGTGGGGCTGCTGGCGGCGAACGGCGACCTGCCGGAGCCGCCGAAGGACGCCGCTTTCATCGGCGAGCTGTCCCTCAGCGGGTCCCTGCGGAGCGTGGCCGGGGTTCTCCCCATGGCCCTGGCGGCGGAAAAGGCGGGGGTCCGCCAGCTCTTCGTCCCGGCGGACAACGCCGCCGAGGCCACCCTGGCCTCCGGCCTGACGGTCTACGGCGTCGAGGACGTGGAGTCCCTGACGGCCCATCTACGGGGAGAAACGCCCCTCTCCCCCGCCCCGGCCTGGACGCCGGAGGAGAACGAAGCGGGCCTTTTGGACCTCCGGGACGTGATGGGGCAGGAGAACGTGAAACGGGCATTGGAGATCGCCGCCGCCGGGGGCCACAATCTGCTGATGATCGGCTCCCCCGGGGCGGGGAAGTCCATGCTGGCCAAGCGCCTGCCCTCCATCCTGCCCGACATGAGCCGGGCGGAAGCCCTGGCGGCCTCCGGCGTGTGGTCCGTGGCGGGGCTGGCGGACCCGAGGCACCCCCTGCTGACCCGCCGTCCCTTCCGCAGTCCCCATCACACCGTCTCCGCCTCCGCCCTCACCGGCGGCGGACCCGCCATGCGGCCCGGGGAGATCTCCCTGGCCCACAACGGCGTCCTCTTCCTGGACGAGCTGCCGGAGTTCCGCCGGGACGCCCTGGAGGTCCTCCGGCAGCCCCTGGAGGACGGGGAGGTCACCATCTCCCGGGCCGGGGGCACCCTGCGCCTCCCCGCCCGCTTCCAGCTCATCTGCGCCATGAACCCCTGCCGCTGCGGCTGGCGGGGCCACCCGGACCGGCGGTGCACCTGCTCCCAGCGGGACCGGGAGCGGTACGTGGAGAAGATCTCCGGCCCCCTGCTGGACCGGATCGACCTCCACGTGACGGTACCCTCCGTGGAGTACGAGGCCATGCGCCGCCGGGAGACGCCGGAGTCCTCAGCGGCGGTGAAGCAGCGGGTGGACGCGGCCCGGGCGATTCAGGCCAGGCGGCTGGCGGGCAGCGGCGCGGCCTGCAACGCCCAGATCGCCCCGGCGCAGCTGGGGGTCTTCTGCCGCCTGGACGAGGCCGGGGAGAAGCTGATGAAAAACGCCTTCCAGCGCATGGGCCTGACGGCCCGGTCCCACGACCGCATCCTCCGGGTGGCCCGGACCATCGCCGATCTGGACGGCGAGGCGGACATCGGCGCCGCCCACCTGGCCGAGGCCATCCAATATCGGAATACGGATATTTTAAAAGGCTGAAAAAAGCGGAGGTCCCGTTGGGGACCTCCGCTTTTTTCTGATTGCCGCGTTTCCTCAATCCATGGAGAGGGGGGCGGTCTCTGCCGCCTGGCTGACGGCGTTCCCCAGAATGATCGGTTCCGGGGCGGGCTCCTCCGGGGCGGACTCCTCCGCCTCGGGAATCAGCTGCTCCGCCGCGTTGTGGTAGGCCGTCAGGCCCGTGCCGGCGGGGATCAACTTGCCGATGATGACATTCTCCTTCAGGCCCGCCAGGCGGTCGCTCTTGCCCTTGATGGCGGCCTCCGTCAGCACCTTCGTGGTCTCCTGGAAGGAGGCGGCGGAGAGGAAGGAGTCCGTAGCCAGGGACGCCTTGGTGATGCCCATGAGGAGCTGGGTCCCCACGGCGGGCCGCAGGGGTTCGCCGCTGTCCTGGGTCTCCCCGGCGGCGTTCCGGCGCTGGATGTCCTCGTTGGCGTTCTCCAGCTCCAGCACGTCCACCATGGACCCGTCCAGCAGGTTCGTGTCGCCCGCGTCCTCCAGGCGGACCTTCCGCATCATCTGGCGGACGATGACCTCGATGTGCTTGTCGTTGATATCCACGCCCTGCTGGCGGTACACCCGCAGGACCTCCTGAATCAGGTAGTTGTACACCGCGTCCGCGCCCCGGATGCGGAGCACGTCGTGGGGGTTCAGGGCGCCGTAGGTCAGCTGGCGGCCCGCCTCGATGACGTCGCCGTCCTTCACCAGCAGGCCCGTGTGGGGCACGGCGTAGGTCCGGGTGTCCCCGTCGGGGGCGGTGACGATGATGTTCAAGAGGCTCCCCTTGGCGGCCTCCTCGAACCGGACCGTGCCGCCGATCTCCGCCAGGGTGGCCATCCGCTTGGGCTTCCGGGCCTCGAAGAGCTCCTCGACACGGGGAAGGCCCTGGGTGATGTCCCCGCCGGCCAGGCCGCCGGTGTGGAAGGTGCGCATGGTCAGCTGGGTGCCGGGCTCGCCGATGGACTGGGCGGCGATGATGCCCACGGCCTCGCCGGGGCCCACGGGCTTGGAGGTGGCCAGGTTCATGCCGTAGCACTTGGCGCACACGCCGCTGGGGGCCTTGCAGGTCAGGACCGTGCGAATCATGACGGTGGGCTTCTTATCCGGATCGCCGTTGGGGTCATATTCGCAGCGGTCCCCGGGGCGGACGTTCTCCTGGACCCACTTCCGGGACTCCAGGAGCTTGGCCTCCTCGGCGCCGCTCATCATCTTCTCGTTGGACAGCAGCACCTCGCCGGTGTCCGCATCCACCACGTCGCCCACCAGGAACCGGCCCCGGAGGCGGTCGGACAGCTTCTCTATGACCTGCCCGTTCTCGCTGATCTCGGAGACCTTGATGCCGTGGGTCACATGGCAGTCCTCCTCCCGGATGATGACCTCCTGGGAGACGTCCACCATGCGGCGGGTCAGGTAACCGGAGTCGGCGGTCCGCAGGGCGGTGTCCGCCAGGCCCTTCCGGGCGCCGCGGCTGGAGATAAAGTACTCCAGGGCCGTCAGGCCCTCCCGGTAGTTGGCCTTGATGGGGATTTCGATGGTCTTGCCGGCGGTGTTGGCGATCAGGCCCCGCATGCCCGCCAGCTGGCGGATCTGCTTCATGGAGCCCCGGGCGCCGGAGTCCGCCATCATGAAGATGGGGTTGTAGCGGTCCAGGTTCTTCTGCAGGGCGTCGGACACGTCCTCGGTGGTCTTCTCCCACTCCTGAACCACGTTGCGGTAGCGCTCCTGATCCGTCATGAAGCCCATTTTGTACTGGGTCTCGATGTCCAGCACCTTCTGCTCCGTGTCCCGGACCATCTCGTACTTCTTGGGGGGAATGGTCATGTCGGCAATGGAAACCGTGATGGCGGCCTGGGTGGAGTATTTGTAGCCCGTGGCCTTGATGGCGTCCAGCACCTCGGCGGCCATGGTGAAGCCGTGCTTGTTGATGGTCTTGTCGACGATTTTCCCCAGCTGCTTCTTGCCGCAGGTCTCGGTGATCTCGTAGTCGCAGACATGGGCGGGGTCGCTGCGGTCCACAAAGCCCAGGTCCTGGGGGATGTTGTGATTGAAGATGATCCGGCCCGGGGTGATCTCCACGATGCGGGTGTACTCCGCGCCGTCCACGGCGCAGGTCCGGCGGACCAGGATGGGGCAGTGGGGGCCGATGACGCCCTCGTTGTAGGCCATGAGGGCCTCGTTTTCGTTGGCGTAGATTCGCAGGGGCTTATAGACGGCCTTCCGCTTCTCCGGCGCGCCGGTCTTTTTGGCGGCCTTGTTCTCCGCCTCGATGGTCTCGTTGGCCGCCAGGAAGTCGTCGGCGTTCACGGGGCCTCCGGCGGTGAGGTTCGTGTCCCCCGCGTCCACGCACCAGACCTCCGCCGCGCCCTTCTCGGCGCTGCCCATTCGGTCCATGGTCAGGTAGTAGCTGCCCAGCACCATGTCCTGGGTGGGCACGGTGACGGGGCCGCCGTCCTGGGGACGGAGCAGGTTGTTGGCGGAGAGCATCAGGATGCGGGCCTCAGCCTGGGCCTCGGCGGAGAGGGGCACGTGAATGGCCATCTGGTCGCCGTCGAAGTCGGCGTTGAAGGCCGTGCAGTTCAGGGGGTGGAGCTTCAAGGCCCGGCCGTCCACCAGCACCGGCTCGAAGGCCTGTATCCCTAAGCGGTGCAGCGTGGGGGCCCGGTTCAGCATGACGGGGTGGTCCTTGATGATGACGTCCAGGGCATCCCAGACCTCTGTCACGCCCTTATCCACCATTTTCTTGGCGGACTTGATGTTGTTGGCGGTGCCGTCCTCCACCAGCTTTTTCATGATGAAGGGCCGGAACAGCTCCACGGCCATCTCCTTGGGCACGCCGCACTGGTAGATTTTCAGCTCGGGGCCCACCACGATGACGGACCGGCCGGAGTAGTCCACCCGCTTGCCCAGCAGGTTCTGGCGGAAGCGGCCCTGCTTGCCCTTCAAGAGGTCGGACAGGGACTTGAGGGCCCGGTTGTTGGCGCCGGTGACCGCCCGGCCACGGCGGCCGTTGTCGATGAGGGCGTCCACCGCCTCCTGGAGCATCCGCTTCTCGTTGCGGACGATGATGTCCGGGGCGTTGAGCTGGATGAGCCGTTTCAGTCGGTTGTTCCGGTTGATGACCCGGCGGTACAGGTCGTTCAGGTCCGACGTGGCGAAGCGGCCGCCGTCCAGCTGGACCATGGGGCGAATCTCCGGGGGGATGACGGGCAGCACGTCGATGATCATCCACTCCGGCTTGTTCCCGGAGAGGCGGAAGGCGTCCACCACCTCCAGGCGCTTGACGATGCGGGCCTTCTTCTGGCCGGAGGAGCCTTTCAGCTCCGCGTGGAGCTGGCTGGACAGGGCCTCCAGGTCCACGTCCTGCAAGAGCTTCTTCACGGCCTCCGCGCCCATGCCGGCCTGGAAGTCGTCCTCGTACTTCTCCCGGTAGTCCCGGTACTCTTTTTCAGAGAGGATCTGGTTGCGGCTCAGGGGCGTCTCGCCGGGGTCGGTGACGATATAGTTGGCGAAGTACAGCACCTTCTCCAGAATCCGGGGGCTGATGTCCAGCAGCAGGCCCATCCGGGAGGGGATGCCCTTGAAATACCAGATGTGGGAAACGGGGGTGGCCAGCTCGATGTGGCCCATCCGCTCCCGGCGGACCTTGGCCCGGGTGACCTCCACGCCGCAGCGGTCGCAGATCTTGCCCTTGTAGCGGATCTTCTTATACTTGCCGCAGTGGCACTCCCAGTCCTTGGTGGGCCCGAAAATGCGCTCGCAGAAGAGGCCGTCCCGCTCGGGCTTCAAGGTGCGGTAGTTGATGGTCTCCGGCTTTTTCACCTCGCCGTAGGACCAGGCGCGGATCTGCTCCGGGGAGGCCATGCCGATTTTAATAGTGTCGAAGGCGATATTGCCGCCGGTTTTGTTGTCGGTCATATTGCGCGTTCCTCCTTCATCGCTCCGGATTTATTTATTGAACGCATCACTCGTCGTCCTCTTCGTCGTCAAAATCGGCGCCGATGTCCGCCCCGGCGTCCTCGGGGGCGTCCTCGATGTCATAGCCGGACTCTTGGAACTCCGCCGCCAGGTCCTCGTTGTAGGCGCTGCGGCTGCGCTCGTCGTCGGCGTCCATCCGGGCCAGGTTGAAGGTGTCCATAGCGTCCTCGTCCTCCCGCAGCTCGATGGGCTCGCCCTGGGCGTCCAGGACCTGGATGTCCAGGCACAGGGACTGGAGCTCCTTGACCAGGACCTTGAAGGACTCGGGCACGCCGGGCTGGGGCACGTTATGGCCCTTGACGATGGCCTCGTAGGTGCGGACGCGGCCCGTCACGTCGTCGGACTTGACGGTCAGAATCTCCTGGAGGGTGTAGGCCGCGCCGTAGGCTTCCAGGGCCCAGACCTCCATCTCGCCGAAGCGCTGGCCGCCGAACTGGGCCTTGCCACCCAGGGGCTGCTGGGTGACCAGGGAGTAGGGGCCGGTGGAACGGGCGTGGATCTTGTCGTCCACCAGGTGGTGGAGCTTGAGGAAGTAAACGTAGCCCACGGTGACGGGGTTGTCGAACCGCTCGCCGGTGCGCCCGTCGTAGAGGATGCTCTTTCC
>JAETSB010000031.1 GCA_021769865.1 Oscillospiraceae bacterium
GCTGCAGATCGCCATTGCATGTTTCACATGTGAGAAGGCGCAGCACGTGACGAGCCGCAAGCCAGGAAACCTGCTTGCTGAATTTGTGGGGACGCTTCCGGTGAAAGCTGCTCCACAGGCCGCCGGCCCTGCCGGTGCGCCTGTCTGCAAGCCGGCTCCGCGTCAGAATACGCGGGGCCGGCGATTTTGCTTTTTCCGGGCAGAGAGGAGAAATGCGCATGCGACAGCCTTTTTTTGAAGATCTGATGACCGCAATGTACCCCTCCGGCCTGCTGCACACCTTTGGTGTAAACGGGAAGATCTCCGGCAGCGTGGGGGCGGTGGGGGAAATGCAGGAGGTGCTTCCGCTCCTCCACAGCCCGCGGGGCTGTGGGTTTCACTACCGCTATTCCGCCCGGCGTCGGCACCAGCCCTTTTACAGCGTGCTGACCTCCAATCTGGAGGAGCGGGACATCATCTGCGGCGGGGAGGAGAAGCTCCGCCAGGCCATACGGGACGCCTGGAGCCGCTACCGCCCCGGGCTCATCATGGTGATCCCCTCCCCGATCAGCGACATTCTGAACGAAGATGTGCGCTCCGTATGCGCCGAGCTGCGGCGGGAGGGTATTTCGGTAGTGGGCGTCCAGTCGGAGCTCTTCTCCCACCGGGACAAAAACTACACCCGGAACCGTCTGAAAGAGCTGGCCCACCAGACCATCACCGGCGACAACCGGCTGGAGATGGAGCTAAAGGGCTGCGGCTTCACCGAGGCGCTCTACGCCCTGGTGGAGCAGGTGATGGAGCCGTCCGCTCAGATCCCGCACAGCATCAACATCGAGACGGTGGGCTGGGGGAGCGAGGGAAAGGCCGCCCTGCGGGAGCTGGAGGTCTTTTTGAACGGCTGCGGGATTCAGGTGAACACGTGGATCCCCAGCGCCCCCCTCTCCTCTCTGGTACACGCCCCGGCCGCGGAACTGAATCTGGTCAAGCGGGTTCGCTGGGCCAGACGCATGCGGGAGAAATTCGGAACCGCATACCTTCACATCGGCGGCGCGGGACGCTACGCCGGACTGGATGGAATCTGCACCTTTTACCGGGACATTGGACAGGCCCTCCGCATGGAGGCGGCGGTGGAGCCCGTCGTCCTGGCGGCGCGGGCCCAGGCCCTGGAGGAGACGGCGGAGGCCCGCCGCCGCCTGGGGCAGGCCCGGGCGGTTCTCGTCAGCCGCAGCATCCAGCAGGCTCCCTTCGAGCTCAAATCCTATGTGCGGGACTATGGCCTGTCGGTCTCCCATCTCTGTGTCATCCTGACCCCGGAGAGCCGTAAAAACCTGAATGTCACCCCCGCGCTGGAGGACAGCCTGCTGGCCCGGGTACGGGAGGCCGCCGCCCTCTACAGCCCGGAGACACAGCTCCTCCTGAACCCGGCAGAGGAGACGCTGCGCGGAATCTTCGCAGAGGCGGATGTGGTGGTGGGCACCGGCGACTTCACCTTGGAGGGGATGGGCGCGCCGCTGATCCCCGCGGTCAACGAAACCACCTCCCTCTCCTTTCCCTCCTATGTCCGCACGGTGCGTAGGATGTGCCGCCGCCTGGAGCACGGGACGGAGCGCAGCAGTCTTCTGCTGGGGAAAATGCCCTTCCAAAGCCGCCATTACCCACTGTACTGTAATCAGTCTAATCTGGCCGCCAAGGAAATGTGGTCCAGAATGTGGCTCAATCGAAAGGGGGATTCCGTATGAGGCCGGCCAGCGGCTGCAAGCTCTTTGGAGCTTATCAGGCTTTGGGTGGAATTCAGGACGGCGTTGTTCTGCTCCACTCCGTGGTGGGCTGCAATTTTGGCTCCATGTCTCTCCACGTTGCCCAGGATATGCGGGATATCCGGCAGACCTGCACCGTCATCAGCGACAGCGACGTGGTGTTCAGCGGCGAGGCCTCCCTGGAGCGGGCCGTCCGCTCCGCGCTGGAGCTCTTCCAACCGTCCGTCCTGTTCGTGGTCAGCGGCTGTGTGAGTGAGATGATTGGGGACGATATCCCCGCCGTCTTAGCCCGCATCCCCCATGAGGCGCCGCTGCTCCATGTGGAGGCGGCAGGCTTCCGTGGGGATGCGGCTCGCGGGCTGGAGGCTGGATGGCTGGCACTGCTCCCGCTGATGAAGCCCCCGGTCCCCCGGCCTTATCCCCGGCCCTATCCCCGTTCTGATCCCCGTCCCCTGGTTAATCTGATCGGGCTCGGGATGGATGACCCCCACGCCGCCGACGATGTTGAGGCCCTCCGGGCTATGCTCGCCCCCCAGGCCGCACTGGGCGCCGTGCTCTCCCGCTGTACGCTGGAGGAAGTGCGCCGCGCCCCCTATGCCGATGTGAACCTGGTGCTCCGTGGAAAGGGGCGTGAGCTGGCGCAAGCCATGAAGGAGTACTTCGGCATACCGTGGGAGGAACTTGATTACCCCTATGGCGCCGCCGGCGCGGACGATCTCTGGAGTCGGCTGGAGCGCCGCTTCGGTCTGGATTATCATCAGGCCCGGGCGGAGCTGGACCGTCAGATTGCAGAGGGAGCCGGAAAAGCCTACCGCTATTTACAGGCCCTCTACGGCATGCCGGCTGCGATCCTCGCCTCGGGGCCGCGGGCCGACGGTCTGCGGCGCTTTCTGGAGCAGGAGCTGGGGATGGAGGTGGTGTGCTTTGCCCGCCGGGAGGAGCTCTCCGACCAGGAGGACTTCTACCGGGAGCTGCGCGGCTCCGAGGCGGCGCTTCTGTTCGGCTCCTCCTTTGAGCAGGACGGTGCCGACGAGCTGGAAATTCCGCTGATCCGCGTGGATTACCCGGTGTTTGATGAGGTCTGTCTGACCCCCCGCCCCCACCTGGGCGGGCTGGGAACCCTCCATCTTCTGGAGGACATCTTCCGCGGCATCATGAACGGCCGCATCTTGAAAGGGGCGCTCTATCAGTGAAACGCATCTGCGTCTATGGAAAAGGGGGCATCGGGAAGTCCACCGCCGTGTCCAACCTGGCGGCGGCCATGGCCCAGGCCGGGAAACGGGTGGCGGTAGTGGGCTGCGACCCCAAGGCGGACTCCACCCGGAGCCTGATGGGGCGGCGCATCCCCACCGTTCTTGACCAGCTCAAGACCGGCGCCTCCGGGGAGATCGCCTTCACGGACAGCCGGGGTGTCCGCTGCATTGAGGCCGGCGGGCCGGAGCCGGGCACCGGCTGCGCCGGGCGGGGCATTATCGTGGCCATGGAGGAGATCCGCAGCCGCGGCCTGCTGGATGACCGGGATGTGGTGCTCTACGACGTGCTGGGGGACGTGGTCTGCGGCGGGTTCAGCATGCCGCTGCGGGAGCAGGTGGCCGACGAGGTGTATCTCGTCACCACCAGTGACTTCATGGCCCTCTACGCCGCAAACAACATCTGCCGGGGCATCCGCAAATACGCCCAGAGCGGCGGAATCCGCCTGGCCGGGATCATCCACAACGGGCGCAGCAGCGTGGACAACGACGGCCTGCTCCAAGCCTTTGCGACGGAGCTGGGCACCACGGTGGCGGGAAAAATTCCCATGAGTCCCCTCATCGGCCAGGCCGAGCTGGAGCGCCAAACGGTTGTGGACTGCGCACCGGACAGCGCGCCCGCCCAGGCGTTCCGCGCCCTGGCGTCCGTCCTCCTGGATAACCGCAGCGGCTGCATCCCGGAGCCGATGAGCGACGACGGGCTGGAAGCGCTCTGCCGGAAGGCGGCCCCGCTTTGATTCCGGCTGAGCACCCCTGCCTCTCCGCCCAGGCCCACTTCCGCTATGGCCGGATTCATCTGCCCGTGGCCCCCAGGTGCAACATCCGGTGCGGCTACTGCGACCGCCGCTATGACTGCGCCAACGAGTCCCGGCCCGGCGTCACTTCGGAGGTCATCTCCCCCGA
>JAETSB010000017.1 GCA_021769865.1 Oscillospiraceae bacterium
TTCATTGAACATTCCTCCTTTAAAGATTACGGTCCGTCCGAACTTCCGACGCCCCCTCCAGGATTCGTGTCGGGGCTAGCCTCTTCCCACATCAAGCCTGGAATTGGCCCCTTCCGTTCGTCGTCCGCATGCTCAATGTACCAATCTCCCGTCCGTTTGTCTATAGATTTGCCCGAGTTGTAATTTGTTTGATAATTGCCGAGTTTTATTGAGTTTTATGTGAAAAATGTTTGTAACAAATTTTCCCTTTCCGCCGTCAGACCTCCCGTTTTCCGCCCTCGCCCCCGGCGGGGACGGCCAAGGCGTCCCCCTCCTCCCGAGGGGCGTTTTCTTTATTTAATATGTATCGCTGCCGCTGCTGGAGAATGCGTCCCTGGGCCAGCATCCGCTGGAGCAGCGGGCGGCACTGGCTCACGTCGATGCCCAGCAGCCGGGCCACGTCCTGACGGTAGGCGAAGCCCTCCCGCTCCAGGTAGCTCAGCACGGCGACCTCCTGCTTCTCCGGGGGTACCACATGTTCAGGCAGGTAATACCGGGCCCCCACCTGGGTCAGCCGTCCCCGGTTCACCAGCTGCTTGAGCCGGTTGTAGGCGGTGGTGCGGGAGACGTTCAGCAGGGACGCCACTTCGTTCCGGGTGGTCCAGCCCTGCCGCCGGGCCTGGGAGAGGATCTGCCCCTCCCCGCCGGAGCGCAGGGCGCAGTCCACCCGCAGGTCCCGGAGCGTGAGATCGTCCAGCCCCGCCCGGATCAGCGCCGCCCGGACCAGCTTGGACAGCCGGGTCCGGTCATAGGGCAGGCCGCTCCTGGGCGCGGTGAGGACAAAGCCCTCCCGCCCCACCTGCCGGGCCAGGTCCTCCAGGACCTTCCTGGCCCCGCCGGAGAGGGGGACCTCCCGGCGCTCCAGGCACAGCCGGTCTCCCCGCACCTGGTCCCAGGTCAGGGCCACGATCTCCTCCAGCCGGAGTCCCGCCTGCCAGGTCAGCCAGAGCGACACTCCGGCGGGGCTGATCCCCTCGGCCCGGAGGAGCTTCCACAGGGCAAACTCGTCGATCTGGGCGGACGCCTCCCGGTGAATGCGGGTGGAAATCTTCTTCTCCTCCAGGTGCTCCGCGAAATGGACGTTAAGTCCCGCCGCCTCCACACCGGTGATGCGGGAGACATACTGCCAGTCGTGCTCCTCCAGCTGCCGGAGGACGAAGTCGTGGCGCAGGTCAATGAGCCGCACCTCCGTCTGCCCCTGCCGGTCCAGGGCGGCCCGGGCAAGCCGGGAGATGGACTGAGGCGTCAGGGGCTTGTGGTCCCGGTCGGAGAGGACCACCGTCTCCTGGCTCCGGTCCCGCCCGTCCCGCAGGGCCTGAAGCCAGTCCGCCAGCTCCCGTCCGATGGGGACCTTCCGGTCCGGCAGCACAATGGCCCCATCCAGGAAGTCCACCTGCTCCCAGGTGAGGTGCTGGATCTCATCCCGCAGCAGCCCGGCCTGCCAGGCCAGGCGCAGCACGGTCCCCGCGGCGTTTCCCGGGTTTTCCCGCAGAGCCCGCTCCATCGCCCCCTCGTCCGGGCGGTTGACGACATACTCCTGCATAGCGGCCCCTTTCCGTTTTTTTGTTACGTTTGTTGGACAAATAAATTGACTTTTTGGAAATCAAAGGAATGGCGCGCCCTGTCCGTTTTCAGAGGGCAAACTACCCTGCCCGCTCTCAATTTGTTACAAATATTTATCTCAATAATTCTTCTATTTGAAATCTATGAAATGATTGCGCCGCAATTCATACGAGGTTTTATCCTTCTGCATCATACGCCAAAAGATAACAAAAATCAATATCTTTCAACATATTTTGCACGCCAGTTCCCCAGGATAGACTGAACAAAACAGTTTGGAAGGAGTGGCAAACTATGACAAAACAGGAGCGCGTCGCCATAGGCCAGCGCCTGCGGCAGCAGAGGAACCGCCTGGGGCTGACCCGGGAGCAGTTTGCGGAGCTGGCGGATATCGGCGCCGGGTATTACGGGCAGATCGAGGTGGGCACCTCCCAAATGTCCATCGACACCCTTATCAAGGTAGCCCGGACCTCCCGGCTGTCCATGGAGTACATACTCTCCGGGGAGGAGAGCGGCGAGACGGACCTGGGATCTCTGGAGACGATCCTGCGGGGCTGCACGCCCCGGGAGCTTCGTTTGGCGGAGAAGGTCCTCCAGCTCTTTCTCCTCCGGGGGGACTGAGGACGCAGAAAGGCGGCCCGCGTGAGCGGGCCGCCTTGGCCGTTTGGGGGATCACCGTATGGAATTCATCGTGGGCCGCCGTTGATGGCGGCGATTTTCATGGGGATACCTCCTTATGTTTTGGGTGCGCAGCCCTTTTTGACGAGGAAAAACCAAAGCAGTATTCCCTGGACCAGCAGCAGGGCAGCCGAAGCTGCCTTCAATAATCCCGGGGCAGTGAACGGTTTAAAGTACCAGCTCCATCTCTCCAGCCGGCAGTGCGCCGTAAACCAATAAGATGACAAAAAGCTGACCAGATTTCCCGCCAGCAGCACCGGGATGTCCCGAGTCCAGATGGTCAGCCAACACAGCAGGGCCGCCCAGACCAGCAGCGGAAGATATCCCGTCATGCTCCCGTAAGCGGTGTCGGAATACATTCCCCAGAAGACGTAAGGACACGTGCTGACCAGCAGCACTCCCAGCCGGACGGCCCACTTTTTCTTCATGGCGCCCCTCCTTTTATCGGATGAATTCATTATACTGGGCCAGGGGCAAAATTGCAATAATTTCGGAAGACCCCCTTTTTCTTCCGTCCCAAATACGCTATAATAATTCCGTACATTTAACATCTACGGAGGATGATCCCATGCGGCAAAATGAAATGTTTCTCCTGAAATTAGGCGAGGTGGTCCTGAAGGGCCAGAACCGGCGCTCCTTTGAGGACCGGCTGGTGGCCAACACGGCCCGCCGCCTGAGGTCCTGCGGCAGCTTTCAGGTCTACATCCGGCAGAGTACCATCTACGCCGAACCCACCACGGAGACCTGCGACATGGAGGCGGCCTACGCCGCCGCCCGTCAGGTATTCGGCGTGGTCAGCGTGGCCCGGGCGGTGCCCTGCGAAAAGACGGTGGAGTCCATCGTGGAGACGGCCAAGAACTACCTGGCAGGCGACTTCGCCTCCGCCAAAAGCTTCAAGGTGGAGAGCAAGCGAGCGGATAAGAACTACCCGATGAACTCCATCCAGGTCTCCCAGGCCGTAGGCGGCGAGCTGGCGGAGGCGTTCCCCCATGTGACGGTGGATGTCCACGACCCGGACCTGACGGTCCACGTGGAGATCCGGGAGAAGTACGCCTACGTCCACGCTCCCGCCGTCCCCGGGGCGGGCGGCCTCCCCGTGGGCATGGGGGGACACGCGATCAGCCTCCTGTCCGGCGGCCTGGACAGCCCGGTGTCCTCCTGGATGATGGCCCGGCGTGGGGTGGAGCTGGAGATGGTCCACTTCGTCTCTCCGCCCTACACCTCTCAGCAGGCCCAGGACAAGGTGCTGGAGCTGGCCCGGCTGCTGACCAGGTACTGCGGCCGCCTCCGGGTCCACATCGTGCCCTTCACGGAGATCCAGGAGGAGATCCGAAAGAACTGCCCCGAAGAGTATTTCACGCTCATCATGCGCCGTTTCATGATGCGCCTGGCCCAGGCCATTGCCAAGCGGGCGGGAGCCAAGGCTCTGATTACCGGCGAGTCCCTGGGGCAGGTGGCCAGCCAGACCATGATGGCCCTGGCCGTCACAGACGACGTGGCGGAGATGCCGGTCCTCCGGCCCCTGATTGGCATGGACAAGGTGGAGATCATCCGGATGTCCCGGGAGATCGGGACCTATGATACCTCCATCCTGCCCTATGAGGACTGCTGCACGGTCTTCACTCCCCGGCACCCGGCCACCCGGCCCAAGGTAGAGGACGTCCGCGCGGCGGAGGCCAAGCTGGATGTGGAGGGCCTGATGGCCCGGTCCCTGGAGGGGGAGGAATGGGTTTGGGTCAAACCTTGACTCGGTGCGCGCCCTGACGGGCGGGGGAGATTGGATACCAGCGATGGCTGGTGCAATGCACCCCCCCATTTCGTCGGGGCGAAATCCGCTTCACTCCGCAGCCGCCTGACGGCGACGGCTTCGTTCCGCTCCTTTGCCCCTCCTCTCCCCACCGCGCGGGGCGCGGCGGGGGCCCCATTCTCTCTTTTTCTTCCCGAAGAAAAAGAGAGAATGCGCCGTGCACGGTGGAAGAGAGAAAAGGACGGGGACGCGTTACGGGGTCGCGGCATAGTACGGACTTCCGGATACGCAAGTCCCTGCCCGCGGCGTGATGCGAGTGGGGGTTTTGGAGGTTGATGCAAAGACTGTCCGTCTTTCCTCGCTGCCGCTAACCCGGCGCTTCCGTCAAAGCTGCGCCTACCGCTTTCTCTTTTAGTGCCTGCCAGCGGCAGCGGAAAGAGAAGCTGGTCCATTCGACAAGCACCAAACCCCTGCTAACTCTACGCCGCGGGCAGAAGACACTTCGTAGAAATCGGAAGCACACCTTGCGCGCCTTCCGTCCAACGTACGCGTCCCCCTTACTTCTTTTTCTCTTTTGGACCGTGCACGGCCCGTTTTCTCGTTTTCTTCTGGAAGAAAACGAGAAAATGGGGGGTGCAATGAACCAGCCATCATCATGGCTGTGATCCACCCCGCCCGTCAGGGCGAGTATAATCCCCCCCTTTTTCAGGGGGAAAAAGGAGCCCACCATGTCCCACACAGCTGAACTCATCGCCGTAGGCACCGAATTACTCCTTGGCAACATCGCCAACACCAACGCCCAAACACTGAGCCAGAGCCTCTCCGCTCTGGGAATCAATGTCTTTTGGCACACCGTGGTCGGCGACAACCCCGACCGCCTCAAAGAGGCCCTGGCCATCGCCCGCCGCCGGGCGGACATCCTCATCACCACCGGCGGTCTGGGCCCCACCTACGACGACCTCACCAAGCAGACCATCTGCGAGGCCTTCGGAAAGCCCCTGGTCCTCCACCCGGACATTCTGGAGGACATCCGGATCTTTTACGAGTCCGCCCTCCATGTCCCCATGCCGGAGAACAACACCCAGCAGGCGGAACTGCCCGAGGGCTGCACGGTCTTCGACAACCCCGTGGGCACCGCCCCCGGCTGCGCCTTTGAGTGTGACGGCGTCCACGTCCTCATGCTCCCCGGGCCCCCCCACGAGATGGAGACCATGCTCCGCCGCCACGTGGAGCCCTACCTGCGCGAGCTCTCCCACGAGGTCATCGTCTCCCGGGATATCATGACCTTCGGCATGGGGGAGAGCTCCATCGACCAGCTGCTCCACGACAAGATGGCCCATATGACCAATCCCACCCTGGCCACCTACGCCAAGCCCTGCGAGGTCCGTCTCCGGGCCACCGCCAAGGCCGCCACAGAGGACGAGGCCCGCGCCATGCTGGTTCCCGTCTGGGAAATGGTCCGCGAAACCCTGGGGGATATTGTCTACAGCGGGGACGGCGGCGACCTGGCGGACTGCTGCCACGGCCATCTGATCCGCCGCAGGCTCACCCTGTCCACCGCCGAGAGCTGCACCGGCGGGTTGGTTGCCCAGCGGCTCACCGCGATCCCCGGAATCTCCGCCGTCTACCGGGGCGGCGTGGTCAGCTACTGGACCAGCGTCAAGGCGGAGGTACTCCGCGTCCCCCAGAATATTCTGGATACATACGGCCCTGTTTCCGAGGAGTGCGCCCGGGCTATGGCGGAGGGTGTCCGGAAGGTCACCGGGGCGGACCTGGGGGTCTCCGTCACCGGCGCGGCGGGGCCGGACCCGGACGAGCGGGGCGTTCCCGTGGGGATTGTGTACATCGGCCTGGCCGCGCCGGAGGGGACCTTCTGCCGCCGCCTGGACCTGGGCCGCCGGAGGCGGGACCGCATCCAGGGCCTGGCGGCCAATCACGCCTTTGACGTGGTGCGGCGGTATCTCCAGGGCCTCCCGGTGGAGCGGATCTGACGTTTTTGCGATTTTTCCCTTGCCTTTCCGCCGGAAAGCTGGTATACTTGGCCTTCGTAATCTCACGCGCCGGTTTTAGCGCGAATACGATACAAAGGAAACGATTCATGAAAACAATTTTTCTTGTAGACGGCGACAACAACATCGGCACCGGTCTCACCGGCATCGACATGCTCTCGGACCAGGACACGGTCCTCATCTTCTACCAGAAGGAAAAGGGCCTGGCCCTCAGCAAGCTCCAGAAGCTCTGCGCCGGGACGGCGGCGGACGTGCAGTATATCGAGAGCGTCCGGGGCGGCAAGAACTCCATCGACTTCCAGATCATCACGGAGCTGGGGGTTTTGGTCGGCAAGCGGGAGGCGGACTACGCCTACGTCATCAGCCAGGACAAGGGCTACGCCGCCTCTATCGACGCCCTCCAAGCCCGGTACGCCAACGCCTTTCAGGAGGTGGCCCTCCGCTCCTCCATTGAGAGCTGCCTCCACCTGCCCTTCGTCCTCCGGGCGGCGGACCGCCAGGAGCTGTGCAACGCCCTGGTGAAGGAGTACGGCTCCGCCCAGGGCTGCGCCTTGTACAACCACCTCAAGCGCATCTTCCAGGCTCCGGAACCGGAGCCGGAAAAGGCGGTGAAGGTGACCCGCCCCCGCCGGGGCGGCCGCCGGAAAAAGCCCGCCGCTTCGGACACAGAAGAATAAGCGCCTGCCAGCGCCGCCCTTTCGGGCGGCGCTTTTTCGCCCAATTCTCCCGACGATTTCGACAGCATTCGACAGAATTCGATAAATTTCTTGTGTTTTCCCCCGTCTTTTGCTATGATATTTCCGGGGGAGGCAGTCTTTTCCTGGGCTTAGACCGCCTCCCCCGGTACATGCTAACCCAGACGCTTCCAGGGGGTAACCGCCTCTCCGGGAGTTTCGCCGGAAAGGAGATCACCCATGGACCTGGACCTCTCATTGCTGCCCCAGGCCGCCGCGCAAATGCGGGGGGCCTTGAGCAATCTGTACTTTGCCGCCGCGCGGCTGGCCCCCGCCTCCGCCCGGGAGCAGGACCCCGAACTGGACGCCAAGGCCGCCCTGGTGGACCAGAGCTATTACCGCCTGATCCGCCTGGTGAACGACCTCGCCGCCACCCACTATCTCAACGGGGAGCCCCTGGCCCTGCAGGACCGGGACATTGTGGAGTTCGTGACGGACATCTTCGCCAAGGCCGCCTCCCTGGCCCCCTTCCGGGGTCTGGAAACCCGCCTGATCTGCGCCGCGGACCGCCACCTCTGCGCCTTCTGCCCCGACGCGCTGGAGCAGCTTCTCTATCAGCTGCTGTCCAACGCCTTCAAGTTCACCCCCTCCGGCGGCCTCATCACCGTGGAGCTGCGGCTGGCCGCGGAGCGGGTCTTTCTCTCCGTGGAGGACACCGGCCCCGGCATCGACCCGGAACGGCTGGAGATCCTCTTCGACAGCTACCACCAGGCGGAACGCCCCGCCCCCCCCTCCCAGGGCCTGGGCCTGGGCCTGGCCCTGTGCCAGGGCATCGCCCAGAGCCACGGCGGCGTCATGACGGCGGAGTCCCACCAGGGGAAGGGGAGCCGCTTCACCTTCTCCATGCCGGACCGCCTCAGCGGAACCATGCTCTCCGACGTCCGCTTCGACTACAGCGGCGGCTTCAACCGCGCCCTCATGGCCCTGTCGAACGCCCTGCCCCCGGAGGCGTTCACCATCCGAAACCACTGAACAGACGGGACCGGTCCCCGAGGGGGCCGGTCCCGTGATTTGCCGCAGATGCAGTCTGCGCAAATTTTGCGAAACCTCCGGCAAACTTCACAAAAACGCTCTTGCGTCCACCGTTTTTTTCCAGTATAATGATAGCCTAAACCAATCTGAATATGGGAGGGACCGCCTTGCAGGACCGTTACAAGAATTTATTCCCAGCCACCCTGGCGCTCTCCATTGGGCTGATGCTCCTGGGCCTGACCCTGGAGGCCCCGCTGGACATCCTGAAAGGACTGTACCACATCGTCACCATGCAGGACCTGCTCATCACGGACTACGTGTCCATCGGCGGTCCCGGTGCGGCCCTGGTGAACGCCGGGCTGGTGACGGTCATCTCCATCTGCATCGTCAAATTCTCCGGGGACCCCTTCAACGGCTTCACCATTGTGGAGATGGGGCTGATGGCGGGCTTCTCCCTCTTCGGGAAGAACTTTGTCAACATCTGGCCCATCATCCTGGGCACCTGGCTGTACGCCAAGTACCAGCGGGACCCCTTTTCCAAGCACGCCTCCGTGGCGCTGCTGGCCACCTCCCTGGCCCCGCTGGTGAGCTACATGTCCCTGGGCAGCATTCACGCCAGCCTCCCCCTGGGACTGGCGACGGGCGTCCTGATCGGCTTCATCCTGCCCTCTCTCTCCGCTTACACCTACAAGATCCAAAACGGCATGAACCTCTATAACATGGGCTTCGCCTGCGGCCTGTTCGCCATGATGGTCGTCCCGGTGCTCACCGCCTTCGGCGACAGCCCGGACTCCGTCCTCTACTGGGCCGAGGGCTACAACACCGGTTTCATCGCCGTGCTGAGCCTCATGTGCTCCACCCTGATCCTCCTGGGCTTCTTCGCCACGGGCGTCCCGGCGTGGAGCGTCTGGGCGGGCTACCGCCGCCTGCTCTCCACCACCGGCCGGGCCCCCAGCGACTACCTCCGCATGTTCGGCTACGGCCCCGTCATGGTGAACATCGGCGTCAACGGCTTTCTGGGCATGGCCTACGTGCTCCTGGTGGGCGGCGACCTCAACGGCCCCACCATCGGCGGCATTTTTACCATTATGGGCTTCTCCGCCTTCGGCAAGCACGCCCGGAACATCCTCCCCGTCATGCTGGGGGTCTTCATCGGGGCCTACGGCATGCACTACACGCCGGACTACCCCTCCCTGCAGCTGGCGGGCCTCTTCGGCACCACCCTGGCCCCCATCTCCGGCCACTTCGGCTGGCCTTACGGCGTGCTGGCGGGGTTTATCCACGCCTCCCTGGTCCTCCAGACCGGCGGGCCCGTGGCGGGGCTGAACCTCTATAACAACGGCTTTTCCGGCGGCCTTATCGCCATCGTCCTCTACCCCACCATCACCGCCATCCGCCGCCGGCGCCGTCCCACCCTCCAGGACAAGGACTACTACGACCAGTTCGAGGAGAGCGCCCCCATCGACACCTCCGACCTGTCGGAGACCCACGGCGAGGCCGCCCCGCCGGAGCCGCCGGAGAACGAGGCCCTGGAAGCCTGGGCAAGAAAAAATTTCCTGGGCCCGGAATAAAATTCCGCAAAGGCGTCCATGCTTCCCTCAAAGGCCCCAGCGCGGGCCGGGAAGGGAATGGACGACATATGAAAACCGAACAGGCCGGAAAGCTGAAGCTTTTGGAAGTTGTATTGCTGCTGTTTCTGGCGGCGTTCCTCGCCACCGGGGCCATGGCCCTGCAAACGGGGCAGGAATTGTCCGACAAGGTGGTCCGCCTCCACGTGCTGGCCAACTCCGATTCCGAGGAGGACCAGGCCCTGAAGTTGAAGGTCCGGGACCGGATTCTCGCCTACGCGGAACCGCTTTTGGCCGGCGCCGCGGACCGGCGGGAGGCGGAGGCCCTCCTCCGGGGCCGGGTACTGGAGCTGGAGCGCATCGCCGCCGAGGAGATCCGGGCGGGCGGCTATGACTACGCCGTCTCCGTAGAGCTGGAAGACACCGTGTTCCCCACCCGGGAATACGAGGGCTTCGCCCTCCCCGCCGGGAAGTACCTGGCCCTCCGGACCGTCATCGGCGCGGGGGAGGGGCGGAACTGGTGGTGCGTGGTGTTCCCGCCCCTGTGCGCCGCCGCTTCGGCGGACGTGCCGGAGGCGGCCCTGGCCGCCGGGCTCTCTCCCGCTCAGGTGGGCCTCATCACCGAGGAGGACCAGGGCTACGTGCTGAAAAGCAAGCTGGTGGAGTTTTGGCGGGGCCTGGAGGCAAAACTGGATTAAGAAAAGACGGAGCGTCCTGGTTGGGACGCTCCGTCTTTTAACTCTCCTGCGCTCGCTCCGCCATGCGCTTCCGGTCCACGCAAAAATAGCTGAACGCCCCCGTGGCCAGCAAAACCCCGGCCTCGTCGGTGATCTCCACGTCCACCAGCACCGTGGACCGTCCCCGGTGCCGGACCCGCCCCGCGGCCCGGATGGTCCCGTGGGCCCGGTTGTCCAGGAAGTGCAGGTCCCCGTGCTGGGTGACGTAGTGCCGCCCGTCGCTGTGGGCCGCCCCGCCGGCGGCGTCGTCCGCCAGGGTGTACAGCGCCCCGCCGTGGACCATGCCGAAGGGGTTCCGGCTCTCCGGCCGGATGTCCAGTCGGTAGACCACCCGGTCCGGCTCTGCGGATTCCAGCCGGATGAAATTGTGGTCCGTAAAGGCGTTGGTCCCCAATTTCAGCGTCTCCAGCCGGAGCTTCTCCAAGTCCTCCATAAACACGCCTCCTGATTCCGTGGTGAAAAACAGCGTCAGTATACCACAGCCCCGGCCTCATTTCAACTTTTTTCAAAAGGGGGTTGACAAACGAGTGCCGCTGTGTATAATGAACATATGAACACTCGTTCAATTGTTCATTTGAAAGGGGGCGGGCTCATGGAGGACCGCTACAATGTGGAGTGCTGTGATTTCATCCACGCCCACGAGGACCTGGTGGAGAAGGTGCGGCGGGAGCTGCCGGGAGAGGATACGCTCTACGACCTGACGGAGCTGTTCCGCATCTTCGGGGACTCCACCCGGGTCCGCATCCTGTACGTGCTCTTCGAGTCGGAGATGTGCGTCTGCGACATCGCGGCGCTGCTGGGGCTTACCCAGTCGGCCGTCTCCCATCAGCTCCGGGCCCTGAAGAACGTCCGGCTGGTGAAGTCCCGGCGGGAGGGCAAGACGGTGTTCTACTCCCTGGCGGACGACCACGTGAAGACCATCATCGACCAGGGCCTGGAGCACGTCCGTGAATGAGATTTCCCCATGTGGGGACATATGAACATATCAGGAGGAAGATCACTATGAAAAAGCGTTTCAAGCTCACCGACCTGGACTGCGCCAACTGCGCCGCGAAAATGGAAGCGGCCATCAAAAAAATTGACGGCGTCCACGACGCCACTGTCAGCTTTATGGCACAAAAGATGACCGTGGACGCGGACGACGCCCGGTTCGACGACATCATGAAAGAAATCGTGGCGGTCTGCAAAAAGGTGGAGCCCGACTGCGTGATCAACCTTTGAGCACCTTTTGGGACCGCTGGGCCCGGTTTTATGACTGTGCCCAATGGAGCAACCGGCGTGCAAATGCCGCCGCCGCGGGCCGGGCGGCGGAACTGATCCCCGCCGGGGCCAGGGTCCTGGACTGCGCCGCCGGAACGGGGCTGTTCTCCCTGGCGGCGGCGCAGCGGGCGGGCTCCGTCCTCTGCACGGACCTGTCGGAGACCATGTTGCAACAGGCGGAGCGGAAGACGCGCCGCCGGGGACTGGCAAACCTGCGCTTCGCCCGCCGGGACGTGACCGCCCTGCCGGACCCGGACGGCGGCTTTGACGCGGTAATCGCCGCCAATGTGCTCCACCTGCTCCCGGAGCCGGAGCAGGCGGTCCGGGAGCTCTGGCGGGTGACCGCCCCGGGAGGGCGGCTCATTCTGCCCACGTACCTCCAGGGAAAGACGGGGACGGCCTACGGGACTATGATTCGGATTTACCAGGGGGTGGGCTTTCACTATGAGCACGCCTTCACCCCTGAGACCTACCGGATGTTTCTGGAGCGTCTGAACCTGGGCCGGGTGACGGTGGAGGTCATCCCCGGGCGGCTGCCCATCGGGCTGGCGGTCCTGCAAAAGCCCGGTTGAAAAGCCCTGGTCCTTCCAAAGCACCCCAGTTCAAAAGGAGGCGTTTCCCATGAACAACCTCACCCGCAAGCAGCGGAAGATGCTCTGCCGCATCCTTCTGGCGGCGGCGCTGCTGATCGCCGTCAAGCTGCTGCCCCTTCTGTTCCCGGTCCCCTGGTGGATGGCGGTGCCGCTGTTCCTGCTCCCCTATCTCATCATCGGCTGGGACGTGCTCTGGCGGGCCGTCCGCAACATCCTGAACGGCCAGGTCTTCGACGAGAATTTCCTCATGGCCCTGGCCACCGTGGGGGCCTTCGCCACCGGGGAGTTCGCCGAGGCGGTCTTCGTCATGCTCTTCTACCAGACCGGCGAGCTCTTCCAGGACTATGCCGTGGGCAAGTCCCGCCAGTCCATCGCCGCCCTCATGGACATCCGCCCTGACACCGCCAACCTGGAGCGGGAGGACGGCACCCTGGAGGAGGTGGACCCGGAGGACGTGGAAGTCGGGTCCGTCGTGGTGGTGCGGCCCGGCGAGCGGGTGCCCCTGGACGGCGAGGTCCTCGAGGGCGCTTCCGCCCTGGATACCGCCGCCCTCACCGGCGAGTCCGTGCCCCGGGACGTGGCTGTCGGCGACCCGGTCATCAGCGGCTGCGTGAACCAGTCCGGTTTGCTCCGGGTTCGCGTCACGAAGCCCTGCGAGGAGTCCACCGTCTCCAAGATCCTGGACCTGGTGGAAAACGCCGGGGAGAAGAAGGCCGCCAGCGAGAACTTCATCACCCGCTTCGCCCGGTACTACACCCCCTGCGTGGTGCTGGCCGCCCTGGCGCTGTTTTTGATCCCCACCATCGCCCTGGCCCTGATCCCGCCCTCCGCCCAGCCTGCCTTCCTGGCAGGAACGGACTGGACCGGCTGGCTCCATCGGGCCCTGATCTTCCTGGTGATCTCCTGCCCCTGCGCCCTGGTGATCTCCGTGCCCCTGAGCTTCTTCGGCGGCATCGGCGGGGCCAGCAAGTGCGGCATCCTGGTGAAGGGCAGCAACTACCTGGAGCTCCTTTCCCGGGCGGAGACGGTGGTCTTCGACAAGACGGGCACCCTGACCCAGGGCAGCTTCACCGTCACCGCCCTGCACCCCGCCCCGGGCGTCACGGAAGACGCCCTGCTGGAGGCCGCCGCCCTGGCGGAGAGCTGGTCCAGCCATCCCATCTCCGTCTCCCTACGGAAGGCCTGGGGGAAGGAGATCGACCCCAGCCGGGTGACGGAGGTCGAGGAAATCGCCGGCCACGGCGTCACCGCCAAGGTGGACGGCAAGGCCGTCTCCGCCGGCAACCGCCGCCTGATGGAACAAGAGGGTGTCCAATGGGAGGACTGCCAGCTGCCGGGGACCATCGTCCATGTGACGGTGGAGGGGAAGTACGCCGGACACATTCTCATCTCCGACCTGCCCAAGCCCGAGGCGAAAACGCTGGTGGAGGGCCTGAAGGCGGCGGGGGTGAAAAAGACCGTCATGCTCACCGGCGACGCCGAGGCCGCCGCCAAGGCCGTGGCCCAGGACTTAGGGCTCGACGAATACCACGCCCAGCTTCTCCCGGCGGACAAGGTGGAGCGGGTGGAGTCCCTGCTGGCGAAGAAGTCCCCCGGGGCCGCCCTGGCCTTCGTCGGAGACGGCATCAACGACGCACCGGTCCTCACCCGGGCGGACGTGGGCATCGCCATGGGCGCCCTGGGTTCCGACGCCGCCATCGAGGCCGCCGATGTGGTGTTGATGGACGACAACCCGGCGAAAATCGCCACCGCCATGCGGATCTCCCGGAAGACCCTGCGGATCGTGAAGCAGAACATCTGGTTCGCCCTGGGGGTCAAGGGGGCGGTGCTGCTGCTGGGGGCCTTCGGCGTGGCGACCATGTGGGAGGCGGTGTTCGCCGACGTGGGCGTGGCGTTTCTCGCCATTTTGAACGCCATGCGCTGCCTTCGTGTGGACGAGTTTAAAAAATAGCGGGCAAGGGCCGGACGGAAGGTTCCGTCCGGCCCTTGTTTGTCATGTTTGCTGCGAATGATTCTCCTGAAAGTACCGCCTTGTAGTCTCCGCGTCGGCGGCGATCTGGGCCCGGAGGGCCTCCAGGGAGTCAAAGCGGATCTCGTCCCGGAGATGCCGGTAAAACTCCAGCCGCAGAGTTCTCCCGTACAGATCCCCCTGGAAGTCCAGCAGGCACGCCTCCACCGTCACGTCGCTTCCGCTGTTCACCGTGGGCCGGGTGCCCACGTTGGTGACGGCGGGGCAGCTGGTCCCGTCCTCGAAATAGACCCGGGTCACGTAGACCCCGTGGCTGGGGACCAGCACGTGGGGCGGGACGGTCAGGTTCGCCGTGGGGAAGAGCCGGGAGGAGCCCAGGCCCCGCCCGTGGCGGACGGTGCCCGTCAGGGTGTGGGGGTGGCCCAGGAAGCGGTTCGCCCGCTCCACCTGTCCCAGCTCCACCAGGCGGCGGATGTAAGTGGAGCTGACGGTGACCCCGCCAATTTCCACCTTGGGGATAATGTCGCAGCCCAGGCCCAGGGCGGCGCACTTCTCTTTCAGAAGCTCCGGCGTGCCCTGGTTCTTGTGGCCGAAGCGGTGGTCGTGGCCCGCCACCAGGTGGACGGCGTGCCAGCGGCCCACCAGCAGCTCCGTGACGAAGTCCTCCCAGCTGGTGGTCATCATCTCCCGGTCAAAGGGGGCCAGGATGACCTCCTTGATGCCGTAGAGCCGCCGGACCAGATCCCGGCGGTCCTCCGGGGAGTTGATGAGGGGGCAGGGGACCCCGGTGACCACCTCCTTGGGAGGGCGGTCAAAGGTAAACACGGCGGGCGTACACCCCCGGCGGGCCGCCTCCTCCGCCGTCCGGCGCAGAAGGGCGGCGTGGCCCAGGTGGACCCCGTCGAAAAAGCCCAGGGCAATGACTCGTTCTTTCATACTACGCTCCAAAGAAATTCTTGATGGACGTCAGCGTCCCGTCCGCCGCTCCCCGGGAGAGGCAGAGGAAGTCCCCGTTTTGCCCGTAGACCCGGTAGGTTCCCTCCGCCGTCCCCGGCAGGGTGACGGGGTTCCCGCAGCGGACCCGCTTTTCCTGCCCCGGGGACCGGAGCGTCACCGCCGGGTACCCGGAAAACAGGCTGTCCAGGGGCCGCAGCAAGGCCTCCCCCCGCCCCTGCACATCCTCGATGGTCACGGCGTCCGCCAGGGTGAAGCCCGCCGCCATGGTCCGCCGGAGGGAGGACATAGCGCCGCCGCAGCCAAGAAGCCGGCCGATGTCATGGCAGAGGGTGCGGACATACGTCCCCTTGGAGCAGCGGACGCGGAGCCGGAAATCCTCTCCCGCGTCCGGCCAGCCCAGCAGCTCCAGTTCATAGATGGTAACGGGCCGGGGCTTTCGCTCCACTTCCTTGCCCTTCCGGGCCAGCTCGTAGAGCTTTTTCCCGTTCACTTTAATGGCGGAGTACATGGGCGGCACCTGGAGAATATCTCCGCGGAATTGAGCCAGGGCCGTTTCCAGCTGTTCCCCGGTCACAAACGCCTTGTTCTCCTCCAGCACCTCCCCGCTGGTGTCCTGGGTGTTGGTCACGACGCCCAGGCGCAGTCCGGCAACGTACTCCTTGCCGCCCTTTTCGGCGAACTCCACGGCCCGGGTGGCCCGGCCCACGAAAACCGGAAGGACCCCCGTGGCCATGGGGTCCAGCGTCCCGCCGTGCCCCACCCGCTTCTCGCGGAGGATGCCCCGTATCTTGGCGCACACGTCCATGGAGGTCCACCCGGCGGGTTTGTCGATAATGAGTATCCCGTTTGGCATAGGGACCTCCCGCTTACAGAGTAAAGTCCGGGACCACCTGGGCGATGGCCTCCAGCATCCGCCGCTTGGCCGCCTCGAAGGGGGCCTCCACGGTGCACCCGGCGGCGGCGGCGTGGCCCCCGCCCCCCAAGAGGGCGCAGACCTTCGTGGCGTTGACCCGGGGCCCGGTGCGGAGGGAGAACTTCCACACGCCGGGGCGGAGCTCCCGCATGGTGACGGCGCAGTCCACCCCCTCGATCTGCCCGCCCAGAGCGGAGAGGTCCTCCGCGTCGGTCTCCGTGGCCTGCACCCGGGCGATGAGGTCCAGGGGCACGGACAGCACCGCCACCCGCTCGTGGTCGTGGTACTCGACGCCGCCCAGCATGGCGGCCTCCAGGGCCAGGCGCCTCCGGGTTTTCGTGCGGAAAAAGGTCTTGTTCACCGCCTGGAAATCGATGCCGGTCCGCAGCAGCGCGGCGGCCACGGCGTGGGTGTAGGCGGTGGTGTTGTTGTAGGCGAAGCAGCCGCAGTCCGTGGACACGGCCACGTAGAGGGGCAGGGCCATCTCCGCCGTGACGGGGCCCAGCAGGGCGAGAATGTCGTAGATGATCTCCCCCGTGGCGGCGGCGGAGGGGCGGACGTAGTTCTCCCGGCCGAAGCCCTCGAAGGACGGATGGTGGTCAATGGCCAGGTCCACCCGGTCCCCGTAGGGCTTGGCGTTCTCCGGAAACAGGTCCGCCGCGGCGATGTCCACGGAGACCACCCTCTCCGGCTGAAACCCCGCCCAGGCGGCGTAGGGCCGGAAGTAAGGGGCCGTGGTGTCCGTCAGTCCGGGATTGGGCAGCAGGTACGCCGTCTTCCCCAGGGCCCGCAGCCCCGCGCAGAGGGCGGCGGCGGACCCTACCGTGTCCCCGTCGGGCCGGATATGGGTGAGGATCAGCACGTTGTCAAAGGACCGCAGCCGCTCCGCAGTCTGGCGCAGGGTGAGCGTGGTCATTCCTCCACCTCGGGCTTGGGGCCCCGGGCGGCGTCCTTCTCCTCCTCGCGGCGCAGCAGCTCCAGAATGTGGGCCCCGTGCTGGATGGAGTCGTCCCCGATGAACTGGAGCTCCGGCGTGTAGCGGAGCTGGAGGACATGCCCCAGCTCCCGCCGGAGGAAGCCGGAGGCGGACTTCAAGCCCTTCAGCACGTCCTTCTCCTGGTCCTTGTTCAGCACGCTGACATAGACCCGGGCATAGCGTAAGTCGTTGGTGGTGTCCACCCGAGTGATGGAGACCATGCCGGTGCCGGAGACCCGGGGGTCCTTCAGATTGCGGAGCTGGGCCGCCAGCTCCCGCTGGATCTCGTCGTTGATGCGGTTGATTCGGTTTGAGGCCATAGGCGTCCTCCTTTTTTAAGAAAGGCGGCGGTGATACCGCCGCCTTTATCATGTCCTTACTGAGGAATTTCCTCCATGGTATAGCCTTCCACGATATCGCCTTCCTTGATATCGTTGAACTTCTCGATGGTCAGGCCGCACTCGTAGCCGCCGGCCACCTCCTTGGCGGCGTCCTTGAACCGCTGGAGGGAGCCCAGCACGCCCTCGTGGATGACGATGCCGTCCCGGACCAGCCGGACGGAGCAGTTCCGGACGATCTTGCCGTCCTGGACGTAGCAGCCCGCCACGGTGCCCACGCCCGAGACCTTGTAGGTCTGGCGGACCTCCGCGTGGCCCAGCAGCGCCTCCCGGTACTTGGGGGCCAGCATGCCCTTCATGGCGGCGGTGATCTCGTCGATGCAGTCGTAGATGACCCGGTACATCCGCATATCCACGTTCTGCCGCGCCGCGCCGTCCCGGGCGGCGGCGTCGGGCCGGACGTTAAAGCCCACGATGATGGCGTTGGAGGAGGCGGCCAGCATGACGTCGGACTCGTTTACCGCGCCCACGCCGCCGTGGATCACCCGGACGTTCACCTCGTCGTTGGAGAGCTTCTCCAGGGATGCCTTCACGGCCTCCACGCTGCCCTGGACGTCGGCCTTGACGATGAGGGCCAGCTCCTTCCGCTCGCCGGCCTGGATCTGGTCGAACAGGTTCTCCAGGCTGACCTTCTGCACGGGGGCGGCGGCCTTGGCCCGCTCCTCGGCCTTGCGCTGCTCCACCAGTTCTCTCGCCATCCGCTCGTCGCTGACGGCGAAGAAGGGGGACCCGGCGGTGGGGGCCTCGCTGAGGCCCGCGATCTCCACGGGGACGGAGGGGCCCGCCTCCGTGAGGCGGCTTCCCTTGTAGTCCAGCATGGTCCGGACCCTGCCCACGGCGGTGCCCGCGATGATGATGTCGCCCTGCTTCAGGGTGCCGTTCTGCACCAGCAGCGTCGCCACGGGGCCCCGGCCCTTGTCCAGCCGCGCCTCGATGACGGTACCGGAGGCGGCCCGGTTGGGGTTGGCCTTCAGCTCCTGGATCTCCGCCAGAAGCACCAGGTTCTCCAGAAGGTTCTCGATGCCGATGTTCTTCTTGGCGGAGACCTTGCAGCAGATGGTCTCGCCGCCCCAGTCCTCGGGGACCAGCCCGTGCTCCGTGAGCTGCTGCATCACCCGGTCCGGGTTGGCGTTTTCTTTATCAATCTTGTTGATGGCCACCAGGATCGGAATGTTGGCGGCCTTGGCGTGGCTGATGGACTCAATGGTCTGGGGCATGATGCCGTCGTCCGCCGCCACCATCAAAATGGCGATGTCCGTCACCATGGCGCCCCGGGCCCGCATGGAGGTAAACGCCTCGTGGCCCGGCGTGTCCAGGAAGGTGATGGGCTTGCCGTTCACCTGGACCTGATAGGCGCCGATGTGCTGGGTGATGCCGCCGGCCTCGCCGGAGGCGACGGAGGTATTCCGGATGGTGTCCAGCAGGGAGGTCTTGCCGTGGTCCACGTGGCCCATGACCACCACGACCGGGGCCCGGGGGACCAGGTCCTCCGCCTTGTCCTCGGACACGTCGATGAGCTTCTCCTCAATGGTGACGACCACCTCTTTTTCCACCTTGCAGCCCATTTCCTCGGCGATGAAGGCGGCGGTGTCGTAGTCGATCATCTGGGGCAGGGAGGCCATGATGCCGTTTTTCATCAGGGCCTTGACCACCTCGGCGCCGGTCTTTTTCATGCGGGAGGCCAACTCGCCCACGCTGATCTCATCGGGGATGGAGACCTTGACGGGGGCCTTCTTGGCAATCTCCAGCTGGAGGCGGCGCATCTTCTCCGCCTCGTCCTGGCGGCGCTTGTTGGAGAACACGGGGCCGCCCCGGCGCTGCTGGCCGCCCCGGACCTTCTCCCGGCCGGAGCGCTGCTGGCGCTGCATCCGCTCGCCCTGCTGGCCGCCCAACGTCTCCAGGCGCTCGTCGTACTTGGCCAGGTTCACGTCGCCGCCCTTCCGGGTGTCCACGATCTTCTTCTGAGGCACCCGGCTGGCGGGCCTCTGAACGGGCTGCTGGTTCTGCTGCCCCTGCTGCTGGGGAGCGAGCTTGGGCTGCCCGCCCTGCTGTTTCTGGCCCTGGGCGGGCTGCTGCCCGGCCGCAGGCGGCTGGGCGGGCTTGCCCGGCTGGACGGCCGGCTTGGCGGGCTGCTGGGGCGCCTTCTCCTCCGCCGGGGCGGGCTTCGCCTCCTGGTAGGTCTCCTGGAAGATGACCTGGATGTCGGAAATGGGATGATCCTGGGTCAGCCGGTCAAAGATGATGGACAGCTCCCGGTCCGTCAGCACCTGCATGTGGTTCTTGGGCGCCGCGCCGTACCTGGTCAGGATCTCCGTGATGGTCTTGGTGGGAAGGCCGAAGTCCTTCGCCACCTCATGGACTCTGTATTTTTCAATAGCCAAATAAAACACCTCGTTCTGTTCCTCTCCAGAAGCCCGTTTGAAAACCGGCGGACCCTCCGCCGGCTTTCAGACGGACTTGGGAGCGGAGAAATTTTATGGAAATGGATGGGCCTCCGGGGCCCTGTCGTCCGGGGCGGCACCTCAGCGCCCCCCGCCCTTGTCCCGGCCTCCGCCAAAGGGAGGCTTGGGTCCGCCTCCGCGGCGGGGCGGGCGGCCCGGTTTTCCGCCCTGAGGGCGGCCCTTGACGGTCCTTCGTTCGCCGGGGCGGTCCGGCCTGCCGCTTCGGGCCTCTCCCGGCCTGCCGCCGTGAGGGCCTCCGGTGCCCCTCCGCTCCCCGTCCCGGGGACGGTCCCAGGGCTTTTCGGTCCGCCGTTCTCCCTCCCGGCGGGGCCTGGGGGGACGGCGGTCCTGCCCTTTGGGCGGCGGTTCCCGTTTCAGCGGGTCCCGCCGGGGGGCGTTTTTCCGTTCCGCGGCCCGGCGGCGCTTCAGGTCCATCCGGGCGGCGGCCTCGCCGTACCGCTCCGGGTCCAATTGGGCCAGCCGCTCCGCCGCGGCGGCGGCCAGCCCCAGGTCCGTCAGGGCCGCGATGGCGGCGCTGCCCCGGCCCAGGGCCCCGCCCAGCTCCGCCTTGGCAAAGGGGAGCGTCAGGTGGAGGCAGTGCCCCTCCTCCGCCAGGTGCTCCGCCCGGCGGAGGGTGTTCCCCGACGCGTCGGAGGCCGTCAGCAGCAGCCGCGCCTGTCCGGCCTTGGCGGCCAGGGCCGCGGGCTCCTCTCCCACGGCCAGCCTCCCGCCCCGGAGGGCGAGACCCAGGAGGGAGAGCACGTTCTGTCCGTTCATGTCCCGCCTCCCAGCTCCGCCTCCATGGCGTCGTACACCTCGGGGGGAATGGCGGTCTCAAAGGCCCGCTCCAGGGCCCGGGACTTTCGAGCCTTTTTCAGGCACGCCGCGTCCGGGCACACATAGGCCCCCCGGCCGGGCTTCTTCCCGGTGAAGTCCAGGCTGACGGTCCCCTCCGGGGAGCGAACCACCCGCAAAAGGGCTTTCTTATCCTTCATCTCCCGGCAGCCGACGCACTGGCGCTGGGGAATCTTTTTCACCTTGGGCACGCGGGTCCCCCCTTTCTGTCAAAATCCGTCCAAACCGGCAAACTGCCGGCTTACTCCTCGGAAGCCTCCGGGGCCTCTTCGCTCTCCGGGGACTCCCCGTCCTCCAAAACCTCCGGGCTCTCCGCGCCGAAGAGCTCCTCGTCCTCTTCCGGCTGGTAGCTCTGGGGCTTGATGTCGATTTTATATCCCGTCAGCCGGGCGGCCAGGCGGGCGTTCTGGCCCTCCTTGCCGATGGCCAGGGACAGCTGGTCGTCGGGCACCACGCAGCGGCAGGCCTTGACTCCCTCCTCCGCCATGCGCACGTCCACCACGTCGGCGGGGGCCAGGGCGGCGGCGATGAACTCGGCGGGGTCCTCGCTGTACTTGATGATGTCGATTTTCTCCCCTCGGAGCTCGTCGACGATGGCGGCCACCCGCTGGCCCCTGGGCCCAACGCACGCGCCGATGGGGTCCACGTTCTCCTCCCGGGACCAGACGGCCATCTTCGTGCGGCTGCCCGCCTCCCGGGCGATGGACCGCACTTCCACGGAGCCGTCGAAGATCTCCGGCACCTCCAGCTCAAAGAGCCGCTTCACCAATCCCGGATGGGTCCGGGAGATGAGCACCTGGGGCCCCCGGGTGGAGTGGCGCACGTCCACCACGTAGACCTTGATGTGCATGCCCTCCTCCAGGGGCTCGCCGGGGACCTGCTCCCCGGCCAGCAGCAGCGCCTCGGTGGACTCCGCGCCAGTGCCGATGCGGAGGGAGGCCGCGCCGTTCCGGGGGTCGATGCGGGTGACCACGCCAGTGAGGATCTCGTGCTGCTTGGAGTTGAACTCGTCGTAAACCTTGCCCCGCTCGGCCTCCCGCAAGCCCTGGATGATGACCTGCTTGCCGTTTCCGGCGGCGATGCGGCCGAACTCCATCTTGTCCACCGGGATGTTCACCACGTCGCCGATCTCATACCGGGCGGAAATGGCTTTGGCCTCCTCCAGGGACATCTCGTTGAAGGGGTCCACGTAGTCCTCCTCGTCCACCACGGTCTTGCGGATGAACATGCGGAGCTCTTTGTGCTCCTCGTCCGCCTCCACGACGATGTTCTCCTCCTCCACATCTTTGTGGTCCCGCTGGTAGGCGGTGGTGATGGCCTTGATGACCTTCTCCAGCATGGCCTCCTTGGGAATGCCCCGCTCCTGCTCCAAAAGGTCCAGGGCGGCGAAGATCTCCCCGGGGTTCATGCCGGCGGGTTCTTTCTGCTTCTTGCCTCTCATCTTTGCCGATTCTCCTTATCACTGAAATACACTTTAAAATAATAACCCATGTCAAAATTCCACCCGCAGGCGGACCAGGGCCACGTCCTTCTTCTCAAAGGTCCGGGACGCACCCCCCGCCTCCACGGTGACGGCGCCGCTCTCCGAATCGTAGGCCGTCAGCACACCGGGGATCTCCTTCCGCCCGTCCAGGGCGCGGTAGAGCTTCACCAGCACAGGGCTGCCTATAAATTGGGCGAAGTCCCCGGGCCGCTTCAGCGCCCGCTCCGCCCCGGCGGAGCCCACCTCCAGGGTGTAGCTGCCCTCGATGGGGTCCGCCTCGTCCAGCAGGTCCGAGAGCTTCCGGGACACGGCCTCGCAGTCCAGAATGTCCACACCGCCCTCCTTGTCCAGCAGCACCCGGAGGTACCAGGTCCCGCCCTCCTTGACATACTCCACATCCCAGAGGGTGCAGCCCGCCTCCGCGATGGCGGGAGCGGCCAGCTCCGCGGTGAGCTCGGTGATTTTCTTCATAAACGGACAACCCTCCAAATCATTTTGAGGAAAGGAAAATTGCCAAAAGAAAGAGCGGACCGCCGGCCCACTCCTTACCTTAGCTTCCATCTTACTCTAACATATGCAATATACCACAGCTCATGAGAAAGCGCAAGCCTTTTTGTAAATTTTCGTCCTTGCCGATTTCAAAAGTGTTCATGTGATTACCTCCATATATAAAACGAAATGTTGAAGTTACCTTGTACCGTGTCGGCCCCCTTTTCGTGTCGGCCCGTAAGGTTGGCCGTTGCCGAACTTTACGCCCCGGCAACCGGGCGGCTTGTGTTTCGCTCTTTCTGATTATTATTATACTCACGTGAGTATGAAAAGTCAACGGGGAATGTTGAACAAAAATACTCACGTGAGATTGTGCAAAATTTCATACTTGCGTGAGTATAAAAAAGGTGTTATAATCAATAAGCGACCCGAAAGGAGGGGCTGGGAATGGAAAAAAAGAAGTACGCAAGCAATACCCGCGCAAAAAATAAGTGGAATACGGAAAATTACGACAGACTTTACCCGTATGTCAAAAAAGGGAAAAAGGAAATTTACCTTGCGGCGGCGCAGGCGGCGGGAATGTCTCTGAACGAGTGGCTGGAAAAGACGCTTGACGCGGCGGCGGGAATCGGGGAAAATTGGGGGGAACAGGCGTGAACGAATGCAAAGTGACCTTTCACCCGGTTTTCGTGGAAGCTGTAAAGGACGCGGCGGAACTGGAAGAAGAGCGGACGCGGCTTCAAACAGTCATGGAGAACGACGCGTTCGAGCGGGTCCGGGAAATCATAGAAACGCAACCGGTAAGGAAGCGGGCCGCGTTCTATGGGACCATCTACGAAGCAACGTGCGCCGGACAGGACTTTTCGCGCGTGGAATCATTAGAGGATATAGCGGATATATACGCCCGGTTCATTATCGGGCGGACGTTTGAACAGTAAAAGAAAGGCGGCGGGCGCAATGCCCGCCGCCTTTGCTGTATGCAAGATCATTCGCCCGGTTCGTAAGTATAACCGCCGCTTTCGTCAAGCGTGATCGTTCCGGCGACTTCCAGAATTCCGCCGTCCGTGTCCTGCTTCCCGTATTGGGCGACGTAGTACATGGAGCCGGGGAAGCAAATTCCCGTCCCGTCGTCGCAGACAATCGCAACCCAGTTGTAACCGCTATCTTTCACGACGGTTTCGGCGAAATCTTTATATTGTTCAGCCGTGACAGATTCAAGCTGGCCTTTGCTGATTTCAATATACGCATATTCGCCGATCTTTTCGCCGGTCCCGCTTTCAACGTCTTTCACGATCAGGTCACAGGCCGTCAAGGGGTTGTCGTCGTCGGAAGCGGCGGGGGCCGGGTACAGCGTTTCACCGCCCTTGTCCACGCGGTCAACAACGCCGCCCGTGTAATACACGTCGAACGTATTAAAACCGCTGGTAATGGTGCAATGTCCGTCGTCGCCCTGCTTGCGCGTAACGTTGGAAACCTTGCCGTCCATGCCGCAGGAAATGAGGACAAGAAAAACGTCGTCGGCCTGTTCGGGGGTGATTGCCATACCGGAAGCAAGGGACGATTGAGAATCCCGGTAAAAATCGTATGCGGCGGACAATTCGCCGGATTTGGGGGTATCATAATCAACCACCGCGCCGCCACAGGCGGCAAGGGATAAAACCAACGCCGCCAAAAGGACAAGGGAAAGAAACTGCTTCATGTGAAATCCTCCATTCTGCCGCCCGCGATCAGCGGACGGACTTTTATTTATTGGGGGCCGGACCGCCGGGGACGCTGGCGTTCTGACCTTTAACACAATTATTGCTGGAACGCGTGCTAATGTCAAGAATGAATCTGAACTTTAACACGCGTCGGAGGGTAAACAAATGAAAATTTACGATTACAAGGGGAGGAAGAATCTTTGCGGCGATAGGGTGCGGGAAGCGCGCGCCCGCCTGAGTATCACACAAGCGGACCTTGCGGCCCGCCTGCAAGTGGCGGGGGTTATTATGGAGCGGGACAGCGTTTCAAGAATCGAGATCGGAACGCGGTTTGTGACAGATTATGAACTTTTGGTTCTTTCGGACGTGCTGGGCGTTTCCGTCGAATGGTTACTAATGCGCGAATAATCAGAATTTATACTTGCGTGAGTATGAATAGAATGTTATACTTTCCATGTCGAAAAAACAGGAACCCGCCCTTGCCTTGTGGCGGGGCGGGTTCGGATTTGGAGGGTATAACATGGGACATTGTTTTAGTCACCTGACAAAGACGGATAGATACAGGCTGGAGGACGCTTTGCTGGACGGAAAAAAACCGAAAGAAATAGCAGAAAGGCTTCATGTTCACGTAAGCACGATTTACCGGGAGATCAAGCGCGCCCGCATGATTCACCGCAATTCGGACTGGACGGAAGAAGAACGGTATAACCCGGATGAAGCAGAGCGGAAATATCAGGAGAATTTACGGAAGAAAGGCGCTGGGCTGAAAATCGGGAATGATCGTGAACTTGCGGACTTTCTGGAAAAGAAAGTGATCGAAGAAAAGTATTCCCCAGCCGCCGCCCTTGCGTCCATTAAAATTGAGGGGAAAAAGTTTTCAACGTCTATTTGCGTAAGCACATTTTACAGCTATATCACAAAGGGCGTTTTCCGCTTCCTGACAAATGCGGACTTGCCGGAAAAGCCGAAAAAGAAACGGACCTATAAAAAAGTTAAGACGATGAAGCGCCCGCCGCGGGGGGACAGTATCGAAAAGCGCCCGGCGGAGGTTGACACGCGGGAAACGTTCGGACATTGGGAGGGGGACACCGTTTACAGCAAAAAGGACGGGTCAAAGGCCCTGTTCGTCTTAACAGAGCGGTTGACCCGTGAAGAAATCATTGTGCGGATAAAGGACAGAACCGCGGAAAGCGTGATAAAGGCGCTGGACCGTATCGAACGGAAATACGGGCCGGTCATGTTCAGGAAAATTTTTCAGACGATCACCGTTGACAATGGCGGGGAATTTGCAGACGTGGACCGGCTGGAGCGGTCCGCCATCCGAAAGACGTTGAACCGGACAAAAGTTTATTTCTGCCACCCGTATTCGTCCTATGAACGCGGGTCAAACGAATGTCAAAACAAGATGATTCGACGGCCTTTCCCGAAAGGAACAGATTTCGGCAACGTGACCGACGCGGAGGTTGCACAGGCTGAACAATGGATGAACAACTATCCGCGTAAAATATTAGGGTGGAAAACGTCTGAAATGTTGTTCAGGGAGTACGTCGCCGCCTTGATTTGACACGCTCAAAAAAATTTTATATTTTTTTCGCATTTACTATTGACATTTCCGGAAAATTCTCCGGAAATTCTCTGCCCGGTCATCCCTGCTTCTGCAGTTCCGCTTTGACCTCCGCCAGAGTGAGACCCTCGGCCTCCCAGTCCGCCGCCAGGACGGGGGCCAGGGAGACGGAGATGTACAGGCTGTTTCCCGCCTCATAGGCCCCGGAGGTGACGCCCACCACATGGCCGTAGACATTCAGCAGGGCGCCGCCGCTGCTGCCGTGGGAGATGTCGGCGGTGTTGACCACGCAGGGGGCGCTGAACTTCGAGACCGTGTGGTCCGTGGCGCTGACGATGCCCTCACTGATGGCGGGGGTGATGCCCAGGGGCACGCCCAGGGTGTAGATCCGGTCTCCCCGGCGGAGCTCCGGCTCCTCCGCGATCTCCAGGAAGGAGAAGAAGGGAACCTCCGTCTTGTCCGTGGAAGTCCTGGAGATCCGCAGCAGGGCCAGGTCCGCGTCGGGGTCGTAAAACAGCACCCGGTCCACCAGGAAGGTCTCGCCGGTGATGAGGGTGGCGGTGGCCTGAACGGCGTCCTCGATGGTGTGGTAGTTGGTGACGGCCAGGCCGTCGGCGGAGACGAAGAAGCCGCTGCCGCCGTTGCTCCGGATGTCTTTCTTATAGGCGTTCTCGGTGTAGTACACGTCCAGCTGGAAGGCGGCGGCCATGTGGCGGTCCGCCACCTGCCGGGCGGTGAGCTCCTCCGGGAAGAGGCTCCGGATCTGGGCCTGGGTGCAGCGGCCCTTCTCCACCAGGCCCTGGGCCAGGGTCCCGCCGTCCCTGGCGGGGAAGGCCAGGGCGTTCAGGGCCAGCTGGTACAGGTCTCCCAGGGTGAGGGTCTCGTCGTAGTTCCGGGTGGTCAGGGCCGCCCGCCGGGCGAACGTGTCCGCGTTCTCGTCGGTAAAGCCCTCATACCCCAGCAGCCGCAGCAGGGACGCGCAGAACTCGGCGGTGGGCAGGGGGTCCTCCTGTCCTCCGGTGACGGTGACCCAGCCCTGGGCCACGGCATAGTCCTGGGCGCCGGTGGGCAGGTCGGAGGAAACGGCGCCGGAGAGGCGCACCAGCAGGTTTGTCCCGTGAATGCGGGCGGCGGGGCGGCCCAGGGCCTCGTGGTCGGGAACGGCGTCAATGAGGCCGAGGCCGGCCAGGGTCCCGGCGGCCCGCCGGGATTCCCCCTCCAGGGCGGCGGCGGAGGGGACCGCGCCCAGAAGCAGCATCAAGGCGCAGAGCAGGGGAAGGATTCGTTTTTTCATGGGAGAAGCCTCCATTAAGAATAGTCGTCCTATTGTAGCACGTCGAAACCGGCTTTGCAAGTGGGGAGCCTACTGGACAGGCGGCGGGCGGTCTGGTATAATAAAAAGGAAGATCGTCCCCCCTGAGCCGGGATAATACTACCATAATAAAGGAGAACGCTGAAATGGAACTGAAGGAAATTCTTGGAAAGTGCGACCACACCCTGCTGGCCCAGGGAGCTACCTGGGAGGAGATCAAGGTCATCTGCGACGATGGGCTCAAGTACCAGTGCGCCAGCGTCTGCATCCCCGCCAGCTACGTGAAGCAGGCGGCGGAGTACCTCCAGGGCAAACTGGCCGTCTGCACCGTCATCGGCTTCCCCAACGGCTACGACACCACCGCCGCCAAGTGCTTCATGGCGACAGACGCCGTGGAAAACGGCGCGGAGGAAGTGGACATGGTCATCAACATCGGCTGGGTGAAGGACCGGAAGTGGGACGAGCTCCTGGCGGAGATCAAGGCCATCAAGGCCGCCTGCAAGGGGAAGCTCCTGAAAGTCATCATCGAGTGCTGCCTCCTCACGGATGAGGAGAAGGTCAAGATGTGCGAGATCGTCACCGCCTCCGGGGCGGATTATATCAAGACCTCCACCGGCTTCGGCGGCGGCGGGGCCACCCGGGAGGATGTGGCCCTCTTCGCCAAGCACGTGGGCCCCAACGTGAAGATCAAGGCCGCCGGCGGCATCGCGGACCTGAAGGACGCGGAGGACTTCATCAACCTGGGGGCCTCCCGCCTGGGCACCAGCCGCATCGTCAAGGCTGTGAAAGCCCTGGAGGGCTGACATGGGCACGCCTCACAACGAGGCCGCCAAGGGCGATTTCGCCCCCACGGTCCTCATGCCCGGCGATCCCCTGCGGGCCAAATTCATCGCAGAGACCTTCCTGGAGCATCCCCGGCTGGTGAACAACGTCCGGGGCATCCAGGGCTGGACGGGGACCTACCGGGGCATCCCCGTCTCCACCATGGCCTCCGGCATGGGCATCCCCAGCATCGGCATCTACTCCCACGAGCTCTTCCACTTCTACGGCGTGGAGAACATCATCCGGGTGGGCACCACCGGGGCCCTCTCGGAGAAGCTGAAACTCCGGGACCTGGTCTTGGCTCAGGGGGCCTGTACGGATTCCAACTTCGCCCACCACCTGCGGCTCCCCGGGGTCTTTGCCCCCATCGCGGATTTCCGCCTGCTGGAGACCGCCGTGGCGGCGGCCCGGGCGCGGGGCGTGGAGCCCCCGGTGGGGAACATCCTCAGCTCCGACGTGTTCTATTACAAGCACGGCAGCGGTTTGGAATGGGCCCCCATGGGAGTTCTGGCCATCGACATGGAGACGGCGGGCCTCTACCTGAACGCCGCCGAGGAGGGAAAGCGGGCCCTGACCATCTGCACCGTCACCGACAACCTGGTCACCGGCGAGGCCCTGCCCCCGGCGGAGCGGCAGTCCTCCCTGACGGAGATGATGGAGATCGCCCTGGAGACCGCCGTCCGGATGGCGAAACGGTGAAATTGGAAGGGGAGGATTCCGCCGCTTTTGTGAGAAACGATGGAGTTCCTCCGGAAATTTGTCGAAAAGGAAAACATTTCGGAAATCCGGTTGAAATCTGAAAAAGGACTTGTTATAATGGGCTTGGCCCGCTGAGGCCGACCTCTGTTTTCAGAGGAACATATGGAAGGAAGGTTGATAGCAATGAAGAAGTTATTTGCGATCCTGCTGACTTTGGCGATGGTTCTGTCCCTGGCCGCCTGCGGCGGCAACGACTCCGGGAATTCCGGCGATTCCGGCAGCACCGGCGGAGACAGCCAGCAGCAGGAGCCCGCCACCACCCCCGCCGACGACGGCGGCAGCGAGGGCGGAGCCAGCGACATCCGGGTCGCCATGATCACGGACTACGGCGACATCACGGACCAGTCCTTTAACCAGACCACCTACGAGGCCAGCAAGGCCTGGTGCGAGGCCAACGGCGTGGACTTCACCTACTACAAGCCCGCCGGCGACTCCACCGCCGAGCGCGTGGCCATGGTGGAGAAGGCCGCCGACGAGGAGTACAACGTCATCGTCATGCCCGGCTTCGCCTTCGGCGAGACCATCACCCAGGTGGCCGACGTCTATCCCGAGATCAGCTTCATCGCCCTGGACGTCAGCGAGGGCGACGTGGGCGGCGCCGTCCCCGGCAATGTGTACTGCGCCGTCTATAAGGAAGAGCTCTGCGGCTACATGGCCGGCTACGCCGCCGTGAAGCTGGGCTACACCCACCTGGGCTACCTGGGCGGCATGGCGGTTCCCGCCGTGCAGCGCTTCGGCTACGGCTATGTCCAGGGCGTGGACGCCGCCGCCGGCGAGATGGGCCTGAGCGGCGTGACCGTCGAATATGTCTACGGCAACCAGTTCTTCGGCGACCCCGATATCACCGCCTATGTGGACAACTGGTATCAGAACCTGGGCGTGGAAGTGGTCTTCGCCTGCGGCGGCGGCATCTGCACCTCCGCTGGTGAGGCGGCCGCCAAGGTCCCCGGCACCAAGGTCATCGGCGTGGACGTGGACCAGAGCTTCAACCTGGATGCCGCCTACGGCGAGGGCGTGACCCTGACCTCCGCCATGAAGGGCCTGGCCGCCACGGTGGACCATATGCTCACCGAGGTCCAGAACGGCAACTTCGGCAACTACGCCGGCAAGGCCGAGGCCCTGGGCCTGGTTTCCGGCGACGATCCCAGCGCCAACTACGTCCTGATCCCCATGGAGACCACCCAGTGGGGCGACGGCTTCTCCCAGGACGACTACAAGGCCCTGGTGAAGGATATGTTCGACGGCAAGATCACCGTGTCCGACGACATCTCCGCCATGCCCGCCGTGTCCAACATCACGGTCAACGACCTGGGCAACATCAAGTAAAAAATCCCTCGGGCAAAGCGAGGACGGGACCTTCCCGTCCTCGCTTTTCAGCGTCCCCGGGACCTTCCCGTCCTCGCTTTTCAGCGTCCCCGGGACCTTCCCGCCCTTGTGAAAATTTGCAAAAAATGCTTTGAAATTCCCCCTGGGATATGGTATAATAAACAGGAACCTATTTTTTCACGGGCGGTTCAGGAAACAGAGAAGGAGGAGGTCGTGAAATTGGAACAGAGTTACGCCATTGAGATGCTGAACATCACCAAGCGGTTCCCCGGCATCGTGGCAAACGACAATATCACCCTGCAGCTGAAAAAAGGCGAGATCCATGCCCTCCTGGGGGAGAACGGCGCCGGAAAGTCCACGCTGATGAGCGTGCTCTTCGGCCTGTACCAGCCGGAGGAGGGCGTCATCAAAAAGGACGGCCAGGTGGTGTCCATCAAGGACCCCAACGACGCCAACGACCTTGGCATCGGCATGGTCCACCAGCACTTCAAGCTGGTGGAGTGTTTCACCGTCCTGGACAACATCATCATGGGCGTGGAGCCCTGCAAACACGGCTTCCTCCAGAAGGCGGAGGCCCGGGAGAAGGTGCTGGCCCTCTCCGAGAAATACGGCCTCCACGTGGACCCGGACGCCCTGGTGGAGGACATCACCGTGGGCATGCAGCAGCGCACCGAGATTTTGAAGATGCTGTACCGGGAGAACGAGATCCTGATCTTCGACGAGCCCACTGCTGTGCTGACTCCCCAGGAGATCGACGAGCTGATGCAGATCATGCGGAACCTCTCCGCCGAGGGGAAGAGCATCCTCTTCATCTCCCACAAGCTGGGGGAGATCATGTCCGTGGCAAACCGCTGCTCCGTGCTGCGCAAGGGCAAGTACATCGGCACCGTGGACATCGCCGCCACCTCCCAGGAGGAGCTGAGCCGGATGATGGTGGGCCGGGACGTGAACTTCGTGGTGGAGAAGGCCCCCGCCCGGCCCGGCGAGGTGGTGCTGGACGTGAAAAATATGACCGTGGCCTCCAAGCGGCACAACAATAACGCGGTGAAAAACGTGAGCTTCCAGGTCCGCCGGGGGGAGATCGTCTGCATCGCGGGCATCGACGGCAACGGACAGACGGAGCTGGTCTACGGCATCTCCGGCCTGGAGCCCCTGAAGGAGGGCACGCTGACCCTGGGCGGCCAGGACATCACCAGGGCGCCCATCCGCAAGCGGAACACCTCCGGCATGAGCCACATCCCCGAGGACCGGCACAAGCACGGCCTGGTGCTGGACTACTCCCTGGAGGACAACATGGTGCTCCAGCGCTACTTTGAAAACCACTTCGTCACCCCCGCCGGCTTTTTGAAGCGGAAGGCCATCCGGGAGTACGCCGTGGGCCTCATCGAGCAGTATGACGTCCGCTCCGGCCAGGGCCCCGTCACGGCGGCCCGGAGCATGTCCGGCGGCAACCAGCAGAAGGCCATCATTGCCCGGGAAATCGACAAGGACCCGGAGCTGCTCATCGCCGTCCAGCCCACCCGGGGCCTGGACGTGGGCGCCATCGAGTACATCCACAAGCAGATCGTGGCCCAGCGGGACGCCGGGAAGGGCGTGCTGCTGGTGAGCCTGGAGCTGGACGAGGTCATGAATGTCTCCGACCGCATCCTGGTCATGTACGAGGGGGAGATCGTGGGCGAGTTCGACCCCAAGGAAGTCACGGTGGAAGAGCTGGGCCTCTATATGGCCGGCGCGAAGAAGAAGGGGGCGTAAGGCATGAAGAGAGAAAAGACCTCCCTGCTGCGCAACGGCGCGGTCCAGTCTCTGCTGGCGTCCCTGCTGTGCATTCTGCTGGGCCTGCTGGTGGGCTATATCGCCCTGCTGCTTATCAACCCCGCCGGAGCCAACGGAGCCATTCTGGCCATTGTGGAGAACTTCATGACCTACTCCAAGTCCACGGCCCAGCTCCGCTATTTCGGCAGCACCCTGGTGAAGACCGCCCCCCTGCTGATGTGCAGTCTCTCCGTGCTCTTCGCCTATAAGGTGGGCCTGTTCAACATCGGCGCGGCGGGCCAGTACGTGGTGGGCACCGGCGCGGCGCTGTACTGCGCCCTGGGGCTGAAGCTGCCCTGGTTCCTGTGCCTCATCGCCGCCATCCTGGCCGGGGCCGCCCTGGGGGCGATTTCCGGCCTGCTGAAGGCCTACTGCAACGTCAACGAGGTCATCTCCTGCATCATGCTGAACTGGATCAGCCTCTACTCCGTGAACATGCTGCTGACCCTGGTGAAGGAGGAGACCAGCCCCTACACCTACACCCTGGCCAGCACCAATGAGGGGGCCATTCTCCCCTCCCTGGGCCTGGGGGCCCTGTTCAGCAAGAACCAGTACGTGGGCCTGGCCATCCCCCTGGCGATCCTGACGGCGGTGCTGGTCTGGGTCCTGCTGGAGAAGACCAAGCTGGGCTATGAGCTGAAGGCCACGGGCTGCAACAAGTTCGCCGCCAAATACTGCGGCATGCGGGAGCGGAAGAACCTGATCCTCACCATGGCCATCGCCGGCGGGCTCGCCGGCATGGGCGCGGCCATGCTGTTCCTCTCGGGCTTCGAGCAGTGGCAGTGCACCCAGTCCGCCGTCCCCGCCATGGGCTTCAACGGCATCGCCGCCGCTTTCCTGGGCGGGCTGAACCCCATCGGGGCCATCTTCTCCTCCTATTTCATCCAGCACATCACCAACGGAGGCGCGTATGTGGACAAGACCATGTACTCCTCCCAGATCTCCGACTTTATCTCCGCGCTGATCATCTACCTCTGCGGCTTCGTCCTCTTCTTCAAGACGGCGCTGAACGCCTGGCTGAACCGCCGGGACGAGAAAAAGGCCGCGGCCGCTGAGAAAGGAGGCGACGGGAAATGATCCTGCTGCTGCAATACACGCTGATCTTCGCGTCGGTGCTGCTGCTGGTGGCCCTGGGCGGCTGCTTCTCCGAGCACTCCGGCGTCATCAACATCGGCCTGGAGGGCATCATGGTCATGGGCGCCCTGGGCGGCGCGCTGATGATGAAGTTCCTGCCGGACAGCACCCCCGCTTTTGTCATGATTTTGCTGGTGGTGCTGGCCGCCATTGCCTTGGGCGTGATCTACTCCCTGCTGCTGGCGGTGGCCGCCATCAACTTCAAGGCGGACCAGACCCTGGTGGGCACCGCCATGAACCTGCTGGGCACCGCGGCGGCCACGGTCTTTGTCAAGGCCATGAACACCGCCGAGAACGTGGACAACGTGTCCTCCACCATCCAGTACATCAACGCGAAAAAAGCCTTCCTGGTAAACATCGGCGGCTTTGAGTTCAACTGGTTCATGCTGCTGGCGGCGCTGGCGCTGATCGGGTCCTATGTCTCCCTGTACAAGACCCGCTTCGGCCTCCGGCTCATGGCCTGCGGCGAGCATCCCCAGGCGGCGGACAGCGTGGGCATCAACGTCTACAAGATGCGCTACGCCGGCGTGCTGATCTCCGGCATGCTGGGGGGTCTTGGCGGCATCGTGTACATCACCGCCGGCGTCAGCGAGTGGAAATTCGAAAACGGCGTGGCGGGCTTCGGCTTCCTGGCCCTGGCCGTCATGATCTTCGGCCAGTGGAAGCCCACCCGCATCGCCCTGGCGGCGCTGCTGTTCGGCTTCTTCCGGGCCCTGGGCAACGTGTACTCCGGCTTCGATTTCCTGAAGGCCCTGAACCTCCCGGCGGCTATGTACAACATGCTGCCCTACATCATCTCCCTGGTGGTGCTGGCCTTTACGTCCAAGAAGTCCCGGGCTCCCAAGGCGGAGGGCGTGCCTTACGATAAAGGGCAGAGATGATTACCAATTGTTGAATTTCGCCGAAAGAATACGAAAAGAGCAGAAGAAGGTCCCCTGCCGCTGCAGCAGGGGACCTTTTGTCCAGTCAAGAAGAGTTAAAACAAAGAGAGGCTCACCGCCGCCGCCAGCCCTCCCGCCAGCAGGGCCTGGAGGGCCTTCCCGGTCACGTAGGTCCGAAGCCGCAGCCCGCTGCCCTCCAGCACCGCCGCCGTCTGGCAGAGGATGGAGACGCCTCCCCAGCCCGCGCAGGCCGAGGCCAGGATGAACCCCAGCCGGTCCGCCGTCAGAAGCGGCGTCACGGAGAAGAGCTCCAAAAACCCCACCAGCCCGGCCCCCAGGGGCCCGCCGAAGCTTGCCAGGGGGCTGGCCAGCACGTAGAAGAACAGGACAAAGCCGCAGACGTAGAGCATGCTCCCGCAGGCGCTTTTGACCCCCTCCACAAAGGCGGCGGGGAGGGAGGAGGGCTGACAGGGGACTGCCCTTGGCAGGGCTTGCCGTCCCGTGGATTTGCCGCTTCCCCGGAAGAAAAAGCCCGTCAGCAGGGCCGAGAGCACATGGATGAGCCAGAGATAGACCCCGATCCGGGGGCTGCCGAACACTCCGCCCCCCAGGACGCTGAGGAGGAATACCGGATTGGAGTTGTTGCAGAAGCCCAGGAGCCGCTCCGCCTCGTCCACGGTGAGGAGGCCCTTCCTGTGGAGCTCCGCCGCCGTCCGGGCCCCGATGGGATAGCCCCCCACCAGCCCCAGCAGCAGGGCGGACCCGGCGGGACCGGGGAGGCGGTAGAGGCTCATCAGCCCCGCCAGGCGGGGGGAGGCCCACTCCCCGAAGCCCATGGACACCAGCATGGTGGACGCCGCCATGAAGGGGAACAGGGCGGGGATCACCGACCGGCCGCAGAGGGCCAGCCCCGCCGCCGCGGCGGCCCGGACCTCCCCCGCGTCCGCCAGGAACCAGACCAGAAGGCCGCAGAGCAGCAGACAAGCGCCGGTTCGCCACCGGGGTTTCATACGCCTCACCTCGGGGAATTCTATGCGGCGGGGGAGACAATCATGCCGGGACAAGCAGTTTTTCCCGCCCCGCCGCATAGGCTTTTGGCGAGGTGAGACTTATGGAACGCAATCGACGGGACCGGGAGGGCGGCGTACTGGCGGCGGCGGCGGAGCTCTTCGACCTGCCGGCGGATATTGTGGCGGGCCTGCCCCGGCTGGAAATGGTGGGAAGCCGCCAGTTATACCTGGAGCACCACACCGGCCTGCTGGCCTACACGGAGGAGCAGATCGACGCCAACACCACCGCCGGGGTCCTCCGGGTGAAGGGGACGAAGCTGACCCTGCTGGCCATGACGGCGGGAGAACTGCGCATCGGCGGGCGGATCGACTCCGTGGAGTGGGTGGGGCCATGCTGACGGGGCTGGTGAACCGCCTCCGGGGCCAGGTCCGGGTCCGGGCGGAGTGCGCGTTTCCCGAGCGGGTGCTGAACCTCTGCGGGGCCCAGGACCTGGCCTTCTGGGACCTGGAGTGGGAGTCCCCCACGGCCTTTACCTGCCGCCTGTCCCGGCGGGACTGGAAGCGCCTCCGGGAGGCGGGAAAGAATCTGGACTGCACCTTCGACCTGGTGGGTCTGGAGGGCGCGCCTTACTTCCTCCTCCGCTTCCGCCACCGCCAGGCCCTGCTGATCGGGCTGGTGGGCTGCGCCCTGGGGCTGTTCCTGGGGTCCTTCTTCATCTGGGATTTCCAGGTGGAGGGCAACGAGACCGTCCCCACGGAGCGCATCCTCCGGGCCCTGGAGAAGAACGGCGTGGGGCTGGGGACCTTCGGCCTCTCCCTGGACGGGGAGGACATCCGGAACCACGTGCTGCTGGACGTGCCGGAGCTGAGCTGGATCGCCGTCAACGTCTCCGGCTGCCGGGCGGAGGTCCAGGTCCGGGAGCGGACGGTCCCCCCTGCCGTGGTGGACCGGCGGGAGCCCTGCAACCTGGTGGCCCGGCGGGCGGGGCTGGTGAAAAAGGTCCAGACCATCGGCGGCGTGGCCTGCGTCATTCCCGGCAGCGCCGTGACGGAGGGGCAGATCCTGATTTCCGGCGTGGAGGACACCGGCACCGTGGGGGCCCGGGTCCTGGCGGGCCTGGGGAAGGTGGAGGCCCGGACCTGGTACGGCCTTACCGCCTCCATGCCCCTGACGGCCCTGGAAAAGCAGTACACGGGAAAGGAAAAAACCGGGGTCTCCCTGATTTTTGGGTCCCGGCGGATAAAATTCTTCTCAAACAGTAGCATTGACGGGGCGGAATATGATAAAATAACCAACAGGCATCCCCTGAACTTTCTGGGCGTGCCCCTGCCGGTGACGGTGGTGGTGGAAAAATGGCGCTTCTATGAGGCCGTTCCCAGGGTCCAATCCGCCGCCGAGGCGGAGAAGGCCGCCGAGGCCATCCTCACCGCCCAGCTCCGCGAGATGGTGGAGCCCTACGGCGAGGTGAAGTCCACCCTCTGCTCCACCCGGCAGAAGGGGGACGCGCTCATCGTGACGCTGTCGGCGGAGTGCCTGGAGGAGATCGGGGAGACGGCACCAATATATATTACTTCCGAACTGGAAGGCCGGAAGTAATATATGCCATGTTTTGCGGTTGCCGTCGTTTACGGCGGCGAGCAAAACGGCTTAAATAACACACGGAAGAAACGGGCTGAAGCCCGCGCAGATACGGGAGTGAATTTTTTGGAACAAAGGATAAGCATTGAGCGGCTGGAACAGGCCGTGAACCTCTTCGGGTCCTTCGACGAGAACATCCGGCTGTTGGAGCAGGAGTTCTCCGTCACCGTTGTCAACCGGGAGGGCGAGCTCCGGGTGGAGGGCGAGGCGGAGGATGCGGCCCTGGCCTGCAAGGCCATCCAGGCCCTCCTGACTCTCTCCAGCCGGGGGGAGCCCATTGCCGAGCAGAATGTCCGGTATGTGGTCAGCATGGTCCGGGCGGGGAAGGAGGAGAAAATCGCCGAGCTCACCGGCGACGTCCTCTGTATCTCCGCCAAGGGCCGGCCCATCAAGCCCAAGACCATCGGCCAGAAGGACTACATCGCCTCCGTGCTGAAAAACACCGTCACCATCGGCGTGGGCCCGGCGGGTACGGGGAAGACCTACCTGGCCGTGGCCGCCGCCGTGCAGGCGTTTCGGGACAAGCAGGTGAACCGCATCATCCTCACCCGCCCCGCCGTGGAGGCCGGAGAGCGGCTGGGCTTCCTGCCCGGCGACCTCCAGTCCAAAGTAGACCCCTACCTCCGGCCCCTGTACGACGCCCTCTTCGACATGCTGGGGGCGGAGACCTACCAGAAGTACCTGGAGCGGGGCAGCATCGAGGTGGCCCCCCTGGCCTACATGCGGGGCCGGACCCTGGACGACAGCTTCATCATCCTGGACGAGGCCCAGAACACCAGCCGGGAGCAGATGAAGATGTTCCTCACCCGCCTAGGCTTCGGGTCCAAGATCGTCATCACCGGCGACGCCACCCAGATTGACCTCCCGGACGGGAAGACCTCCGGCCTGAAGGAGGCCATGCGGGTCCTCAGGAACGTGGAGGGCATCGGCATCTGCGAGCTGACCAACGCTGACGTTGTCCGCCACGTCATGGTCCAAAGAATTGTACAGGCCTATGAGGACTACGAGAAGCGGGGGGAGCGGAAGGACAGGGGGAAGCGAAAATGAAGCGCCACTATATCCCCGTCACCGCCGCCGTCCCCGGGGTGAATGAGAGCCGGATCGCCTTCATCCGCAAGGTCATCCGCACGGCCCTGGCGGCCCAGGGGGTGGACTTTCCCTGTGAGGTGGACGTGCTGGTCACCAATGACGAGGAGATTCGCCAACTGAACCGGGAGACCCGGCAGGTGGACCGGGCCACGGATGTGCTGAGCTTTCCCGCCTTCGACCTCCGGCCGGGGGAGCTGCCCGGGCCCGAGGATGCGGACCCCGGCACGGGGCTGGTGCCCCTGGGGGACATGATGATCTCCATGGAGCATGTGACCGCCCAGGCGAAGGAGTATGGACACTCCAACCGGCGGGAGCTGGGGTATTTGGTGGTGCACTCCGTGCTCCATCTGCTGGGGTATGACCATGTGGATGAGGGGCCTATGAAGGCCCAGATGAGGGAGAGGGAGGAGGTCATCCTGACGAGGATGGGGCTTTCGGCTCGCCCTTCGGGCGGGGAGAATGGGTGACCAGCGATGGCTGGTTCATTGCACCCCCCATTCTCTCTTTTTCTCACCGGAGAAAAAGAGAGAATGCGCCGTGCACGGTGGAAGAGAGAAAAAGACGGGGACGCGTTACGGGGGCGCGGCATAGTGCGGACTTCCGGATACGCAAGTCCCTGCCCGCGGCGTAGTGCAAGCGGGGGTTTTGGAGGTCGATGCAAGGCTTGCCCGCCTCTCCTCGCTGCCGCTAATCCGGCGCTGGTCTGTGGGGCCTGACCCCTTGGTCAGGCCATTTCTCCAGTGCTCCCCCTTCTATCGGTAGAACGCGTCCGGAGGGAATCGGACAGGCCCTGCCCCGTCCGGAGACCTAAAAGAAAGGCGTGGGCGGCGGTGAATTCCTGGGTCTTGGAGAAGCTGTCCGCAATCGCAGAGGCAATTTCATCCTCCAGGAGATAAAAGTCCGGTTTATAATCTCCTTGGGGAATGGTATCCAAATGAGGCTTGATGTAGTTGGCGTAAAGCCATTTCATGAAGTCGGACATAGAAGGGCTCCTTCCTAAACACTAAATACTTATAGTGCCTAGTATAACACTATAAACTCTATGTGTCAAGAGGGTATTATGGAAATTATACTTAAGACGAGAATTCGAGAACTTCGGAAAGAGAAATGCGAGACACAAATACAGGTTGCAAATGCTTTGGGTATTGCAGAATCGCATTATCAGGTATATGAAAGAGGAGCAAGTCTCCCTAATCTAGAAAATGCCTGGAAGCTGGCGGATCATTTTGGGGTAAGTATTGATTATCTAGTAGGGCGGACAGAGGAGCGATAAGGGAAAAAGAAAAAGGCCCGAAGGGCCCTTACTTCTTTTTCTCTTTTGGACCGTGCACGGCCCGTTTTCTCTTTTTCTTCTGGAAGAAAAAGAGAAAATGGGGGGTGCAAAGGACCAGCCATCTTCATGGCTGTTGACTCCCCCGCCCGTCAGGGCGAGCACCAACCCCGTCATTTGACAAAAAGCGCCGCTTCTGGTAGGATGAACTCCAGAAGGACGCTGTTACATAAAGGCGGTCAGCCCATCTCCTGAGATCTCGGTCGAAAGGAGGTGGTGCGGATGTGGCGAAAGCGGCTGTACATGGTACTCCGGTTTCTGATGTGTCTGGCCCTTTGGGCATGGATGCTGACCACAAAAGCGTGCTGACTGCCCGGTGGCACGAGCAGTCAGCATAGATTTCTATCCTGATTCGTAAGGGCTGACCGTCGGTAACGGCGTCCTTTTATATTCATTATACCAAAGCAACCCGTTTTGTCAAGGGCAACAGGCCGCTATAACCGAATCTCCCCATTCAGCATAAGCTGAACCGAGGTGATTCAAATGCTGCTGCTGCAAGACGGCGTCTTAGCGTTCCTGTCCGCCGTCGGCCTAACCACCATCGTCTGGGCCGCCGCCGGGGCCCTGCTCCACCTGGGGGGCCGCCCGGCCATCCCGGGCCTGCTCCTGGTCCTGCCCCTGAAAGGGGAAGCTCTGGCCATGGAGGCCGACGTCCGGGAGCTCCGCCGGGTCCAGGGGAGCCTCCCCGGGGCTAAAATCGTTCTGGCGGACTGCGGCCTGACCCCAGACGCCCAGGCCTTGGCCCGGTACCTGGCGGACCGGGAGAAGAACGCCGCCCTGGTTCCCGCCGGGGAACTGACCGCCGAAATCTAACGCCGCGTGAACCGCGAAAAGAGAGGACGTCCCAACATGGAAGAGCTCATCTGCCGGGAGGGCACGATACATAGCGTCATCTTTCAAAACGCCGAGAACGGCTACACGGTCCTCCGCCTCCTCACCGAGGAGGGGGAGGTCGTTACCGTTGTGGGCTGTATCCCCTGCGCCGCTCCCGGCGAGCGCCTGACCGTCACCGGCGTCTGGGAGCGGCACCCCCAGCACGGGGAGCAGCTCCGGGCGTCGGAGGTGGAGAGGAGCCTGCCGGAGGACGAGGAGGAGATCTTCAGCTACCTGTCCTCCGGCGTGCTGAAAGGCGTGGGCCCCGCCACGGCCCGGAACATCGTGGAGCGCTTCGGCCTGGAGACCTTCGACATTCTGGAGACCGCCCCCGAGCGGCTGACCACCCTCAAGGGCGTCACCGCCCGGCGGGCCCAGGAGATCGCCGAGGGCTTCCGCCAGCACATGGGTCTCCGGCGGCTGATGGCCTTCCTGGCCCGGTACGAGCTGCCCCCGGTGCTGGCCATGCGCCTGCGGCGGCAGTACGGGGACGCGGCCCTGGAGAAGCTCCGGGAGGACCCCTACCTGCTGGCCGCCGACGACTGCGGCGTGGCCTTCTCCGTGGCGGACGAGATCGCCATGAGCATGGGCTTCGAGCCGGACAGCGGCCTGCGGCTCCAGGCGGCGGTGAGCTTTGAGCTGAGCCACAACGAGAACAACGGCCACGTGTTCCTCCCCCGGGAGAAGCTGGTGGCCGCCACGGCCCAGCTGCTGGGCTGTGACATAGATCAGCCGGAGCTGGCCCTGGACGCCCTCATCGACCGGGGGCTGGTGGTTCAGGAGCGGGTGGCCAACGTGGACGGCTGCTACCTCCGGCGGCTGTGGGAGGCGGAACACTCCGCCCAGAAGCGGCTGGAGGCCCTGCTGGCGGCCAAGCCCCAGGGCCGGGTCTCCGCCGCCCGGACGGTGGACGAGCTGGAGAAATCCCAGGGCATCACCTACGCCCCCCAGCAGCGGAAGGCCGTGGAGCTGGCGGCCAGGGAGAACGTGCTGATTCTCACCGGCGGCCCCGGCACCGGCAAGACCACGGCGGTCCGGGCCATGGTGGCGCTGTTTCAAAAAATGGGCCTGGACGTGGTGCTGGCGGCCCCCACGGGCCGGGCGGCCAAGCGCATGAGCGAGCTCACCGGCATGGAGGCCCAGACGGTCCACCGCCTTCTGGGAATGAGCTGGAACGAAGGTGCCCGGCAGGTGACCTTCACCAAGACGGAGAAGGAGCCCCTGGAGGCGGGGGCCGTCATTGTGGACGAGGTGTCCATGGTGGATTTGCCGCTGTTTTCGGCGCTGCTCCGGGCCCTCCGGCCCGGGACCCGGCTGATCCTGGTGGGGGACGCGGACCAGCTGCCCTCCGTGGGGGCGGGGAACGTGTTCTCCGACCTCATCCGCAGCGGGCGGGTGGAGACGGTGTTCCTCCGGGAGGTGTTCCGCCAGGCGGAGCAGTCCGCCATCATCCGGGCGGCCCACGCCGTGAATCTGGGGAAGCCGCCGGACCTGACCGGCAACCAGGGGGACTTTTTCTTCCTCTGCCGCCGGGACCCGGAGCGGGCAGTGAACACCCTGGTGGAGCTGTGCAAAACCCGCCTGCCGGAAAAGATGGGGATTCCGGCGGATCAAATTCAGGTACTGACCCCCACCCGGAAGGGCCCCGCCGGGACAGTGAACCTGAATCGCTGCCTCCAGGAGGCGCTGAACCCCAAGGCGGAGGGAAAGCGGGAGCTCCAGTGGGGCGACCGCCTGTTTCGGGAGGGGGACCGGGTGATGCAGACCCGGAACGACTACGACGTGGTGTGGGAGAAGGAGGACGGAACCGTGGGAACGGGGATGTTCAACGGGGACGTGGGGAAGATCGTCAAAATCGACGACTCCGGGGAGTGGCTGGAGCTGGACTTCGACGGCCGCCGGGCGGTCTACGGCGCGGAGCAGCTGAACGAGGTGGACCTGGCCTTCGCCATGACGGTGCACAAGTCCCAGGGCAGCGAGTACCGCTGTGTGGTGCTGGCGGCCATGCCCGCGCCGCCGTCGCTGATGGTCCGGGGGGTGCTGTATACGGCCCTGACCCGGGCCCGGGAGCTGCTGGTGGTAGTGGGAGACGACGCGGCGGTCCGGGCCATGGCGGCGAATGACAAGCGCCAAAGGCGGTACTCCGGCCTCCGGTGGAGGCTGGCGAAGGGGGCCGCCGGGGGATAAAGGGAGAAGGACCGCTGTTCTTACAGCGGTCCTTGCTTTTTGCTGAACGATGTGGTATTCTGTCGATAAGAAGGCACTGCGTTAAGGGCGGGCGGTTGGCTACACCCTCCGAAAGGAGGTGAGGCCGCATGCGAATCACGTTACATATCGGGTCCTTTACGGTCACGATCATCGTGAAAAGCAGAAACCGTCACCCTGGCCGATGTGATATGGTATCGAATTAAGAAGGCACTGCGCAAAAGGCGGGCGGTTGGTCACACCCTCGGAAAGGGGGTGAGAAGATGCCGATTACATTGACGTTCCACATTTTTGGGTGGACTATTACCGTCAAGGTAAAAAGCGGAAACCGCCACTCGGGCAAGTGACGGTTTCAAGGCTTAGCTTTGTTTCTCACTAACTCGGGCTAACCGCTGGTCGCGGTGCCTTCTTATGTTTATTATAGCGAAGGATTCGTGCTATGTCAAGTCCCTTGCAATCCGTCGAAAAATGTGATATGGTGTCAAATTAAGAAGGCACTGCGCAAAAGGCGGGCGGTTGGCTACACCCTCCGAAAGGAGGTGAGGCCGCATGCGAATCACGTTACATATCGGGTCCTTTACGGTCACGATCATCGTGAAAAGCAGAAACCGTCACCCTGGCCG
>JAETSB010000032.1 GCA_021769865.1 Oscillospiraceae bacterium
TGCGCCGGGAGTGCGGTTCAACCTGGTGCAGGGAGACCGGGTGATTGCCATGCGCTGCTACACGGACGGGTCCGTGCTGCCCATCGGGGTGGACACGTCGGGCGGAGGGCGTGCGGCGCTGGCCACGGTGGAAGGACAATCCTGCCTGCGCTGGGTGGTGGAAGACGGCAGCCAATACCTCTTCTCGGCGGAAACGGGAACGCTCCTCTCCTACACCACCACGGACAGGCAGGTCATCTCCAACGCGTCATCCTATCTGGACGTCAGGCATGCCGGAGACGGCTCGCTGAGGCAAATCTGGAACCTGTGGGACGGCCTGCTCAACGTGGAAAACGTCACCTCCACGGGCTACACCATCGCGCTCTATACCCCTGGGCAAATCACCGGAACGGACGGACAGGGATTTTATACCGTTACGGGCGCTCCCTTGAAAACATTTATTCTTTCCCTGGATGCTGAGGAAAAGTTCACCATCACGGAACAGGCGCCTGCCAGGCAGCCCTACGCCGTCACCTGGTGGAACGACGGCCTGGCGTGGAACATGCGGCAGGGCACGGGGGAAGACGCCCTCACGACCCTCCGCACGCGCACGGAGCTGGAACCGGAAAACTCGGTCTGGCAGCTGGTCACGGAAATCTCCAAAAACGGAATCGTGGCGGCGCGCACCTGCGCCATCTACCAGACCACGGACGTGGGCGACCTGCTGCTCACGCTGGCGGAAGGCTACGGAAGCCCGGAGGAGCAAACCACGCAATACGCCTACGACCAGTGCGGGCGGCTCAGAACGGAAACGGCCCCGGACGGCAGCCAGACTCATTACGCCTATGACCTCTACGGCCGCCTGCTCAGCCGGGACGAACCGTGGGCGGAAAGCGGCAGGCGCATCACGCGCTACACCTACGCCTGTTCGGGAGAAGCCGACTTCAGCAACGAACCCGCCACGGAAACGGCAGACCTGCTTCCGCTGGAAGGGCACATCAAAACATTGACGACCACCGCGTATAAGTATACGACGGCCAACCACGTTAAAAGGACGGAAAAACGCGTCACCGGACTGGGCGTGATGGGCACCCGCCTGACGGCGGTGGAGCAATGGCTGGCCGGAGCCGCCAACATCCATGCCCGCGGACGCACGCGGTTCAGCCGGGACCTCGACGGCGTGCAAACGTGGCACGACTACGCGGCCACGACGGAGCACGGCGCCCTCTACACGGAAACGGTGGAAACGCGCATCAACGGAGAAGCCGTGCCGGGACAGAGCACGCGCGCCGTCACCTGGATCACGGCGGAAGGGCAGCGCGTCAGGGAGGAAAGCTACGCCTTGCTCAACAGCGGGGAATGGGCGCTCACGGGCAGCGCCGTCTACGAATTTGACACGCAGAACCGGTGGGTGAAGCGGACGGCGGGCAACGGCCGGCTCACGGAACGCGAACTGATGTGCGACGGAGGCCTGCTGTGGGAAATCGATGAAAACGGCATCAGGACGGACTACGCCTACGACACGGCGCGCCAACTGGTGGAAGTCACGCGTTCCGCCGTGATGGACGGGGAAACCGTCATCACGCCGGAAACCATCACCACCTACGCCCGGGATGCGGCAGGGCGCGTGCTCTCCACGCGTCAAGACACGGGGGCGATGACGACCCAAGAAAGCACGGAGTACGACTTGCTGGGGAGGATGACTTCCTCTACGGACGTCCTGGGCCGGGTCACTACCTACGCCTACAGCCAGGACGGCTTGACGGTCACGCAAACCGTCCCTTCCGGGGCTACATTCATCACGCGCAGCGCGCCGGACGGAACGGTGATGGAAGAATCCGGCACGGGGCAGCGGCACATCATCTACGCCATCGACCTGGTCAGCGACGGTGTGAGGACCTTCACGAAAGCCGTCTCCGGGGAAACGCAAACCGAGCTGCAGCGCAGCATTGTCAACGGAGCCGGGGAAACCCTGCGCACGGGCGTCCCCAACACCACCGGTGGCGTCATTTACACGAGGAACACCTACAACGCCAGGGGGCAGCTCACCAAAACGCAGACGGACGCGGGCAATGCGGCCACGACGATGGCCCCGACCCTGTGGGAATACGACGCCTTCGGCAACAAAACGAAAGAAACCTGGAAACTCGCCGATCCGGCCACGACATCCAACTCGCGCATCACCACGTGGAGCTACGGCGTGGAACAGGCCCAGGATGAAGTATACCGCGTTGTTACGGCGACCAGGAACAACAGCCGGGGAACGACCTATAACGAAACGCAGAAAACGCTGGCTTCCTCCCTCTCGTCCACGCTGGAAAGCAAAGTCATTTCCATCGACCCCAGGGGAAACGCTTCCGAACAATGGAGCGAATACGGTCCGGGCGCCGTCCGGACGCAGAAAAGCAGCATCCCCACCTCCGACATCACGGCCGCCGCTACGGTCATCGACGGTTTTATCATCTCGCAAACGGACCATGCGGGCGTCACGGCCACGCATACCCGCGCCTACACGGAAACCGGCGTCATCTACGCCAGCACGGACGGCCGGGGCAACACGGTCACGACGCACACCGACCTTGCCGGGCGCACGATCTCGGTGACGGACGCGGCGGGCAACACGACTTCTACCGCCTACGGCCCCTGGTTTGACCAGCCTGCCGTCGTCACCAACGCCCTGGGCAACACGACCTGCTACGGCTACGACCTCCGGGGCCGCAACACGGCGCAATGGGGAACGGGGATCCAGCCCCTGCTCTTCGGCTATGACGAGGCGGACAGGATGATAAGCCTCACCACGTTCCGGGAGGACGCGGGCGACATCACCGCCGACCCCACGGGACGCACGGACGGGGACGTCACTACGTGGAGCTACGATGACGCCACGGGCCTGCTCATCCGCAAAACCTGGGCGGACGGCACCCATGAAGACACCGCCTACAATGCCCTGAACTTCAAATCCACGCTCACGGACGCGCGGGGGGTGGTCACCACCTGGGGCTACAACCTGAAGAAGGGGGTCAACAACTCCGTCTCCTACAGCGACTCCACGCCCGGCATCCAGTACGCCTACAACCACCTCAACCAGCTGACCCAGGTCACGGACGCCTCCGGCTCGCGCGTCCTCACGTACACCCCCTGCAACGAACCGGACACCGACAGCATCACCATCGGAGGGAGCTCTTACCAGCTCCAGGAACACTACGACACTTACGGACGCTCCTCCGGCTATACCCTGAAACAGGGAACCGACGTCCTCCAGGAAGCCAGCCAGGGCTATGAAGCCGACGGAAGGCTGGCCAGCGCCGGAATCAGGCACGGGGGAACGGAGCAAAGCTTCGCCTACGGCTACCTGGCGGGAAGCAGCCTGCTCTCCAGCCTCGCGATGCCCGACGGCATCGTCCGGGAACTTGCCTACGAACAGCGCCGCAACCTGGTCACGGCAATCAACTGCCGCCTGGGGGAAACCGTGCTCGTCTCCCGGACCCAGAGCTACGATGCCCTGGGACGCCCGGCCACGCGCACGCAGCAGCGTGGAACGGAACCCGCCCGCAGCGACAGCTTCAGCTACAACGGCAGAAACGAACTCACCGCCGCCACC
>JAETSB010000018.1 GCA_021769865.1 Oscillospiraceae bacterium
GCCAGGCCCAGGGCGGCGGTGAGGGGCAGGCGGCTGCCGCAGAGCTCCGCCGTCAGCCCCAGCCCCAGGCCGAAGGCCGCCCCGCCGGCGGGGCCCCGGTCATAGGCCGCCAGCAGCGCCAGAAAGCACAGCAGGGCCCGGGCGGGGGAGAAGCCCAAAAGCTCCAGCTCCTCCACCGCCGTCACCAGGGCCCCGGCCAGAAGGAGAAGGCCGTCCACGATCTCCCGGCCCTCTCCGCCCCGGAGGAGGGGGAAGAACAGCCAGGCGGAGGCCCCCAGCAGCGCCGACGCCGCCAGGCAGTCTGCCAGCCGCTCCAGGGGGGAGAGGGACTGCAGGATGTAAATGCCCTCCACGGTGATGAAGAGGCCCACCGCCGTCAGGGCCATGGGCCGTGGCCGCGAGGGAATCCAGGTACCCCCCAGGGCCGTGGAGGCGGCAAAGATCAGCACCGCCACCGCCAGGAAGGGCAGGGCCCCCGCGAAGGGCAGAAACAGCGCTGCCCCCGCCAGGGCCCCCGCCAGGGCCGCGCAGCCCTCCAGCCCCGGACCCGCCGCCGCCACCCAGCCCAGGGCGAAGGGGGCCGCGCCTCCGGCGGTCTGTCCGGCGGTGAGCGCCGCCGAGAGGAAGAAGCGTACGCCCAGCTGCATCAGCCGCCCCGTTCTCTCCCGTTCCAATGTCAGTTCCCCGTATGCCACAGCCTGTCCCTCCTCAAAGGATGTTGTTCCCCCATTCTAGCGCCGGGCGGAGGAAAAACACGTCGGGAAACGGTCGCCGGAGGTTTTCCGGCGAAAAAACCAGGAGGCCTCCCCGAGCGGGAAACCTCCTGGTCCTGATTTTATTCTTTATGTGCTTTCCGGACTCAGTCCGCCAGAGTCAAATCGCCGTCCTTCACCCAGCCCGCCCTCCGGCAGAGCTGGTTGATGAGGGGGCAGAGCACGGCGGGGAGGACGAAGGAGATCAAAATCAGCCCCGCCCAGTCCATGGCCCCGGGGACGATGGCCGACGCCCCGTTGGCCAGGGCCGTCTCGCTGGGGGCGATCCAGCCGGTCCAGACCCCCAACTGGCCGCAGAGGCCGCAGGTGCCCATGCCGGAGTTGATGGCCGCGCCGTTCATCTCCAGGCGGAACAGGCACGTGGCGATGGGCCCGGTGATGGCGGAGGTCACGGTAGGGGCAATCCAGATTTTGGGGTTGCGGACAATGTTGGGCATCTGCAGCATGGAGGTGCCCAGGCCCTGGCTCACCAGGCCCCCCCAGCCGTTTTCCCGGAAGCTCATGACGGCGAAGCCCACCATCTGGGCGCAGCAGCCCGCCACGGCGGCACCCCCCGCCAGGCCCGTCAGCCCCAGCACGGAGCAGATGGCGGCGGAGGAGATGGGCAGGGTCAACGCCACGCCCACCAGCACGGAGACCAGAATACCCATGAGGAAGGGCTGGAGCACCGTGGCCCGCATGATAAGCCCGCCGAAGGCGCTGGCAATGCCGGCAATCGGGGGCGCGATGACCCAGGCCGCCCCGATGCCGACGAGAGTGGTGACAATGGGTGTCACCAGGATATCGACTTTCGTCTCCTTGCTGACGGCCTTGCCGCACTCGGCGGCGATGATGGCCACGAACAGCACCGCCAGGGGCCCCCCGGCCTTGCCCAGGGCGTTGCAGGCGTAGCCCACCGTGGCCAGGGAGAACAGCACCATGGGCGGAGCCTGGAGGGCGTAGCCGATGGCCACGGCCATGGCCGCGCCGCTCATGAAGGAGGCCATGCCGCCGATGGTATAGCCCACATCGTTGATGGTGATGATCTGCGCCGTCAAAAAGCCGATGTGGAACTGGGAGCCCACGGTGTTGAGGATTGTGCCGATGAGCAGGGAACAGAAGAGGCCCTGGGCCATCGCGCCGAGAGCGTCGATGCCGTAGCGGCGGGGGTCGATCACGATGTTTTTGCGTTTCAGAAACGCCTTGACGTTTTCCATGGGAAGCACCTGTTTCTTTCGTAAGATTCGTTCGCGGGGGCCGCTGCCGGGCCCCGCTATGTAAGAATAAGCCTTACAGATGTCTTGACACCTGTAAGGCTTATCATACGCAGAGCAAACCGGTTTGTCAATAGGGAATTTTCACTCCGCCCGGCGGGGCCGGTTTCCCAGCAGGGCGTCGTAGGTCCTGGAGACGGCCGGCCAGTTCACTTTCCGCCACCAGCCCTCGAAGTAGTCCGGACGGCGGTTCTGGTAGTCCAGGTAGTAGGCGTGCTCCCACACGTCGCACAGAAGCAGGGGGACCAGGGGAAGGGGCACGTCCTGGTTGGGGGTCTTGACCACGGAGAGCCGCCCCTCGCTGTCGCTGACCAGCCAGGCCCAGCCGGAGCCGAACTGTCCCAGGGCCGCGTTCTTCATGGCGGTCTTTAAGCTCTCCAGGTCCCCGAAGTCCCGGGAGATGGCGTCGTCCAGGGGGCCCATGGGGGAGGAGACGGGGCCGGGGGCCATGGTCTTGAAGTAGAGATCGTGGTTGTAAACGCCCCCGGCGTTGTTCCGCACGCCCTGGCGGACGTCCTCCGGCAGGCGGGGCCACTCCTGGACCAGCCGCTCCAGGGGCCAGTCCTGGACCTCCGGGTGCTGTTCCAGGAGTTTGTTCAGATTGTCCACATAGGTCTGGAAGTGCTTGTCGTGGTGGAAGTGCAGGGTCCGCTCCCCGATGTCCGGCAGCAGGGCGTCGTAGCCGTAGGGCAGGGGCGGGAGGGTGAAGGGATAATGGAATTCCATGGAGTTCTCCTTTCATGAGGATTGCTTCCTATAGTATATGTGCCGGGATGGCCTGACATACAGTGAGAAATTTTTGTAAAATTTTTTGAAAATTTTGTAACAAAAGCCGCCGCTCAAACGTCTATAATAAAAAGCACGACGGATTACGACAGAAAGAAGAGACGCCATGAAGCAGTTTATTTGGATGCTCTGCGGAATTTTTATCTCCGGGCTGCTGCTGGGGACCCTCAGCGCCTGCGGAGCGGACCAGTTCAGCACGTGCGTAATCACCACGGGGAAGGCCTCCCCCGCCCAGGAGGCGGCTCCCGCGCCGGCGGACCGGCCGGAGGACGTTCCCAAGCCCGGGGCCTCCATCACCGCCGAGGAGGACGAGGCCCGGATGCTGGCCTACGGCAAGGCGCTGTGGGACATGTACCTGCTGGGCCTCCTCCCCGACGGGACGGAGCTGGAGCGCGCCGCGGACACGGGCCCCGCCGAGGGGAACCGCTTCGCCGTCGCCGACGTGAATGGCGACGGGGCCGAGGAATTGATCGTCTGCTGGGACCAGGCCTGCATGGCCGGAATGCGGGGACTGGTCTACACCTACGACTACCCCGGGCGGGAGCTGCGGCTGGCCCTCTCCGAGTTCCCCGGCCTGGCCTTCTATGAAAGCGGGGCCGTGACGGCGGACTGGTCCCACAACCAGGGCTGGGCCGGGCGCTTCTGGCCCTTCACCCTCTATCAGTACAGCCCGGAGCGGGGCGTTTATGAATCCATCGGCAGCGTGGACGCCTGGGACCTCTCCTGCACGGCGGGAGACGAGGCCCTCACCGCCGCTTTCCCCAGGGAGGCGGACGGCGACGGGGACGGGCTGGTCTATTACATCCTCACCGGAGAGTGGTACAACCAGCCTCATTTCTCCGAGGACGGCAGCTTCTCCCAAATTTGGGGGGCCGACCCGGTGGACAGGGCGGCCCTGGAGGACTGGCTGAACGCATACACCGGCGGAGCAGAGCCTCTGAAAATCCCCTACCTGCCCCTGGAGGAGGTAGCCATCTCCGCCCTGGGCTGTCCCAAGCCCGACGTGACTTACCCGGAACCTGTTGGATAACCAACCAGCATTTAATACGAGGAGGAAATTGCTATGAAAAAATTACTGTCCGTACTGCTGGCTCTGGCGGCCCTGTCCGCCGCGCTGTGCGTCTCCGCCGCCGCTGCGGAGGCGGCGGTCCCTGACGCTCCCGCCGAAGAGCCCGCGGAGGCCCCCGCCTTTGTCCGGGTCTGGGGCAAGGTCTCCCCCTGGGACGGGGAGGGCATTCTCCTGAAGAACAGCAATCCGGACGATCCCCTGAACGAGGTGGTCATCCACCCGGGAGAGGCCCCGGCGGTGGACGCCGTCACGGGTCTACCCATGGATTTGAAGACCGTCAAGGAGGGCGACACCCTCTACGCCTGGGCGGGCCCCGCCATGGCCCTGAGCCTGCCGCCCCAGGTCAGCGCCCTGGTCATCGTGGGCAATATCCCGGCGGACGCCGCCGTGCCGGAGTTCTGTGAGATCGCCGGGCAGGCCGTGTTCCCTGCTCCCGGGGACGAGGGCAGCGCGAAATTCCCCCTCACCGGCGGCGGAGAGCTGGAGGTGACGGGCAAAACCGTCTACACCCCCTGGCTGACGAAGCAGATCATCCGGATGGAGGACCTGAACCCCGGCACCCGGGTCCTGGTCTGGAAGGACAAAGACGGCGCGGCGGAGAAAATCCAGCTGCTGCCCGGGGCGTACCAGGGCTATGTATGCACCCTCGCCGCCATGGGCGGCGTGCCCATCGCGGTGAACGGCGGCTTTGACGCGGAGCGGGACCAGGACACCCCCCAGTTCAACGGCAAGCGGACGGAAAACGGCGTCATGGCCCCCATCCGTGGCATCGCCGAGGCCGCCGGGTACGAGGTCCGCTGGGACAAGTCCCTGGGCGCCGTGGTGAGCCTGAACGGCGAGACGGTCTTTTCCGTCCTGCCCGGCTCGGACGTAACCGTGACGCCTGACGGGGAGAGCGCCCTTTCCGCCCCCTGCCTCAAGGAGGGCGGGACCACGTACCTGCCCCTGGAGGACCTGTGCCGCCAGCTGAATCTGTTTTTAGCCCGGGGATAAGCTCTTCTGAAAAGAATGAAAAAGAAAACTGCGTCGGCAACAGAAAGGTTTGTTGCCGACGCAGTTTTTTCGCAATATCCAGACTTGGTAACGCGTTAAAGTTCTTTTTGCTTACTTTTTCTTTCAAGAAAAAGTAAGCTCGAAGCGCGCGCCGGGGTCTCCGGCAAAGGCAATCAGACCGCCCTTGGACAGCTTGGCGGACGCATCGTCCCACAGGACGGAGGAGGCCACGATCCTCCCCTTGGCGTCGTAGACCCAGAAGCCCGCGTCCTTGGGCATCTGGACGGTCATGGTCTTCCCGGCGGCGTTGTCCCCCACCTTGTACCAGCGGGCGAAGCCGTCGGGCTGGATGGTGCAGGCGGCCTTGCCCTCGCTGCCGGTGGAAATGGCGGAGACGGCGTTCATGTCCATGTAGACGCTGCCGTTGGACTGGTAGAACCAGAGGGCCCCCTTCCCGTCCCGGCGGAGCTCCATGTCGGAGCCGTCCCGGCCGCCGGTGCCGGGGACCTGGAGCTCATAGCGGGCGTGGGTCTCGTCCACGATGCGCAAAGAACCGATGTATCCGGGGGCGCTCTTGACGGCGTCGCCGGACTCCGCCTCCAGCAGCGTGCCCAGTGCCGCGTACACCTGGGAGCTGTAACGCTCGTTCATGGGCAGGACCGCGCCGCCCATGATGGAATTCCACTTCTCCTGGAGGGCCGGGTCGACGTCGTTCTCCGGCAGCCTCATGGCGGCGTAGTTGGACGTGGGCAGGTAGCCCAGGCCGGACACGTCCGCGAAGGCCCACTGGTACAGGTAGGTCTGGCCGTTGTCCTCCTTCACCAGCCGGAGGGCGGAGGTTCCCGCCCCGTCCCGGAAGCTGCCGTCGTCGTAGTAGTAGAACACCCGGGGCGGGAAGTCCGGCGTGGCGGGAAAGCGCATGGTCAGCGTCCCGTTCTCAGCCAGCTCGATCTGGTAGACCGTCAGGGAGCCGTAATAGCCCGCGCTGCTTAGCAGCTCCTTGGGCATCTCGGCCCTCTTGGCGGCGGGAAGCCGCAGGCGGAGCTCCACGATGTCTTCCTTCTCCCGCAGCACCGCCAGCAGCATCTGGGAGGCGGCCATCTCGTTGTAGGTGGACACGCCGCCGGAGGTGAGAACCGCCGCCGCCAGCTTGTACTCCGGCAGCACCACCAGCCCGGCGTGGTAATACTGGGTGTCGCCGCCCTTCACCAGGGCGGTGATGCCGTTCACCGAGAAGGGATACCACTCCACGCTGTCCCAGCCCAGGCCGTAGGACAGGGCGTCGGGGCTGTCCTCCTCAGGCCAGAGGCCATTGGCGTACTCCGGGGCGGCCATGGCGTCCAGGGAGGACTTTTTCAGCAGGGCCGTCCTGGTCAGGGCCCCGCCGAAGCTGGCCAGGTCCTCCGCCGTGGCGTAGAGCCCGCCCGCGCCGACGACGCCCAGGCAGTCCTTGGGCAGGGGCCGCTTGTCCCCCGCCTGGTAAATGTCCGCCCGGCGGGCCTCGAAGTTGTCGCCGGGGAAGTAGGTCTCCTTCAGCCCGGCCTTGTCAAAGATGTTGGCGCGGAGGTAGTCCTGGAAATTCATGTCCGCCACCGCCTCCACCACCAGCTCCGCCAGGGTGAAGCCGTCGTTGCAGTAGACGCTGTAGGCGCCGGGGTCCGCCTTGAGGCGCTGGGTGGACAGGCGGTCCAGCAGCTGCGCCGTAGCGGTGGGCGTGGGGTCGTCGAAGAGCATGCCGCTGGCAAACGAGGAGCCCATCAGGCCCGAGGAGTGGTTCAGCAGCATGCGGACGGTGATGTCCTTGTACCGGGGATCCGCCATCTTGAAGCCGGGCAGGTACTTCACCACGGGCTCATCCAGGTCCAGCTTCCCCGCCTCCGCCAGCTGCATGACGGCCACGGTGGTGAAGATCTTGCTGACGGAGCCCGCGCCGTAAACGGGGCTCTCGCCCTCCAGGGGCTCGGTGCCGCCGTCCTCCTTGGCTCTCTGGGAGCCGGAGGAGATGATCTTCCCGTCCTGCCACACGGCCCAGCTGGCCTGGACGGCCTGGCCGTAGGTCATGGCGCTGTTGACGACGGCCCGGGCGGCCTCGTCCAGGGCCGTGCTCTCCGCCGCCGAGACGGGGAGGACGAGGCTCAGGCTCAGGACCAGGGCCAGCAGCAGGGCGCTGAGGGTCTTGGTGTTTTGTTTCATGTTCGGTTTCCTTTCCCGCCCCGGCGGAAACCCGGGGCGCTCCTTTGGACTGCCCTCTCAGGATACACCTTCCACCGGGGGGAATGTCAAGAGGGAAGCGGCGAAAAGTGGAATTTTTGTCTGGAACGCCCCGGCGGGGCCATGGCAGGACCGGGGTTTGGGAGAATCCGCGGTTGACAATCCCCTTTCGGGCGGATACAATAAGGAGGTTATTTGGGAACCTCAAATACGGAAAGGAACGGAAACGCTATGGATAAGAGACAAGTGGACGCCATCACCGCCCGGGACGTGGACTTCGCCCAGTGGTACACCGACGTCTGCAAAAAGGCGGAGCTCATCGACTACACCTCCGTCAAGGGCATGTTCATTTACCGGCCCTACGGCTACGCCATCTGGGAGAACATTCAGAATGAGCTGGACCGCCGCTTCAAGGAGACGGGCCACGAGAATGTCTACCTCCCCGTGCTGATTCCCGAGTCCCTGCTCCAAAAGGAGAAGGACCACGTGGAGGGCTTTGCCCCGGAGTGCGCCTGGGTCACCATGGGCGGCGGCGAGAAGCTGGAGGACCGCCTGGCCATCCGTCCCACCTCCGAGACCCTCTTCTGCGAGCACTACGCCAACATCATCCACTCCTGGCGGGACCTGCCCAAGCTCTACAACCAGTGGTGCAGCGTCCTGCGGTGGGAGAAGACCTCCCGTCCCTTCCTGCGCCACCGGGAGTTCCTCTGGCAGGAGGGCCACACCATGCACGCCTCCGAGGAGGAGGCCCGGGAAGAGACCATGCAGATGCTGAACATCTACGCGGACTTCATGGAAAACTTCCTGGCCATGCCGGTGATCCGGGGCCGGAAGACGGACAAGGAGAAGTTCAACGGCGCGGAGGAGACCTATACCGTGGAGTGCATGATGCACGACCACAAGGCCCTCCAGGCGGGCACCAGCCACTACTTCGGCGACGGCTTCGCCAAAGCCTTCGACATCACCTACACCGGCAAGGACAACCAGCTCCACCACCCCCACCAGACCAGCTGGGGCGTCTCCACCCGGATGATCGGCGGCATCATCATGACCCACGGCGACGACAACGGGCTGGTGCTGCCTCCCCGGGTGGCCCCCATCCAGGCGGTGGTCATCCCCGTGGCGGCTCACAAGCCCGGCGTGCTGGACGCCGCGGCGGCCCTCCGGGACCGGCTGAAAACCGCCGGCGTCCGCTCTAAGATGGACGACTCCGACAACTCCCCCGGCTGGAAGTTTGCCGAGTATGAGATGAAGGGCGTGCCCCTGCGGGTGGAGATCGGGCCCAAGGACATGGAGAAGGACCAGTGCGTCGTGGCCCGCCGGGACACCGGCGAGAAGGTGTTCGTCCCCCTGGCGGAACTGGAGGAGACGGTGAAGAAGCTGCTGGACGCCGTCCACGACAACATGTACGCCATGGCGCTGAAGAACCGGGAGGAGAACACCTTTGACATCACCTCCCCCGAAGAGGCCAAGGCCATCGCCGAAGGGAAGGGCGGCTTCCTGCGGTCCAAGTGGTGCGGCTCTTTGGAGTGCGAGCTGGCCATGAAGGAGCGGGCGGGGGTCAGCTCCCGCTGCATGCCCCTGAAGCAGAGCGGCACGGAGGGCGTGTGCCCCGTGTGCGGCAAAAAGTGCGTCACGGACATCTACTGGGGCGTGGCCTATTGATGAACGCGCGCCGTTACGAAACCCTGGACACGATCCGGGGTTTCGCTCTTATCAGCATGATTTTATACCACGCCGCCTGGGATATGGTCTATCTATTCGGCGCGGACTGGCCCTGGTACCGCGGCTTCGCCGCCCACGTCTGGCAGCAGAGCATCTGCTGGACCTTCATCCTCCTCTCAGGCTATTGCTGGGCCCTGGGGCGGCGTCAGCTCCGGCGGGGGCTGACGGTGTTTCTCTGCGGGGCGCTGATCACCGCCGTCACATGGCTGTTCATGCGGTCCAACCTGGTTTACTGCGGCGTACTGACCCTGCTGGGGGCCTCGGCCCTGCTGCTGATTCCCCTGGCCCCGGCGCTGGAGCGGCTTCCCGCCCGGGCCGGGCTGGCGGGCAGCTTCGGCCTGTTCCTGCTCCTCCGGGACGTGAACGCCGGTTTCCTGGGCTTTGAGGGACTGCGCCCGGCCGCCCTGCCGGAGGGACTGTACCGGGACCATCTCACCGCCCTGCTGGGCTTCCCCCCGGCGGACTTCTTCTCCACGGATTACTTCTCCCTCCTGCCCTGGTTCTTTCTGTTTCTGACGGGATACTTTCTCTTCCGCCTCCGGCGGTCGGACCCGCGGGAGGGGAAGCGAGTCCCTCTTGTGACGGCCATGGGGCGGCGATCCCTTCTCATCTACATGCTCCACCAGCCGGTGATCTACGCCCTGCTGACGGCAGGCCACTTTCTCTTGACAGGAGCGACTTCATGAACAAGCTGATCCTGGGCGTCCTGGCCCACGTGGACGCCGGAAAAACCACCCTCTCCGAGGCCCTGCTGTACCGGAGCGGGGCCATCCGCCGCCTGGGCCGGGTGGACCACGGGGACGCCTTTCTGGACACCGACGCCATGGAGCGGGAGCGGGGCATCACCATCTTCTCCAAGCAGGCGGAGTTCTCCCTGGGGGGCCTGGCCGTCACCCTGCTGGACACCCCGGGCCACGTGGACTTCTCCGCCGAGGCGGAGCGGGTGCTCCAGGTGCTGGACTGCGCCGTGCTGGTGGTCAGCGGGTCCGACGGGGTCCAGGCCCACACCCGAACCCTCTGGCGGCTGCTGGAGCGGTACGAAGTCCCCACGTTTCTCTTCATCAACAAGATGGACCTGGCGGGGCGGGACCGGGAGGCGCTTCTATCGGAACTGAAAACCCGCCTGAACGGCGGCTGCACGGACTTCTCCCTCCCGACAGACCAGCTGGCGGAGGAGGCCGCCGTCTGCGACGAGGCCCTGCTGGAGCGGTATCTGGAGACCGGGGAGATCTCGGAGGCGGACCTGACGGATCTCATCCGGCGGCGGAAGCTGTTCCCCTGCCTCTTCGGCTCCGCGCTGAAGCTGGAGGGGGTGGACGGGCTGCTGGAGGTGATCCGGCGGTACGCGCCCCTGCGGACGTATCCCGAGGACTTCGGCGCCCGGGTCTTTAAGGTCTCCCGGGACGACCGGGGGGCCCGGCTCACCTGGATGAAGGTCACCGGCGGCGCGCTGAGGCCCAAGGATGTCCTCACCAACCGCCGGGCAGACACTCCGGAGGAGGAAATCTGGGAGGAAAAGGCGGACCAGCTCCGCCTCTACTCCGGGGCCAAATTCCGCACGGTCGACGAGGCCCCCGCCGGGACGGTCGTGGCCGTCACGGGCTTGAGCCGGGCCCTCCCCGGCCAGGGGCTGGGCTATGAAACGGCCTGGACCGTTCCCTCCCTGGAGCCGGTGCTGGCCTATCAGATGGAGACGGAGGCGGACCCCTCCGCCGCCCTGAAAGCCCTGCGGCTTTTGGAGGAGGAGGACCCCCAGCTGCGGGTCTCCTGGACGGCCGGGGCCATCCGGGTCCAGCTGATGGGAGAGGTCCAGATCGAGATTTTGCAGCGCCGCCTGCGGGAGCGCTTCGGCATTGAGGCGCGCTTTGGCGCGGGCCGGGTGGTGTACCGGGAGACCATCGCCGAAGCGGTGGAGGGCGTGGGCCACTTCGAGCCCCTGCGGCACTACGCCGAGGTGCACCTGCTCTTAGAGCCCCTGCCCCGGGGGACGGGCCTCCGCTTCGCCACCGTCTGCCCGGAGGACCAGCTGGACGGCCACTGGCAGCGGCTGGTCCTGACCCACCTGTGGGAAAAGCCCCACCTGGGGGTCCTCACCGGGTCTCCCATCACGGACATGAAGCTCACCTTGACGGCGGGCCGGGCCCACGAGAAGCACACCGAGGGGGGCGACTTCCGCCAGGCCACCTACCGGGCGGTGCGCCAGGGCCTCATGAGCGCGGAGAGTATCCTTTTGGAGCCCTGGTACGCCTTCCGCCTGGAGCTGCCGGGGGCCCAGCTGGGCCGGGCCCTGAGCGACGTCCAGCAGATGGGCGGCGAGACGGAGCCGGCGGAGACCGTGGGGGACGAGGCCGTCCTCACCGGCGAGGCCCCCGTGGCCGCCATGGGGGACTACGCCCGGGAGGTGGCCGCCTACACCCGGGGGCAGGGCCGCCTGAGCCTCCGCCCCGCGGGCTACCGGCCCTGCGCCAATCCGGAAACGATTATCGAGGCCATGGGCTACGACCCGGAACGGGACGTGGAGAACACGCCGGACTCCGTCTTCTGCGCCCACGGCGCGGGCTATACCGTGAAGTGGAGCGAGGTCCCCGCCCGGGCCCATGTGGACAGCGGCGTTCGCCTGAACGCGCCGGAACCGGAGGAGGTCCGGAAACCGGAGACCCGGCGGAGCGCCGCCTACGCCGGGACCATCGAGCAGGACAAGGAGCTCCAGGCCATCTTCGAGCGGACCTACGGCAAGGGGAAGCGCCGGGACTTCCTGCCGCCGAAACCGCCCCGGAGGCCCGCCCCGCAGGACGCGCCGGAGCGCCGTTCCATCCCCCGTCCGCCCGCCGGGCCGGAGTATCTGCTGGTGGACGGGTACAACATCATCTTCGCCTGGGACGAGCTGAAGGCTATTGCCCAGGACAGCCTGGACGCGGCCCGGAAGGCCCTCTGTGACCTCCTGTGCAACTACCAGGGCTGCCGGAGGTGCGAGGTCATCGCCGTCTTCGACGCCTACAAGGTCCGGGGCGGCCGGGGGTCCGTGGAGAAATACCACAACATCCACGTGGTCTATACCAAGGAGGCGGAGACGGCGGACGCCTACATCGAGCGGGCCACCTACGAGCTGGGGAAGCACCACCGGGTGAAGGTGGCCACCTCCGACGGGCCGGAGCAGCTCATCATCCTGGGCCACGGGGCCCTTCGGGTCTCCGCCTCCGCCTTCCGGGAGGAGGTGGAGCAGGTCCAGGGCCAGATCGCCCGGATTCTGGCCCAGAACAACCGCCGGGGCCACGGGGCCCTTCGGGCCGCCATGGAAAAGGCGGAACAGCAGAAGGAGGAATGACTATGGGAGGAACGCTTTTCACCGCGCTGGCCGCCTATTCCGGCTGCGCCGCCGCCCGGCGGTACCTGGACCGGCATCCGGCCCATGCCCGCTCCAGCCGCCGGGACGCGGACTTCCTGGGGGGCCGGGTCCGGATCAAGTCTGTCTGGAACGAGGGGGCGGCGTTCGGTCTGCCCATCCCGGCGGAGATCCTGCCTCTGGCCTCGGCGGCGGCGCTGGGCCTTTTGTGGAACGGACGGAAGCGCTGCCCCCTGGGGACGGGGCTGATCCTGGGCGGGGGCCTGAGCAATCTCCAGGAGCGCCTGACGGAGGGCCGGGTCTGCGACTACCTCCAATTCCCCCGGGCCCCGAGGCCTCTGGACCGCTACGTCTTCAACCTGGCGGACCTGTGCCTGTTCACCGGCGGGGTCCTCTGCCTCCGGCGGGAAAGGGGCCGGTCCCGTTCAGGGAAAACGGAAAAGGCCCGCCGTAAAAACGGCGGGCGCTGAAACAGCCCGGGGCTTGACAGAAGGGGGAGCCCTGGACTATAATGTAGTCAGGCGCCGCGGCAAGCGGGCGGCCCCTTACGTTATGGTCTAAAGCATTGCCTTAGAAACCGTCACCGGTCGGGGTGGCGGTTTCTGCGTTTCACAACAATCGTTACCGTGAAGGCTCCGATATGTAATGTAATCCGCATGCGGTCACCCCCTTTCGGGGAAACGTGACCTCCCGCCTGCCGCTTTTGTGCGGCGCCTGTTGACACGATACCATACCTTTCGCTAAAATGCAAGAAAGAAAGGAGGCGCTCTGATGTCCAGCGTCCTTGTCCGCGCGCCCGACGAGCCCGTCACCCTCACCTCCCAGGCGGTGAAGCGCCTCCTGGACCGGGGGGACGGGGACGCCGCCCTCCTCTACCTGGCCCTCCTGCGCCGCCGGGGCGACGCGCCTCCCCGGTCCCTGGCGGGAGAGCTCCGCTGGGACCGCAGCCGCATCGAGGCGGCGGAGGCCGCCCTCCGGGACCTGGGGCTCATCGCCCCCCAGGTCCCTCCCGCCGAGCCCGCCGACGAGCCCCCCGCCTACCGCCAGGAGGAGCTGGCCGGGAAGCTGGAGGAGAGCGAGGACTTCCGCCGCCTCACCGCCGAGGTGGAGCGGAAGCTGGGCAAACGCCTCACCACGGCGGACCTGTCCGCCCTGCTGGGGCTGTATGACTACTTGGGGCTTCCCTCCGACGTGATCTACCTCCTGGTCTGCCACTGCGCGGAGCGCGCCGCCGCCCGCTTCGGCCCGGGCCGGAGGCCCACCCTCCGCCAGATCGAGCGGGAGGGCTACGCCTGGGCCCGGCGGGGCATCGACACCCAGGCCGCCGCCGCCGAGTACCTCCGGAACTACGGCCGGAGGCAGGAGGCCGTTCCCGCCTTTATGCGGGCCCTCCGCCTGGGGGAACGGCCCCCCGCCGCCAGCGAGGAGCGCTATCTGCTCCAGTGGCTGGAGTGGGGCTTCTCCCCGGAGGCCGCCGCCCTGGCCTATGACAAGACCGTCCTCAAGTGCCACGAGTTCAAGTGGAGCTACTGCAACGGCATCCTCCGCCGCTGGCACGAGGCGGGGCTCCACACCGTGGACGAGATCGAGGCGGGGGACAGGCGTCCCCGGCCCCCGGCGGCGTCCGGCGCCCCGGCCCCCTCCGGCAAGGCCGGGGGGAACGCCTGGATGCGCAAGTACATCCAGCAGCGGAGAAAGGAGGAGTGAGCCATGGCCTATGACGGAAAGATCGTCCGCCGGGCCCTCCGGCGCTTTGAAGAGGACAAGCGGAACCGGGAGGACCGGGCCTGGGACCGCCGGGAGAGCGTCTTTCTCCGCCAGCCCCGGCTCCGGGAGATCGACGCGGAGCTCCGCTCCACCATGAGCCGCATCCTCTCCACCGCCCTGCGGAAGGGGACGGACCCCCGGGCGGCGGTGGAGGCCCTGAAAAAGCAGAACCTGGGACTCCAGGAGGAGCGGGCGCTGCTGCTGGAGGGCCTGGGCCTCCCGGCGGACTGCCTGGAGGACAAGCCCGCCTGCCCCCTCTGCCAGGATACCGGCTGGCGGGAGGGGCGGATGTGCCGCTGCCTGAAGGCCTACTGCGCCCGGGAACAGCAAAAGGAGCTCAGCCGGATGCTGGACCTGGGAACCCAGAGCTTCGAGACCTTTTCCCTGGACTGGTACGACCAGGCGGAGGACCCGGCCCTGGGCGTCTCTCCCCGGGAGAATATGGATTGGATCTACCGGACCTGCAAGCGCTACGCCGCCGCCTTCGGCCCGGGGAGCGGGAACCTTCTCCTCACCGGGGACCCGGGGCTGGGGAAGACCTTCCTCTCCGCCGCCGTCGCCCGGGAGGTCAGCGGCGAGGGCTTCTCCGTGGTCTACGACACCGCCGCCCACATCTTCGACCGCTTCGAGGCCCGGAAGTTCGGCCGGGAGGCGGGGGAGGCCGTGGAGGCCGACGTGGACCGGGTGCTGGACTGCGACCTGCTGATCCTGGACGACCTGGGGACGGAGCTGACCACCCCCTTCGTCCAGAGCGCCCTGTACACCATCGTCAACGGCCGCATCACGGACCGGCGGGCCACCATCCTCAGCACAAACCTGAAGCTGGAGGACCTGGCCCGGCGGTACACGCCTCAGATCGTCTCCCGCATCGAGGGGGAGTATCAGGTCCTGCCCTTCTTCGGGGAGGACATCCGGCGGCTGAAAAAGGAGCGGGGATAACTACCGCGCCGCCCACGCCCTTCCCCACACCGCCAGCGCCGCCCCCGTCAGCGCCCAGCCGAAGACGCAGGAGGCCCAGAACCGCGTCCCGCCCAGGTCCCACAGCGCCGCCCCCAGAACGGTGGCGGACAGCACCCGGGGAAAGCTCCCCAGCAGCCCCCCGGCGAAATAGGCCCGCCGGGACGTGCCCGCCGCCCCCAGCCAGAGGCTCACCAGCTCCGTGGGCAGCACGCCCGCCAGGCGCAGCAGGAACACCTCCCGCCCCTTCGCCGGGCCCGCCTCCAGCGCCTCCAGGCGGGGATGCCGGACGGCCAGGGCCTCCAGGGCCCCCTGCTTCCGCCGCCCGATGAGGTACGGCCCCGCCTGGGCCGCCGCCGTGCCGCAGAGGTTTGTCCCCAGGGCCAGGGGGAAGGGGAGGACCAGCCCCGCCGCCGCGGCCAGCGCCGTGGAGGGCAGGGCCGCCGTCAGGCCCTTGAGGGCGTACAGGCCCAGCAGGGCCAGGGCCGCCAGCCAGGACTGCCTCGTCGTCCAGGCGGAGACCCGCTCCGCCGTCAGCCCGGCGCGGCAGAACCAGGCCGCAAGGCCCAGCAGAGCCCACAGCAGCAGCGGAAACAGGTATTTTTTCATGGGGCCCTCCTTTCGGCAAATGGCAAAGCAGGGCTAGTATGCCCCGAAATCGGTTTTAGGAAAGACGTTACGATCACGCAAGGAAAGGGGTGTCTGCGGGGGGAACCCGCAACGGTTCCCCCCGCGGGATTTCAATAAGCCCGCCGCAGCGGCCGTCTTTTGCCACAGGCAAACGACGGTGTCCGCCAAAAAAAGAGAGACAGGCATTGCCTGTCTCTCTTTTTTTGGCGGAGAAGGAGGGATTCGAACCCTCGAGACCCTTTAGGGGCCTACATGATTTCCAAGGACGGTTTGCATACAAATTTACGATATATTTTCATATTTCGTCACTTTTCTTTTATAAATAAATCCCCTGGTATGAGGAAACTTCCGTTTCTTCATACCTGGGGATTTTACTGTTTATAGTGTTTCAAATAGCCTCGGGCAGCATTTGGGCGTCACGGTGAGCCGATTGCATTCAGGCATAGACTGGCCAAATAAAATAGTGCCATCAGTTCCAGCTTTAATAGGCCGAAGCCACCCAGCAAGCCTGTAATCAGTCTCCGCCAGTTTGTCGACGCCTGTATGCCGAGAAATTGAACCAGCCAGTCTAGGAGCATGAAAGCGCAGAGGGCCAAGCACAAGAAGGGGGAAATGGGGGTTCTAGTCGTGCATATAGCCGCTATATAGCCGATCAGCACTCCGGTACAACGCGCGCATACAGGAAATTGATATTTATTATGAAAGAAAAAACTGCGATCCGCACGCTGATGGCATCCTATTTTTGCCCCGATGTGCATGAGCTTTTCCCAGAGATCATCCATCCGTTACTGACCCTGATGGAAATTTCCCTCTATTTGCTGCTTCTCTTTTTTGCCTTTATCTGCTTTAATAGCTTCTGCTCCTCCGCAAGGAGTTCGTCTCGCTGCTTTTTTATAGCTTGGAGCCTTGGAGACGCTAGAGAATCAAAGAGTTTGCTCTCTTTATTGACGGCGGCCAAAGCCAGAACCAGACCGAGCAAGGCAATCAAAGCAAAGTACAGAGAACCCGTTCCAAAGGCCAATACAATTCCTGCCAAAATCATTACGCTCCCGATTGGCGTGCCTCTGCAAATTCGAGCATATTGAGGCTGCTCCATTTTTAGTTTCTGGTTTTCTTCTTTAAATGCCTCTGACACCTTCAGGAATTCCTGATGTACTTGTGCTTGGTATGCTTCTAAATTTTCCGGTGCGTCTTGAAGGATATTGTTATATTGGGCTAATTTTTCCGCCCGTTCCTTTTGCTTATTCAGCGCATCGTCTGCTTGAAATTTTGCGCCGCAGTTTTGGCAGAGCCAAAAATCATGAGATTTGGTTTCGCCCATATTAGACAGGCCGCATATCAGTCCAAGGGGGCCAAACAACATATAGCCGCAGCAGGAATCCCCTGCGGAAAATCCTTTCCGCTCTGTTGACGTGGAAAACTGAATGTTTTCGGACCCACACTTAGGGCATTTCAGCAACCGCCCGCTCTGCTTCTGGGCTTCGTTCTGTGCTTTTTGGCAGTCGTTTTCGGGTTTTGGAACCCGCCAGCCGCAATTGTGGCAGAACTTCGCTCCCTCCGGCAAAGTGGAGCCGCATTTTTCACAGATCATGGTGAATCTCCCTCCCCAAACAAATGAACTTTTTTCAATCAAACGAGCGCCAGCCGATTCCGAATTCCCCCAATTCCATAATATCAAATTTATAGTCTCCAGATAATGAGTATATACTTCCGTTCTCGCCAACGCCCGTATACCCGAGATGGATTTCATTATATCTCAATCTGAGGACTGTATAGCTGTCCTCATTATAGCATTGGCTTATTTCATCAAATCTAAAGTAAAGTAATAACTCTGCGGCATCTTCAATATATCGGTGATGGTGAACAGTATACGGGTGCCCATTGATGGAGGTTTCAGTTAAAACTACGCTCCGGCCATCTCTATTTGTGTATTCCGCGTTTCCGAACCAATATTCCTGCTGCCGCTGAGGAAGATTCGGAGTCCCATCGACATCCCATTGTCCTTTTTCGTTTGGAGCTGATTTGAATTGGCTTTCAACCCCTACATAATAATCCCGAACATCCAGACCCGGGCAGTCAACCAGGCGTTGGCCGCCATTTGCGTCAGTAAGATAATAGCTGCCTGGATAAAGGGTTCCAAACACAACAATATGATCGCCGGTTACTGCCCGAATATCTGTATCCGCAGAGCAGCTGACTAATTGAGAGCCATCGGAGCCTACGTCAATAATCAACTCTGTGGAAAACCCTGTTCGCTCTATTAATTCAACGGTTCCATCAAACCCATAGGGTACGTCTGAATAATCATAGATGTTACGCAGGATATCTTCGTAGTTCGCACAAACGAAAAAAGACGAAAGCACCTCATATGGATCTGGTGGAAAATTTGCAAGGCACGATATCCTGTAAAAGAACCGATCTTCGTCCATATCCGGCTGATTACAATACATGCTTTCTTGCAAGTATTCATTTTCTAGTTCTTCACGGGCTCGATAAATATCTTCCATGTCTTCATAGTACTCGTCCGAATAATCAGTAGGCGCATCCGTAGGCATGTCGGAAGGTTCTCCCTCAAAATATTCACTGGACTCAACAGAGCCATCTTGAGCATCTTCCTCAACAGAAGCACTCGTACCGCCGCCGCAGGCGGATAGAGCGAACAGGATTCCTACAAGTATCATCAGGAGTTGAAGCCACTTTCTTAAACTGTGCATGTTAGTTATATTCTCCCTTCCGTACAGAAGTTTTCTGCGGTGTATACCGCACCTCAATTATACCCTATAGGTTATTTTTAATCAACGCTTATAGTTCTAATTTTATTCGCTTAAAAGATCATTTTAGTAAGAACTCCAAGAGGATAAACTATAAGCAAAACCTTTTGGGGGGATAACTCGATGGATTGGATGGCAATTGGCTCCAGAATCCGCACGCAGCGGGAGTATTTGGGCTATACACGGGAGCAGTTCGCGGAGCTTTTGGATGTCACCCCGAAGTTTTGTTCCGACATCGAGCTTGGCGCAAAGGGAATGTCTGTGCCGACATTGTGCAAAATATCCCGGATTCTCCGGCTAAAAACGGACTATATCCTGTTTGGAAGGCAGGAGGCCGCATTCAGTGAGCCGTTGGCCCTGTTGCTGGAGAGCTGTACGGATTCCGAGCGGGTCTACGCGGAGCAGCTTTTAAAAACTTTCTTGCTTGCCATGACCACAAAAAAAGATTCGCCGTAACCGGCGAACCCTGAGAGTTCTATAAAACGCAGCGGCGGAGAAAGAAGCAATGTTCTTTCTCCGTCGTTTGAAGTTCATCGCGCGGTCAGCCGCTCCAGCAGGGAGTGGTCGCCGTCCAGCAGATACAGCAGATGCCGGGCAGGGCCGGAAGGATCGTTCTTCCCGGCCTCCCACGCCTCCACCGTCCGGGTGGAAACCCCTAGAGCCGTAGCAAGCGCCCGCTGGGACAGGTTCAGGTCCTTGCGGGTCCGGGCCACGTCGGCGGCCTTGTACTCCGGGACGGGAATCTCTCGAACAGAGACCCGGCAGCGGGAACGGTCGCCTTGCTTATAGGCTACGGCCTCCTGCAAGCCCTCCAGAATACCCTCGTATACATTGAATTCTTCCATAGAGAACCCTCCTTGCTCAACGTTTCAAGAGATCGACCAGCTTCTTAAATTCGGCGATTTCCGCCTTGCTTAGATTTTCTTTCGCGGACTTTGGATAAGCGTAGAGCATATAAATCGTTTCGTCCACCATGATATCCACGTAAATGACACGGACGCTGCCGCTTTTGCCTCGTCCCGGAAGGGCAAACCGGACCTTCCTCACACCGCCGGAGCCTTCGATCACCGCCCCGGCTTTCGGGTCCAGAAGGAGCATTTCTTCCAGTTCCGCATAGGCATCCTCACCAAGCCCCAGCGCCTTCCATGCCTTTTCGAACGATGGAAGACGGATAAAAGTCCGTTCCATTGTAATCTCTCCCCTCGTTGCTATTATATACGATTCAGCCGTAGTTTGCAAGTGCGGCTATGAAAAAACGAAACGGATTCAACGGACCAGTTTTGCCTTGCGGTAAAACGTACTGGGTGTCAGCCCCAGGCGGCGCATGGCCTCCACCGCCGTCATGTTCCCGCCCCGCCATTGGCGGACAATTTTCTCCAACTCCGGCACTTCCATGGGTTTCCGGCCCGTGTAGCGACCCTGGGCCTTGGCGATGGCAATGCCTTCTCGCTGACGCTGTAAGATGTATTCCCGCTCCAGCTCCGCCACCGCGCCAAAGATGGTCAGCATAAATTTTCCGGTTGGCGTAGTGGTGTCAATGGCTTCTTTTTGCGAAATGAATTCCACATGCTTTTCCGTCAGCCGCTCCACCAGTTCCAGTAGATCACGGGTGTTCCGGGCAAAGCGGCTGATGGATTCCACGATCACCGTGTCGCCTTGTCGGACGTAGGTCAGCAGCTTTCGCAGCTCCGGCCTGTCAGCGTTTTTCCCGCTGGCTTTGTCGATGTAAAGCTGCTCCACACCAAGGGACTTCATCAGAACTTCCTGCCGCAGGGTGTTCTGCTCCTGGGTGCTGACGCGGACATAACCGATTTTCATTGTGTTTCCCTCCATTCCCAATAGGGTTGGTTTCCAAAATGGCACATGCCAGAAGCCGGAAACCAACCCTATTGGGACGCTTTTTCAGCATGCCATTAGGGTATACCCTAATGGCATGCTGAATCTCGATTTTGCCTATTTCCCTTCATAAAGATATTCCGCCACATCGTCCAATGTAAACCCACGATTGAGTAGATCATCCACGCACTTGGAATCATAGCCGTACCACCGGGCAAGGGCCTCCAGCTGACGCCGGTACTCCCGCTCGAGAGCGCCTGGTGAGTAGTTCCGCCGGGCGGGCAGTTCGTAAGGCAGCGGTAGCCAATTTCCAAAATCTGTTTCAAAGGTGCTGCGGTGAACCACCCCATCCGACGAGATTTTCAGAATGTCCCCGCAATCCACCTGGATTTTCTTAGGTTTCCCAAGGCGCTGGGTTCGCAGGGCGCGGCGAAGGATTTCCTCCGTTGAGGCGTAGAGATATACCCCAAGCCTCGGGAACTGATAGAGGCAGAGCGGATTGTCCCCCTTTACCAGATACCAGTTGTTCGCTTCATCCAGCAGTGTAAACGCAAAAGAGCCCTCGACCTGTTCCGCCATGTATTTCAGGCCGGAAAAGTCGAGGGCTTTCTGCTGCTCGATCAGCTGGACGGCGATATAGCTGTCCGTCTCGATTTTTGTAGGCGGGAGATTTAGCGACCGACGGAGCTTCCGGTCGTTATACAGCACACCATTATGGGCCAGGGCGAAGCGCCGCCCTCCCGCAGTTCCGAGAAAGGGATGGTTATTGTAATTCTTTTTCTGGCTCCCTTGGGTCGTCATACGGGTGTGGCCCAGAACGACTGGAACATAGTCCGGGATACGAAACCGCAGCGCGTGGGCGGGAACCGGGCGCTTGTAAACGCGGAGGCTGCTACCTGCGCAGTAAGCCACCCCGGCAGCATCCGTCCCCCTGGCCTCGCACTCCGCCGCCAGGATGGACAAGAGCCGCGTCTTTTGGCGGCCTGTGAAACTCCCGTGATAGTCAATCATCCCGAATAGACAGCACATCAGTCGTCTTCCTCCTCTTGTACCGGCTCGTTGACGTAAAGCCGCCGCTCTTTCAGGTACTGAATCAGCTCCGGCTCCTGGATGCCGGAGACAAAGGTCGTCCAGGCCAGGGGCTTTAGCAGTTCATCAGACAAAGAAACCGCCACATCGCAGAGCTTGTTGACAAGCTGCAATGTGGCGATCAGGGTGTTGTATTTGAGGGTACCGCGAAAGATGCGAAATTCGATGGTGTCCCGGTTCTGGAGATTGACGGCGGAATAGCGCCCGCCTCCGCCGCCCTTCTTGGCGTGGTCCAGGATTTCCATGGGATGGTCCTTGTAGCCGTAACGGGCCGCCCACTGTTCCAGCTGCCGGGATGTCCGTCGGCTGAATTTCAGCAGCTCGTCCCAATGCTTTTCAAAGAAGTAGAGAATACGGGCAATACAGGCGTCCTGCTGGGCCTCCGTCTCGCCAAAGGCATTCCGGTTCACATGGACATGGAGGCCGCAGGTGTAGGCTTTATGGGACAGATAGCCCAGCTCTGCGGCCTTGTGCAGAAGCTCCGCCCAGGGCATGGACTCCTGGTGATAGGCCAAGGTCATAGGGTGGGTGACGATCTCGAAGCCGTCCTCCAGGGAACCGTCGTGCTTGCAATAGGCCCGTTCCTCCCCGGAGTTGGCAATTTGCAGAAGCTCCTCCGCATTGGCGTTGCTCTCGCCACCGCTGTCGATCTCCAGCTCTACGCCAAAGTAGCAGGGTCCGCCGCCGTAGAAAATGGGTTCCGGCTTGTAGTAGTAGTTCTGGATGGTCCGGCCCCGTTCCAGACGTTCGTGACAAGCGCGGCAGAGCGGTTCTTCCTCACTTGGGTCGTCGCTGGAATAGAGGGCGTCGTCCATGTGGAACAGAGCGCCGCAGCGGGTGCAGTTGAAGTAATAGCTCTCATAGCAACGTTGGCAGAGGTGGGTTGCGTCAGCTCCGGCGTCGTCGTCCTGCCAGATACGGGTGCCGCATTCGTGACAGATCACAGTCTCTTCTTCCAGACAGGCGGGACAAAGCTCCTGGCCGTCAAATTCACGGCAGTCCTCCAGGGGATGGGATTCTCCGCAGATGGAGCATATAAAGGTTTCGGTCATGGTGCGTGATCCTCCTTCGTTAAGTAGTCGATGGCCGCGCAGACAATGGCGGCGGCGGTAGTGGCGAGGATACCGAGGAGCGTTTTCAGAAGCTCCCCATTCTGGTTTGTGGTCACCCCGCCGCGCAGACCTTGTGGAGCATCTGATTCATCAGGTCGACAAGAATGACACGGATGGCATTGAGTAGCAATTTCAACATGTTCGACTTCCTACCTTTCTGAAAAATATTAAAACCCCGGAAACCGCTTAGGAGTATATCCATCGGCGGTTTCCGGGGTTCTATAGAAATGATATGTGGGTAAAAGGGAAGAAAAGGGATTACAACAGCGGCATCAGGCGTCCGCAGCGGGAGAGCCTTACTATGAAAACGATCTTGTGATCCCGAAGCCCAATGGCGCTCCCAGGCGGCGGGAATGCGTTTCTTCCGATTTCAGGGACCTGCTCCGGCGCCTGGACATGCCGCATATCCGGTTTCACGACCTCCGGCACAGCGCGGCCACGAACATGCACCAGCTTACCGGAGACTTTTTCACTGTCAGTCAAATCCTGGGGCACAGCTTGAAGGGCGCTGGCATTCAGCTGGGTATCTCCAGCAACCTGGACACCGTGACCGCCCAATATGTGGAAGTGCGCCTGGAGCGGAAATTGCTTGTGTTGGATGTTTACCATCGGGCCGTGTTGGAAACGAAGGCATAACGGCCTCGCGAAAGTTCCCTCTACCATAGGTAGAGGGAACTTTCGCGAGGAGGCGGCACCTTATTTTTTGCAAAACGCCGCATTGTTTGCCGCAGCTTTTTATCCGCTCATTTCTGATGCCGGGCAGCATTTGGGCGTCACGGTGAATAAAAATCCGCACAAACGTTCGATTTATCGAAAACTTATTCACAATTTTGCATATCGATTTTTGAAAAATTGAAAAAGAAAAACCTTAGAACCGTTGCGGCTCTAAGGTTTCTTTGGCGGAGAAGGAGGGATTCGAACCCTCGAGACCCTTTAGGGGCCTACATGATTTCCAATCATGCGCCCTCGACCAACTAGGCGACTTCTCCATCGTTGTCGATTGCTCCGCGGATGCAGTTGTAGCGTTCCCCACAGAAGAACAGTAGTTATTATACCAGAGCTTTGCCCAAAGTCAAGCCCTTTTTCAAATTTTCTCCGGCAGTCTTCGGCGGAACCGGGAGGGGGAATTCCCCCTCCCGGCCGCTATTCCCGGGTCTCCCGGATCGCCCTCAGGGCCGTCACCAGGGCCGGTTCCCCCGCGGGGGACAGAATGTCCGGCATGGTGCCCGCCTCCTCGCTGCTGGAGCCGTCGGGGTTCAGGCCGTACATCATGGTGAACTGGATCAGGATGCCGCTGTTGGGCAGGCGCATTAGGATGGGGTCCAGGGCCCCGATGCCGTCCCCGCCGGTCCGGGTTCCCACCAGCGTGGCGAAGCCCGTGGCCTGGCAGAAGACCGCAAAGGACTCGCTGGCGGAGTACACCGACGGCCCCACCAGCAGCCACACCCGGCCATGGAACGCCGCTCGCTCTTCCGCCGGTTCCACCCGGAGGGTACTCTCTACGAAGTGGGTAGCGGCCTCCAGACCGTCCCGGTTCAGCTTGGGCAGGTCCGGAAGCTCCGCGATGGGACGGAGGTCCTCCGGCGCGAAGACATCGTTGATGTAAGGCCGGTTGTTCTCGCTGCTTGCCAGCAGGGCGTAATTCGTGCAGGACAAGGGCCTGTCCGCCAGCGGGGCCGCCAGCAGGTTTTGCCAGTAAAGCTCGCTGCCGCCGCTGTTGTCCGTCAGGTCGAGGATGAGGTCCGTACAGTCCCCGGCGGCGTTGTAGAAGTCCCGGATGGCCTGGGCCTCTTTCTGATAGTTCGGGTCATAGTCCGTCAGGAAGCTGTCCACCTTCAAATAGGCGATTCCCGCCTCCGGCAAAAGCAGCGTGTGGAGGTTTTCCCCCGTCTCTCCGCCTTCCCAGGAGCCGCCGCCGTCGTCCCCCAGGGCGTCTAAGTAGGCGCTCAGCCGTTTGTAGTGCTCCTCCGAGGCCTCCGTGACGGCCTTCCACTGCTCCCGGCCGGAGGTATCCTGGGTTCTGCACCAGTCCAGCATTTCGTTATAGTCCTCCGGCTCGATGATCCAGAGGTGGCCGTAGCTCCCCAGCCGCCAGAGCGTGCTGTAGACGGCGGAGTAAAACGCCTGGTCGCTGTCGCTCTCCTCGATCATCTTCCGATATTCCCGGAAAATGTCCTCCGCCGGGTCGTCCGGGTTCTCCCGGTCCCGGAGGCCCAGGCAAAGATAGCTGTCCTTCAGGGTCTTGACCAGGTAGTCATAGTCCTCCAGCCGCTGGGCCTGCGTCAGCCCCAAGGCGTTTTTCAGGGCGGGGTCCCATTTGCTCTCCGGCTGCGCCGCCGGGGCGGAACAGCCGGTCAGCAGCAGGCAGAGCACAAGGGTCAGGGAAAGCCATGCGCGTTTCATAAGATCGTCTCCTTTTTCCTCCGGGCGGCCCGCCCGGGTTTTTCTCAGGGTAGCAGGAAAATCTTACGAACGGCTCGACAAAACCCTTAAGAATTTCTTACAATTTCGGACCTGGTTCTCCGGCGCGTTTTTGCGGAGACGACAAAAATGGGCCGGGCCCCCGAAAACTTCTTTAATAAAAATCGGCATCCGCCGGAAAGCGTGCTATACTAGCTCCAATTATGTGACGGAACGGAGTGGGCAAATGAATCGTACGGCCATCGTACAGATCCCGGAGGAACAGCTGGACCAGGTCGCCACCAGCTTCATCAAGGCGGCCAGCGGCTTCGCCAGCCAGATCACCCTCACCCGGGGCGGGCATTGCATCAACGCCAAAAGCCTCTTGGGCTTTCTCTCCCTGATGCGGGACCAGGGCGAGGTGGCGCTGAACGCCGAGGGCGCCGACGCCGGCGAGGCGCTGGAGAAGCTGGCGGGCATTCTGGAAACAAAATAAGGGCCAAAAAGGGGACTGCCTTCCGGCAGTCCCCCGTTCTTTTTTGGACTTAGTCAGGCCGCCCGCTCCAGCACGCGGCAGAGCATAGAGGCCGCCTCCCCCCGAGTGGCGGTCCGGCTTCCGGCATAGGCGCCGGAGGCCATACCCAGCGCCTCGGCAATGGCGGCGTAGCCCAGGCCCTCCGCCGGGATGCTCCCCTTGTCGGAATAGCCGCAGGTATAGATTCCTCCCAGCCTTGCGGCGGGGCCGTAGCCCGCGGCGTCCAGCAGCATCCGCACCACGTCCGCCCGGCTGAGGACGGCGTTGTCGTCCCGGTCCGACGGACGGAGGAGCCCTAAGCGGTAGGCGTCGTAATAGGCGCTCTCCCGGGCGTCCTTCTCCACCGCCTCCGGCTCCAGGGCCGTCCCCCGGAGGCTGTAGACCAGGCACACCAGCTCCCACTGGGTCAGGTTCTTGCTGGGGCGGAACTTGCCCCCGGCGTAGCCTGCGCCGTACCGCGCCAGCTTTTCAATGTCCGCCTTGGCGGAGCTCCCCGCCAGGTCGTCGTAGGTGAGGGGCTGCCGGGCGCTTCCCCGCTCCTCCCGGACCGGCGCGCCGGTCTTGGCGTCCACGCCCTCATAGTTCTCCGTCCGCTCCAGGCCGTAGGTCAGCCGGAGGGCGTAAGCGTATTCCATGCCCTGCTCCATCCGCTTCGCCTGGGCCGGGTCGGCCTTGGCGAGCTTCCGGGGGACGTTCCGGTAGGCCAGCCCCGTCTCATAGGTCCCCGCCCAGGCGGACAGGGCCGTCTCCATGGAAACCATGCCGTTGGCGTCGTCAAAGGTCACGTCCTCGTCCCAGCTGTAGGAGAGGGAGTAGACCGACCCGTCGGCGGCGTCCACGCCCACATGGACGGCGTTGCCCCGGAAGGGCAGGCCGTTCACCGCCTGGGCGAAGGTAAAGTGCCAATACGGCTGGCTCTCCATCCGCCAAGGGATGATCTCGCTGTCGGTCTGATCGAGGGTCAGGTTCCAGCCCGGCCTCCAGGCTTTCAGGAAGGCCTCGGCCTTTTTCAGGGCGTCCTCCTCCTTGACGGTCTTCTCCCGGCCATAGGGGGCGGAGGACCAGATGTTGTCCACGTCCCCGGTCTTGGCGTCCACGGTGATGTTCCGGGTGAGGCGCTCTCCATCGTCGGTCCGGGCGTAGCGCAGGGTGCAGAGGATCCTCACCGTCTCGCCGTCCTTCCCGGCCTCGCTCTCATAGGACGTGCCCGTCAGGGAGTAGCCCCGGAGGCCGTAGGCGCTCTCCGCCCGGAGGGCCTTGTCCAGGTCCTCCTTGGAGAGTACGCCCTCCATCTGCGCCACGCCCTCCAGCTCCGCCCGGGTGAGGCCCGCCTCGTCGGCGGCCATCTCCGCCTTGGCGGTGGGGGCAATCGAGCCGTTGTCCCCGCCGGAGGCCCGGGTGGCGCCCTGGCTCATGGTTTCCTCCAGCTCCGTCAGGTCCAGGAGCTCCCCGGTCTTGGCGTCCGCCAGGAATTGGTGGGCCCCCTTCTCCGGCACGTAGCGCAGGACGGCCCTGGTGTCATTGGGCTTTGCCAGCACATACTCCAGCCGGAGCTTCAAGGTCCCCGCCAGGTCCTCCCGGGCCTTGGCGGCGTCGGCGGAAGCCTCCGGGGAGGGCACGCCGCCCACGCCGGAGGTCTCCGGCACGTCCCGGCTGAAATGCTCCACCCGGCCGTTCTCCACCCGGATGGAATAGTGCAGGGGAGAGGGCAGGCCGTTCAGGGCGACCGTCCCGGACCAGGCGCTGCCGGACGAATCCCCCAGGGAAAGGCCGCTCTCCTGTTCCTTCAGTTCAACGGTTTCCCCCTTCCGCAGGGCCCGGGCAAGGAAGTCCTCCGCAGCGGCCCGGTCACTGTTCCCGCCGCTCTCCGGGAAGGAGGGAAATGTGTCCCCGTAGTAAGGAGCGGCGGCGGAATCGGACTCCCAGCGGTAGAGGCTGACGACGGTCCCGTCCTCCAGGGCCTGGACGGAGAGGGAGCGCCGCTCGCCCTCCCAGTTCAGGTCCCAGAGGGGGACCAGCTCCTCAGAGAGGCTCCCGCGGAAGGTCTCATAGGAGTCGGTGTCCAGGGCCAAGGCGGACTTTACCGCCTGGGTAACCTTGGCCAGGCGGGCGTCCTGGGATTCCTCCGCCGCGGCGGCGGGCAGGGTCAGCGCCGTCAGCAGCGCGGCGGCCAGGGTCAGGGAAAGCAGGCGTTTCATGGTCATCCCTCCAAATCTTAGATGTCCCTTTAGACGGCGGAGGACGGAAAAAAGTTCCGCCCTCCGCCAAGATTATTTCAGCTCGTCCAGGGTCAGGGAAAAGCTGTCCAGGAATGTCTCCAGAAAGTATGTCACCTCCGGCAGGCCGTAGCCCTCCAGAGCCCTCCGGGTCTGGGCGGCGGCCTCCCGGAACTCGGCGTTTCCCGCCTTTAATTCCTCCACGCACTTGATGTACGCCGACAGCTTGTCCGCCGCCTTCACCAGCCGCTCCACCTCCGGGTCCACATCGGTGAGCACCGGGGCGTAGGCTCCCCGCAGCTCCTCCGGCAGCATGGCCAGGAGCTTCCGCTCCGCCACGGCCTCCACGTCCTTGTAGGCGCTCTGGATAGCGGGGTTCATGTACTTGATGGGGGTGGGCATGTCCCCGGTCAGGATCTCGCTGGCGTCGTGGTACAGCGCCGTCGACGCCGCCAGGCCGGGGTCGACGTCCCCGCTGAATTTCTCGTTTCGGATCACCGCCAGGGCGTGGGCCAGGACGGCCACCTGATGGCTGTGCTCCTGGACGTTCTCCGGGGCGGTGTTCCGCATCAGCGCCCAGCGCTGGATGAACCGCATCCGGGAGATGTAGGCGAAAAAGTGGCTCTTCATATTCTCACTCCTCCAGTTCTCCAAACAGGACCTCTCCGTCGGTCCGGGTGATCTGCACGGGGCGGACCTGGTTGTGCAGTCCCTCCCCCTTTACCCGCACCTCCGCGTAGTTGGGGGCGTGGCCTGTGAAGAGCCCCTCTTCTCCGGCGGGCTGTTCGAAGAGCACCTCCTCCGTCCGCCCCACGCACTCCTCCAGATAGGCCCGTCGCATGACGGCGGCGATCTCCGCCGCCCGATGGGCCCGCTCTGCCCGGAGGGCCTGGGGAACCTGCTCCATCTCCGCCGCCGGAGTGCCGGGGCGCTGGGAGTAGGGGAAAATGTGCATCCGGGCAAAGCCGCATGTCTGGATGAAGTCCAGGGTTTCCTGGAACTCCTCTTCCGTCTCCCCGGGGAAGCCGGTGATCAGGTCCGTGGTGACGGCGGGATGGCGGAAGGACTTCCGCAAAAGCTCCACGGAGCGGAGATACCGGGCGGTGCCGTACTTCCGGCGCATCCGCCGGAGCGTGGCGTCGCAGCCGCTCTGGAGGGAGAGGTGGAACTGGGGGCACAGGTCCGGCAGCAGGGCCGCCCGCTGGCAGAACTCCTCCGTGACGGTCCGGGGCTCCAGGCTGCCCAGCCGGAGGCGCACGCCGGGGACGGCGGCGCTGACGGCCTCCAGCAGGTCGATGAGGGAGGTTCCCTGGCAGAGGTCCCGGCCCCAGGAGGAGAGCTCGATGCCCGTCAGCACGATTTCCTGGTAGCCCTGCTGCTTCAGCTCCGCCGCCTGGACCGCCGCCTCCCCCATGGGCAGGGAGCGCACCGGGCCCCGGGCGTAGGGGATGATGCAGTAGGAGCAGAAGTTGGCGCAGCCGTCCTCCACCTTCAAAAGGGCCCGGGTCCGGCCCTCCAGCCCCCCGGCGGGAAGCCACTCGAAATGCCGCCGCTCAAAGGGCGGGTCCACGGCCTCCAGGGGGGCGCCGCGCTCCGGGCCGTGCTCCCGGACGGCCCGCTCCAAAAGGCTCAAAAAGCCCATGCGGTCCCCGGTGCCCGTCAGCACGTCGGCCCCCAGGGCCCGGGCCTCGGCGGCGTGGGTCTGGGACCAGCAGCCGCAGACGGCCACCACGGCCTCCGGATGCTCCCGGCGGGCCCGGTGGACCGCCTGGCGGCATTTCTGGTCGCTGGCGGCGGTGACGGAGCAGGTGTTGATGACGTAAGCGTCCGCCTCCCGGTCAAAGGGAACGGTCTCGTGGCCCCGGGCCCGGAGCTCCCGCTCCATGGCCTGGGTCTCATACTGGTTCACCTTGCAGCCGAGGGTGTAAATGGCGACTTTCATAGCGGTTCAGATTCTCCTTGCGCTTTGTATGTTTGTCCTTTATAATGGCGGGGTGTGCCTTATTATACTGGAATCCCCTCGTTTGGGCAAGCCCTGTGAAAGGAGTTTTTCCATATGATTTATCTGGACCATGCCGCCACGACTCCCATTCCCCGGCCGGTGGCCGACGCCATGCTAGAAGTCCTGACGGAGCAGTACGGGAACCCCAGCTCCCAGTACCCCTTTGGAAGCGAAATGAAAAAGCGGGTGGAGGGCTGGCGGGAGACCGTGGCCGCCCTGCTGGACTGCCCGGCGGACCGCCTCCACTTCACCTCCTGCGGCACCGAGGGGGACAACTGGGCCCTCCGGGCCGCCGTGTGGCAGAACCGGCATGTGGGGCGGCACATCGTCACCACGGCGGTGGAGCACAGCGCCGTGCTGGAGTGCTGCAAATGGCTGGAGCGGGACGGATACGAGGTGACGTATCTCGCCCCGGACCAGGACGGCGTGATCTCCGCAGAGCGGGTGCTGGAGGCCGTCCGGCCGGACACCGCCGTGGTCTCTGTTATGCTGGTGAACAACGAGCTGGGGACCGTCTATCCCATTTCCGGGATTGCCAGGGGCCTTGCCGCTGCTCATCCCAAGACCCTTCTGCACACCGACGCGGTCCAGGGCTTTGGAACCTTCTCGGCCAAGGCCCTGGGGGCGGACTTCGTGACGGTCTCCGCCCACAAGATCGGCGGGCCCAAGGGCGTCGGGGCGCTGTACATCGGCCCCCGGGTGAAGAATCCCCGCCCCCTGCTGGCGGGCGGGGGGCAGGAGCGGGGCCTCCGCTCCGGCACCGAGGCCACGGCCCAGATCGCGGGCTTTGCCAAGGCGGCGGAGCTGCGGCTGGAAAACCGGGAGCGGGACCGGGCCCATCTGGAGGCCCTCCACGCCGTAGCCCTAGAGAAGCTGCTCGGTATCCCGGACATGGTAAGCGTGGGGGCGGGGACGGCCCCCCATATCCTGGCCGTGTCTCTGGCGGGCTGGCCCGCCGGAAACATCGTCAACGACCTGGGGGCCCAGGGCATCTGCATCTCCGCCGGCTCCGCCTGCCACCAGGGAAAGCCCAGCCACGTGGTGGCCGCTTTAAACCTGCCCAAGCGGGTGGCCGCCGGGGTGATCCGCCTCAGCTTCGGGCCCGGCACCACCGAGGCGGAGATTGACGCCTGCGCCCAGGCCCTCCGGCGGCACCACGATACCCGCATGCCCATGCTGTAATCTTCTGATTTGATAAAGGTGCTTTATGTTCAACTTTCTCCGCCGGGAGCCCGGCTTTTACAAACGGCTCTTCAAGCTCTCCCTGCCCATGATCCTGCAAAACCTCATCACCTTCTCCCTGGGACTCATCGACACCTTCATGGTCTCCCGCCTGGGGAACGCCGAAATGGCCGCCGTCACCACCGCCAACGTCCCCGTCTTTCTCCTCACCAGCATCGTCTTCGGCTTCCAGAGCGGCCTGGGCATTCTGGTGAGCCAGTACTGGGGCAAGGGCGACGAGAGGAGCGTCAGCCGGGCCCTGGGGGTGGCCTCCCTGCTGGGGACGGCCATCACCCTGCCTCTGGCGGTGGTCTTCGCCCTCGTTCCGGTGCCCGTCATGGACCTCCTGTCCAACAGCCATGACCTCAGCCTCCTGGGGGCGCCCTACCTCCGGGTCATCGGCTTTGCCTATGTCTTCAATATGCTCTCCTCCATCTACGTCAGCGCCCGGCGGAGCGTGGAGGACCCTGGCTTCGGCATGAAGCTCTTCGGCTTCTCCACCATCCTGAACACGGGGCTGAACTACCTGCTGATTTTCGGCCACGGCGGCTTTCCCGCCCTGGGCGTGGCCGGGGCCGCCATCGCCACCCTCCTGGCCCGGATCACCGAGTTCGCCATCTGCGCCGTCTGCGCCCTGCGGAGCAGGCTGATTCCCTTCCACGCGGGACTCTTCTTCCGCCCCGGCGTGGACATGTGCCGGCGCTTTCTCAAGTACGCCTCCCCGGTGGTCTTCAATGAGACCGTCTGGGGCCTGGGGAACTCCCTGCTGACCGTCATTCTCGGCTACACGGACGACTCCGTGGAAATGCTGGCGGCCAACGCCGTCATGGGCAACCTGAACCGGCTGTTCCTGGTGGTCTGCTTCGGCCTGGGAGCCGCCACGGCGGTGATGGTGGGCAAGGCCATCGGCGAGGGCCAGGGCCGGGAGAAGGTCATGGACCTGAGCCGGGTCCTCCTCTGGTTCGCCGTGCTGGTGGGAACGGTGCTGGCGGCGTTCTCCCTGGCCCTGGTGCCCCTGCTCTTCGTCCCCGTCATCTTCCCCATGTTCAAGCTCTTCGGCCTCTCCGCCGAGATCGCCACGGCCCTGGCGGTCATGGGCTTCGCCGCCATCCCCCTCCACGCCTGCGCCATCTCCGCCGTCACCGGGGTCCTCCGGGCCGGGGGCGACGTGATGTGGTCCACGGTGCTGGACATCGCCCCCCAATGGGTGGTGTGCCTTCCCGTCACGGCCCTGGCGGCCCTGGTGTTTAAGATGGGCTGCTGGCCCATCGCCTTCGCCATCCAGCTGGAGAGCGTCGTGAAATTCCCCCTCTGCCTCTGGCGGGTCCAGGGAGGGAAGTGGATCAACGACGTGACGGGAGGGACCCGGAGATGAGCCTCTTCCGCTGTCCCCTCTGCGCCGCCCCGCTGGAGCGGGAGGCGGGGGCCTACCGCTGCAAAGCCGGGCACAGCTTCGACGTGGCCCGGGAGGGCTACGTCCACCTGCTTCCCCCCAATCAAAAGCACTCCGCCCTCCCCGGCGACGACCGGGACATGGTGCTGGCCCGGCGGAAATTCCTGTCCAGAGGGTATTACCAGCCGTTATTAAATACAGTTTGTAGTCGAATGTCGGCCGTTTCCGGCGAAGCGCCGGTCCTGCTGGACGCGGGCTGCGGCGAAGGGTATTACACCGCCGGAGTCTGTCAGGCCCTCCGCGCCGCCGGAAGGCGTCCCCGGGCGGCGGGGACGGACATCTCGAAATTCGCCCTCCGCACGGCGGCGAGGCGGGAGAGGGCGGCGGAGTTCGCCGTGGCTTCCTCCTACCACCTGCCCCTGGCGGACGGGAGCGTGGACGTGCTGTTGAACTGTTTTTCCCCCCTGGCCCTGGAGGAGTTCCGGCGGGTCTTAAAACCAGGCGGGGCCTTTTTCTACGTAGTGCCGGGAGCGGAACACCTCTGGGAGATGAAGGAGATTCTCTACGACAAGCCCTACCCCAACGACGAGAAGGAGACCCCCTACGAGGGCTTTGCCTACCGAGAGATCGTCCCGGTGGAGGAAACCGTCACCCTGGAGAGCCGGGCGGACATTCAAAACCTCTTCCACATGACGCCTTACTTCTGGAAGACCCCCAGGGCCGGGGCGGAGCGCCTGGCGGCCCTGGAGACGCTCACCGTGCGGACCTCCTTCCGGGTCCACGTGTTTAAAAAGCTGTGAAAGGAGCGAGCCTATGAAACCCAATCCCACCCGTTCCGCCCTGATCCTCATTGACATGGAAAACGGTTTCGTCGACCACCGGGGCGGCCACTGCATCAAGGGGGCCCAGGCCACCGTCCCCACCTGTGCTTACGTCTGTGACCTGGCCCGGAGCAAGGGTATTCCCGTCTTCTTCGTCAAGCGCATCTACCGCGCCGACGGCAGCGACGTGGAGCTGACCCGCTACGCCGCCTGGAAGGCCGGGGGCCACGCCTGCCGCCCCGCCTCCACGGGGCCCAACAGCGCCCAGGCCCCGGAGGCCCTCCGGCCCCAGCCGGGGGATTATACCATCATCAAGCCCCGGTGGAGCGCCTTTTTCCAGACGGAGCTGGACCTGATCCTCCGCCGCCTGGACGTGCGGACGGTGATCCTGGCGGGGACCACCACCCCCAACTGCGTCCGCACCACCTGCTACGACGCCATCGCCCTGGAGTACAACACCGTCGTCCTGACGGACTGCTGCTCCTCCCAGACGGAGGAGATCCAGCGGGTGAACCTGGAGGACATGGAACGGGCTGGGGCCGTTCTGATGGACAGCGCCGCCTTCGCCTCCTACGGTCCCGAAACAGTCCGGGACCTGTCCGCCGCCATCCGGGAGGAAATGCTGGCCTCGGATACATTCCCGGAGCCCTTCGAAACGGAGGGGGAAGCCGTGGGCTGGACGGACCGCTGGTAAGGTCCGCGTGCAGATTGTGAACGTTTGCGTAAATTTTTGCGGTCCTTCCGTCAAAGCGTAAAAAAAGCCGGAGAACCTTTGGCGAAATCGGAAAAATTTCTGTAACGCAGTGAAAGGCCGTTGATTTTTCACTGGAAAAATGCTAATTTCTTAATAGCGAAAACGACTGCGGGACCCCCGGGTCTCCGCCGGTTTTCACCTTTCCCCAAGGGGCCCCATCGGGCCTCAGGACGACAATTTTTCAAGGAGGTCGTTTCCCATGTTTGATCCCAAGAACGTTTCCCTGGGCATCGCGCCTATCGGCTGGTGCAACGACGACATGCCGGAGCTGGGCGGCGAGAACACCTTCCAGCAGATCGTCAGCGAGATGGCCCTGGCGGGCTTTACCGGCTGCGAGATTGGCAACAAGTACCCCACGGACCCCAACCAGCTGAAGAAGGCCCTGGACCTGCGGGGCATGCGCATCGCCAGCCGCTGGTATTCCTCCTTTATCCTGACCCGCCCCTTCGAGGAAGAGGAGAAGGATTTCAAGGCCAACCTGGACTTTCTGGCCGCCGTGGGCGCCAACCGGATCAACGTCAGCGAGCAGAGCTATTCCATTCAGGGCCAGATGGACACCCCCATCCTCACCGGCGGGCACAAGCACGTGATGAACGACGAGGAGTGGGCCCGCTTCTGCGAGGGGCTGAACAAGCTGGGCAAGATCGCCGTGGACCGGGGCTTCAAGCTCTGCTTCCACCACCACATGGGCACCGTGGTCCAGACCAGCGAGGAGACGGACCGCATGATGGCCAATACGGATCCCCGGTATGTGTTTTTGTGCTATGACACCGGTCACTTCACCTTCGCGGGGGAGGACCCCCTGACCATGCTGAAGAAATATGTGGACCGGGTGGGGCACGTGCATCTGAAGGACATGCGTCTGCCCGTTGTCGAGGAGGCCCGGAAGAACAACTGGAGCTTCCTCCAGTCCGTGCGGAACGGCGCGTTCACGGTGCCCGGCGACGGCGACGTGGACTTTGACCCGGTGTTCAAGGTGCTGGCGGACGCCGGGTATCAGGGGTGGCTCCTGGTGGAGGCCGAGCAGGACCCCGCTAAGGCGAATCCTCTGGAGTATGCCATGAAGGGAAGGAAGTACATTCGGGAGCATACCGGGCTGTAAGGCCGGTACTCGCCCTTGCGGGCGGGGCGGATTGGCGGCCAGCGATGGCTGGTCCATTGCACCCCCCATTTTCTCTTTTTATTCCTCGAATAAAAAGAGAAAACGGGCCGTGCACGGTCCAAAAGAGAAAAACAAGGGGACGCGGTTTACGGGGGCGCGGCACGGTACGGACTGTTTTTGTACGCAAGCCTCCAGTCCGCGGCGTGGTGCGGGCGGGGGCTTTGGAGGTTGATGCAAGGACTGTCCGTCTCTCCTCGCTGCCGCTAATCTGATGTGAATTGTGGGGCCTGACCCCTTGGTCAGGCCATTTCCCCAGAGCTTTCCTTCTATCGGTAGAGCACCTTGTAGGGGCCGCCGCCCTCGGCGGCCCATTCCCCGCAAGGGCAGCGGCAGCGGAAAGCGCCGCTGGTCCATTCGATGAATTCCAAAACCCCCGCTCGCTCTACGCCGCGGGCAGAAGACATTCGTAAAATCGGAGGCGCCTTTTCCGCGCCCTCGTAACGTTTCTTCGTCTTTTTCTCTCTTCCACCGTGCACGGCGCATTCTCTCTTTTTCTGCGGACAGAAAAAGAGAGAATGGGGGGTGCAATGCACCAGCCATCATCATGGCTGAATCCCACAGGAGATGATTCCAATGACCTATTTCAACAAAAACGCCGAACTGAAGCAGGGCTACAATGCCTACATTGACTCCTCCGCGGACGACATGGGCACCCAGATGGACGTGGGCCTCCTCGTTCTGGAGCCCGGCGACGTCTTCACCTTCGAAGAGGCCGAAAAGGAAATCGCCGTCCTCCTCTTCGCCGGGCAGGTCACCTACCAGTGGGCCGGGAAGACCGTGGAGGCCAACCGCCCCGACTGCTTCCACCACGAGGCCTACTGCCTCCTGGCGGGCCGGGGGGAGAAGATCACTCTCACCGCCAAGGCCCACAGCGAGCTCTACATCCAGAAGACCTTGAACGACAAGCCCTTCGAGGCCGTCCTGTACACCCCCGACACTGTCCAGACCCAGCACGCCGGCTGCAACGGCGAGCTCCTGGGCTGCATGGAGCGGGAGATCAAGACCTTCTTCGACCACGACAACGCTCCCTTCTCCAACATGGTTCTGGGAGAGGTGCTGAACCACCCCGGCAAGTGGTCCTCCTATCCCCCTCATCACCATCCCCAGCCGGAGGTCTACTTCTACCGCTTCGACTACCCCCACGGCTTCGGCGCGGGCTTTGCCAACGGGGAGATCTACCAGACCGGCCACAACGGCCTCGCCGTCATCACCAGCGGCTTCCACTCCCAGACCGCCGCGCCCGGCTACGCCATGTGCTACGCCTGGGGCATCCGGCACCTGGAGGGCGATCCCTGGCTGAAAACCCGCATCGACGACGAGGAGCACGCCTGGCTCTGGAAGCCCGACGCCAACGACCACATCTATCAAGGATAAGCTTTAAAGGAGGTCTTTCCAATGGAAACGATTCGCTTAACGACGGCCCAGGCCATCGTGAAATTCCTGGATAACCAGTATGTCTCCATGGACGGGGTGGAGACCAAGTTCGTAGAGGGCTTTTTCACCATCTTCGGCCACGGCATCGCCGTGGG
>JAETSB010000006.1 GCA_021769865.1 Oscillospiraceae bacterium
GGGGGCCGGGGCCGGACCGGCCGCATCCGCATCCGGGGCGGCGCGGTCACCGCTGTGGGAACCGGCGGCGGCGCGGGCATCGGCGCGGGAAAGCAGGGGGCCATGGGCCCCGTGGACATCCTGGGGGGCATTGTCAGCGCCACCGGAGAGGCCGGCGGCGGGGCCGGCATCGGCGGGGCCCTGGGCGCGGCGGTGGGAGACATCACCATCCGCGGCGGCAGCGTCACCGCCCTGGCCGTGGGCCACGCCGCCGCCATCGGCGCGGGAGTCCGGGGGCCCTGCGGCGACATCCTCATCACCGGCTCGGCCCGGGTCCGGAAGGCCCTGGGCGGCGACCCGGGGGCGGACATCGGGGCCTGCCTCTTCGGAGGCTGCGGAACCGTCCAGATCACCGACCGGGCGGACATCGGAAGGGCCCGTCTCTGGACCCGCGCCGGAGTCCCCCTCCAGATGGGGACGGAGACCGTAACTCTGCCGCAATTCCGCCTGTCCTCCCGGGCCCTGGGGCTGGACCATGTCAGCCTGGCCACAAAGGAGGCGGTTCAGGCCGCCCAGGCCGTCGTAGAGCGGGACCGGCGCTGGGTGGCCCAGATCCAAAACGCCTATAACGTGCTGTACCACCGCCTGGAGCGCAGCTGGAACGGCCTGCTGGGGGTCCAGCAATACCTGAGCGGGTCCGACGGCCCCCTGCGGGACGCCGGTGCGGCGGGCTCGCTGCTGGAGGACGCCCGGCGGTCCATCTCCCGTCCCTCTTCCCAGGCCATGCGGACCCACGGCAAGCGGGGGAAGGACGACGTGCGCCAGCTGTTTCGGTGAGCGCGGCCGTCAACTGAAAAAATCCAGCAGGCGTTTCCGTCTGCTGGATTTTTGGTTTCTTAAAAGCACGGCGCCGCCTCGGGTCTCCGGTCTATCGTCACCCGAGCTCCACAAAGCGCTTCAGCATGGAGGCCGCCTGGGCCCGGGTGGCCTGGCCCCTGGGGTTCAGCCGCCCGTCGCCATAGCCGCCGGCGACGCCCCGCCCGGCGGCCCAGCGGACCGCCGGAGCGCACCAGGCGTCCGCCGCCACGTCGGAGAACGCCGCTTCGCCGCCCGGCTCCGGCCTGCCCTCCTTATTGTAGAGGATCTGAGCCAGCTGGGCCCGGGAAAGGGTCTCGTCCGGGCCGAAGTGCCCGTCCGAATAGCCGTCCATCAGGCCGTTTTCCCGGACGAACCGCACCGCCTCGAAGCACCAATCCCCCGGCCTCACGTCCCGGAAGGGGCCGGCCTCCTCCGGCCTCTCCGGCTCCCGGACGGGCCGGAAGGACGCCCGGACCGTCACCCGGCCCTCCGGCTGGGTGAAGGTGAAGCCGCCGTTTCCGTTCTCCCGGACCTCCAGCGCGCTCCCGTCCGGGCCGGTGACGGAAACGCCCTCCGTCTCATAGCCGTCCCTGGGCCTGAGACGAACCGTCACCGTGTCTCCCTTCTCCGGGCGGGAGGGGGATACGGTGACGCCGCCGCCCTCCGCCCGGGGCGTCAGGGGCGGGAAGCCGCCCTCGTCCCGGTCTTCCCTGCCGCCGCTGTCCCGGTCGGGACCCGAGGGGCGGGGAAGCGTTGGGACGGCCTCCGTCTCCAGGACATAGCCGCAGACCGTACAGGCTCTGTGCCGCCGTCCCTCCTCCGTGCAGGTGGCCTCCCGGTCCGTCACCCACTCGCCGGGGGTGTGGGCCTCCATGTCCCGCCTCTGACTACAGCCGCCGCAGGCGTGCCAGTGGCTTTCGGCGTCAGCGCTCCAGTCCGGGGACCAGCTGTGGACGTGGACCGGCGGCGCGGGAAGCTCCTCAAACACCGCCGTGATCTCCACGGCTCCGTCAGGCATGGTAAACTGGCCTTCGCTGACCGTCACGCCGTCGGGGACCACCCGCCACTCCCGCAGCCGCCAGCCGCTCTCCGGCTCGGCGGTCAGGGTGACGGTCTGGTCCACCGGCGCGAGGACGAAATCGGCGGAGGCCGCGCCGCGCCCTTCGAGCGTTACCGTTACGGGATACGCGGGGAGAGCGGGCACGGTCTTGTACAGCCCCAGGTGCATCACCCACGCAGCATCATAGCTTGGCGCCCCGGCGGGATAGCAAACCATCGTGAGCTTGTTGCATTCCTGGAAGATATCCCTGCCCAATTCCGGCGCGGTTTCGCCGGTGAAGGTCACGGCGGTCAAGCCGGCGCAGCTGCGAAACGCACAATTCCCGATGGAGGTCAGGCCGCTGGGCAGCTCAGTCAACGCAAGGCTGGCGCAGCCGCTAAACGCAAAATCCCCGATGGTGCGCAAGCCGCTGGGCAGCTCGGTCAACGCAAGGTTTCCGCAGCCGGAAAACGCGGCTTGCCCGATGGCAGTCAGGCCGCTGGGCAGCTCGGTCAGCGCAAGGTCTCCGCATCTGTCAAACGCGTTATTCCCGATGGAGGTCACGCCGTCGGGCAGAACAGTCAACGTAAGGTCTCCGCAGCTGTGAAACGCGGCTTGCCCGATGGTGCGCAAGCCGCTGGGCAGCTCGGCCAGCGCAAGGTTTCTGCAGCCGGAAAACGCGGCTTGCCCGATGGCAGTCAGGCCGCTGGGCAGCTCGGCCCGCGTGAGATAGGTGCAGCCCATAAACGCATAGTTCCCAATGGAGGTCACGTCGCCCAAAACCTTGAGGCTTTGAATCTCGGTTTCATACGCCGCCCACGGCTGGTCGCTGAAGGTTGCGAAATCCGGCATCGCCCCGCTGCCTGTAACAGTCAGACAGTCCTCACCGTCCAGGTTCCAGGACCAGCTGCCATCGCCAAAGGTCCCGCCCTCCTCCGCCGCCGCGGGGACGCGGAGCAGGAAGAGCGAGCAGAGCAAAAACCCGCAGAGCAGCGGGCCCCACAGCTTTCGTTTCATCGTTTCCTCCATCCCGGCAGGGGGGAATTACCCCGTAGGGGAACCCTACGGGGTAAGGGGGTACCCCCTTACCGATTTTATTTCGCGCGCCCGGCGGGCGGCTTCTCCCGGTCAGTATAGCAAATCCCGGCGGAATTTGCAAGAGGCTCCGCGTAAGGGACCGGTCCCCGAAAAAAGAGCTTGCGCCGGGCCGCGGGACATGCTATAATCAGTTCACCAATTACATAGATCGTGAACTGGGGAGCTCGCGGAAGCGGGCTGAGAGGAAGCGAACGCTTCGACCCATGACCTGATTTGGGTAATGCCAACGTAGGGAGCCGTCATGAACCGCCATGCTTTTTTCCGCATGTGGAACAGCCCTCCCGGCCTCGGGAGGGCTGTTTTGCGTCAGTTTCACGGTCGGAACAAGGAGGAGATCATTCCATGCTGAACCTGTTTGTCAACGGTGAGGGGGGCCTCACCACCGCCGGCTATGTCCTGAGCGCCGTTTTGCTGGTGCTCAGCGTCCTGGCGGGCCTGTCCCTGGCGGACCGGGGAGAGAAAAAGGGCTTTGCCGTCAAGCAGCTGGCCTACTGCGCCATGGCCGTGGCCCTGGCTTACGTGACCAGCTTTATCAGGGTCTTCAAGCTGCCCTACGGCGGCTCCGTCACCCTGCTGAGCATGCTGTTCATCGTGCTGGTGGCCAACTGGTACGGCGTCAAGACCGGCATGCTGGTGGGCTTTGCCTACGGCATTCTGCAATTCTTGCAGGAGCCCTATTTCCTGACGCTGTTCCAGGTCTGCTGCGACTATGTGCTGGCCTTTGCCGCCCTGGGGCTGGCGGGGCTGTTCCGGGGGAAGAAGAGCAGCCTCTTGATTGGCTACCTCGTGGCGGTGCTGGCCCGGGGCGTGTTCCACTCCCTGGGAGGCTACCTCTACTGGATGGACTACATGCCGGAGAACTTCCCCCAGGCCCTGCGGAGCCTGTACCCCATCATTTACAACTACAGCTACCTGCTGGCGGAGGCGGTGGTCACCGTCATCGTCATCAAGATCCCGGCCGTGGAGCAGGCCCTGGAGCGGGTCCGCAAGGCCGCCCGGTAACCGTCCGCCGCCATTTCTGCGCAGAAAAAGCCCCGCTTTTCCAGCGAAAAGCGAGGCTTTTTTCATTTTCAGCAATACTTGGCGATGGCGGCTTGGATCATCTCGTGGGCCTGGACCACGGTCTCCCGGTCGCCGGGCTCCAGCTCCAGCAGGGGCGCCCGGACGCCGCCGACATCCGGCCCGCCCTGGAGGCGGAGGATCTCCTTGATGACGGCGTACATGTTCCCCTGCGCGGAACACATCTTATAGATGATGCGGCAGCACTCGTTCTGGACCTCCCGGCCCTTCGCCAGGTCTCCCGCCTGGAAGCAGCGGAAAATCTCCAGATACAGCTCCGGCATGGCGGCGTAGGTCCCGCCGATGCCGCCGGCAGCTCCGGCGGCCAGGCCGCTGAGGAGCTGCTCGTCCGGGCCGTTGAACACCAGGGCCCCCTCGTCGTGCCACATCTGGATGTCCTGGACGGGCATGGAGGAGTTCTTCACCCCGATGACCCGGGGATTTTTCAGCATTTCCTGGAGCAGGGGCACCGACAGGGCCACCCCCGCCAGCTGGGGGATGTTATAGATCACAAAATCCGTGTTGGGGGCCGCGTCGGAGATGTCGTTCCAGTACTTGGCGATGCCCTTGGGGGGCAGGTGGAAGTAGATGGGCGGGATGGAGGCGATGGCGTCCACCCCCAGGCTCTCCGCGTGGGCCGCCAGCTCCCGGCTGTCGGCGGTGTTGTTGCAGGCCACGTGGGCGATGATGGTCAGCTTTCCGCCCACCTCCGCCATGACGTTCTCCAGGGTCTCCTTCCGCTCGGCGACGCTCTGATAGATGCACTCGCCGGAGGAACCGCCTACATATAAACCCTTGACGCCCTTGTCCAGCAGGAACTTCGCCAGGGCCCGGACTGCCGGGGCGCTGACCCTGCCGTCGTGGTCATAGCAGGCATAAAATGCGGGGAAAATGCCGTGGTATTTGGAAAAGTCTTTCATGTCGTCACTCCTAGTCATAAATTTTCACCTTGAAGACCACCTTGCTGACGGTCTTCGGCCCGTCCACCTGCATTTTGATGCGGTGAGCGTCGCCGGGAAAGACCACCAGGAAGTCCCCAGGGGAGAGGACCAGCTTGTAGTCTCCCTCGCCCCGGTAGGCGTAGAAGTCGTTGGCCTCCGCCCGGTCGAACTCGGCCAGGGCCTCCGGCGGGGCGATCTCCACGCCCTCGGAGCCCTCCGCCATAATGTGGATGTCCAGATACTTCCGGTGGGCCTCAAAGAAGCTCTCCTCCGCCGGAATGGTCTCATAGGTGAATCGGGTAGCGTAGACATCGCTGCCCTTCAGCTCCACCCGCTCCGGCCCCACCGAGGCCAGAAACTCCGGCGTGATATGGTCCAGCGCCAGGTCCAGGTTCGGGTGGATGCCCCGGTAGGCCGGGGCGTCCTTGTGTTTGGCGTAAATCATCGTATCATCCTTTGACAGCACCCATGGTGATGCCCTGGGTGAAGTACTTCTGGAAGATCAGGAACACAATGATGATGGGAGCCGCCGCCAGAGTGGCGCCGGCCATCAGCAGGCCGTTGTCCACCGAGGTCTCCGCCTGGAGGGTGGCGATGCCCAGGGGGATCGTGAAGTTGCTGCCGCTGGCCAGCATGACCAGCTGCATGAAGTAGTCGTTCCAGCAGTTGATGAAGGTGAAGATGGCCAGGGCCCCGATGCCCGGCTTGATCATGGGCATGACCACGGTGGAGAACGTGTTCCACTCGCTGGACCCGTCAATGCGGGCGGCCTCCAGAATCTCTCCCGGGATGCTCTCCGAGAACTGCTTCATCAAAAACACGCCGAAGGGCCAGCCCACCGTGGGGAAAATCACTGCCCAGAGGCTGTCGTACAGGTGCAGGGCGGACATCTCCTTCAGCAGCGGGATGAGAATGACCTGCTTGGGCAGGGCCATGGCGCAGACGATGAGGGAGAACAGCAGGGCCCGGCCGTTGAAGCGCTTCTTCGCCAGGGCGTAGCCCGCCATGGCGGCGGTGAGGCAGGTCAAAAGCATGGCCAGCACGCACATCAGCACCGCGTTGATCAGCCAGCGGATGGCGGCGGGGGCCTCCGGCCCGGCGGTGAGGAGCACCTTTTTCCCGCCGTTGAAGAAACTGCCGAAGGGCAGGTAGACCTCCCACAGGGGGACGCTGCGCTGCTTCATCAGCTTGTCGAAGTTGTTCATCACCCACTCGGTGGGGACCCAGATGGGCTTGGTGGCGTTGATATCCGCGCCGTTTTTGAAGGCGCCGGTGACGATCCAGTACAGCGGGAAGGTGAAGAGAAAGGCCAGGATAACCAGAACGATCACGGAGACGATCTTATACGCGCGGCCGCGTCCAGTTTCAATTTTCATACCAGCACCCCCTTACTTCTCTTTCGCCAGCTTGAACTGGAGGGCGGACAGCAGTCCGATGAAGATGGCCAGCACCACGCCCATGGCGTTGGCGTAGCCGAAGTGTCCCGCCTGCTCCGTCAGCTTGAAGGCGGTCCAGTAGATATGGTACATCACCGTATTGGTCCCCGCGCCGCCCTTGGTCAGCAGCTGAATCAGGGCAAAGCACTGGAAGGAGTTGATGGTGGTGATGACCAGAATGTACAGGGTCGTCGGCATCATCTGGGCCCACTTCACCTTCCAGAAAACCTGGAAGCCGTTGGCCCCATCCACCTCGGCGGCCTCGATGAGGGTCTGGTCCACGTTGCCCAGGGCGGAGACATACAGCACGATGGGCTGGCCCACGGAGGTGGTGAACAGGATCAGGATGATGCACCAGAGGGCGTATTTGGAGTCGCCCAGCCAGTTGATATTCTGCTCGATGATCCCCGCGCCCTTGAGGACGTGGTTGAAAATGCCGGTGTAGTTGTCATACATCCACTTCCACACCACGGTGACGGCCACGGAGCCGGTGACCACGGGGAGGTAGAAAATGCAGCGGAAGGCGGACAGCACGGGCCCGCTGAGCTTGTAGATGGCGGAGGACACCCACAGGGAGAAGGCGCACACCGTGGGAACGCTGACGATGACGATGATGAAGGTGTTTTTCAGCGCCTCCAGGAAGGTCTCGTCGCTCATGAGCTTGGTAAAATTGGAGAAGCCGATGAAGTTTCCAAACATGCCCTGGTCGTGCATGTTGGCGTCCGTGAGGCTGGTGACGATGCAGATGATCATAGGGATGACCACGAAGCCGATGAAGAAAATCAGGCTGGGCAGGAGGAAGAGGTAGCCGGAGATGTTCTCCCGCCGCTGCAGCGCGCGGCTCATGGTGGGCTGGGATTGTCTTGCCAAGGTCAACACTCCTTTACAACTGGATTCGATGGGACCGGTCCTCCTGGGATAAAACGCGCCCCTCTCCCGCCCTTCGCGGGAGAGGGGCGCAAAAACCCTTATCTCTTTGACGGTGTATGAAGAGGGTTAACCGGCGGCGGCGGCGGCGGCGGCGTTGGCCGCGTAGGTGGCGACGGTCTCGGCGATGTCGGCGCCCTCGCCCACCTTCTGGAGCATGGTCCACCACTCGGTACGAGCGCCGGCCCAGCCCTTGGTGACCTGATAGTAATCGCCCAGGTACGGCATGAGAACCTGATACTCATTCATGATCTCGTTGTCGGCCCAGATGCCGGAGAGGTCGGTGCCCTCGGCGGCAGAGCGGGCGGCGAAGTAGTTGGCGGTCTTCACCGCGTCCACCGTGTGCTCGGAGTCGCACATCCACTTGATGAAGGTCTTGGCGTCGTTGACTCTGGCCTCGTCGCCGTTGTCGAAGATGCCGAAGCCCCAGATGCCGCCCTGGAGAGCGGGAGAACCGCCCTGAGAGGGGAAGCCCATGAAGACGATCTCTTCACCGTTGGCGGTCTTGCCCGCGCCGGTGTCGGCCTGGTTGGGGTTCAGCTGCTGGGCGATGTTCCAGCAGAAGGCCATCTTCAGGATGCCCTGATAGAAGACCTTGATCTCGTCGCCGCCCTCGAGAGAGGCGTCGAAGGCGATGCCGGGCATGCTCTTGAGCTGCTCCAGAGCCTTGATGTTGGCGGGGTCGTCCCAGGTGTACTCGTCGTGGGAGGCGGTGGCGAAGGTGCCGCCGTACAGGTTGTTGACGAGGGCGCGGGTGCCCTGGTCGCCGCCCTGGCCCTTGCAGTAGACAGCGCCCACGGGGGCCTGGAAGTGGTCATACAGCGCCTCCACGGCGTTGATGAAATCGCTGGTGGTCCAGGTGTGGGTGTCCAGGTTCAGGAACTCGTCGGCCCCGGCCTCTTTGAAGGCGTCCAGGTTGATGGCCATGCAGTGGGCCGTGATGACCAGGGGATACTCATAGACAGAGCCGTTGGGGTGGGTGCAGGCGGCCATGGCGGCGGCGTTGATCTCGCTCTTGTCCGTGTCGTCGAACATGTCGCTCAGGTCCACCAGGTAGCCCTTGTCGCCCCAGTTGGTGACCAGGCGCTCGGGGCCTTCCATAATCAGGTCGGGGGCGTTCTTGGCGGTGATGGCGGAGTTCACCTTGTCATCGCCGTCGGCATAGGCTAAGTACTCCACCTTCACGGAGATGCCGGTGTCGGCCGTGAACGCGTCGGTGATGGCCTTTACCTTGTCCTCCTTGCCCCAGTCGCCGATGGGGTAGGTCCACAGGGTGATCTCGCCGCCGGCGGCGGGCTCCGCGGGAGCCTCGGGGGTCTGGGTGTCGCCCTGCTGCTGGTCGTCGGCAGGGGGCGTATCCTCGGCCTTCTGGCCGCAGGCGGCAAGACCCATGACCATGATCATGGCCAGCAGCAGCGCAAGCAGTTTCTTCATCACAAATCCTCCTTTTAATCCTCACAAAAAATGAACCGGCCGGCCGCCGGCTCGCTGTATAAATTATACAAGGATTCCCTTCTTTTGTCAATTGAAATCGAAAGGATTTCTGTTGAATCCGCAGATTCGGCGGATGTTTCAAAAATAATTTCGATTTTTGGTAAAATTACCACCAAAAATCGAAATCTTCTCGCCCCGGTCCGTCTTGACAAACCGGAAAAACATGCTACCTTATAAAAGAACGGGTAAATTTCGGACCCGCTTACTGCGGACAGAAAGGAAGACGGACCATGAAAAAGCACATCCTCTGCTTAGGCGATTCCAACACCCACGGCTACTGCGCCGATCCCGCCGACTGCGCCGACGCCGGCTCTCGTTTCAACGAGGACGAGCGCTGGACCTGCCTGCTGCAAAAGGCCCTGGGGCCGGAGGTTCTGGTGACGGAGGAGGGCCTCAGCGGGCGGACCACCGTCTTTCCGGACCCCCTTCACGAGACTATGGACGCCCTCACCGTCCTGTATGCGCTGCTGAAGAGCCATGAGGTGATCGACCTGCTCATCATCATGCTGGGGACCAACGACACCAAGGAGCGCCTGGGAGTCAACGCCTCCTGCATCGCCATCGGCATGGAGCGGCTGGTCCGCAAGGCCCAGAGCGTGGACTGCTGGGGGGACCACGCCCCCAACATTCTGATCGTCTGCCCGCCCCCCATCCGCCCGGAGATGGAGCTGGCGGAGTGCGGCCAGCCCATGGGAAGGGGCTGCCTGGAGAAATCCCGGGAGCTGCCCAAGTACTACGAGAAAACCGCAAAGCTGGTGGGCGCTCATTATCTGGATGCAAAGAACTGCGAGTTCAACGCCGTGGACGGGATGCACCTGACCCGGAAGGGCCACGCCCAGCTGGCGGCGCTGCTGGCGGAGGCCGTGCCCGGCCTGCTGGAGAGCTAAGCCTCTCCCCCGGCGCTTCCGTTCCGCCAGCGGAGAGCCCGCAAATCAGACGCCCCCGCCCGATCAATAAGCCTGACGCGGCTTCCTTCGATCGGGCGGGGGCGTTTCTTTCAATCAGCCCTGCATGGATATCCCGGCGCTTCCTCAGGCGCGGCGGCGGGTCCCGCGGCAGAACATGCCGCTGCCGGCCGTGCTCCGGTTCTTTCGGGCGGTCTCCTGTCTGCGCAGGCGGCTGAATCCCTCCTCCACACCGGTTTGATTCATATTGGAAGCAAGCCTCAGGCTGCCGGAACAAACGGCGCCGGCTTCATCAAACATCTTCTGAAACATCAGTCATAACCTCCTGTTCCCCGGAAAGGCCGCGCCCTTCCGGTCTTCGTTGATGGGACCTCCCCGGTTCCGTACTCCCCGGAGATTGGCCTTAGTATAGCCTCTTCCCCCAGTCCTTGGCAAGATTCAAACTGGGCAAAGTTTCTGATCCCGCTTTCTGGAATTTGTGCTTTCTGCATAAAAATATCTATGATTTTCGTTATTATGACCAATTCCCGGTTTTGACGCTTCTCTTCTTGAAACAACATATCCACGGTTTTCCCCAACATTTTTCCATCCCATGTTCTCTGCTCTCCTGCTAAAATCAGCTGTGGAAAAACGGGGTCCCCGGCGTTTCAGGCTAATCCACGGCGTCACCAAATGGAAACCGCCATTCTCCCCATATTCAATTACCGATAAAGGAGGCGGCCCCATGAGCGTCGTCTACCACGAGAGCACACAGACGTTTCACCTGACCAACGGCCTGATCAGCTATATCATGAAGGTGCTTCCCAACGGGGCCCTAGGAAATCTCTACTTCGGCAGGGCCATCCGGGACCGGGAGAGCTTCGACCACCTGCTGGAGCTGCGGCACCGGCCCATGACCTCCTGCGTCTTTGAGGACGATCCGCTCTTCTCCCTGGAGCATGTCCGGCAGGAGTACCCCTCCTACGGCTCCACCGATTACCGCCATCCCGCCGTGCAGATCCTCCAGCCCGACGGCAGCCGGATCACGGACTTCGTAGTCCGCTCCCACAGCATCACCCCCGGCAAGCCCCCTCTGGAGGGCCTGCCCGCCACCTACTGCGAGGCGGACAGCGAGGCGGAGACCCTCACCGTCCACCTGCGGGACGAGCTGCTGGGTGTCTCCCTGGACCTGAATTACACCCTCTTCGCGGACCGGCCGGTCCTGGCCCGCTCCGCCCGGATCGTCAACGGGGGAACGCTGGACCTCCATCTGACCCACGCCATGAGCCTCTGCCTGGACCTGCCCGACAGCGACTATGAGTTCGTCCACTTCTCCGGGGCCTGGGCCCGGGAGCGCTGGATGAAGGTCCGCCGCCTGGAGCAGGGCATCCAGTCCGTGGAGTCCGCCCGGGGCCACTCCTCCCACAACCACAATCCCTTCCTTATGCTCCGCCGCCCCGGCACGGACGAGGACCGGGGCGAGGTCATCGGCCTCTCCCTTATCTACTCCGGCAACTTCCTGGCCCAGGCGGAGGTGGACACCTGGGACACCACCCGGGTCACTCTGGGGATCAATCCCTTCGGCTTCGACTGGAAGCTGGCCCCCGGCGAGGCCTTCCAGACTCCCGAGGCCGTCATGGTCTACTCCTGCGACGGTTGCAACGCCATGAGCCGGGCCTTCCACCAGCTCTACCGCAGCCGCCTGGCCCGGGGCCAGTGGCGGGACAAGCCCCGGCCCATCCTCATCAACAACTGGGAGGCCACCTACTTCGGCTTCACCCAGGACAAACTGCTGGCCATCGCCGAGGCCGCCCGGGCGGACGGCGCAGAGCTCTTCGTCCTGGACGACGGCTGGTTCGGCGCCCGGCGTAACGACTTCGCCGGCCTGGGGGACTGGACCCCCAACCGGGACTGCCTGCCGGACGGCCTGGCCGGCCTGGCCCGGCGCATCAACGATCTGGGCTTGCAGTTCGGCCTCTGGTTCGAGCCGGAGATGGTCAACAAGGATTCCGACCTCTACCGGGCCCACCCGGACTGGATTATCCACGTCCCGGGCCGCCGGGAGTCCCAGGGCCGGAACCAGTACGTGCTGGACTTCTCCCAGCCGGAGGTGGTGGACTGTATCTATGACCAAATGGCAAAGCTCCTCAGCGAGGCCAACATCTCCTATGTCAAGTGGGACATGAACCGCAGCATCACCGAGCCCTTCTCCGAGGCCCTGCCGGCGGACCGGCAGGGAGAGCTGTTCCACCGCTATATCCTGGGGGTCTACCGCCTTTACGAACGGCTGACCGGCAATTTCCCCCACGTGCTCTTCGAGTCCTGCGCCTCCGGCGGCGGGCGGTTCGACCCTGGCATGCTGTACTACGCCCCCCAGGGCTGGGTCTCCGACGACTCCGACGCCGTGGAGCGGCTGAAGATCCAGTATGGCACCTCCTTCTGCTATCCCATCAGCTCCATTGGGGCCCATGTGTCCGCCGTGCCCAACCACCAGGTGAAGCGCATCACCCCCCTGTCCACCCGGGCCAATGTGGCGTACTTCGGCACCTTCGGCTATGAGCTGGACCTGACGAAGCTCACCCCCCAGGAGCGGGAGCAGGTCCGGGAACAGATCGCCTTCATGAAGCGGTACCGGGAAGTCCTCCAGTTCGGCGACTTCTACCGCCTTCGCTCTCCCTACGAGGGGAATTTCACCGCCTGGATGACGGTGAGCCCGGACAAAAAGACCGCTCTGGTGGGCTGGTACCGCCTTCTCAGCGAGACCAACGGCCCCTGCCGCCGGGTGAGGCTCCGGGGACTGGACCCTGATCAAAGCTACACCGTGGACGGCGGCGAGGCCCGCTACGGCGACGAGCTGATGACGGTGGGCCTCGTGACCTCCGACAGCGGCGCGGGCGACTGCCAGCCCGGCGAGCGGCCCATCTGTGACTTCGACTCTTATATTTTCGTACTGCAAGCCTGACCACCCCTTTTGGAGGCCCTTTGAAAACACGGTCCTCCGTCCCCCTATAGAACCGAGCCGGGCCGCCCTTTCGGGCGGCCCGGCTCGGTCTTGTGATTTTTAGGGAGCGGCCTCCTCCGGCGGCTTTACCAAGCGGTCCAGGCTGCGCCGGGCCTGCTCCCGGTCCCACTTCCGGTACTTCACCGGCGTGACGCCGAACTGCCGCTTAAAGGCTTTGGAGAAGACCTGGGGGTCCTGGTAGCCGCAGCTCAGGGCGATGTTGGCCACGGAGGCGTCGGTCAGTGTCAGCTGCTCCTTGGCCCGGGTCAGACGAAACCGGGTCAGGCACTCCTGGGGGGAGACCCCCAGCACCCGCCGGAACAGGGTGAAGAGATAGCTCCGGTTCAGCGCCACATAGCCCGCGATGTCTGCCACCGTGATGCCGTTGGCGTAGTTGTTCCGAATGTACTCCATGGCCTGGTGGATATACAGGTTTTCCCGCTCCCGCCTGGTCATGCGCCGCTCCGGCTCCCAGGCGATGCCCTTGGCCAGGCGGGCAAAAAACCGGCACAGCAGGGACTGGAGCATAAAATCCGCCTCGGCGTCGGACCGGTTATAGGCCAGCATGGCCTCCACCAGCTTCAAAAGCTCTCCGCCGTCCTCACAGCGGAAGGTCAGCCGGCCATCCCCCAGGCCCAGGCTCCGCAGGCAGCTTCCGCACTTCGCCCCGTCGAAGCCGATCCAAAGATAGGTCCAGGGGTCCTCCCCGTCGGCCTGGTAGAAGGTCTGCCGGTTGGGCTCGATGAGGAAGCCCTCCCCCTTGCGGAGCAAGAACTCCTGATCCTCCACGCGGTAGATGCCGCTGCCGTCCAGGATATAGTGGAGGAGGTAGTTGGGGCGGACCGCCGGGCCGTAGCTGTGCAGGGGCTCGCAGCGAGCGCGGCCGCAATAGCATAGATAGAAATCGGAGAACTTCTGATACTGCTTTTGCAGGTGCAGGACGCAGCTTTCTTCCATCGCGCTCCCTCCTGTCCGTTGACGCCGGAATGTCCGGGCGGCGGTTACCCGCCGCAGTGCCCGCCGCTCCCGGAGCAGCCGTGCTTATCCTCCCCACAATGGTCGTGCTCTCCATGGTGCTCATGGTGGCTGCACCGGACCTCGGCGCTGTAGTCCAGCGTCCCTGCCAGCAGGGCCCGGACCGCCTCGTCCGCCCCGCCGGTCACGCCGCCGTAGAGCCGGATTCCCGCCTGGGCCAAGGCCTCCTGGGCCCCTGCGCCGATGCCGCCGCAGATCAGCGTGTCCACCCCCAGGCCGGTCAGGAAGCCCGCCAGCGCGCCGTGGCCGCCGCCGGTGGGTTCTGCGGTCCGCTCCCCGGCAATCTGCCCGTTCTCCACGTCGTAAATCTTGAATTGACCGGTGTGGCCAAAGTGCTGGAACACCTGACCGTTCTCATAGGGTACTGCGATTTTCATGGTAAACGCTCCTTTTCCTCTTGTTCTTTCGGCCGGAGACCCGGCTTCGTTCCCCTTTAGGATATCCCATCAGAGGGGAAAAAGTCAAGCCGTCACGAGATGGACAGCGCCGCCGCTCCGGAAAACTCATTGCCGCCCCAGGCAGTAAGACGGCGCGCCAAGCCCGGCCCCGCGTTCCCACTTTGCCGTTGCAATCAAATCAGGGATATGTTACCATGGTCGCGTCAAGACAGGAACGAAATCATTCGGAAAGGGAGAGGCCTCTATGGCAAGACAGAAGATCATCTACGACTGCGACCCCGGACACGACGACGCCGTCGCCCTCATGCTGGCGGCGGGCAGCCCGGAGCTGGAACTCCTGGGCGTCACCATTGTGGCCGGGAACCAGACTCTGGACAACACCGCCCGCAACGCCTGCCACGTGCTGCAATGGCTGGGCCGGGAGGATGTCCCGGTCTACGCGGGCTGCGGCCGGCCTATGGTCCGGGACCGGGTGACGGCGGGGGACATCCACGGCAAAACGGGCCTGGACGGTCCGGTCTTTCCGCCCCTGCGGAAAACGGTGGAGGGAGAACACGCGGTGAGCTGCCTTACCCGCACCCTGCTGGCCTCGGAGGGGGACGTCACCGTGGTCACCTCCGGCCCCATGACGAATTTGGCCATGGCCCTGCGGATGGAGCCCGGCATCGTGGAAAAAATCCAGCGGATCGTCCTGATGGGCGGCTCCTATACCAACGGTAACGTCACTCCGGCGGCGGAGTTCAACATCCTGGCCGACCCGGAGGCCGCCCACGTCTGCTTCACCTCCGGACGGCCCATTACCATGATCGGCCTGGACGTGACCCGGAAGGTCCTCTGCTATCCCGAGATCGTGGAGCGGATGGCGAAGGTCAACACCTGCGCCTCCCGGCTCTTCGTGGACCTGATGAAGCACTTCTGCAGGACCCAGAAGGAGGTCTTCGGCTGGGAGGGCGGGCCTCTTCACGACCCCGTCACCATCGCCTCCCTGCTGGACCCGGCGCTGGTGACCACCCAGCCCATGAACGTCCGCATCGACCTGAGCCACGGGGACTCCTACGGCCGGACGAACTGCGACGCCTTCGGCTACCTGGGTCTCCCCGCCACGGCGGACGTGGCGGTGGACATCGACGTGGAGCGCTTCTGGGACCTCATCGAGGCCGGGCTCCGCCGTTACGGCGGGACGGAGGCGGGCGCATGAAGGTCCTCTGCTTCGGCTCGCTGAACATCGACTACGTCTATCAGGTCCCCCATTTCGTCGGCGGCGGGGAGACGCTGGCCGCCGGGTCCCTCAGCCGGTTCAGCGGCGGCAAGGGTCTGAACCAGTCCATCGCCCTGGCCCGGGCGGGACTGGAGGTCTGGCACGCCGGGGCCGTCGGGCGGGACGGCCGGTTCCTCCTGGAGGAGCTTGGGGAAGCGGGGGTGCGCACGGAGTACGTGGAGGTCCTGGAGGACGTGCAGACCGGCCACGCCATCATCCAGCGGACTCCCTCCGGGGAGAACTGCATCCTGCTCTACGGCGGGGCCAACCGCCATATCACCCGGGAGCGGATCGACCGGGTCCTATCAAGCTTCGGCCCCGGGGACGCCCTGGTGCTGCAAAATGAGATCAGCGCGCTTCCCGATCTGGCGGAACGGGCCAGGGAACGGGGCCTGACCATAGCCCTGAATCCCTCTCCCATGGAGGACGGCCTTCTTCCCCTGCTGCCCCTCGCCAGCTACTTACTCCTGAATGAGATTGAGGCGGCCCAGCTCTTACAGGGCCTGGGAAAGCCCGTCCCGGAGGCGGAAGAAGACCTGGCGGCGGCGCTGGCCCTCCCCTCTACGGCGGTGGTGCTGACCCTGGGCCCCCAGGGCTCCCTTTTTTCCGACGGGACCCGGCTGGTCCGGCAGGCCGCCGTCCCCGTCCGGGCTGTGGACACCACGGCGGCGGGGGACACCTACACCGGCTTCTTCCTGGCCGGAGTGCTGAGCGGGCAGAGTGTGGAGTGGTCCATGAAGTACGCCTCCACCGCCGCGGCCATCGCCGTCACCCGGCCCGGGGCCGCGCCCTCCATCCCCTCCCGGGCGGAGGTCCTGTTGGAGATGGAAGATTGACAAAAACGGAGGCGGAGCCGGTTTGACGGCTCCGCCTCCGTTTAGTCGTCTCCGCGGCCAAACCGCTGGCCCCGGTTCTTCCGCTCCCGCTGGAAGCACGCGTCGCACAGCCGCCCCCGGTGATACAGGGGCAGGGCCTTCCCGCAGATCTGGCAGAAGCGGATGTTGTTCCGCAGGCGGTGGAGCAGAATCTCGTTGATCTCGTCCGCCACCTGTTCCCGGCTGTCGTAGAGCCGCTCCTCGTCCACCGGGCAGTCGAAGGCCTTGGCGAAGGAGAAATAGAGGTCCAGTTTCCGGTAGTACAGCTCCAGCTCCGGCAGGGTGGGATCTCCCTCCGGGAGGCCGGGCTGCTCGACGTCCTCCCCCTGCTGCCAGCGGCGCAGGAAGGAGAAGAACAGCTCCCGGAGGGCCTCCTCCGTCTCGTCAAAGGGGATGTTGGCCGCCCGCAGCTCCTGCTCCCGGGTGAGGGTAAAGCCCATCTCCCGCATCTTGGAGATCAGGGTGATATACCGGGTGATGTCCAGCTTCCGATAGGGCTCCACCGTGGGCATCTTGTTCCACTCCGTCAGCACCTCCAGCAGGTCGAACTCCGCCTGGAGCACCAGGTCCGAGAAGCCCACCACGGCGTAGTCCAGCGGCGGGATTACCGCCTCCAGCCCCGCCCGAATGATGGGCAGGCCCTGGGCGGCTCCCACGTAGCCCTTGTTGTACATGCCGAAGCGCCCGGCCCGCCCGGCGATCTGGCGGATCTCCTCCGGCCTCAGCTCCCGGCGCTCCACGCCGTCGAATTTTTCCGTCTCCAGGAAGATGATCCGCCGGATGGGCAGGTTCAGCCCCATGCCAATGGCGTCGGTGGAGACGATATACTCCATCTCCCCCTTCAAAAAGCCCTCCATCTGCCGCCGCCGGGTGGAGTAGGGCAGGGCCCCGTAGATGATGGCGGGCTCCTTCCCGCTCTGGCGCAGGTCCTCCGCCACGCTGAGGACTCCCACCTTGGAAAAGGTGATGAGGGCGTCCCCCGGCTGGACCCGGTGATAGTCTACGGTCCGGGTCATGCAGATCAGCGGCGTGGTCCGCTTGTGGACCTCCACCTCGAAGCTGTCGCCGCAGCTCTCGATGAGGCGGATCAGCAGGTCCTCCGCCTCCGGGGCGGCGCACAGGTGGACCTCCGGGGACAGCACCCCCAAAATGGCCCGGGTCCAGGCGTAACCCCGCTGGGGGTCTGCGATCATCTGGCACTCGTCGATGACGGCCACGTCGTAATAGCGCTTCAGGTCCAGCTTCTCGGCGGTGGCGGCGGTGTGGGTGTCCCAGGTGCGGGAGTCCTCCTCCTCACCGGTGGTCAGGCTGCAGTCCACCCCCGCCTCCAGCAGCGTCTCCTGGGCCTCCAGGGCCAAAAGGCGCAGGGGGGCCAGGTACACGCCGCTGCGGGCCTGCTTGAGGCGCTGGAAGCCGGCGTAGGTCTTGCCGGTGTTGGTGCCCCCCAGGTGCAAAATGAAATGGCGGCGCATCGCCCGGGCCTCCGGGTACTCGTCCTTGGGATTCAGGGCGATGAGCAGGGACAGGCTGGTGCGGATGGCCTGGGGCACATACCACACGGACCAGACCGCCGTCAGGCCCTCCTGGAGGAGCTGGGACACGGGGAAGCCCTCCGTCCTCAGCATGGCCTCCGCGTCCGCCTCCGGCTGGGCGGCGGCAAACTCCGCCAGCACCTGGGCCGAGGCGCCCCGAAGCACCTGGGGATAGCGTTCCAGGGCCGCCCGGGCCTGGGCGTGGTCGGAGCACTCCCCCATCCACGGCGCCGCCCGGAGGAAATTTTTCAGCACCTCCAGCATCCGCTTGCCGGTGCAGTTGTTCTCCAGGGAGAGAAACTCCCGCATCTGCCCCACGGACTGGTTCTGGTCGAAAGTCCGGCTTCGGGGCACCGAGGCCAGCCGGGCCAGGATCGCGGCGTGGTAATAGCCCGCCAACAGCCAGGGGGCGGAGTCATCCTTTTCCGCCTCCTCCCAGGCCGCGGTCAGCAGGCGGCCGGCGTGCCGCACGCCGGGGGCGGCGGCCCGGAGGGCGGCTCCCCGCAGCTCCGGGTCCTTCCGGGCCTGGACGAAGGAGACGTCCCTCTCCGCCCGGCGCACCTCCTCCTGGCTCCACATGCGGATGGGGCGCCCGTTGGACATCAGGATGCGGGGCTTGGGCAGCAGCTGCTTCATCAGCTCATTGGTCCAGCCCCGCCGCTTCAGCACGGAGGCCGACCAGTTTTTTCCTCCGGCGCGTCCGGACACGGCGCTTCCCCCTTTCTTCCTCGAAACCTGTCGGTATGATGTCATAGTATGGGCCTGTTGACAAAGCAGCCCCCAAGCCGAAGGTATGGTAGAACAAAGGCAAAGGGGGCGGGAAAATGCAGCTGAAATATCGCACTGTTCGCGCAAAACGGTTCCAGCTTGCCGCAATCCAACGAACCAGCCAAAAATCCATGCTATTATAGCATGATGCACAGAGCCGCGTCAACGGCGGCCGCAAGCGGTTCCCTGCAAATCCATACCGGTTTTTCACGGACAGAACAAGGGAGCGGACCCAGCCCGCTCCCTTGTTCTGTCCGAATTCCGCTGTGCTTCACGACAGGGTTTTTGCCTGCAGCTCGTCAAAGGCTGCCATGCACTCGTCCACCGTGGCGCCGCCCAGCAGCTGCCGTACGATCCGGCAGGTGTTCCCCCACTGCTCCACGTGCATGCTGGCGTTGGAGCCCAGGACGTAGACGCCCGCCTCGATCCGCTCGTTCAGAGGGCGCAGGGCCGGAACGCAGTCCACTTTCACGTTTTTGGAGGGGGAGATGACCCGGTTGGTCTCCGAATAGACCTGAAGGGCCTCGTCGGAGGTCATGATATTCAGAACCTTGGCCGCGTCCTCCCGGTGCTCCGCCTCGGCGCCGACGGCAAGGCCGGTCATGGGCATCACCGGCATCTGGCCTCTATCTGTGGGGAAGCCGATGACCCGCATTTCAAAATCGGTCTTTCCATAGCTGGTCTCGGTGTTGGCCGCACCCCAGTAGGCCATGACGATGGGGGTCTTTCCCGCTAGGAAATCCGGCCCCTCCGCCTCAATGGCCTCGCTGACCAGGGCCTTCTCCGCGTCGATATACCCGCGGTCAATGAGGGTCTGCAAAAACTCGAAGCCGGGGCGCATATAGTCGCTGTACTTGGCCTCGCCGCTGTTCAGAGCCGCGATCTCCGCCTCCGTGTTCCCGCCGTTGTAAAGATCGGCGTAAGCCTGGGCGAAGACGAAGGTCTCCAGCCACCAGCGGTTCGCCCCGATGGGCGTCTCAATCCCGTTTTCCTGGAAGACGCGGCAGCACTCCAGGAACTCCTCCGGCGTCTCCGGCAGGGCCAGGCCGTACCGGTTGAACAGGTCCATATTGAGGAACAGGCCGTAGGCCACCACCTCCTGGGGGATGGCTACCAGCTTCCCGTCCACCGTATTCGCCACCCGGATGATGTCCCGCAGGTTTTTCGCGCTGTCCAGGCCGGACAGGTCCATCAGCTTTCCCTCCGCCCCCAGAGCCAGGACGATGTCCGGGTTCAGCAGATACAGATCGTCCATATTATTGCGCGCCCGGTCGAGAGTGACCTCGTCATACGTCTTGTCCTGGTAATCCTCCGCCGTATAGGTCCGGTACACCATGGTGATGCCCAGCTTTTCCTCGGCCATGGCCACCGTCAGGTCCGAGGCGGTCCTGGCGACGTTTTCCGCGTTGGGATCGGTCTTTTCCATGGGGCTGAACAGGTTGACCACCCGTTCCTCCTCCTCGTCCTGCGGGAGCAGGTTGACGTCGGGCTCGCTTCCCCCGCAGGCCGTCAGGGACAGCGCCGCCAGCAGGGCCAGAAGCCCGGCGGCCCCCCTGCGGGCCCTGCGCTTCAAAAACGGTCTCATTGTGGTTCCTCCCTTCTGATACACTGCCGGATAACCTTTTTCAAAAGCTCCATGTTCAGGGGCTTCGGCACGTGGGCGTCCATGCCCGCGTCCAGCGCCGCCTTTTCGTCCTCGGCGAAGGCGTTGGCCGTCATAGCGATGATGGGAATGCGCTTGGCGTCCTCCCGCTCCAGGGAACGAATGGCCCGCGCGGCCTCGTGGCCGCTCATCACCGGCATCTGCACATCCATCAAAATGGCGTCAAATTCGCCCTCCTCCGACCTCTGGAAGCGCTCCACCGCCAGAAGGCCGTTTTCCACGATCTCGCAGGACGCTCCCTCGATCTCCAGGAGCTCCGCCAGAATCTCCGCGTTGATCTCGTTATCCTCCGCGGCCAGAAAGCGAATCTCCTCCAGGCCGCCGTCTTCCTCGGCCTCGGAGGCGTCCTGTTTGCCCGGCTCCGTCCACAGCTCCTCGGCCTTTTCCCGGAGCGCGGAGGCGAAAAAGGGCTTGGTAAGGACGCCCGTACGCGGAATCTCCAGGGCCTCCTCCGTGTTCTCCGCGCCGAACTCCGCCAGGAAGAGGATGGGCACGCCCGTGGGAAGGGCCTCCCGCAGTTCCTTGGCCGCCGGGAGGCCGCAGGTCTCCCAGTCCAGGAGAGCCAGCTGGCAGTCCCCGCCGCTTCGCAGCCAGTCCGCGGCCTCCCGGCCGTCGGCGGCGGTGTCCATCTGAACGCCGGTCTCCTCCATAAGGGCCCGGATGCTCTCCCGGCTCTCCGGGTCTCCGTCCACCACCAGGATTTGGGAGACGCCCCTCTGCTTCCAGAACTGCCGGTCCGCCTGCTCCTCCTGGATGCGGAGCTCCAGGTCCACCCGGAAGAGGGTCCCCCGGTCCACCTCGCTGAACACCTCGATGGTGCCGCCCATCAGCTCCACGATGCTTTTGGTGATGGCCATGCCCAGGCCGGTGCCCTGGACCTTGTTGGTGGTGCTGTTCTCCGCCCGGGTAAAGGCGTCGAAGATGGTCTTCAAATACTCCGGCGTCATGCCATAGCCGTCGTCCTCCACTTCGATGCGGATATGCTGGTACTGGCTGGAGCGCTGCTTCAGCCCGATGATGCGGAACCAGATGTGTCCCTTCTCCGGCGTGTACTTCACGGCGTTGGAGAGGAGGTTGATGAGGATTTGATTGATCCGGGTCTCGTCTCCCACCAGATACTCGTGCCGGACGCCGGTGACCTCCAGGTGGAACTCCTGCTTCCTGGCCTTGGCCATGGGCTGGATGATGGCCTCTACGGAGGAGACCACGTCGTTCAGGGCGAACTTCTCAAGATTCAGCACGACCTTCCCGCTCTCGATCTTGGAGACGTCCAGAATGTCGTTGATGAGGCTGAGGAGGTGCTGGCCGGAGGCCATGATCTTCCGGGTGTACTCCCGGACCTTGGCGGGGTTTTCCGCGTCCTTGTCCAGAAGGGTGGTAAAGCCCAGCACCGCATTCATGGGCGTACGGATATCGTGGGACATGTTGGAGAGGAAGGTGGTCTTGGATTCGCTGGCAATCTGGGCCGCCTGGAGGGCGTCCGCCAGCTGCTGGCTGTGGACTCTCCGCTCCTCCTCCCGCTCTCTCCGCAGCTTATCCTGCTGCCGCCAGTTGAGGTAATACAGGAGGATGCACAGGAAAAACGCCGCCAGCATGGAGGCCACGACGATGAAAATATTCTGATTGACGGTCTTCCCCTCCCGCTGGATGGCCTGGACCGGCACGTAACCCACCAGGAAGATGGTTCCGCCGTTCACCGCCCACATATAGCTGAGGGCCCGCACGTTCCGAATGTCGTGGTAAAACAGGATATTCTCCCCGTTCTCCAGGCACGCGTCCACCTCCGCCTGGATGCCCGGGTCCTTGATGTCATTGGCCTGGTAGAAATCCGCCAGGTTCAGATGGCCCGCGCTGCGCTGCCCCATGCCCTTGGGCTTCAGCACAAACCGCCGGCTCTCCGCGTCCATGATATACAGCGACGCCTGCTTGTTGTAGAACCCGTTGGGGAGGGACCGGTCTATGGCGTCGTAGATATACTCGGCATAGAGGGTCCCGATCTCCCGCCCGTCCCGCTCCACGGGGCATTTTATGGTATAGGACCACGTTCCCATATAGTTGAGGTAGGACTTGGACACCGGGAGCCCCATCACCGTCCCGCCGGCGGAGAAATCCAGCTCCTCCTCCGTGAAGCGGACTCCGGTGTTGGAGACGCCCTCTGTCTTCCCGGACAGAATCAGCGACATCTTGGACATGGTCTGGTTTTTCTCATAGGAGCGGATGTATTCCTCCGGGTCCTCCACCCGCGCGATCTCCTGAGCGATGAGGGTCTGGAACTCCGCCTCGCTGCGCAGGATCGCCTCGATCGTGCTCTCGATCAGGTCCAGGCTTTCGCTCAGGTTTTGGATGGCGGATTCGGACATCTCCCTGACAATCTGCTGAGATACAGAAAATACAATCGTCCCAAAGACGCAGAAAACCAATATGATGGGGAGAAGCAGAGGGAAGCCCTTCCGCTTCTCCGGTTTGTTTGGTTGCCGTTTCATAGGTGTGCCCCCTTCCAACGCTCAAAAAGAGGACTGCCCGGCCGGCCGGGAGAGGAGGGTCTCCCGGGTCCAAGCATAGGCCGGATCACAGCTGCTTCCCCATTATACTATTTCCTCCCTTTTACTGTCAATAGAGGCGGCCAGGGGGGGAGTGTCCAAAAGCAGAGTTAAAGGAAGTCAAAGGGAGAAAAAGGTACGGTAGCCCCTGGATGGCGGGAACGATCGCGTTCCTTTTGAAGGCCGAAGCGGTTATAAGCCTGTACGAAAACAGCAAGAACAGCCTGAAGATTCTCCAATTTTCTCGGAAAACACCTGCTTCGCCGTGCCAGTGTTGGGATATAATGGCGCAGATCGGCGTTGACGCCCTCCACCGTGAAGGTGTCATTTTTTTGTGAATATTGTAAATAGCGATTTGTGGACAAAAAGGCACACGCGTCTGCGTGTGCCATCTGAAACAAAACGACACACGCAAAGCATTGCCGTACCGTAATCAGGCTTACATGCAATGCACTGCGTGTGTCGTTGAATGTCCGTATTGAATTGACAGACTTCCGTTTGCCAGAAGTTTCCTTGGGATGCAAAGGTCAATTTTCACAAAGTTTCAGGTCCTTTGCACCGTCAAAATCCAGTGTCCGGTATGTGTACCGAATGACAATGACGCAAATGACGAATGTCAGCAGATCGGAGACCGGCATGGAGTATAATACTCCGTCCAATCCGAACCGCAGGGGGAGCAGCAAGGCGAAGCCCACCCCAAACAACACCTCCCGCACCATGGAGACGGCGGTGGAGGCGAAGGCTCGGCCCAAAGCTTGCAGATAGATGAACGTGCCCTTGTTCACCGTGGCCAGCACCATCATGCAGAGATACACCCGAAAGCACTTTACCGCATACTGGGTATAATACTTGCTCTCGTTGGCCGCGCCGAAAATTCCAATGAGCTGATGGGGAAACAGCTCCACAATTAGCAGCGCCGCCGCCCCGACGACGGCCTCCGCCGCCAGCAGGCGGGTGAACAAAGCCCTGGCCCGGTCATTGCGGCCCGCCCCGATGTTGTAGCCCACCACCGGGATGCACCCCGCCGCAAGGCCTACGGAGATGGAGATGACAATCTGGAAAAACTTCATCACGATGCCCAGCACCGCCATGGGAATCTGGGTGTACTGCGCCTGCCCGAAGATGGGGTCAATGGCGCTGTATTTCAGCGTCATGTTTTGAATGGCCGCCATGGCCATGACCAGGGAAATCTGGGAGAGGAAGCTGCAAATACCCAGGGGCAGGTATTTCTTCGCCAGATCGCCGTGAAGCCGGAAACTCCCCCGTTCCAGCCGGACGGCCTTCATGCGGCACAGATACCAGATCGCCAGAGCGGCGGTCAAGATTTGCCCCAGCACGGTGGCCACCGCCGCGCCCATCATGCCCCACCGGAAAACGAAGATAAAAATGGGGTCCAGAATGATGTTAGCCAGCGCCCCCGCCAGCGTGGAGGCCATGGCGAATTTCGGACTGCCGTCGGAGCGGATAATCGGGTTCATAGCCTGCCCGAACATATAGAACGGGACCCCCAGGGTAATCCAGAAGAAGTACTCCTTGGCGTGGTGAAAGGTCTCCTCATTGACCCGGCCTCCGAACAGGGTCAGGATGGGCTCCTGAAAGGCCAGATAGAGGGCGGTCAAAACCAGGCCGGAGATCACGCACAGCAGCACCGCGCTGCCGATGCTTTTGTGGGCGGCGTCCCTGTTCCCGGCCCCCAGGCGGATGCTGACGAAGGCGCAGCAGCCGTCCCCGATCATCACCGCGATGGACAGGGCCACCACCGTCAGCGGAAAGACCACCGTATTGGCGGCGTTTCCGTAGGAGCCCAGATAGCCGGCGTTGGCAATGAAAATCTGATCCACGATGTTGTAGAGCGCGGCCACCAGCAGGGAGATAACGCAGGGGACGGCGTACTTCGCCATCAGAGCGCCCAGCGGCTCTGTTTCCAAAAAAGAATTTGCTTTTTGTTCCATCAACTGTTTCCTCCTCTGGCTATGCGAAAGCGCCCGGCGAGAAGAGCTGGACTTATGCCTTCGGGCCGCGCGCTTTCTGATTTTGATTTTTGGAGCAAAGAAAAACAACGTGCAGCGATCAACCGGACTTATGCGGTATCGCTGCACGTTGCATTGTCAATATAGCACTCAACGAGCCAAAAAGTCAAGCTTGATTTTTTATTTTAATCATTCTCAAACAAATCCCAAACCGTACAAAAACAATTGCGCTGTATGATACAGGCAACAAGCGAAATTCAGCTTGAAATGTAAAAACGGAGGTTTTCCAACATGTCAAAGAAAGATTTTGTATCCCTCATTTTTAGCGTAGTCGGCGGCATTCTGTTTGCCCTGGGCATGTGCATGGCGCTGCTGCCGGAATGGGGCGCCATGACGCAGGGGATCGTGATCGGCGTGATCGGTCTGGCGGTGCTGCTGGTCATGGTCATGGTGCGCCGCAAGATGGACGGGAAGCCCGCCATCGTGTTCAACGGCAAGGCAATCGCCATCACGCTCTTTTGCATTGTCGCAACCGTGGTGTTCGGTGTTGGTATGTGCATGACCATGGTCTGGAACATGATGGTTCCCGGCATTGCCGTTGGTATCGTTGGCATCGTCCTGCTGCTCTGCCTCATCCCCATCTGCAAGGGCCTGAAATGAGGTGGACAGGATGAAAAAATTTATGATCCCCGCCGCTATTGCCGCTGCCGCCGGACTGGCTGCGGTGATTGTCTTGATCATTCATAAGAACGAAGAAAATACATATTGATTTTGGAGGTAAAAACGTGTCAGATTTGCAAAAGGTAAACGAGGAGATCGCAGAGGCCGTCACCGGCGGTTTCCGGAAGATCGAGGACGGCGTTGTTGACGGTTATAAGAAAATCGAGAGTACCGTCGTCGGCGCGTATCAGAGCATTGAGGATCAGTTTGTCGCCCGCTATCTGCTCCACGAAGGGGAAACCGTAGAGCAGGCCAAAGAGCGGCTGGCGCAGGAACAGGCCGCCCGAAGCGCGGAAAAACACGAATAGGAAACGATTTGACCTGTGCCAAGGCGCGGCGCAGGTCAAATCTTTTCAGAAAATTCGCGTCGGGGGTAAAAACGCAAACAAAACTTTAACATTTCTATGGTACAATTAGAAAAACAGCTTGCGGAGGTTTGCCCTATGTTCAAAATATTGGTTGTCGAAGATGACAAGGACTTAAATCGGGCTGTGTGCGCGTTTCTCAATCAAAGCGGCTATGAGGCGTCCGGGTGTCTGAACGCTGGTGACGCCTATGACATGATGTATACCAGCGCCTTTGATTTGATCGTGTCCGACATTATGATGCCCGGTATTGACGGTTATGAATTTGCCAAGACCGTGCGGGAGTTGGATGAAAACATTCCCATCCTGTTTATGACGGCGCGGGATGATTTTGCATCCAAGCAGCGGGGCTATCGGGCAGGCATTGATGATTACATGGTGAAGCCTATTGACCTGGACGAGCTGTTTTTGCGGATCGGGGCGCTTTTGCGGCGGGCCAAGATCGCCAGCAGCCACCGTCTGGAGGTGGGGAAGCTGGTGCTGGACGCGGATGACCGCACGGCCTGTCTGGATGGGGAGGAAATTCCACTGACCCATCGGGAGTTCAACATTCTTTACAAACTGTTGTCCTATCCGAAAAAGGCGTTTACCCGAACGCAGTTGATGGACGAATTTTGGGATGCGGATTCCTCGACCACTCCGAGGGCTGTGGACGTCTACATGACAAAGCTGCGGGATAAGTTTTCCGGCTGTGACGATTTTGAGATTGTTACGGTGCGGGGGCTGGGCTACAAGGCGGTGCTGAAATGAACCGGAAACAAAGCAGGGCTTCACGCTGGCTGGGGACGCTATGGCAATATTTTGTGTTTTTCCTGTTGATTGCATTTGTCGTCACCTGCTGTATGCTGCTGTTTTTGGAAACCTTGCAGGCCAATATGGAAATGCCGCTGACCCAAGAGATGCTCGAAACATCCGCCAAGCTGACGTTCTGGAATGTGGTGCTGATCAGCTTTCTCTGCACGGTCATAGACAGCGCACGGCGATGGTTTCTTGTGACAAGGCCTGTTCGGCGCATTGCGGATGCCGCCGGAAAAATCACGCAGGGCGATTTCTCGGTGCGTATCCGGCCGGTTTTCACGATAGGCGGGCAGGATGGGTTTAACACCATTATTCAGTCATTCAACCAAATGGCCGAGGAATTATCCGGCATCGAAACACTTCGCACGGATTTTATCTCCAATGTATCCCACGAACTGAAGACGCCGCTGGCCATCATTCAAAATGATACGACCATGCTTCAACAGCCCAATCTCCCGGAGGAACAACGGCAAGAATACGCAAAAGCCGCTGCGGATGCCTCCCGCCGCCTGTCCAGTCTGATTACAAACATCTTGAAACTGAACAAGCTGGAAAACCAGCAGATTTACCCGGAGAGGGAACTTTACAATCTAGGCGAGCAGCTATGCCAGTGCCTGCTGGCCTTTGAGGACGTTTGGGAAGAAAGCGACATTGAGTTGGATACAGAATTGGCTGAACATGTGCTGATCATGTCTGACGCAGAGCTGATGACGCTGGTATGGAACAATCTGATCTCCAACGCATTGAAATTTACGCCTCCCGGCGGACGTGTTGTCGTAAGCTTGGAGACGGAAGAAGATTTCGCCGTTGTGCAAATCAGCGACACCGGCTGCGGCATCCCGCCGGAGGTGGGCGAGCATATTTTCGAGAAGTTTTATCAGGGCGATACTTCCCGCGCCACGCAAGGGAACGGCCTGGGGCTGGCCCTGGTCAAACGGGTGATGGATATTGTAAACGGGGATATCTCCGTTGCCAGCGAAGTGGGGAAAGGCAGTACCTTTACCGTCAGGATCCGGAGGGGGCAGAATGGAACGGGCTAAAAAAGTGATCCGCGCGGTCCTTTTTCCAAAGGCGGCGGTCATCGTGCTTTGCGCCGTCCTTGCCGCCATATTGCTGATTTACACCTTTGGCTTTTATGGAACCAGCGGATGGATCGCCTATGTGTCTTATGTTTTTTCGGCGTATGCCCTTGTCATCGTCTGCATTAGATTGTGGTCGATGAAAAACAGCGCCGCAGTGAAACACATGAAGGATACTGTGCTTGAACTGGCCGGCCAAAATCCCTATGTCAGCCGCTATAGGACAGACATCGTATTTAAAACAAAAATCTCCCTGCTTTTGTCGCTGGCGCTCAACACGGGATATGCGGTGCTGAAATTTGCTGCGGGCATTTTCTACGGCTCGGCGTGGCTGATTACTTTGGCGGCATACTATACCTTGCTTTTGACGATGCGTTTTTTGCTGCTCCTCCATATCCACAGGAATACAAGGGATATGGCTGCGGAATGGAGGCGATGCCGCGCCTGCGGCGTCGTGCTGCTCTTTATGAACATCATCCTGACCGGGATGGTCATACTTGTTCTGCAGCGCGGCGAGGGCTTTGCGTACCCGGGCTATTTGATTTATGGAATGGCCTTGTACGACTTCTGCACCATGACGATGGCGATTGTCAATCTGGTCAAGAGCCGAAAGCAGAAAAGCCCTGTCCTGACAGCGGCAAAAGTAATCAATGTAGCCGCCGCGCTGATTGCCATGCTGTCGTTGGAAACTGCAATGATCACCCAATTCGGAGCCGAAGAGGGTGAAGTGTTCCGGCATACGATGATCGCGTCCACGGGCGGCGGGATCTGTGCTGTCATGGTGGTTATGGCTGTGTTGATGATTGCAAGGTCTACAAAAAATATCAAGGAACTCAAACTTCAAAACGGCTGAAAGGAATAAAGGCTATGGATACAAACAGCAAAACTTTTACCTACACCTACTCCGCCTCCCAGCAGGAAGAGCTCAAGCGCATCCGGGAAAAGTATGCCACACCTGCGGAGGCAGAGGACAAAATGGAGCAGTTACGCAAATTGGACGCGAGCGTGACAAAACCAGGCATGATCGCCGCTTTGGCCATGGGTATTGTCAGCGCTCTGGTAATGGGATTTGGTATGTGCTGCACAATGGTATGGGCGGATACGCTTTTTGTTCCCGGCATTGTGATTGGCGTGATCGGCATTGCCGGAGTGTGCGCCGCTTATCCTTTATATGCCCATATCACAAAAAAGCAGCGCCGGAGGTTAGCTCCTGAAATCATGCGGCTGACAGATGAACTGATGAAATAAGCGAAAGAAATGAGCCCGCATGAAGATGTTGCTCTGCATGGCGGGAGATCACCCGCCGGAAAATCCATCTTGTCAAGTTCCGGGGAACTTGTTATAATTTTGTCGTATAGCCAACGCAGTTGAAAAAGCGCGAATGCGCTTGTGACGGTTATAACAGCAGTCTCCGGCGGCATCCCCGCCCCGGGGGCGGGAAAGAGAGGATACGCCCTATGCGCATCAGACAACGCGTGGTATCCCTGCTGCTGGCCGGGGCGCTGCTGGTCCCCGGCCTTCCGGCGGCGGCCTGGAACAGCACGGACAGCGGCAGCATCTCCGCCACGGTCCGGGTGGACTGGCCCCAGACCCTGGAGGCTCTCCGGGACCGGAGGGTCCGGGCGGAGCTCTTTCAGGAGGGCCGTTCCCTGGGGACTCTGGACCTGACGGAGGAAGACCGCCGGACGGACGTGGGCGGCTACCCCGCCTTTGTTGCCCTGCGGAACCAGGACGGCGGAGAATTGGGCGGCGGCAGGTGGCCCGGTTATCTGGACCTCAGCGTCTCCGGCCTGCCCCAGGGGAAGTATGCCTTGGAGTTCACCGGGGACGGGTACATAGACTGCCGCCAGGAGCTGACCATTGGGGATTACTCCCAGCACATCACCCTGGGCACGGCGGACGCGTCCTTCACCCTGGGAGACGTGAACGGCGACGGGCGCGTCAACGACCGGGACCGGGAGGAGCTGGCCGGGGCTCTGGGCTCCGAGCGGCGGCGGGACCTGGAGAGCTATGACCTGAACGGCGACGGCGTGATCGACGTCTATGACCTGGCCGTCGTCAGCCGGAACCGGAACGCCGAGGGCCGTCCGGAGGTCCGGGACACGAACCTGCTGGCCCCGCCGGTGGAGGAGGTCCGCCTGGGAGGGGAGGCCGGCCTGGTTTCCGGCATTCTGGAGGACCTGTTCCGCAGCAACGGCCAGACGGTCAGCCTGTCCGGCCTGCCCCTGGAGCTCGCCGTCTCCCTGGCAGAGCCGGTGGAGATGGAGGAAATCCAGATCGTCTCCCCGGAGGGCCCCGAGGCCATGCAGGCGGGCTCCGTGGCTGTGACCTATGACGACGGAAGCGGGGAGACCATCCCCTTTGACCTCTCCCTGCCGGAGGGAATTCACGCCATCGGCCCTGTGGAGGGCAGCAGCGTGGTCACCATCTCCCTGGGCCGCCGGGTGGCGGTGAAGGAGATCGTCATCACCGTCACCCGCACGGAGGGCGGGGACTATACCACCGTGGAATCCATTCAGTTCCTCCGGGAGGTCATTCCGGAGCGTCCCTCCGCCGCCGGCGGCGTGGTGCGGAACCTCACCGCCGCCCCCGGAAACGAGCGGGTCAGCCTCCGCTGGAGCGAGGTTCCCAACGTCTCCGGCTACCGGGTGGACTACTGGCTCCAGGACGGCGGCCGCCGCCGCTCCCTGCGGGTGGACGTGCCCCGGGCGGAGATCACGGGGCTGGAGAACCTGAAGACGTACCTGTTCACCGTCACCCCGGTGGACGGGACCTGGGAGGGGACCGCCTGCGATCCCGTGTCCGCCGCGCCCCAGCCCGCCAGGGCCCCCAGCGCCCCGGACATGGTGAGCGTGGGCCCGCTGGACGGCGCGCTGTCGGTGGGCTGGAAGGCGGCGGAGAACGCCACGTTCTACGAGGTCTATTATGAGGCGGAGAGCGAGTCCGGTTACCAGCAGTGGGGCGGCCGCCTCAGCAGTACCAGCGCCACCATCACCGGACTGACCAACGGCGTCACCTACTCCATCTACATCCAGGCGGGGAACGCCGTGGGGGTCAGCGGCCCCTCCCGCACCGCCCTGGGAACGCCCGCGGCCGTGGATTACGCCCGTCCGGAGGGCATCCCCAAGTCGGGAATTCTGGAGGGGGCGGATATCGAGCGGGTCTGGCTGGCGGACAGCGGAAACGTATCCCCCGGCGCCTACCCCGCCGGGCGGCCCTTCCGGACGGAGTACATGAACGACGGCGATTTCAGCACCCACTGGACCTCCCAGTCCTGGAACGACGGCAACTGGGCCCGGAGCAAGCAGGTCTTCGCCTCCTTCAGCCGCCCGGTGGACCTCAGCGCCGTTGTCTGGGTGCCCCGGCTGGACGGGGGGTACCCCAATAACCTGCGGCTCTACACCGTCACCGTCTGGCGGCAGGGAGACGAGCTGAACGGCCCCGGCACGCTGGTATCCCCGAATCCCCTCCAGGGGGGCAGCGCCTCCGACCACAACACCTGGCTGGGCGTGGGGAACCACCCCGGCGTAACGAAGTTTGCCGTGCTGCCCTTCGAGCCGGTGACGGACGTGGTGAAGATCGCCGTCACCATTGAGCAGGTGGCCTACACGGCGGTGAGCCTGTCGGAGCTGATGTTTGTGGGGTACGACCCGGCCCATTGCCTGCCGGACAACATCGCGGCCCTCTTCGCCGACGAGCTGCGGACCGCTCTGCGCTCCGGCGTCGCCCAAGCGGACATTGACGCCCTCCGGCAGCGGCTGGAGAGCGAGGAGCGAAACTACTACATGAATCTGGACACCCTGGCCGACGAACTGGCCCTGGCAGAGGAGCTGCTGCAAAGCGGGACCTCCTCCGGCGTGGTGGTGAACGGCATCCAGTCCCGCAGCGGCGGGGAGGACGGAAGGAAATACGGCCAAGGCGGCAGCGATTTGCAGCCCCTGGGCGTGGCCGCCGGGGCGAAGCAGGAGCTGACCATTTACGCCTCCGGCATCCCGGCGGGACAGAAGCTGACGGTGTTCGCCAGCCAGTTCCACGCCGAGGCATCCTCCTGGCGGGCTGCCATCGGAACGCTGTCCAACGGGCGGAACGTGCTGACCGTCCCCCAGATCGGCAGCCAGAACACCCCCCGGGGCGGCAGCCTCTACCTGACCTACGGCGGGACGAACCCGGAGGGCATCCGCCTCCATATCCGCCGGGGAACGGACATTCCGGTTCTGGAGCTTGCAGACTGGTACGCAATGAACGACAGCCAGCGGCGAAGCGAGCTGGACCGTTACGCCGACGAGCTGGAGCGCTATGCCGCCGGGCTGACCGGCGACCCGCAGACGAACGTCCGCAACGTGACGGAGATCTCCACGCCCACCATGCTGCTGTCCCTGCCCGCCGCCGCGGTGCTAAGCGGCGCGGGCCGCAGCCGGGCGGAACGGGTGGAGACTCTGTACCAGGCCGTCCTGGCCTGGGAGGACGTCATGCACATCTGCAAGACCACCCAGGGCATCGACAAGACCTACGCCCAGAACGACATGCAGACCCGCCAGAATATCCGCTGCATGCAGATGTTCTCCGGCGCGTTCATGTACGCGGCGGGGAACCATATCGGTATCGGCTACGGCTCCTGCGCCGGCATGGTCTGCGGGAAACCCATCGCGTCCATGGGGGCCTCCGATACGGCCAACCGCCTCTTCGGCTGGGGCATCGCCCACGAGATCGGCCACAACATGGACAAGCTGGGCAAGGCCGAAATCACCAACAACCTCTATTCCCTGATGGTTCAGACCTACGACGGGAAACAGAACACCCTGGCCTCCCGGCTGGAGAAGAGCGGCAAGTACGCGGGCATCTTCACCAAGACCGCCCAAGGCCTCCCCGGCGACTCCAACGACGTCTTCGTCCAGCTGGGGCTCTACTGGCAGCTCCACCTGGCCTATGACGGCGGGGACAAGCCCTTGGATTTCTACAACCGCTTCTTCAAGGCTTGGAAAGCCGGAACCTATTTCGGCGGCGAGACGAATTATCAGAACCGGGTGGCCCGCACCGCCTCCGCCGTGGCGAACCGGAATTTGACGGAGTTCTTCACCCGCTGGGGCATGACCCTCAGCGAGGGAACCAAGGCGGCGCTGGCGAAGCTCCCGGCGGAGTCCCGGGCTCTCTGGTATTTGAACGACCAGAGCCGCCGGGACCGGCTGGCGAACGTCCCGGCGGGCCAGGGCACGGTCTCCCTGACGGCGGCCTTGGAGGGGGAGAAGACGGTCAGGCTGACCATCGCCTCCTCCTTCACCCAGGGGACGGTCCAGGGCTATGAGATCCTCCGCAACGGCGTGCCCATCGCCTTCACCACGGAAAAGACCTATGCGGACGTCATCGGCTCCGCCAACCACCGGACCTTCGCCTACAGCGTCCGGGCCTATGACTCCCTGGGAAACCGCGTGGCCGAGGCTTCGGCCCCGGAGCTGCGGATCGCCTACGACAAGACTGTCCCGGCGGACGCCTATACCGTCAATCGGACCGGTACTACGGTGACCTTCACCATGAAGGAGGAGACCCCGGTCTCCGGCCTGAAGCTGGCGGGGGCTCCCGTTTCCGGCGCGTTTGCCGTCACCGTCACCGACGGCGGCGGGAAGACCACCGCCGTCCGTACCGGCGATTTCAGCCAGGGGAACCAGGCGGCGGACAACAGCTACCTGACCTATTTCCAGAAGCCCGGCGCGGAGGCGGCGGACACCCGCATCTGGACCTACGACGCGAAAACCGTCGCCGTCACCGGCGTCCCGGAGGGCGCGGTTCCCCAGCTCATCAGCTATGCCGGGGACGACGTGGCCTTCCTGGAGAAGGGGGCCGTAGGCGTGCTGTCCAAGCCGTACCAATACGGCACGGAGGCCGGGCAGGTCCTTCCCGCCGGGACGCTGGTGGTGGCCGGGACCTACCGGGGCGACCCGGCCTATCAAACGGTGAAGATCGAGGGCCGGTTCAGCCGGACCGTCCTCACCGACGGGGACGACGGGGTGGAGACCACTGTCGAAACCCGCTGGCTGGACGGAAGAGCCCTGCTCTTCGCGGAGGTTCCCGCCGACGGCAAGGTCTGCGACATCAGCGACGGCCTGTTTCTCTTCATCCCCAACGTCCAGCGGGAGGCGGAACTCCAGGGCGAGGCCAGCGCGTGCAATGCCGCCGCCCTCCTGCCCGTCCAGATGCGGGCGGTGCTCTCCCGGACGGATCAGCCCACCCTGCCGGACAGCCAGCGGGTGACGGCGGAGACCCTTTGGATCAACACCCCCGGCGGGACGGACCTGCCGGTCATCGTATTGGAGGAAGGCGAATGAAGCGCATCGTATCCGGCCTTCTGGCCCTGTGCCTGCTCTGCGCCCTGCCGGCGGCGGCCGCCGCCCGGGACAATCTGACCCTCTCCTGCCGGGAGCGGGGCGGGGAGGTCCGCCTCACCCTGGAGGACCTGGACCGTTCGGTTTACGCCCTACAGCTGGAGCTGGTTCTGGAGGGAGACTGCCCCGACGCCCGCTTTGAGCCCTCGCCCCGGGGCGTTTACAGCCCGGACTGCCATGTGGAGGCGGGCCGGGACGAGACCGTCGTGACCATCTATCTGGTGGCGGAGGAGGAGCCCCTGTCGGGCCGGTCCCTGGACCTGGGAACGCTGACCCCGGGGAACGCCTTCCGGCTTCCCGCCCGGGGGGAGCTGCTGCTGCTGGACCGGAGCCTTCAGCCCGTTTTCGAAGGGCGGGTCTCTCTGGAGACGGAACGGGAGGACCCCGAGCCCAGCCAGAGCGCTGGGGTGGAGCCCGCCTTTCGAGACGTGCGGCCCGGGGACTGGTGCTATGACGCGGTACGCTGGGCCTTCCAGTCGGGGCTGATGAACGGCACCTCTGCCGACGCCTTCTCCCCTGAGGCCCCCACCACGCGGGGACAGATCGTGGCCATTCTCCACCGGCTGGAGGGCGCTCCCGTCCCTGCTTCAGAGGAGGCCGGCTTCATCCTCGTGGGCAGCAAGTCCGTGGATTCCTTCAGCGACGTGGCCTCCGGGGCCTATTACGCCGCCGCCGTCTCCTGGGCCTCTTCGAACGGCATTGTCAACGGCTACAGCGACGGGACCTTCCGGCCTAACAACCTGATCACCCGGGAGCAGCTGGCGGCCTTCCTGTACCGCTACGCCGCCCAGAAGGGCCGGGACGTGTCCGACCGGGCGGAGCTGGGGGTGTTCACCGACGCGGGGCAGATCGCGTCCTACGCCGTGGAGCCCCTGCGCTGGGCCGTGGCGGCGGGGATGGTCAACGGCGTCACCGCCGATACCCTGTCCCCCGGCGGGAACGCCTCCCGGGCCCAGGCGGCGGTGATCCTCAGCCGCTTCGTGCAGAACGTGCTTTGAGAAAACGGCAAAATGATGAACCGGCGGACCGAAACGGTCCGCCGGTTTTTTATCCGGTATGGCGCCAGGTTTGTCAGCGCATGAGATACCCCTTGGACAGCAGCTCCAGCTGCAATGCCTCGGCGTGGCGGCTGTCCCGGGTCTCCAGCACCATGGTGACGATGCAGGCCCCCACGTCGGAGTCCTTGTCCTCCCGGTTGTGGTTGACGCTGATGATGTTGGCTCCGCTGTCCGCCACCACCTGAAGCATCCGCAGGAGGCTGCCCGGCTTATCCTCCACCTTGGTGGTCAGCTCCACCAGGCGGCCCGCCTTGGACAGGCCCTTGGTGATGATGCGGGAGAGGGTGGTCACGTCCACGTTGCCGCCGGAGACCAGGCAGACGGTCTTCCGCCCGTCGGTGGGGACCTTGCCGAACATGCAGGCGGCCACCGGCGTGGCCCCGGCCCCTTCCGCCACGGTCTTCTGCTCCTCCATCAGCGCCAGGATGGCGGAGGCGATCTCGTCCTCGGTGACGGTGACCACCTCGTCCACATATTCTTTGCACAGCGCAAAAGTCAGGTCCCCGGGCCGCTTGACGGCGATGCCGTCGGCGATGGTGGCCACGCCGCTGAGCTCCGTGGGCTCCCCGGCGTGGAGGGAGAGGTACATGGAGGGGGCCCCCGCCGCCTGGACGCCGATCACCCGGCAGTCCGGTTTTAAATGCTTGACGGCGAAGGCCACGCCGCTGATGAGCCCGCCGCCGCCGATGGGAACCACCACCTGCTCCACCTCCGGCAGCTGCTCCAGGATCTCCAGGCCGATGGTGCCCTGCCCGGCGATGACATGGGGGTCGTCGAAGGGATGGGCGAAGGTGTAGCCCTCCTCCCGGCAGAGGCGCCGGGCCTCTTTGGCCGCGTCGTCGTAGACGCCGGGGACCAGCACCACCCGGGCGCCGTAGCCCTTGGTGGCCTCCACCTTGCTGATGGGGGCCCCGGCGGGCATGCAGATGACGGAGGGGATGCCCAGCCGGGCGGCGGAGAGGGCGATGCCCTGGGCGTGGTTCCCGGCGGAGCAGGCGATGACGCCCTTCTCCGCCTCCTCCGGCGTCAGGGAGCGGATCTTGTTGAAGGCCCCCCGAAGCTTGAAGGAGCCGGTGAGCTGCAAATTCTCCGCCTTGATGTAGAGGTCCCGGCCCAGCTTGGGGGCGGGGTCCAGGGGGGTCCGGCGGGCCACGCCCTCCAGCGCGTTCTGCGCGTCCCGTATCATGTCCAAGGTCAGCATCGGTTTTACCCCTTTCCGCGGGGCCTTGCCCCGCCGTGAAACTGCGCCTGGTTACGCTTTCCCCGCGTCCAGGAAGACGGAGGGATGGTTCTTATATGTGGCCAAGCTCACAACTGCCAGAGCCACGCCGCAGGCGATGGTTCCCGGAACGGCGGAGCCCAGGCCGAAGGGCTCTCCCGCCAGCTTCCAGCCGATGCAGACGGTAAAGCCGGCGGCCATGCCGGCGATAACGCCGGCGCTGGTGGCCTTCCGCCAGAAGAGGGCGGCAAAGGCCGGGATGCCCGCCGCCGCCGCATAGAAGCTCCAGGCGAACATGAGGATATTATACGCGTTCTTGATATAAAGTGCAATGACCAAAGCGCCCAGGGGCAGAATAATGGAGAAGATCCGGGAGAGGAGAATCTCCGTCCTGTCCTTCATCTCCGGGAAAAAAGTCTTGCCGATGTCGTGGACGCAGGTCTGGACGCTGACCAGCAGGTAGCTGTCCGCCGTGGACATGATGACGGAGAGGATGCCCGCCAGGGCAAGGCCCGTCAGGCCGATAGGCAGCACGTGGATGGCCAGGGCCGGGACCACGGCGTCGGTATTGCCGTAGACCGCCAGGGCGTCGTCCCCGATGACCTGGTGGGCGGCCACGCCCATGAAGTACACCAGGGCGATGGTGACGCCGTAGACCGCGGTGCCCAGGAACATGCCCTTCTTGGCGGAACTCCGGTCCTTGGCGGCGAAGGCCCGCTGCCACATCTCCGCCCCGGCCATGGTGAAGACCAGATAGGTCACAATGTCCCCCAGGATGCTGCCGTTGAGGTAGGGCTTCGCCAGGGCCGGGTCCAGATTCGCCAGGAAGGTAGAGAAGCCGCCGATGCTCCGAAGGGAAGCCGCAGGGATGAGGATGTACACAAAGAGGATCAGCATGTAGAACTGGAGCACGTCGGTGTACACCACGCCGAAGAGGCCGCTGGAGGCGGTGTAGACCATGAAGATGACGCAGGCGATGAGGGCCCCGGCCTCAAAGCTGAGGCCCACCTGGCCCCCCAGCATGTTGATGATGGTGGCGGTGGCCGTCACCTGGGAGGCCACGGTACCCATCATGGTGAAGGCCACCATGGCCGCCAGCAGAATTTTCGCCGTCTTGCCGAAGCGGCGCTGGAAAAGGTCCGGGATGGAGGTCACGTCGTACTTCATGCCGATGTCGGAGATCTTTCCGGCGATGCCGGAGAAGATGAACATGCCCAAAAGATAGGGAATGGCGGTGAGCACCGCCTTGAAGCCGCTGGAATAGGCGACGCCCGCCCGGCCCATGAGGCCGCTGCCGCCGATGATGGTGGCGCAGACCGTGGCCATCATCACCAGGGGCCCCAGAGACCGGCCCGCCACATAGTAGTCCCCGGTGTTCTTGATGCGCCGGACGAAGTAGACGCCCACCGCCACCATGGAGAGCAGATAAACCGCGATAATGCCGAGGTCCAGAATGCTGAGCTGCGTGTGATCCATGTTACCTTACCTTTCCGTTTCAATCACCTGCCCTTACGTCGAAGTCCTCAAAAAAAGAAGTCTTTCCGTTTGCCGCGCCGGAGGAGAAACGCCGTCTCCATTGCGGGAGCCTTTCCTAATAAAAACCAATTATAGCAGAAAAAGGAAATTCCGTCGAGGGCTTTTGCGGGAATTTTGTGATTGAAGTAAAGATTTTTGTTAAAAATGACCGGATATTTCTCCCCCAAAATGCGAAAATGCGGCGTCCCGTTAAGACGCCGCAAGAAATTTAATAAAACTTGAAAAAATTCCGGAAAGGATGTTTCGAGCCGCTTCATCGGATTTCCTCAGAGAGGCAGCTTTGCCTTCCCGTCCATGAAGTCCAGCACCCGCCGGGCCTGCTCCTCGTCCTCAATGGGGGCGGGGCAGTAGTTATTCACCCTGCCGCCGGTGTGGACGCAGCAGGGGATCAGCTCCGAGGAGGCGCTCACCAGCTCCCCGTTTTCCACCTGGAGGATGAGCTGGTAGATGACGGTCCGGTTCTCCGGCCCCCGGCTGCCGCCGAAGCAGAAGTTCCCCAGGGAGTAGACAATCTCCTTGCCCTTGTACACCTCCCGGGGCTGGAGGACGTGGGGATGGTTCCCCAGCACCAGGTCCGCGCCGTTGTCCACCAGGCGGCGGGAGGCCCGGACCCGCCACGCCTCCGGGGCATGGACGCCCTCCGTTCCGCCGTGGTAGAAGACTATCTGGAAGTCGGAGTCCTTCTCCGCCGCCTGGAGGCGCCGGACGATGGTCCCGGCCTGTCCCTCGTTCCAGAGGCCGTGGCAGATGACGGCGATGCGGTATCCGTTTTTCTCCAAATAGAAGGTCCGGTCGTTGCCGCCGTACTCCAGCCCGGCGGCGGAGACGGCCTTGACCGTATCCTTGTAGCCCGCCGTGCCGTAGTCCCCCGTGTGGTTGTTGGCCAGGGACACCGCCTCCACGCCGGAGGAGGTGAGGATGTCCGTATTGCTGGCGGGAGCCCGGAACCAGTAGGCGGGATTCGTGCTCTTCTCCTTGGGGGTCAGGTTCCGATCCGTCAGGACGTTCTCCAAATTTACCACGGTGAAGTCGTCGGCCTCGAAGATGGGCCGGACGTGCTGGAGGAAATACTCCGGCTCCTGCTTGGCGGCAACATCCAGGAAGTTCCCCGCCGCCCGCTTGCCGTGGAGAGAGGCCAGCAGCATATCGCCGGTGAAGCTGACCACCATGCGGAAGGCATCCTCCGTCTCCCCGTCCCGGGGCGCGGGGAGCGTAGAGGGCATGGGCCCGTCAAACTCCGGCAGATCCGGCTCCCACAGCAGGGGGTCATTGGGGTCTGTGGAGTCCCACTCCGCCGCGGCGGCGGGGACGGTGCATATCAGCAGCTGCAAAACCGCCAGAAGAACGGCCAGGCGGCGTTTCATAGGCTTCCCTCTCTCTCCCGGAAGATCTCCGATTTTATTGCTTTCCATTCTAGCAGGATTTCCCCCGAAAGGGAAGGGGGAGAGGGAAGATTTCCCAGGAATATTGAACAGGGCGGAGGAATGTTCCTCCGCCCCGCCGAAAACAGGGACATTATTTCTTGGCGACTGCCAAGGCGTTGTACACATCCAGGATGCGGCCGAACAGGGGATTTTCCGGCTTCAGGCCGGAGTAGGCCGCCAGGGCGGCGGCGGGGCCCTCGGCTTTGATCTTGGCCTGGAGCTCCACACTCTGGGGGTCCTCCGGGCAGTCGAAGCGCAGGGCGGCGGCGGCGCCGAAGATCAGGTGGTCCACCGGCAGGCCGTAGGAGGCGGTGGTGGTCAGGGGCTTGATGAGCCGGTCCCCGGCCTCCAGCTTCCGGATGGGCTCCCGGCCCACCCGGAGCACCTCGTCCTCCAGGAAGGGGTTCTGGTAGCGGGCGAAGATCTTCTCCACATAGGCGTGGTGGACCTCCGGGTCGAAGCCGAATTCCTTGATGAGGCCCTCGCCGCTCTCGGAGATGGCGGCGTGGACGATCTCGCCGATGGCGGGGTCCGCGATGCTGTCCTTGATGGTGGCGTAGCCCCGCAGATAGCCCAGGTATGCGCAGATGGCGTGGCCGCTGTTGAGGGTGAAGAGCTTCCGCTCCAGGTAGGCCATGAGGTTGTCCGCGAAGGTCAATCCGGGGATCTCCGGCTTCTCGCCCTTCCAGGCGGCGGCCTCCACGTCCCACTCGCAGTACCGCTCCACGGCGGCGTCCAGGATGTTGTCAAAATTGGGCTTGGGGCAGATGCGGTCCACGGCGCAGTCGGCAAAGCCGATGTGCTCCTCCAGGAAGGAAAGCTCCTCCTGATTCAGATGCTTCACCACCTCGTTTTTCAGGCGGGTGGTGGTCCGGAGGCCGTTCTCACAGCAGACCACATTCATGGGCGCGGCATTCCCGGCGGCCTTCCGGGCCTGGATGCCCCCGGCGATGGACTTGGCGATGATGGGCAGCAAGTTGGGGCCCACAGCGGTAGTGATCAGGTCGCACTGGGCCACCTTCTCCGCAAAGGCCGGGGAGGTGGAGATTACGCCGTCCACATTGCGGATGGCGATTTCGCCGGGCTCCTTGTCCAGAATGTGAACCGTGTAGCCGTGGTCCCGGTTCAGCGCCTCGATGATGGGCTCCACCACGTCGGCAAAGGTGACATGCCAGCCCGCCTGGCTGAGCAGGGCCCCGATGAACCCCCGGCCGATGTTGCCCGCGCCGATTTGAATTGCCTGTTTCATAGTGCTCCTCCTTAAAATGATTGCTTTTAAGCGGGTAATCGTTTTCGTGATTACTTTATTAAGGGCCGCCTCGCCCATGGGACGGGGCGGCCTTGGGCGGGAATGAGGTTATTTGGCCAGCTTGGCCTCCAGCTCGGCCTTCTGGGCCTCATAGCCGGGCTTGCCCAGCAGGGCGAACATGTTCTTCTTGTAAGCCTCCACGCCGGGCTGGTCGAAGGGGTTGACCTCCAGCAGGTAGCCGGACAATCCGCAGGCGTACTCGAAGAAGTAGATGAGCTGGCCCAGGGAGTCGGCGCTCTTGCCGTCGGTTTCCACGATGACGTTGGGCACGCCGCCCTCGGTGTGGGCAAGCAGGGTGCCCTCCATGGCCTTGTCCCGGATATAGTCCATGGACTCCCCGGCCAGGAAGTTCAGTCCGTCGCCGTTGACCTCGTCCCGGGGCACCAGAAGCTGGTGCTCGGAGGCCCCCAGGCGGACCACGGTTTCAAACATGATGCGCCGCCCGGCCTGGATATACTGGCCCATGGAGTGAAGGTCCGCGGTGAACTCCACGCTGGCGGGGAAGAGGCCCTTGCCGTCCTTGCCCTCGCTCTCGCCGTAGAGCTGCTTCCACCACTCCAGCATGAAGCGGAAGGCGGGGTCGTAGCAGGCCAGCACCTCGATGCTCCAGCCCTTCTGATACAGCGCGTCCCGGAGGGCGGCGTAGGTCCAGGCGGGGTTTTCATAGGAGGCGGTCTCGCAGAGCTTCATCATCTTGGCCGCGCCGCCCATGAGCTCTTCAATGCTGATTCCGGCCACGGCGATGGGCAGCAGGCCCACGGCGGTGAGGACGGAGTACCGCCCGCCCACGCCGTCGGGCACCACAAAGCTCTCCCAGCCCTCCTCGTTGGCCAGGGATTTCAGAGCCCCCCGGGCCTTGTCGGTGGTGGCGTAGATGCGCCCCTTGGCCCCGTCCTTGCCGTATTTCTTCTCCAGGGCGTCCCGGAAGAAGCGGAAGGCCACGGCGGGCTCGGTGGTGGTGCCGGACTTGGAGATAACGTTGACGGAGAAATCCTCGTCCCCGATGAGGTCAAAGACCTCCTGCATGGCGTCGGCGGAAAGGCCGTTGCCCACGAAATAGATGTTGGGGGTTTTCTTGTTTTTCTTCTGGTTGTAGTTAGGGGAGCAGAGGTATTCCACCACGCCCCGGGCGCCCAGGTAGCTTCCGCCGATGCCGATGACCACCAGGGCCTTGGAGTCGCCCTGAATTTTTTTGGCGGCGGCCTGGATGCGGGCGAACTCCTCCTTGTCGTAGTCCACGGGGAGGCGGACCCAGTCGGTGAACTCATGGCCCAGGCCGTTGTGCTTTTGGAGCTTCTCCTGGGCTTCCGCCAGCCGGGGGGCGGCGGCGTCCCGGTAACCGGCAGGGATAAAGTTTTCGATCTGGAAGGATTTGACGTTCAGCATGATGCAGCTTCCTTTCCGTGAGGTTTCCTGAATTTTGTGATTTCCCGCTAAAAGCGAGCTTAAAAACAGTATATCATTTTGGCAACTCGACGGCAAGACGGGGCGGGGAAAAAGTTGGTAAAATTTTGAGGGGCAGGCCGGCCTTCCGGGCAAGTTGACATTTGCGCCCCGCTTCCGTATAATGCAGGGAGGCCGAAAGGCCGTTTAAATCGCAGAGGTGAAAGGAGGATTATGGGGCCGACCCCATCAGAAGCGCCACGAGCCGGTTTCGACCGGATAACGAGGAGAGGGGAGAATCGAAATCTTCGGCGGATGCCCCTCCGTGCCCTGGGCGGGCGCGTGACACGGCTTACAAATACACGCGCAAGCGTGAAACAGAAGGGCCGTGACCGTCCTGAGGAGACAAGTGACTGCGCATTTGTCCTCTTAATTTTCCAAATTAGGAGGAATCTATCCCATGTGTGGAATCGTAGGCTTTGTAGGCCGGGAACAGGCCGCGCCGATTTTGCTGGAAGGCTTGCGGCAGATGGAGTACCGGGGCTATGACTCCGCCGGCGTCGCCGTCCGGTCGGAAACCAAGGGCCTCCAGGTCCGCAAGTCCAAGGGCCGTCTCCAGGTCCTGGCGGACCTGACCCATGACGGCATGGATTTGGAGGGTACTTTGGGCATCGGGCACACCCGCTGGGCCACTCACGGCGAGCCCAACGACGTCAACGCCCACCCCCACGTCAGCGGAGACGGAAAAATCGCCCTGGTACATAACGGCATCATTGAGAATTATCTGGAGCTGAAAGAACAGCTCACCCGGCAAGGGGTGACCTTTGCCTCCGAGACGGACACCGAGGTGGCGGCCCATCTGCTGGAGTTCCACTACCACGAGTGCGGGAACATGCTGGAGGCCGTGGGCCGGTGCCTGCGGCGGATCGAGGGGTCCTACGCCTTCGGCATCATCTGCTCCGACTACCCCAACGCCCTCATCGCCGCCCGGAAGGACAGCCCGCTGATCATCGGCTTCGGGGAGGGGGAGAACTTCATCGCCTCCGACGCCACGGCCATCATCCGGCACACCCGGGACGTGGCCTATATGAACGACGGGGAAATCGCCGTGCTGACGGCCCAGAGCGTGGACGTGTTCGACGGCGAGGGGAACCCCCTGGAGAAGGAACACAGCCGCATTGACTGGGACGCGGCCTCCGCCGAAAAGGGCGGCTATCCCCACTTCATGTTCAAGGAGATTCTCGAACAGCCGGAGGCCCTGCAAAAGACCATCTCCCCCCGGATTCGGGAGGGCCGGGTGGTGCTGGACGACATCCGCCTGACGGCGGAGTACGTGAGGAGCATCTCCCACATTTACATGATTGCCTGCGGCTCCGCCTATCACGCGGGAGTGGTGGGGAAGTACACCTGGGAGCGGCTGCTCCGCCGCCCGGTGGAGGTGGCGCTGGCCTCGGAGTTCCGCTACAGCGAGCCGCTGGTGGATGAGCATACCTTAGTGATTGCCATCAGCCAGTCCGGGGAGACCCTGGACACCATGGCGGCCCTCCGGGAGGCGAAGCGCCTGGGAGGCCGGACGCTCGCGATTTGCAACGTAGTAGGCAGCTCCATCGCCCGGGAGGCGGACGACGTGCTCTACACCTGGGCCGGGCCGGAGATCGCCGTGGCCACCAGCAAGGGGTATTCCACCCAGCTGGCGGCGCTGGACCTGGTGGGCCTGTACCTGGCGGATTTGCTGGGAACGGTGGAACCGGGCGAGTACGACGCGATTTTGGCGGAGCTCCAGGCCCTGCCGGAGAAGATGCGCCGCTACCTGAAGAATTTCGAGGACACGAAATACTTTGCCTCCCGGTACTTCAACCACGACAGCATCTTTTTCATCGGCCGGAATCTGGACTACGCCATGGGTTTGGAGGGGTCCTTAAAGCTCAAGGAGATCAGCTACATTCACTCGGAGGCTTACGCCTCCGGGGAGCTGAAGCACGGAACGATTTCCCTGATTGAGCCGGGAACGCTGGTGGTGGCCCTGGGGACCTATACCGCCCTCTTCGACAAGGCTATGAGCAACGTGGTGGAGGTGAAGGCCCGGGGGGCCACGGTGCTGGCGGTCACCACGGAACAGTTCCGGGAGCGGATGGAGAAGACCGCCGACGGGGTCCTCGCCGTGCCGGAGACCCACCCCCTGCTCCAGCCGTCGCTGTCCATTGTGCCGCTCCAGCTGTTCGCCTATTACGTGGCGCTCCAGCGGGGCTGTGACATCGACAAGCCTCGGAATCTGGCGAAATCGGTCACCGTAGAGTAACCATCATATGAACAGCCGGACCTCACAGCCGTGAGGCCCGGCTGTTTTTTAGATCACATGAAAATGCCGGAATAAGATCGCTTCCGCCTCGGAGTTCCATAGGCCGTCGTGGGCGTCGCAGCAGTCCGCCAGGCGGGCGAACAGCGGGTCCGACTTTCCCTCCTCCCGGAAGTCCTCAATGGCGGTGAGCGGCATGTTGAACTGGGTGTAGGTCAGCTTCTTCCCGCCGGGGAGCTGGGGGAGGTTCCGCGTGGTCTCCACGATGGAATTGATACCGCCCACGTGAGTGACCATGACGGCGGGGCGGATCTTCCCCTCGGCGGCCAGGCGGATGGCCTCTTTCAGGTCCTCCGTGGTGCCTCCGGTGGTGCCGATGATGTGGGTGGAGGAGTAGTGGCAGTTATACAGGTTGATGTTGGCGGAAAACGCCTTGTCCGTGGGGCCGGAGAAGAAGTTCATGCACCCGTCGTAGCCCAGGAGCCGGTCCCCCATTTCCGCCAGGGAGCGGATGGCGTTGTAGACGAAGATGTCGTCGTAGCCCTTCCCGCCGGTGAGGGCCAGGAGCTCGGCGAACTCGTCGGCGCACTGACTGGGATTGACGTACACCAGCCGGATGCCGTGGGCGGCGGCCAGGGACTCGGGGATCAATTGCCGGGCCCGGGCAATGCGCTCGTCGGAGAGGTCCGTCACCACGATCATAGCGGGCTTTTTCTCCAGGGTCATGGGGTACTCGATGGCCCCCAGGCCCATGGGGCCGCAGCCCCCCATGATGAGGACGCTGCCCCCCTCCTTCACGCCCATGACGTGCTCGTGGCTGTGGCGGCTGGTGTGGTAGCTGCCGTGGTAGCCTCCCACCACGCAGCTCATGGGCTCCCCCAGGCTGGCCTCGAAGTAGCTCTCCCCGTCGTAGTGGAGGAGATAGCCCAGTTCCATCACCTCCGGCGGGACGATGCAGTAGGTGCACGCCCCGCCGAAGGTGGGATAGGAGTACCCGGGGGAGGCCAGGCTGCCCTTGTAGTTCAGGGCGGGCTGCTGGGAGAATTTCTCGCCGGGAGAAAATTCGCCCAGCCACTTTTTCCCCACCTTCACAATGTCTCCGGCGAACTCGTGGCCGATGATAATGGGGTGTACGTCCACATCCGGGGGACAGCGCTTGTGGGCCTTGCCCTGGACCAGCAGCTTGTAGGTGGACATGCAGATGCTGTCGCTCATAACCCGAACCAGGATCTCGTCGTCTTGGATCTCCGGCAGGTCGAACTCCTCCAGACGGATGTCGTAAGCGCCGTAGAGACGCACGCCCTTCGACCGCATGGAATTACTCCAGGCCGTTCAGCAGCTTGTAGAGCTGGTCCACGCTGGCGTTGTCCACCAGCTTGTCGGTGTCCTCCTCGGTCTCGGCCACCTCGACGATCTTGCCCAGGATGCCCAAGTGATCCTCGCCGGTGGAGGCGATGCCCACCACCAGGCGGACGGTGTCCTCGCCCCACTCGATGCCCTCGGGATAGGTCATGACGATGAGGCCGGTCTTCTTGATGGCCTTCCGGGATTCCTCGGTGCCGTGGGGAATGGCCACGTGGCTGCCGATGGCCACGGAGAAGCTCTTCTCTCGGTCCAGCATGCCTTGAATGTAGGACTCCTCCACATAGCCGCTCTCCACCATCAATTTACCCACGGCCTGGATGGCCTCCTCGGGGCTGACGGGCTTGCAGTTCAGGATGATGTTCTTCTTTTCCAGCAGGATGGGCTGCTCCCCGGCGGGCTTCTCCTCCGCGGCGGCGGGGGCGGCGGCAGGTGCGGGGGCGGAACCGCCCTTCCGGGCCTCCAGCAGCTCCTTCACCAGCACGTCGTACTCCGGCGCGCCCATGAAGTTCTTGATGGGGATGATCCGGGCCTGGGGGGCGCGCTCGGCGGCCCGGCCGGACAGCTCGTGGTGGGTGACGACGATCTGGCAATCGCCGGGGATCTCGCCCACGGGGTAGTGGATGACTTCAATGTCCGTGATGCCCGCGTCCTTCAGCTTGTTGCGGACCATAGTAGCGCCCATGGCGGAGGAGCCCATGCCCGCGTCGCAGGCGAAGACGATCTTCCGCACGTCCTTGGCGTTGACAGAAGCGCCGGAGGCGGCGGGGACGGCCTGGCCCTTGGAGGCGGCCTTGGAGGCGGCCACCTGGGCCTGAGCCTCCTCCAGGCTGGCGTCCTTGCCGAACATCTTGAGGAGGAAGGCGGAGATCAGGAAGCTGACGACGGCGCCCACGCCGATGCCCGCAACGTTGGCGATGTACCCGCCTCTGGGAGTCATGAGCATTTCCGCGATGATGCTGCCGGGGGAGGCGGCCGCCACCAGACCGCCGCCCAGGATGGACAGGGTGAAGATGGCGCAGATGTTGCCAATCATGGGCCCGAGGATGACGATGGGGTTCATCAGCACGTAGGGGAAGTAGATCTCATGGATGCCGCCCACGAACTGGATGACGGCGGCGGCGCCGGCGGAGGAGCGGGTCTCCCCCTTGCCGGCCACACAGTAGGCCAGCAGCAGGCCCAGACCGGGGCCGGGGTTGGACTCGATCATGAAGAGGATGGACTTGCCGAACTCCATGGCCTGCTCGGTGCCGATGGGGGTGAACACGCCGTGGTTAATGGCGTTGTTCAGGAACAGGACCTTGGCGGGCTCCACCAGGACGGCGGTGAGGGGCAGCAGGCCGTGGTTCACCAGGAACTCCACGCCGGAGCCCAGGATGCCGGTGAGCACCACGCAGACAGGGCCGATGACGTAGATGGACAGGATGGCCAGGACCGCGCCGATGATGCCCACGGAGAAGTTGTTGACCACCATCTCGAAGCCCGCGGGGATGTGGCCCTCCATGGCCTTGTCAAACTTCTTGATGCACCAGCCGCCTAAGGGGCCGCAGATCATGGCGCCGATGAACATGGTGGCGTCCGTGGCGGCGATGGCGCCCAGAGTGGCCAGCGCGCCGGTGACGGCGCCCTTCTGGCCGCCTACCACTTTGCCGCCGGTGTAGCCGATGAGGATGGGCAGCAGGTACTGGAGCATGGGGCCTACCATACCGTTGATGGTCTCGTTGGGGAACCAGCCCGCCGGGATGAAGAAGGCGGCGATGAAGCCCCAGGCGATGAAGGCCCCGATGTTGGGCATGACCATGCCGCTGAGGAACCGTCCAAACTTTTGGACTTTTTCTTTCATAGATAAACGTCCTTTCTCTCAATTATGTTAGGGGTCAGGAAGCAGTATACCGCTTCCCGGCGAAGGAAAAACGCGGAAACGCGGGGTCAGAACGCCGGAAGGAGCTTCCGGATTTCCTCCCCCGAGGCCAGGCCGTCGGAAAAGGCGGTGGCGGACCCGGCGGCGGCCCCCATGCGGTGGGCGGCGGCGTAGTCCCGGGTCTCCAGCCACCCGGCCAGGAACCCGGCAACCATGGAATCCCCCGCGCCCACCGTGTGGCGGACGGTTCCCGGGGGCACCCCCAGGCGGCGGGCCCCGCCGGTCTCATCCAGCAGCAGGGACCCGTCCCCGGCCAGGGAGACCAGGATGTTCCGGGCCCCCTGGGCCTGGAGGTTTCTGGCGCAAGAGAGGATTTCCGCCTCCTCCGTAAGGGGGCCCTTCCCGAAGAGTTCCCCCAGCTCGGCGCTGTTGGGCTTGATGAGGAAGGGGCGGCAGGGGAGCGCGCCTTTCAGCAGATCCCTGGCGGCGTCCACCACCGTCAGCACGCCCCGGCCCTCCACGCGGTTTAAAATGGTTTGATACACGTCCCCGGGCAGCCCGGCGGGCAGAGAGCCGGCCAGGACCAGCACGTCGCCGCCGGCGAGGCGGTCCAGCTTTTGAAGCAGGGCCTCCAGCGCCGGGGCGGGAATGGCGGGGCCCTGGCTGTTGATCTCGGTCTCGCCGCCTCCGCCGGAGCGGATCTTGACGTTGACCCGGGTCAGGCCCTCTTCCAGACAGACAAAGTCCGTGGGGATGCCCCCGGCCTTCAGGCCGTCCTCCAGGGCCTTCCCGGTGAACCCGGCCACAAAGCCCAGGGCCGTAGTATCCACACCCAGGCTGTGGAGGACCGTGGAGACGTTGACGCCCTTGCCGCCGAAGTGCATGTGCTCCCGGCTGGTGCGGTTCAGGCTCCCGGCCCGGAAGCCGTCCACCAGGACCTCGTAGTCCAGGGCGGGGTTCAGCGTTACCGTATAGACCACGCTCACACCTCCCTGACGTCCGTATAGTCCCGGTACCGCCGGTCCGGCAGGCGGTCCGTGATGACGCAGGCGGCCTCAATGGGGAACATCACCGCCGCCGTCACCTGGCCGAACTTGCTGGAGTCCGCCAGCACGTAGACCTCCTGGGCCCGCTCCGCCGCCAAAGCCTTTACCGCCGCCTCCTCCGGGTCCGGCGTGGTGAAGCCCTGGGCGATGGTAACGCCGTTGGCCCCCAGGAACGCCTTGGTGAAGTTGTACCGCCGCAGGGCGTCCAGGGTCTCCGTGCCGATCAGGGCCATGGTGCCCGCCTTAAGCATCCCCCCCAGCACGTGGGTCCGGAGGTTCCGCTCCATCAGGCGGCAGGCGCACTCGATGCTGTTGGTCAGAAACAGGGCCCTGGAGATCCGCAGGTGTTCCGCCATCCGGAGGACCGTGGTGCCCGCGTCCAGGAAGACCACGTCGTCGTCCCCGATGAGCCCGGCGGCGTACCGGGCGGCCCGGTCCTTCTCCTGGGTGAAGAGCCCCCGTTTCGTCTCCATGTCCAGCTCCTCGCCGTGGAACTCTCCGCCCATCAGCATGGCGCCGCCGTGGACCTTGCTCAGCTTTCCCTGCTTGGCCAGCGCGTTCAGATCCCGCCGGATGGTGGCCTCGGAGGCGCCCGTCACCTGACAGAGATCCGTCACCGTGGCGGCCCGCCGCTGAGCCAGTTCCTTGAGGATTCGTTCCGCGCGTTGTTCAGCCAGCATAATTCACCCCCCTCTTCTTGATCGAAATTGCTTGATTCCGGATTTCCTTGCTTATAATAACGCCATAATCAATCAAAGTCAATATCCGCCAATCAAAATCAATCATAAAAAATCGGATGGAAAATTTGTGCAGTCCGCCAAAGGACATACCTTACACGGGCGGGGCTCCAGGGGTGAGAGCCCTGCCCGCGCAGCGTCAAAGGGTGCTGAGGAAACGCTCCACCCGGTCCAGGCCCTCTTTCAGGTCCTCGTCGGAGTAGCAGTAGCTCAGGCGCATGTAGCCCTCGGTGCCGAAGTACACGCCGGGGATCAGACCCACCAGGCCCTCCTTCAGCATCTTCTCACAGAAGGTCAGGGAGTCCATGCCGTACCGTTTGATGTTGATGAACATGTAGAAGGCCCCCTCCGGCTTCTGGACCTCCAGGCCCATGTCCGTCAGGCGTTTGTACACATAGTCCCGGCGCCTGCGGAACAGCTCCGTCATGGAGGAGGTGTCGCTCTCCAGGGCCGCCGCGCAGGCGGGCTGGACAAAGGCGGGGGCGGAGACCACGGCGTACTGGTGGAAGATCTGCATCCGGTCCCGGATGGGGGCGTCCGCCAGGCACCAGCCCAGCCGCCAGCCGGTCATGGCGTAGGGCTTGGAGAAGCTGTTGATGACGATGATCCGGTCCCGCATGTCCTGGAACTCGGCGAAGCTGTGGTAGGCGTCGGTATAGACCAGGGAGCGGTATACGTCGTCGCAGAGGACGAAGATGGGCTTGTCCTTCAAGACGCCGTGGACGGCGTCCAGGGTCTCCTTGGTGTAGATGCAGCCGGTGGGGTTGTTGGGAGAGGTCAGGACGATGGCCTTCGTTCTCGGGGTAATGGCGGCCTCCAGGGCCTGGGGGTCAATCTGGAAGTGATGATCCTCCGTGGGCAGGGCCACCGGCACGCCCCGGCAGAGCTGGGTGATGGATTCATAGAGGCTGAAGGCCGGCGTGGGGATGATGACCTCGTCCCCGGGGTTCAGCACGGTGGACAGGCCGATGAAGAGGCTCTCCGTAGCCCCGATGGTGAGGATGATCTCGTCGGGGGAGTAGTGCAGGCCATGGGCCCGCTCCTCAAATTTGGAAATGGCCTCCAGCATGTAGGGGTAACCGTTACCGGGGGGGTAGTGGGTGTCGTTCCGGTCCAGGGCGGCCTTGGCGGCCTCCTTGATGACATCCGGGGTGTTCTGGTCCGGCTCGCCGATGGTCAGGGCACAGGCGCCGGGGGTGTCCCGCACCAGGAAGGTGAAGCGGCGGATGCCGGACAGCTCCAGGCCCAGCACGGCGCTGTTTAAGGTCAGGTCCATAGGGATTCACGCTCCTTTTTAAAATACAGAACCAGTATATGCGCAAGCGGGGAGCTTGTCAACGCTTTAAAGCGAAAAGGACGCCGCAAAACGGCGTCCCGACGGGGCCTCAGCGGTCGCTTGGAAGCCAGCAGTCCTGGAAGATCAGGTCGTCCACGTCCCCGGCAGTGTTTTTCAGTATGCTCACGGCAGGTCCTCCTTTTGTTTTTGAGACTATTGAACAGTCTATGCCGAAGGAGCGGAAAAGTTTCCTGGAAATGGCAGAAGGCCCCCTCTCCCAAAGACCTGGGAGGAGGGGCCTTCGCTCAAAGGCTCATCTGATAGATGTTTACGATGTCCTCCACGCTGAGGGGGACGAAGGTTTTGTCAAAGCCGCCGTTCCGGGCCTTCCGGGCCATTTCCGGGAAGTACTCCGGGCCGATGCCCAGCTCCGACAGCGAGGCGGGGAGGCCCAGGGAAGTGAAGAAGTCCCGGGTCTTTTGAATGGCGGCCTCCGCCAGCTCCCGCCGGGGCCGGGCCGGGTCCAGTCCCCAGACCGCCGTGCCGTACCGGGCGAAGCGGGCCTCGGTCTTCTCGCTGAGGACGTAGCGCATCCAGTTAGGGGTCAGGACGGCCAGACCCACGCCGTGGGTCACGTCGTAGAAGGCGGAGAGCTCGTGCTCCATCCGGTGGACGCTCCAGGCCACGGGCTTGCCCATGTCCAGAAAGCCGTTGATGGCCCAGGCGGCATTCCACATGAGGTTGGCCCGGGCCTCGTAGTCGTCGGGATTCTCGATGGCCTTGGGACCGTACTTCACGCAGGAGCGGAGAATGGCCTCCGCCAGGCTCTCCGCCAGGTAGTTGTCCTCAATGGGGCTGAAATAGTTCTCGAAGGTGTGGGACATGATGTCCGCCGTGCCCGCCGCCGTCTGAGAGGCGGGGAGGGAATAGGTGTAAGTGGGGTCCAGGATGGACACGGCGGGGTAGCAGCAGGGACCGGAGAAGGACTCCTTCTCGTTGGTCTCCGGGTTGGAGATCACGGCGATGTCGTCCATTTCGGAACCGGTGGCCGCCATGGTCAACACGGTGAAGATGGGCAGAGCCCGCTCCGGCGTCAGCTTCTTTCCAGAGAGGTCCCAGGGGTCCCCGTCGTAGTAGAAGCCGGCGGCCACGGCCTTGGCGCAGTCGATGACGCTGCCGCCCCCCAGGGCCAGCACGCCGTCCAGCCCCTGCTCCCTGCAGAGGCGGACGCCCTCCCGGACGGTGGCGATGCGGGGGTTGGGCTCCACGCCGGGGAGCTCGGCCCAGGGAATGCCGTGTTCCTTCAGCTGGGCGACGGCCGCGTCGAACACGCCGTTACGCTTGACGCTGCCTCCGCCGTAAACGACCAATACCTTGTGGGCCCGGGCCGCGATCTCCCCGCCCAGCTTTTTGATCTGGCCCTCGCCGAAGTGGACCACCGTGGGGATGGAGTAGGTAAAGTTCTTCATGGTCAGGCTCCTTTCCGTTCAGCTCCTCAGGCGTACAGCCGCTTCACCGCAGCCTTGGCGTCATACAGAATCTTTTCCGCGTCCAGGGTCAAAAATTCGCCGTCCTCATAGAGAATCTTCCCATTCACCATGGTCAGAACGACGTCGCCGCCCTGGGCGGAGTAGACCGTCAGGGCCAGGGGGTCCAGATTGGGGACCAGATGGGGCTTCGTCAGATCCAGGGCGATGATGTCCGCCTTTTTACCCACGGCCAGCTCGCCGGCGTCCTCCCGGCCCTGGAGCCTCGCGCCGTTGCGGGTGGCCATGGCCAGCAGCTCCGCGGGCTTCAAAATGGTGGGGTCCCGGTGGAAGCCGTTGTGGAGGACGGCGGCCAGGTGCAGCTCCTCCATCATATTCAGGTTGTTGTTGCTGGCGGCCCCGTCGGTGCCCAGGGTGACGTTCAGTCCCAGGTCCAGCATCCGCTGGATGGGAGCGTAGCCGCTGCCCAGCTTCATGTTGCTGGTGGGGTTATGGATGGGGCTGACGCCCTTCTCCAGCATCAGGGCCATGTCCTCCTCCGTCACGAAGACGCAGTGGGCGGCGGCGGTGGGGGAGTCGAAGGTCCCCAGGTCATAGAACCACCTGGCCGGGGTCTTGCCGTACTTGGCCACGCACTCGTCGTGCTCCTTTTTCGTTTCGGAGAGGTGAATGTGCATCCGGCCCCCCAGGCTCTTGCAGTCGGCGCTGTAGGGTCCCACAATGTGCTCGAAGCAGGTGTACTCCGCGTGGACGGAGAAGTCGATGCGGACCCGGCCGTCTCCCGCGCCGTGATAGTCCCTGAAGAGCTGGATGGACTCCTTTGCCCGGAAGTTCTCGGCGTAGGTCTCGTCTTTATTGAAGCACTGGACGGGGCGGCTGATGTTGGCCTTGATCCCGCAGGCCAGGGCGTTTTCCACGGCGGTCTGGGGCTCGAAGTACATGTCGGAATAGCTGGTGGTGCCGGTGGAGATCATCTCCAGCAAAGCCAGCTGGTTGCCGGTTTTAATGTCCTCCGCCGTCAGCTTGTCCTCAATGGGCATGATTTTCCCGAACAGCCACTCCTGAAGGCTGAGGTCGCTGCCCACGCCCCGGAGCAGCACCATGGGGCTGTGCCCGTGGCAGTTGATGAGGCCCGGGAGCAGCAGGCGGCCGGAAAGGTCCTTTTCCTGGTCGTAGGCGTCCTGGGGCTTGTCCGTCCCAATGTAGTCGATGGCGCTGCCGTCCACGCCAAGGTACGCGTTTTCCAGGCAGCGGAAGCCTGTCCCCTCGGAGACTAAGATGTCGCAGTGTTTCAGCAGCAGCTTCATGTCGTCAGTTCCTCCTGTCTTAAATCGCAGCTACGATTTGTTTCATATAATCGCTGAACGCCCCGGCGATCTTCTCCGCCGCCTCGTCCACCTCTTCGGCGCTGAGGGGCCGGTCCAGCACCCCCGCCGCCATATTGGTGACGACGGACAGGGCCAGCAGGGGCAGGCCGCAGTGGGCGGCGGTGAGGGCCTCGGTAACGGTGGACATGCCCACCGTGTCGGCCCCCAAGAGGCGGGCGGCCCGAATCTCCGCCGGGGTTTCGAACTGGGGGCCGGGGAAGAACATGTAGGTCCCCTCGTGAACCCGGAGGGGAGAGCCCTTGGCGCAGTCCAGGGCCAGCTGCCGGAGAGCCGGGGTGTACATCCGGGACATGTCGAAGAACCGGGGGCCGAAATCCTCCACATTGGGCCCCCGGAGGGGGCTGTCCCCGTTCAGCTTGATATGGTCCTTGATGACCATGACGTCCCCGGGGCGGTAGTCCCGGTTGACGGCTCCGGCGGCGTTGGTGAGGATCACGGCCCGGATTCCCAGCAGCTTCAGGACCCGGATGGGGATGACCAGCTCCTCGAAGGAGTAGCCCTCATAGGAGTGAAAGCGGCCGGACATGCAGACCACCTTCCGGCCCGCCACCGTGCCGAAGATCAGCTTCCCGGCGTGGGAGGCCACGGTGGAGAGCAGGAAGTGGGGGATGTCGGCGTAATCCACGGTCACCGGGTTTTCAATGGCCTGGGCGAAGGGCCCGAGGCAGGAGCCCAGGACGATGCCGGTCTCCGGAGCGAAGTCAATTTTGGTCCGCAGAAAATCCGCGGCGGTTTGGAAATATTCATAGGTGTAAGCCATGGGCGGAATCACCTCCTGAGGGAATTACCCTGATTTTCCCTAAAATCCAACTGGATTTTTGATTATCTTTTTATACGTTCTTAAATGCCTCCAAGTCTTGATTTTTCAAGGGCCGGCGGAGTTTTTGCCGTTCCGTCTTTTTTCTGACATTGTGCGCCGCTTTTTTCCAAGGGCGGAAAGAGCCTTGATATGCTGCGCTTATTATAGCATACTCAAGGTCCTTTTGCACGTTCTTTTTCTTAAATTACGTCCAGGGCAAGTTTTATATTGTAATTGGACAGTGGGACAAAGGGACTTTTCAGCTTCGTCATCTGCAGCGATTTGTTCCATAGTATCATCTCCTTTTGAACGGCCCGTTCTGCCGCTAACACGCATTGGGGACGGGAAATCTGGCGATGTCCGGGAAATTTTTCGCGCAACCGGGCCGGTTGCGCGCCGAGTTGGTGGACGCAACCGGGGCAGCCTGCTATACTTAAGCCCGGGAAACCGGTTTCGACTCATACTTTGGAGGATGCAAAAATGACCATTTCGGATATCATCAAACAGGCCCGGGAGGATTTGGGTATGACCCAGGAGGACCTGGCGGAAAAGCTGGAGGTCAGCCGCCAGGCCGTCAGCAAGTGGGAGCTGGGGGCCTCGGTCCCCAGCCCGGAGAATCTCGCGCTGTTGGAGGAGGTGCTGGGAGTCTCCTTCCCCGCGCCGGAGGAGGAAACCGCCCAGTCTCCCGAACAGGGGCCCGAGACCGCGGCCAAAGCGCCTTTCTGGAACTGGAAGCGGATCGTGCTCCTGGTTTTCGGCGTGCTGATCGTGTCGGCCCTGCTCTCGATTTGGATGTTTACCGCTCTCAAGGCAGAGAAAAACGTAGACGCGCCCCGGCCCTCGGAGCCGTATGTGACCGGCGTGTATTTCTTCGATGAAAACGCCGCGCCCCTCCGGCTGGACCTGGGAGACGGCTGGAACAACTTCACCGCCGGGGAACGGGTGATGATGGTGGTGGAATTCGCGGACGGCGCGGAAAATTCCGTCAACGCCGTCTCCTTGTTCCTGACCCCCACGGGAACGGAGACTCTGGACCAGCGGAAACAGATCGCGGTCCAGGCGGCGGGAGAGGGCCGGAATTTCGCCCTCTTCGCCTGGGACATCCCCCAGGAGGGCCTGATGGGGCACCTGGAGGTGGTGCTGGAGTGCGGCGGCGGCCTCCGGGTCACGGAGATGCTGAACGTCATAGCGGATCCTTCGAATCTGGGCGAAGAGGGGAACACGGACCTGCCGGAGGGCGAACCGCAGGGGATCATGGAGAGTCAATTCGTTCCCCCGCTATATGAATCCCGAAAAAGCGAGTAAAGCCAGACAGAAAAAACCAGGGCCCTGACGGCCCTGGTTTTTCTTGATCCGGTGTTTATCCTTCTTCCGCTAATTTTCTCCCCATGAGCACCCCCATAGCGGAGGACATCATCAATCCCCTCGTCCAGCCGGAGGAGTCCCCCAGACAGTGGAGACCCTGGAGGCTGGTGTTGAAGTCCGTGTCCATCTTCACCCGGTTGGAGTAGAATTTCAGCTCCGGGGAGTAGAGCAGGGTCTCATAGGAGGCGAAGCCCGGCACCACGTAGTCCATGGCCTGGATGAAGTTGATGATGTTCACCATGGCCCGGTAGGGCATGGCGGCGGTAATGTCTCCCGCCACCACGTCCGGCAGGGTGGGCCGGATGTTGGACTGGGCCAGCTCCTTCTGCCACGTCCGCTTGCCGTCCAGAATGTCGCCGAAGCGCTGAACCAAAATCTGGCCGTTGGCCAGCATATTCGTCAGCTCACCCACCTTCTGGGCGTAGGCGATGGGCTGGTTGAAGGGGACGCTGAAATTGTGGGAGCAGAGGATGGAGAGGTTCGTGTTGTCGCTCTTGAACTCCTTATAGGAGTGCCCGTTGACCACCGCCAGGTCGTTGTCGTAGTTCTCCTGGCTGACGAAGCCGCCGGGGTTCTGGCAGAAGGTCCGCACCTTGTTCTTGAAGGGCTTGGGCCAGCCCACCAGCTTGGACTCATAGAGGACCCGGTTCACCATCTCCATAACCTCGTTCCGCACCTCCACCCGGACGCCGATGTCCACGGTGCCGGGGGCGTGGGCGATGTTGTGCTCCGCGCAGAGCTTCTCCAGCCAGTCCGCCCCCCGGCGGCCGGTGGCCACCACGGTGTGCCTGGCGGTGATCTCCATATCCTGACGCTGGTCGGAAATGGTCACGCCCTTGCAGACGTCGTTCTCCAGAATGAGGTTCCGGCACTCCCAGCCGAATAGAATCTCCACCCCGTTCTCCTGCAGGTACCGCTCGATGCCTAAGTAAATGTCGTGGGCCTTCTCCGTGCCCATGTGGCGGATGGGGCAGTCCACCAGCTTCAATCCCGCCTGGATGGCCCGCTTGCGGATCTCCTTCCGGTCCTCCGGGTACTCCAGGCCCTCGATGTGGGTGTCCGCGCCGAAGTCCAGGTAGATCTTGTCGGCATAGTGGATGGTCTCCTGGGCCAGATCCGGGCCGATGAGGGTGGGCAGGTCCCCGCCCACCTCGTAGCTCAACGACAGCTTCCCGTCGGAGAAGGCCCCCGCGCCGGAAAAGCCGGTGGTGATGTGGCAGTAGGGCTTGCAGTTCACGCACTTGTGCGTCTGGCTCTTGGGGCAGCGGCGGTTCTCAATGCTCCGGCCCTTCTCCACCATGACGATCTTCTGTTTGCTGCCCTTTTTCAGCATCTCCAGGGCGGTGAAAATACCGGCGGGGCCCGCGCCCACAATGACAACGTCTGCGTTCATAGCGGCTTCTCCTTTTTATAGATTCTTTTAGAAAGTAGTTTTATTCGTTTCCTTTGGCCGACAGGTCTTTTGCCCGCCGGACAATGGTCCAGGGGGGCACCGGTCGGGGGAGCTTCATGTGAAAGACGCTCTGGGGCGTCCGGGGTTCGAAGAGGGGCAGGCCGTCGGCGTCCGTCATTTCCGGAACCGTCATTTCAAAGGGCCGCACATCCGGGCCCACCAGCTCCACCGTGTCCCCGGCCCGAAACTTGTTGCGCAGGGACAGCGTAGCGTTCCCCATCTCATCGCAGTCCGTGACCATGGCGGCCACCTGCCACTCCCGGACGTACCGGGCGTCGTCGTAGTACTGGCCCGGCGAGCCGTAGAAAAAGCCGGTGGAGTAGGGCCGGTGGCTGACGTGCTCCACCTCGTCCCGCCAGACGGGGTCCAAGGGCTCCCCCGCCGCCAGGGCGTCCAGGCCGTGGCGGTAGGCGGCGGTGACCACGGCGGCGTAATAGGCGGACTTGGCCCGGCCTTCGATTTTCAGGCTGTCCAAGAAGCTCAGGTCCTTCAGGTGGTCGATCATGCACATATCCCGGGAGTTCAGGATGTAGGCCCCGCCGCCGTCCTCCTCAATGGGGAAGAACTCGCCGGGGCGCTTCTCCTCCATGAGGGCGTATTTATACCGGCAGGGCTGGGCGCAGGCCCCCCGGCTGGAGTCCCGGCCCGTCATATAGTTGCTGAGGAGGCACCGCCCGGAGTAGCTGACGCACATGGCCCCGTGGACGAAGGCCTCCAGCTCCAGGTCCGGCGGCGTTTTCTCCCGGATGGTGCGGATCTCCTCCAGACTCAGCTCCCGGGCCAAGATCACCCGGGAGGCCCCGATGTCGTGCCAGGCCCGGGCGGTCTCGTAGTTGGTGACCCCGGCCTGGGTGGAGACGTGGCGGTGAACGTGGGGGGCGTAGCGCCCCGCCAGCTGAAAGGCCCCCAGGTCCGCCAGAATGACGGCATCCACCCCGGCGGCCTCCAGGCGCTCCAGGTGAGCGGGGAGGCGGTCCATCTCCTCATTTCGGGGCATGGTGTTGACGGTGCAGTGGACCCGGACGCCGCGGGCGTGGGCGAAGGCCACGGCCTCCGCCAGGCCCTCGGGGGAGAAGTTCCCCGCGAAGGCCCGCATGCCGAAGTCCGTTCCCGCCAGATACACCGCGTCCGCCCCGTAGAGCACCGCCATGCGCAGGCGCTCCGGGTCCCCCGCCGGGGCCAGCAGCTCCGGCCGCTTACCCGCCATAGTCGGCGCTGCCCACGAAGTTGACATGCTCGTTATAGGTCTCGAAATAGTGGTGCTTGCCGTCCTTGCCCAGAGCGTAGTAATAGTATCCGGTCTCCTCCGGTTCCAGGGCGGCCTCAATGGCGGTCAGGCCGGGGTTGGCGATGGGCGTGGGGGGGAGCCCCGGATATTTATAGAGGTTGTAGGGGGTGTCCGCCTCCAGGTCCTCCTGGGTGATGGCCCCCTCGTGGCCCGGCAGGCCGTAGAGCAGGGAGGCGTCCACCTGTAAAAGGCCGTTGGTCCCCGCCTTGCTGCCGGGTCCGTCCAGGCGGTTGTAGATAACGGAGGCGATGCGGGCCTGGTCCGTGCCGTCGGTCTCCCGCTCGATGAGGGAGGCGATGGTGACGATCTTTTTCAGGTCGTAACCTTTCTCCTGCCAGGCGGCCAGCAGCTCGTCGTCCAGCTTGCTGTTGAAGTTTTTGATGAGGCGGTTCAGGGCGCCCTCGGGCTTTTCGTTCACATAGAACTCATAGGTGTCCGGGAAGAGGAAGCCCTCCAGGCGGCTGATGTCCTCGGATTCGTTGTCGATAAAGTCGTAGTCGAAATCGGCGGTCTGGGCCGCTTCCGTCAGGGCCGCCTCGGTGTTGACGCCGTTTTTCGCCAGCACGGCGATGGTCTGGGCCACGGTGTAGCCCTCGGGAATGGTGACCTGGACGGTCTCCGCCGTCATGTTCCCGGCGGCGCTCCGCATGCCCAGCACCAGGGCGTGGTAATCCATGTCGGTGTTCAGGGTGTGGGTCCCCATGCCGATCTTCTCCTCCGCGTGGGAGATGTTGGCGTAGAGCTTGAAGAACCAGGGGTACTCGATGAGCCCCGCGGCCTTCAGCTTGTCGGCCACGGTGTCCACGGTGTCCTCGGAGGAGACCTCCACCACCATCTCCACCGGCGTCGTGCCCGAGCGATTGAACGAGCAGAAGTCGCTGAACAGCAGCCAGCCCGCGCAGCCCAGCAGCGCCGAGGCCAGGGCCACGAAGATCAGGTGCAGCAGCAGGAACAGAAGCGGGTGCATCCGCCGCCTCCGGCGGCGCTTTCGCGGACGCTGGGAAGAAGGACGGGCCGGCTGTTCCCGCCGGACCTGTCCGGCGTCCCAGCTGGCGGTGTCGCTGTTGCGGTATTCGGCCATGTTGAAAAACCTCCTCGCGCGGCCCCGGGAAACGCCCTGGAAAAAGGACAGGGCAAATTTTCAGGGGGCCAGGCTCCCGGCGGAAGCCGGAAGCATAGTATATCTCAAATCCAAGGTCCTGACGCCGCGGCAAGCGGCCCCGGGGCCAAAGAAAGGTGACTGACTATGTGCTTTAACAACGGAAACGACAATGGCTGCCTGTGGATCGTCCTAATCATCATCCTGTTCTGCTGCTGCGGCTGCGGCGGGAACAGCTGGGGCGGCAACAACTGGAACGGCGGATGCGGATGCGGCTGCAACAACGGCTGCGGCTGCGGCTGTGGCTGCAACAACGGCTGCAACTGCGGATGCAACTGCAACTGCGGATGCAGCAACGGCTGCGGCTGCAACGATTCCTGCTGCTGATCAAACGGCTATGGCGGGACGCTTTCAGCGTCCCGCTCTTGCCGTTCCTCAACGGGACAAGCGGTCCAGGACGATGGACAGGGCCTCCCGGTGAATGTCCTCCGGCATCCGGGGTACGCCTCCGGCGGCGCAGTTCACCACGGCCCAGCCCTGGGCCCGGGCGATTTCTCCCGCGCACGCCCGGCAGCGGCGGAGGTAGTCTCCGTCCTGCTCGTGAATGTCGGCGGCGGTGTGGGTCTCCGCCTCCCGGCGGCGCATCAGCCGGCTCGCCGCCTCGGTGGGCATGTCCAGATACAGCACCAGGTCCGGCCTAGGCAGCCCCAGGCGGCGGTACTCTAAATCAAAGAGCCAGTCCAGAAAGTCCCGCCGCTCCCCGTCCGGGAGCTTGGACGCCTGATGGACGGCGTTGGACGTGGTATAGCGGTTGGCCACCACCACGCCGCCGGACTCGTAAAATTCGCCCCAGTCCTCCTTGTAGGAGGCGAAGCGGTCCACGGCGAACATGACGGAGGCGGCGCAGGCGTTCACGTCCCCGGGCTTTCCCCCCAGGGCCCCATGGAGGTACAGATTGGCGGGCTCGGCAAAGGGATTGCCGTACCGGGGAAAGTCGATCTCCCGGCAGGAGATTCCCCGGGCCTTTAGCCCCTGGAGCAGCAGCCGGGCCTGGGTGGCCTTGCCGGAGCCGTCGGTGCCCTCCAGAACGATCAGCGTTCCCCTCATCTCCGTCTCTTCTCCTTCTGCACGTGGACCAGGAACAGCGGCAGCTTCATCATCCGCCCCGCCCGGCGGGGCTCTTTGCACAGGCGGTAAAACCACTCCAGGCCGTGGTCGGACCAGAATTTCGGGGCCCGCTCCACCACGCCGGCGAACACGTCCAGGCTGCCCCCCAGGCCGCAGAGGAGGCGGGCGCCCGTGGCCTCGCCGTGCTTCGCCATCCAGAGCTCCTGCTTCGGGGCCCCCAGGCAGACGAACACGCAGTCCGCGCCGCTTTGCCGGATGTCCTCAATGACGGGGCCGTCCTCCTGGAAATAGCCGTCGTGGGTCCCGGCGATGGTCAGTCCGGGGTACTTGGCCGCCAATTTCTCTCCGGCGGACTCCGCCACCCCGGGCTTGGCCCCCAGGAGATAGAGAGACCGGCCCTCCGCCGCCATGCGTTCCATCAGCCCGGAGGCGAACTCGATGCCGGGGACCTTCTCCTTCAGGGGCGTGCCCAGCATCTTGGCCCCCTTCACCACGCCGATGCCGTCGGGGAGCACCAGGTCCGCCCCGTTCACCGCCTGGCGGGCGGCCAGGTTCTCCCGGCAGACCTCCACGATCTCCGGGTTGGGGGTCGCCACGGTATGGGTCCCGGGGCTGTGAAGCAGCTCCATTCCCCGCTCCACCGCCTCTTCCATGGTCAAATTGTCGAAACCGACGCCCAGCACATTGATCCGCACAAGACCACCTCATTTGCACAAACTGCCATACCGGCATATTATTACCATTATACAGGCATTATAGCACAAGCCAGCCCTATTGTCCATCGCCAAATGCCCCGGCCTTCCGCCCCAGGGGGGAGGGCAATTGGGCCAGCACCACTGCCGCCAGCATCAGGGCACAGCCCAGGTACTCCCGGCCCGTCATCCGGTTTCCCAGAATGACGGCCCCGGCGATGGCGGCAAAGAGGGACTCCATGCTCATCAGCAGGGATACCACCGCCGGGTTGGAGCCCTTCTGGGCCAGAATCTGGAGGGTGTAGGCCACGCCGCTGGAGAACACGCCCACGTACAGAACCGGCCACAGATACTCCCCCAGCAGCTCCAGGGACGGCGGCGTCTCCGCCAGGGCTCCGGCGGCGGAGAGGACGGTCATGACCAAAAACTGGACGCAGGACAGGGCCACGCCGTCCACCTTGTTGGTGAAGTGGTCCACCGCCAAAATCTGAACGGTGAAGCAGAAGGCACAGGCCAGCACGTAGAGGTCCCCCCCGGTGACGCTCAGCTCCTCGGTAACGCAGAGGCAGTACAGCCCCCCCACCGCCAGGGCCACCCCCAACCACAGGGCCCGGGGAACCTTCTTTCCCAGGGCCAGCCCCGCCAGGGGCACCAGGACGATGTACAGCGCCGTGATGAAACCCGCCTTGCCGGGGGTGGTGGTCTCCAGGCCCTTCTGCTGGAAAAAGCTGGCCACCGACATGGCCGCGCCGCAGCAGAGCCCCCCCAGCATCAGGTCCCGGCGGGACCCGCAGGAGACGCCCTCCTCCCCTTTGCCCCGCCGCCAGAGGGCCCGCAGGCCGCATAGGCCCAGCAGGAAGAAAAAGGCGATGACCGCCCGGGCGGTGTTGAAGGTGAAGGGGCCCATGTAATCCGCGGCCACGCTCTGGGCCACGAAGGCGGTGCCCCAAATCATAGCCGTGATGAGGGGCAGCACATTTTGGCGAACTCGGTTGACTTTCATTTTCCTTGCTCCATGCTCTCTTCTGTGATATACTAAATTTATTATGCGGTCCAAGGCCGCACAAATTAGTATTCTAGCACCGAGGTGAGGAAATGGCAAGGCTTTCCCGTGAATTCTACGCCCAGGACACCCTGGGGGCCGCCCGGCGGCTGCTTGGCAAATACCTGATCCGCCGCCTGGACGGCGAACTTCTGGCGGGGCGCATCGTGGAGACGGAGGCCTACGTGGGCCGCTGCGACAAGGCCTGCCACGCCTACCATTACCGCCGGACCGCCCGGACGGAGACCCTCTTCGCCCCGCCGGGAACCGCCTATATCTACCTCATTTACGGCATGTATCACTGCCTCAACTTCGTCACGGAGCCGGAGGGAGAGCCCGCCGCCGTGCTTCTCCGGGCTCTGGAGCCTGTGGCGGGGGCGGAGACCATGTCCCGTCTCCGTTACGGGGACAAGCCCCTGACGAACTACCGGAAGAAGAACTTCCTCAACGGCCCCGGCAAGATCTGCCGGGCCCTGGCCCTGACCCGGGCGGAAAACGGGCTGGACCTGACGGGGGACACGCTGTTCCTCTGCGATTCCCCGGAGGACGCGGGGCTGCCCCCCTTCCCGGCCCCGGCGGGGGAACGCGTCCTCACAGGCCCCCGGATCGGGGTGGACTACGCGGAAGAGGCCCGGGACTTCCCCTGGCGCTTCCGGCTGGTAAAGGAGGAGTGAACGCATGTTTTTCTTCGATATGGACGGGGTGCTGACGGACTCCAACGGCGTGTGGAAGAAGGTGGACCGGGAGTTCCTGGCCCGCCGGGGGATGAAATACACTCACGCCTACTACGAGGGCGTGGCCCACGTCCCCCTGCCCCAGGCGGCGGTGTTCACCAAGGAGTTCTGCAAACTGACCGAGTCCTGCGAGTCCATTATCGCCGAGTGGATGGAGCTGGCGGCGGACTCCTACGCCCACGTGCCGGTGAAGCCCGGCGTCCGGGCCTACCTGAAACAGTGCAAAAGCGAGGGCCGCCGGATGGCGGTGGTGACCTCCAGCGTGCCGGAGCACTGTCACACGGCCCTGGAATCCCTGGACCTGGCGAAATACTTTGAGCGGATTACCTTCGCCCAGGAGCTGGGGATGCAAAAGAGCAAACCGGAGGTCTGGCTGACCGCCGCCAAGGCCGCCGGGGTCCGGCCGGAGGACTGCACCGTCTTTGACGACAGCCTGGCCGCCTGCCAGGGGGCCAGGGCGGCCAGGATGCGGGTGGTGGGGGTCTACGACGGCCTCTTCGCCCAGGACGAGACGGAGATGCGGGGCTACTGCGACGTGTATCTTAAAAGTTTCGAAGAGCTCCTTTGGATGCCTGAGAGGAAGAAGCGGACATGAACAATCTGGAACGCACCCTCCTCTCCGCCCGGGAAGAGGGGGAACAGCTGGCCGGGGGAACCTTTGTCCGGGAGACGGCGGAGGAGCTGGACCTCTCGGACCTCACCTTCCGCCGTGTCCGCTTTGACCACTGCCAATTCACAGGCTGCGACATTTCCGCCGCCGCCTTTTACGAGTGCGTCTTTGAGGGCTGCGCCTTCGCCGGCTGCCGCTTCAACTCGAGCTTCTGGAGCGGCTCCGCTCTCTCCGGCTGCAAGGCCGAGGGCGGGGACTTCCGCAAGGCCCGCTTCAAGGACTGCACGCTGGACGGTCTCCGCCTCCGCTGGGCGAATTTCACCGGAGCCCTCTGGGAGCGCTGCACCCTGACGGACTGCGATTTGACGGAGAGCGCCTGCCAGGAGCTGCGGCTGGCGAAAACCGCCCTGAAAAAGGCGGATTTCACCGGGGCGGACCTCTTCCGGGCGGACCTCAAGGGCACGGACCTCTCCGGCTGTACATTAGACGGCGTGACCCTTTCCGCCTCCTGCCAGGAGCTCCGGGGCGCGAAGCTCCACGCCTCCCAGGCGGCGGTCGTGGCCCGCATCCTGGGCATTGAGATCATAGAGTAATTGGGGGCCCCCGCAAAATCAAGGATTTTGTGGGGAAAGGAGGAAGGAACGGCGCAGAGCAAAGTCCTCGCCGCCAGGCGAGGACGGAGTGGGCGGAGTTTCTTCCGACGACGTCACGGGAGAGCCGGATATCCGGCCCTCCCGCACTTTGGTCTTATATGGCCTTTCGCCATTCCGGCGGGTATTCCCGCCCTGCCTTCATCTATCTACACCATCCCCGCCCGCCGCATGGCGGCTTTTTTGCCCTGCCGCAGCTCTTGCCGCGAAGCCGTCTCCGGGCACGGGAGGACGTATCCTGCGGGACCCCGCGGGTCCCGATTCCATCAGCCGTAGAAATAGCGGAAGATGTCCTCAAAGGGGTTGTTGTAATACCCGCCGTTTCCACTGCTGTTGTTGTCGTTCCGGTTTCCGGGATACTGCTGGGCCTGCTCCTGCTGCTGGGCCTGCTCCTCCTTGGGAGCCGCGCCCCAGGTGATCTCCACGGCGACGGTGCCGTCGGGCCGGTAGACCTCCAAAGTGGCGGCGTCTCCGGCGGAGTATTTCTTCTTCGCCAGGTTCAGGTCCTCCACGGACTTGATATCCGTGTCGTCCACCTTGGTGATCACGTCGCCCATTTTCAGTCCCGCCTTGTCGGCGGCGCTGTCCGGCTCCACGTAGGTGATGAAGACTCCGGCGTCCACGTCATAGTGGTACTGGGCGGCCCAGTTCTCCGTCATGGTCTGGGGCGTGATGCCTAGGTAGGCCCGGTTGGAGACGTAGCCGTTGGCCATGATGTCCTTCACCATGGAGAACACGTCGTTCATGGGGATGGCGAAGCCCAGGCCCTCCACGGTGGTGCCGTTGGAGGACTGCGAGTACTTGGCGGAGACGATGCCCACCACCTCGCCATACTGGTTGAAGAGGGGCCCGCCGGAGTTGCCGGGGTTGATGGAGGTGTCCGTCTGGATCATGTTAAAAGGCGTCCCGTCCACGTTGATGGCCCGGTCCACGCAGGAGACCATGCCGCCGCTCATGGAGAAGGTCAGTTCGCCCAGGGGGTTGCCGATGGCCAGCACGTGGTCCCCCACGTTCAGCTCGCCGCTGTCCCCCAGGGTGACGGGCTGGAGGTCCGTGGCCTCCACCTTGATGACGGCGATGTCGTAGTCCTCCTCGCCGCCGATATACTGGGCGGAGAACTCATCCCCGTTGTACAGGGTGACCGTCACGGTCTCCGCGCCCTTTACCACGTGGTAGTTGGTGAGGATGTAGCCGTCCTTGCTCAGCACGAAGCCGGACCCGGCGGAGGCGGACTGCACCGGCTGGCCGAAGAAGTTGTACCCGGCGGTGGCGGAGGTGCGGATGGACACCACGCTGTTCACATTGGCCGCGTAGACCTCCGCGTCGCTCATGGCCGTTTTGCCATCCACGCTGCGGAGGGCCACCTGGGTGGCGGGGCGGCTGGAGACGTTGATCTCGCTCTCGTTCCCCTTTCCCTGGGACATGGCCCACACGGCGCCGCCGCCCGCCGCGCCGCCAAGCAATGCGCAGACCAGGGCCAGGGCGGTGATCTTCAGGCCCAGGCGGTTCTTCCTCACAGGCTTCACCTCGAATTCGGACCCCTGGGGGCCGGGCTGTCCGCCGGGACGGACGGTCTCCCGCTGGTGGGAGAGCTCGCTGCCGTCCTTGCGGTAGGTGTAGTTGTACAGATTGTGTTCGTCGTTATACATAATCGGTTCCTCCTTCATTATGTATCCCGTTTCTTCCGTTCTTAGAAGCTAAGATAACAGGGAACTGTGTCGAACGTGTGAACTGGGATTGTCTGGTTTTTAAATTCTGCGGAAGCCCGCCGCCTGCGGCTGAGGTCTTCCCCGATTTGATGGGCTTAGTATAGGCGGGAGAACTTAAAACTTGCTGAAAGAAGTTTGAAGGATTTTTGAACATGGAACCTCTTGCCAGCCGGGGACGGCTGTGGTATCATAAAGATAGAATTTTCACCTTCAGGAGGTCGTCTGCTATGAAGCTGAAGAAGATGTTTCTCTATGTCCTGGCCCTGGCGCTGCTGACGCTGCCCGTCTCCGCCCACGGCCACCACGGCGGCGGCTGCCACGGGCGGCCCGTCCGGCCCGCTCAGCCCGCCAATCCCACCGTCACCGTCTGCAAGGTGGAGGGCTGCACCGTCGCCGGGCGGCACGTCCATGGCGGCGTCACTTACTGCGGCTATCCCCACGAGAGCGGCGTCTGCGACAACAACTGCTGCGGCTTATGCCCGCTGGAGGGCTGCCCCGAGACCGGGCGGCACACCCACAACGGCGTCGCCTACTGCGGCTATCCCCACGAAAACGGCTTTTGTGACGGGAACTGCAAGGCCCTCTGCCCCGTGTACAACTGCCCCATCGACGGGCGGCACGTTCACGACGGCGTCACCTACTGCGGCTATCCCCACTGCAACGGCTTCTGTGACGGCCGCTGCCGCCCCCTGTGCACCGCCGACGGCTGTACCATCGAGGGGAGGCACGACCATAACGGCGTCCGCTGCTGCGGCTACTGCCACCTGGACGGCTTCTGCGACGGCACCTGCCGAGCCCTGTGTCCTGTGGAGGGCTGCACGGTCGAGGGGCTCCACACCCACAGCGGCGTCTCCTACTGCGGGGACCACCATTCCCATGGCTTTTGTGAGGGCGTCTGCCATTACTGCCCGTGAATATCCACCCCGTTTCCGGGACCGCCTGACGGCGGTCCTTTTTTTGCCAAAATTTTCAGCCCGCCAAAGCGCGCATACTCTTTTCGTTCCGGCGCACACTAGGAGGGCGCTGACGAGGCACAACGAACTCTCTCCTTTCACCGCGGAAACGCGCTGAGGGGAAAGGCGGGACAGCCCCTCAGCGCTTTGAAAAATCTTCACGCGGGAGGACCAAACTCATGACCAACTGCACCAACGGCGGCTGCGCCTGCACGCCCAATCAGAGCATCAAATGCACGGTAAACAACTGCGCCAACCACTGCCAGGACAACGAGTACTGCGGCCTGAGCACCATTCAGGTGGGCACTCATGAGTCCAACCCCACCATGGTGGAGTGCACCGACTGCCAGAGCTTCAAGCTGAAATGAGTTAGAACGGACTGCGCTGTGCGAATCCCGCCCTGCGGGCAGGCTTTGCGCCGCTGCGTTCGTTCTTCCTCTCCCCACAAAATCTGCGGATTTTGTGGGGGTACATATAGAAAGGAGGCGGCGGCATGAAAGCAGCCTGGACGGCCCGGCTGGCGGGGGGCGCGGCGGGCCTGGCCAACGGATTGTTCGGCGGCGGCGGGGGCATGGTGTTCCTGCCCATCCAGTCCCGGTGGGGGGACCTCAGCCAGCGGAAGCTCTACGCCACCTGCGTGGGGGTCATCTTCCCCGTGTGCCTGGTGTCGGCGGCGGTGTACCTCTGGAAAGGCGGCGTGTCCCTGATGGAGGCCCTGCCGTACCTGGCCGGGGGGCTCATCGGCGGGTGGCTGGGGGGAAAGCTCTACGGAAACATCTCCACGAAGCTTTTAAAATGGCTCTTCGCCGCCTTTCTCTTCTACGCGGGGGTGAAGTATCTGCTATGATGGACTGGCTGATCCCCTTCCTCTGCGGCCTGGGAGCCAGCGTCATCTCCGCCTGGGGCGTGGGCGGCGGGACGCTGCTGCTGCTGGTGATGACCCTCTTTCTGGGGGTGGACCAGCGGACGGCCCAGGGGGTGAACCTGCTGTTCTTCCTCCCCACCGCCGCCAGCGCCCTGGTCTGCCACGCCAAGGGCGGCTACCTGGACAAGCCCACGCTGAAGGCCGCCGTGCCCGCGGCGGTGATGGCCGCCCTCATCGGCGCCTGGATCTCCAACGCCGTGGACGTGGAGGTTTTGCGCAAGCCCTTCGGGGTGTACCTCCTCCTCTCGGGGATAAGCCTGGTGTGGCCGAAAAGGGAAAAAGCAAAATAAAAGGCCGCCCTGCCGGGCGGCCTCTTTCTGGTTCTCACAGCCCCAGGATCACCGAGGCGAAGCGGAAGTAAATCAGCAGGGACAGCGCGTCCACGATGGTGGTGATAAAGGGGGAGGCCATCACCGCCGGGTCGAAACCGACGCGCTTGGCCAGCAGCGGCAGGGAGCACCCCACCAGCTTGGCGCACAGCACCGTTCCCACCAGCGTGGCGCAGACCACCAGGGCCACCTGGGGCGTCACCGTGGGGTTTTGCAGCAGCCAGCGGTCCACCAGCATCATCTTCACAAAGTTGGCCGCCGCCAGGCACAGCCCGCAGCAGATGGAGACCCAGAACTCCTTCCACAGCACCTGAAACAGGTCGCTGAACCGGACCTCCCCCAGGGACAGGGCCCGGATGACGGCGGTGGAGGCCTGGGTGCCGCTGTTGCCGCCGGTACCGGAGAGCATGGGGATGAAGGAGGTCAGAATGGCACAGGCCATGAGGGATTTTTCAAAGTGGGTCAGGATGATGCCCGTAAACGTGGCGGAGAGCATCAGCAGCATCAGCCAGGGGGTCCGGGCCTTCCAGGTCTCGAAAACTCCCGTTTTCAGATAGGGTTTGTCGCCGGGGAGCATGGCGGCCATCTTCTCGATGTCCTCCGTGACCTCCTCCTGCAAAACGTCGATGGCGTCGTCGACGGTGACGATGCCCACCAGGCGGTCCTCCTTGTCCACCACCGGCAGGGCCAGGAAGTCGTACTTTCCCAGAGCACGGGCCACGGCCTCCTGGTCGTCCAGGGTCTGGACGGCGATGAGGTTCCGCTCCATGATGTCGCCGATCACGTCGTCCTCCTCCGCCAGGAGGAGGGTGCGGATGGTCAAAAGGCCGATCAGGTGCCGCCGGTCGTCGATGACGTAGCAGATGTTGATGGTCTCCTTGTCCGGCCCCGTCCGGCGGATGCGCTTCAAGGCGTCCTCCACCGTCATGGTCTCCTTCAGATCCACGAACTCCGTGGTCATGATGCTGCCGGCGGAGTCCTCCGGATATTTCAAGACCTCGTTGATGCTCTTGCGCATCTCCGGGTCGCAGTGGCGCAGGATGCGCTTCACCACCCCGGCGGGCATCTCCTCCACGATGTCGGCGGCGTCGTCCAGGTAGAGCTCGTCCAGGACCTCCTTCAGCTCCGTGTTGGAGAAGCTGTGGATCAGCAGCTCCTGGTCGTCGCTGTCCAGCTCCACAAAGACCTCCGCCGCCAGCTCCTTGGGCAGCAGCCGGAAGACCACCGGGACCTTCTCGTCCAGGTCCCGGCACAAGGAGGCGATGTCCGCCGCCTCCATGGGCAGCAGCAGGTCCCGGAGCTCCGCATAGCGTTTTCGGCCGTACATCTCCTCAATTTTTTCCAGCAGCTCCGTCCGATTTTCCTGCGCCTCAAACACGCCCGGGACCCCCTTTCGCCCCCCGAAGGGGCCTTTTCTTACGTTTCCCATCCTATTCCTATTTCCGGTTCCTGTCAAGGACTTCCGCAAAGGGGCTCGACGGGGCGGCCGCTGTGTGGTATACTGTACCCGCGACAAGTTTCACTTATTCCCCGAAAGGAAGGAACCATCTATGTGGGCTGACAAAAGCGTATTCTACCAAATCTATCCCCTGGGCTTCTGCGGCGCGCCGAAAGAAAACGACGGCGTTCCCGCAAACCGCATCGGCAAAATCGCGGACTGGGCCCCCCATATCCAAAAGCTGGGGGCCGACGCCGTTTACCTCTCCCCCATTTTCGAGAGCGACCGCCACGGCTACGACACCCGGGACTACCGGAAGGTGGACTGCCGCCTGGGGACCAACGAGGACTTCGCCCAGGTGGTGAAGGTCCTCCATGACCACGGCATCAAAGTTGTGCTGGACGGCGTGTTCAACCACGTGGGCCGGGGCTTCTGGGCCTTCCGGGACGTGCAGGAGAAAAAATGGGACTCCCCCTACAAGGACTGGTTCCACGTCAGCTTCGACGGAAACTCCAACTACAACGACGGCTTCTGGTACGAGGGCTGGGAGGGACACTTTGAGCTGGTGAAGCTGAACCTCCGCAACCCGGCGGTAGCGGACTACCTGCTGGACTGCGTGAAATTCTGGGTGGACGAATTCGGCATCGACGGCCTCCGGCTGGACGTGGCCTACTGCCTGGAGCCGGACTTCCTCCGCCGCCTGCGGAGCTTCTGCGACGGCCTCAAGCCGGAGTTCTTCCTGGTGGGCGAGACCCTCCACGGGGACTACAACCGCTGGGTGGGGGACGGCCTCCTCCACAGCTGCACGAATTACGAGTGCTACAAGGGCCTGTACTCCAGCCTGAACTCCATGAACCTCTTCGAGATCGTCCACAGCCTCAAGCGCCAGTTCGGCCCGGAGCCCTGGACCCTGTACAAGGGCAGGCACCTCCTCTGCTTCGCCGACAACCACGATGTCACCCGGGCCGCCAGCATCCTGACGAACCCCGCCCACCTGCCCCTGATCTACGGCCTGGTCTTCGGCATGCCCGGCATCCCCTGCCTGTACTACGGCAGCGAGTGGGGGGCCAAGGGCGAGAAGTCCCAGGGGGACGACGCCCTGCGCCCCGCCTTCGACGCGCCGGAGTGGACGGACTTGACGAACCAAATCGCCGCCATGGCAAAGGCCCATAAGGAGAGCGACGCCCTGTGCTACGGCGACTTCAAGGACCTGGTCCTCACCAACCATCAGACCGTCTTCCAGCGCCGAACGGACAGCGAGCGGGTGCTGGTGGCCATCAACGCCGCGGGCGAGCCCTACACCGCCCACTTCGACGCGGGCTGCGGACAAGCGGTGGATCTCCTCACCGGGAAGCTCCACGACTTCGGCGGCGGCAGCGAACTCCCTCCTTACAGCGTGGCCTTCTGGAAATGCGAAAAAGTGTAAATCGTCTATAAAAGTATTTTTCCGCTGGGGCTCTGGCCCCAGCGGTCTTTTTTCAGGGCCCGGTACTGCTCCAGGTGCTGCGGCCCCTCCCGGCGGAGAGGAGGGTAAACTCATTCTTATGGAATCGAATCAGCCCCTCCGCCTCCATCCGGCTCAGCTCGTGGGACAACGCGCTGCGATTCACACAGAGGAAGTCCGCCAGCTCCTCCCGAGAGAAGGGGATGCGGAAGGTCGTGGTCCCCCGCCGCTCCGCCTGCATGGTGAGATAGACCAGCACCCGGTCCCGGAGGCCCCGCTGGGCCAGAATAGCCAGCCGGTAGTGCTTGCGGAGGCTGTCATCGGACAGGACGGTCAGCAGATTCCGCCAGAGAATCTCCCGCACCGCTCCGGGCAGCTCTCCCGGCTCCAACAGCAGCATCCCCGGGAACCGGAGAATCTGAAGCGGCCCGGCGGCCGCGGCATAATAGGGCGCCCGGCGGCTGCGGGTGCAGATCAGGTCCGTCCCCAGGGTGTGGCCGGGCCCCAGGGCGTCCATCAGGCTACTGGTCCCGTCGGAAAAAATCTGGGAAATCTGTACCTTTCCTCGGAGGACTAGGGCAAACCAGTCCACCCGGTCCCCCGGCGCGATGAGGACGGCCTGTTTCTCATAATCCCGAGGCTTTCCCAGGGGCAGGATCTCCCGCTCCAGGGTCTCCGGCGACAGGCCCCAAAACAGGCGGCATTGTTCCAGCACGGACAGCGTTGTCTCCATTGGCACACCTCCTATGCCCTCGAAAAATTATAGCAGAAAAACGTTGTTGAAACAACTTATTTTTTTCAAGCTTCCCTGTATAATATGTTTCATACACGCCGCCGGGAAAGGAGGAACGCCGCCATGCGGGACCGCTGCGCCAGGAACATCACCTATCTGCGCCTCTCCGTCACGGACCTCTGCTCCCTCCGCTGCCGGTACTGTATGCCCGCGGACGGAGTCTCCAAGCGGGATCACCGGGACGTCTGTTCCGTGGAGGAGCTGGCGGAAATTACCCGGGCCGCCGTGGACTGCGGCATCCGCAAGGTCCGCCTCACCGGCGGGGAGCCCCTGGTCCGCCGGGGAATCTTGATGATCTGCCAAGGAATTTCCGCTATCGGGGGCGTAGAGGAGCTCTGCCTCACCACCAACGGCGTCGCCCTCTCCCAACTGGCGGGCCCCCTCAAGGAGGCGGGAGTGGACCGGCTGAACGTCAGCCTGGACACCCTCCGGCCGGACCGCTTCGCCTACATGACCCGGGTGGGCCGTCTGGATGACGTGTTCCGGGGACTGAAGGCTGCGGAAAAGGCCGGGTTCACCGGAACAAAGCTGAACGTGGTGCTGATGAAGGATTTCAACGACGACGAGATTTCCGATTTTGTGGACCTGACCCGGCAATATCCCGTAGAGGTCCGCTTCATCGAACTCATGCCCATCGGCGAAGGGCGGAACGCCCAGTTCCTCCCCGCCCGGGCCGTGCTGGACGCCTGCCCGGACCTCTTCCCGGCGGAGACCTCCGGCGTGGCCCGGCGCTACCGCCCCCCGGGCGGGCCGGGGCTGGTGGGATTGATCGAGCCCATGAGCCACCGTTTCTGCGCCGACTGCGACCGCATCCGGGTGACGGCGGACGGGAAATTAAAGCCCTGCCTCCACTCGGACCAGGAGATTCCCCTCCGGGGGCTCCACGGCGAGGCCCTGCGCCGGGCGATTCAAGACGGCATCGCCGCCAAGCCGGAGCGGCACCATATGAACGAGACCGGCCGCAGTGAGGCGGGCCGGAGCATGCACCAGATTGGAGGCTGAACCCATGGAATTGACCCATATCAACGAGCAGGGCCGGGCCCGCATGGTGGATGTGACCAAAAAAGAGGTCACCTTCCGGCAGGCCGAGGCCGAGGGCCGGGTCCGCATGAATTCGGAGACCGTGGAGATCATCCGCACCGGCGGGGCCCCCAAGGGGGACGTGCTGGCGGTGGCCCAGGTGGCCGGGATCATGGCCGCCAAGCGGACCCACGAGCTCATCCCCATGTGCCACCCCCTGCGGCTGACGGCGGTGGACCTCTCTTTCACCCTGGAGGAGGCCGCCGTCCACATCCGCTCCCAGGTGAAGTGCAAGGGGGAGACCGGCGTGGAGATGGAGGCCCTGACGGCGGCCTCCGCCGCGGCGCTGACCATCTACGACATGTGCAAGGCCGTCCAGCGGGACATGGAAATTACCGATATCCGCCTCTGCCGCAAGAGCGGCGGCAAGAGCGGCGATTACGTAAAGGAGTGGTGAGCGTGGCCGAGGTGGTATCCGTCAACATCAGCGAGAAAAAAGGCACCGTCAAGCGGGAGGTCCCAGAGATCCAATTGAAGCTCCGCCACGGCATCGTGGGCGACGCCCACGCCGGGGACTGGCACCGGCAGATCTCACTCCTGGCGGAGGAGAGCGTAGACAAAATGCGCTCCCTGCTGCCCGGGCTGGAACCCGGGGCCTTTGCCGAGAACGTCAATACCCGGGGAATTGAGCTGAAGACCCTTCCCATTGGGACCCGGCTCCGGCTGGGTGAGACCGTGGTGGAGGTCACCCAGATCGGCAAGGAGTGCCACAGCGACTGCGAGATCAAACGGCGCACCGGGAAGTGCGTCATGCCCACGGAGGGCATCTTCGCCGTGGTGGTCAAAGAGGGGACCGTCCGCAAGGGCGATGAAATTGAGATTATAAAAGAATCTACATAAGGAGCGAGCGCCATGAAGCTGATACCGACCCAGGAGGCCGTGGGCCACGTCCTCTGCCACGACATGACCCAGATTATCCCCGGGCAGTATAAGGATGCCCGCTTCCGCAAGGGTCATGTGGTCCGGGAGGAGGACATCCCCATCCTGCTGTCCATGGGCAAGGAGCACCTCTACGTCTGGGAGATGGCCCCCGGAGTGATCCACGAAAACGACGCGGCGGAGCGCCTCTGCGCCCTCTGCCGGAACCAGGGCATGGACCGGAGCGCCGTCAAGGAGGGCAAGATTGAGCTCACCGCGGCGGCGGACGGCCTCTTCCGGGTGGACAGCCAGCGGCTGAACGCCGTCAACGCCCAGGAGGATGTCATGATCGCCACCCGCCACGGCGGCACGGCGGTCCACAAGGGGGACAAGCTGGCGGGGATGCGGGTCATCCCCCTGGTGATCGAGGAGGAGAAGCTCCGCCGGGCCGAGGAGGCCGCCGGGGCAACGCCGCTTTTGGAGCTGCTGCCCTGGAAGCTGAAAACCGCCGCCGTCATCGCCACCGGCAGCGAGGTGGCCAAGGGCCTGATTCAGGACGCCTTCACCCCGGTGGTGGAGCGGAAGCTGGCGGAATTCGGCATCGAGACCGTGGAGCGCCGGACCCCGGGGGACGACATCGAGGCCGTGAAAGACGCCATCCTGGAGGTCAAGGCCGGCCGCCCGGACCTGATCCTCTGCACCGGCGGCATGAGCGTGGACCCGGACGACAACACCCCCGGCGCCGTGAAGCGCAGCGGGGCGGACATCGTCGCCTACGGCGCGCCGGTCCTGCCGGGGGCCATGTTCCTGCTGGGATACTTTGCCGACGGGACCCCCATCCTGGGCCTCCCCGGCTGTGTCATGTACGCCAAGCGGACCATCTTCGACCTGGTTCTCCCCAAGGTCGCCGCCGGAATCCCCGTCACCCGGGCGGATATCACCGTTCTGGGTGAGGGCGGGCTGTGCCTGGGCTGCGGAACCTGCACGTATCCAAACTGCGGCTTTGGAAAATAGCCTGGTTTTCCCTGGGGATGCGGTCCCCTTTGCATACCGTAATACCGGAAGGAGAACAACGATGAAAAGAGCACTGACCCTGATGTTAACCCTGGCGCTGACCCTGTCCCTGGCCGCCTGCGGCGGTTCCAAGGACGTGGAACTGACCGTCTTTGCCGCCGCCTCCATGCAGGAGACCCTGACGGAGATCGGCGAGAACTACCAGAAGGAACACCCAGGCGTCACCCTGGTGTTCAACTTCGACTCCTCCGGCACCCTCAAGACACAGATCGAAGAGGGTGCGGACTGCGACGTTTTCATCTCCGCCGGGCAAAAGCAGATGAACCAGCTGGACGCCGCCGTCGCTCCCGCCGTCAACGCCGATGCCCCGGACCAAACCGCAGAAGAAAGCCTGGATTTCATCGAGTCGAGCACCCGCTTTAACCTGCTGGAGAATAAAGTTGCCTTGGCGGTCCCCGATGGAAACCCGGCGGGGATCCACAGCTATGACGACCTGAAGGCCGCCCTGGAGGGCGGGAACATTCTCCTGGCCATGGGCAACAGCGACGTGCCCGTGGGCCAGTACACCCAGAAGATCTTCGCCTTTTTTGGGCTGGATGAGGCGGCCCTGAACGACGCCGGGGTCCTGACCTACGGCTCCAACGTCAAGGAGGTCACCACCCAGGTCTCCGAGGGAACGGTGGACTGCGGGATTATCTACGCCACGGACGCCTTTTCCGCCGGGCTCACGGTGGTGGACACCGCCACGGCGGAGATGTGCGGCCAGGTCATCTACCCCGCCGCCGCCTTGAAGGCCAGCAAGCACCAGGAGGAGGCCAAAGCTTTCCTGGACTACCTCCGCACCCCCGCCGCCGGGGCCGTGCTGGAGGCCGTGGGCTTCACGCCTTTGGGCTGACATGGACTGGTTTCCCCTGTACAACTCCGTCCGCATCGCCGCGGTCTCCACAGCACTGGTCTTTTTCCTGGGGATCTTCGCCGCCCATTGGATTGCCAAGGCCCCCCGGCTGGTGAAGGGCGTCCTGGACGTGGTGCTGACCCTGCCCCTGGTCCTGCCGCCCACGGTGGTAGGCTGGCTGCTGCTGCTGGCCCTGGGGCCCCGGCGGCCCTTGGGGGCATGGGTTCAGGCCGCCTTCGGCCTCCGGCTGACCATGACCTGGCAGTCCGCCATCTTCGCCGCCGTGGCGGTGAGCTTTCCCCTGATGTACCGCACCGCCCGGGGGGCCTTCGAGTCCTTCGACGGGACCCTGGCCCAGGCGGGCCGGGCCCTGGGCCTCAGCAACTTCTATATCTTCTGGCGGGTCCAGATGCCCATCTGCCGTCAGGGCATCCTGGCGGGGACGGTGCTGGCCTTTGCCCGGGCCCTGGGGGAGTACGGGGCCACGTCCATGCTGGCGGGCTACACCCCCGGCCGCACGGCCACCGTCTCCACCACCGTCTATCAGCTCTGGCGCACCGGGCAGGACGCCTTGGCCCTCCGCTGGGTGCTGGTAAATCTGGGCATTTCCGCCGCGGTGCTGCTGGCGGTGAACCTGCTGGAGCGGAAGGAGGGTCGCTCATGGCCCTGACGGTCCGGATTCAAAAGCGCTATGGGGATTTCCGCCTGGACGTGGACCTCTCGGCGGAGACAGGCCGGGCCCTGGCCCTGCTGGGGGCCTCCGGCTGCGGGAAGAGCGTGACCTTAAAATGCATCGCTGGCATCGACCGGCCGGACCGGGGCCGCATTGAGCTGGACGGCCGGGTCCTCTTCGACAGCGGGGCGGGGATCGACCTCCCGCCCCAGCGGCGCCGGGTGGGCTTCCTCTTTCAGAACTACGCCCTCTTCCCCCACATGACGGTGGAGCGGAATGTGGCCGTCTGCCTGGGCCGCCTGGACAAGCGGCGGCGGCAGGCCCGGACGGCGGAGCTTCTGGCCCTGCTGCACCTGGAGGGTCAGGCGGCCCTTTATCCCCGCCAGCTCTCCGGAGGACAGCAGCAACGGGCGGCTCTGGCCCGCATTCTGGCGGCGGAGCCCCGGGTGCTGCTGCTGGACGAGCCCTTTTCCGCCCTGGACAGCTTCTTGAAGTGGCAGTTGGAGCAGGAGCTCCGGGAGGTGCTGGACCGCTTTCCCGGTCCCGTCGTCTGGGTCAGCCACGACCGGGGGGAGGTCTTCCGAAACTGCCCCCGGGTCTGCGTCCTGGACGCCGGGCGGTCCTCCCCCGTCATGGACATGGCGGAGTTGATGTCGAACCCCGGCACCGTCGGCGCCGCTCGGCTTTCCGGGTGCAAAAATTTCGCCGCCCTCCGCCCCGGCCCCGCCCCGGGGCTGGTGGAGGTCCCGGCGTGGGGGCTGACGCTGCAAGTTTCCGCCCCCTGGCGGGAGGGCCTTACGACTCTGGGTCTCAGGGCCCATCACCTCCACCCGGCGGAGGCGGGAGAGGCCAACGCCTTTCCCTGCCAGATTGTCCGGGTGACGGAGGATACGTCCGCCGTCCTGGCCGCTCTTCGCCCGGACGCCGCCTCTCCCGGTGCGCCGCTCCTCTGGATGGAATTGCCGAAAGAGCACTGGGCCGCCCTGCCGGACCGGGATCGCCTTCTGGCGGCGGTCCGGCCGGAGGACCTGATGTTGTTGGAATAGGAGGAACGCACATGTACACAGCCGCGGTTCTGACGGTCAGCGACCGGAGCGCCCGGGGTGAGCGCCCCGACGAAGCGGGTCCGCTGGTAGTCTCTCTTTTGGAAACGGCGGGATATCGGGTGGTCGAGACCGCCCTTGTCCCCGACGAACAGCCGGACATTGAAGCCGCCCTTATTCGCCTGGCGGGACGGGCCGCCCTGGTGGTGACCACCGGCGGCACCGGTTTCTCTCCCCGGGACGTGACCCCGGAGGCCACCCTGGCGGTCTGTGAGCGCCTGACCCCCGGCATTCCGGAGGCCATGCGGGCGGCGTCCCTGACCATTACGCCCCGGGCGATGCTGTCCCGGGCGGCGGCGGGCATCCGGGGCGGGACCCTCATCGTCAACCTTCCCGGGAGCCCCAAGGCCGCCCGGGAGAACCTGGAGGCGGTGCTGCCCACCCTGGAGCACGGGCTGAAGATGCTGTTAGGCGGCCCCTCTGATTGTGCATCCACCATTTCTTGAAAAAAGTCCTCTGCTGGTTCAGCAGAGGACTTTTTTATGGACTTTATAAATGCGATGGACAGCCATGCTCCGCCGCCCCGGCAGCCTCCCGGTGGAGAGCCCGCTCATAGATCAGCTCTCCGGTGATGCTGACGGCGATCTCCTCCGGCGTCACGGCCTTGATGGCGGTGCCGATGGGGGTGTGGACCCGCCGGATGGCCTCCTCGGGGACGCCCGCCTCCCGGAGCTTTCCGTTAACGTAGGCGGTTTTCGTCCGGGAGCCCATGACCCCCACGTAGCGGAGGGGCCGCCGGAGAAGCTGCTCCTCCACCTCGAAATCGTGGCTGTGGCCGCTGGTCATGACCACGGCGTAGTCCTCCGCCGTCAGCTCCAGCCCTCCGGCAATGTCCGTGTAGGGGTGGCATATCACCATCTCCGCCTCCGGGAAGCGCTCCTTGCCGGCAAACTCCGAGCGGTCGTCGAACACGGCCACCCGGAAACCCACGCTTCGCAGCACCGGCACCAGGGCCAGGGCGCAGTGCCCGCCGCCGAAGATCACCACCCGCTCCCCCACGGGTAGGGGCAGGACCAGCCGTTCCCCGTCCCAGGCGGGGCCGCCGGGCCCCTCTTCCAGCAGAACGGGGGCTCCCTCCGCCGTCAGGGCCAGCCAGCCGCCCCGGCGGGCCTCCAGCCGGGCCAGGACCTCCCGGGCCAGAGACCTCCAGCCGACGCTGTCACAAGGGATGAACTGGAGGAACACCGTCTGTTCCCCGCCGCAGACGGAGTCCAGCTCCCCGCCGTGGCGAAGCTCCAGTCGGCGGAGGTTGGATCGGCCCTCTTTCAGCACCTCCGCCGCGAAAGCCAGGGCCTGAGCCTCTCCCGGCCCGCCGCCGATGGTCCCGGCGATGAGGCCCTCCCGGCCCGCCAGCAGCTGGGCCCCGGTTCCCCGGGGGGTGGACCCTTCGGCGGAGACCACCGTGACCAGCACGGCGTCCTCTCCCCGATCCAGCAGGGACAAGAGGGTTTCAAAAATCGTACGCATGGGGATTCCCCTTTCTTCAGCTCGTGACCAGCTTCCCGGCCAGCACCATCTCTCTTGTCAGCGGCTTATCCTCCGGCAGGTCTACGGTGATCACGTGCCACAAAGACCCGCCGTGCCTGTCCTCCTGGGCCCCGTGGTGGTAGTGGACGGAGACGCTGTGAACCGGCGTCCTGGGGGACAGATCGTCGTAGAGCGCCATGGCCTCATCCGCCATGGCCTCCCGCATGGTTTCCTCCTCCGGCACCGGGGCGCCGCGCTTGTCACTGAAATCGACGCGGATATCTACCACCGGCTCCTCCGGGCTCCAGGGCTTCCACCGGGCCCGCCAGAGGGCCCGGTTCCCATTGACCTGGGGGCTCTTGGCGATCCCCAGGTTCATCCGCAAAACCGTCTCCCGCCGTTCGTCCTCCACCAGGCCGGATTTCAGCTCATAGCCCAAGGCCCGGCGTCCTTCTCCGCCCTTTAGGGTAAAGGCCCGGTAATACCGGTTGTCCACCGGGTTGTACCAGGCCCAATGCCCCTGCGGCACTAGGTCCGGGTAGACCTTGGCGGCGTATACCCGCAGCTGCACAGTGGAGACCAGATTCCCCAGCACCGGCGACCAGCCCAGCACCGCCCACATAAGGCCCTGGACTGCCAGAATCGCCAGCAGCCAGGGGGCCGCTGCCTTGGAGATTTTTCCCAGTCTCGCTTTCAAGGGTCCCCCCCCCCCCCTTCTCCGCCCGGTCAGCCTCCTGCCAGAAGCGGATACGCCGCCCAGGACAGCGCGTATAAGATGTAGATATGGGCGGGGTAGAACACATAGAAGAAGCGTTTCGGCCCCCGGCCTCTTTGCCCATTGTAACACAGCATCGGCAGGACCGCAAGGGCCCCGTACCACTCGTAGACAGAGGTGAACATCATCGTCCAGTGGAACTCCGGGGACCGGGAGAACACCAGCAGGGGATAAAGGAAATCATAAAGCACCGTGAAGCCCGCGAACACGCCGGCTTGAGCCCTTCGGTTTTTTCGAAAGCCGTACAGCAGAATCCCCATGAGAATCGTGCCGATACCGGCGTCCGGATTCGAGTTCCACATAGGCAGGAGCGTATACCCCAGGACGGACAGGGGCATTTGCAGCGCAGACGCTGCCCCCATAAGTACGCTGGCCAGAATGGGCCACGCCAGGGGCAGGACCACCGCCGCCAGCCCCGGCCCCCAGCGCCTTTCCGCCAGCCAGTCCATACCCTGAAAAACGATCATCAAAATGGCAAAGGAAGTCATCATGCCGTTCATGGGGTAAAAGCCGTCGGGCCGGACCAGCACGCCGCACATCATCAAAAACAGCAGGCCCGACATCAGCAGGTGGATTCCATATACTTTTATAAAGTACTTTTTTCTGTCATGAGTATGGGTGAACCCCTCCACGAGGCAGAACAAAAACAGCGGCGCGGACAGCCGCCCCGCCATGCTGAACCACTCCGGAACCCGGCCTGTGTAGGCAAAGAAATAGTGAATATGGTCCAGGACCATCAAAACCAGGGCAATCCATTTCAGCCCCGAGGCGCTGAGGCCCCTCGTTTTTGTAAGTTCCATCCGTGTCTTTCCTTTCAATTGTATTATTGAATTGATACACTGGTATAATAATACAATTGGTTGGAAAAGTCAAGCGAAAAAAGCCCCGCGCCCGGTCAAAGACCGGGCGCGGACAGAAGGAAGGTGGAGTTCCTTCCGGGGGCTGGCTCAGGAGATGCTGGGATTCTTGGAGCGGATCACGAACAGCGTGCCGATCATCAGCACGATGCCGATGGGCAGGCCCAGCAGGCCGGGGGCTCCCAGGCTCACCAGGATACCGGCGATCAGGTAGGTCACACCGGACACCACCGCGCAGGTGATGGCGTAGGGCAGCTGGGTGGACACGTGGTTCACGTGGTCGCACTGAGCGCCGGCGGAGGCCATAATGGTGGTGTCGGAGATGGGGGAGCAGTGGTCGCCGCAGACGGCGCCGGCCATGCAGGCGGAGATGCAGACGATGGCCATGGGGTTGTCCATGGAGAAGACGTTCTGCACAATGGGGATCAGAATGCCGAAGGTGCCCCAGGAGGTGCCGGTGGCGAAGGCCAGCAGGCAGCCGATGGCGAACACGATGAGGGGCAGGATCATCTGCAGGCCGGAGGCGGAGGACCGGACAAAGTCCCGGACGAAGAACTTCGCGCCCAGGGAATCCGTCATGCCCTTCAGACTCCAGGCGAAGGTGAGGATCATGATGGCGGGGACCATGGCCTTGAAGCCCTCGGGGATGCAGCCCATCATATCCCGGAAGCTCATGGACCGGCGAATGAGGTAGTAAATCAGGGTGAAGACCAGGGCGAAAGCGGAGCCCAGCATCAGGCCCACGGAGGCGTCGGAGTTGGAGAAGGCGGAAATGAAGCCCTCGCCCTCGAAGAAGCCGCCGGAATAGATCATGCCGATGACGCAGCAGATGATGAGGACCACCACGGGCAGCACCAGGTCCAGCACGGAGCCCTTATCCTCGGGGGAATCGTCGGCGGCATTGGCGTAGGGGTTGGAGCCGGAGAAGAGGTCGCCCTTCTCCGCGGCGTTCTTCTCAAACTTCGCCATGGGGCCGAACTCGGTCTTCATGAGGATCATGCCCACCATCATGACGATGGTCAGCAGGGCGTAGTAGTTGTAAGGAATCGCCCGGAGGAAGAGGTTGAAGCCCTGGCCGTCCTCGGCGAAGCCCGCCACGGCGGCGGCCCAGGAGCTGATGGGGGCGATGATGCACACCGGGGCGGCGGTGGCGTCGATGATGTAGGCAAGCTTGGCCCGGGAGATGTTCTGCTTGTCGGTGATGGGCCGCATAACGCTGCCCACCGTCAGGCAGTTGAAGTAGTCGTCGATGAAGATCAGCACGCCCAGGAGCACGGAGGCCAGCTGCGCGCCGACGCGGCTCTTGATGTGGTCTTTGGCCCAGCGGCCGAAGGCGGCGGAGCCGCCCGCCTTGTTCATGAGGCAGACCATGGAGCCCAGGATGATCAAGAAGATCAGGATGCCCATGTTGTAGCTGTCGGTGACGGAGGCCACGATGCCGTCGTTGAACACGTGGAGGATGGTGGCCTCAAAGGCGAAGTTGGAGTACAGCAGGCCGCCCACCAGGATGCCCACGAACAGCGAGGAGTAGACCTCCTTGGTAATCAGGGCCAGGGCGATGGCGATGATGGGGGGCAGCAGGGACCAGAAGCTGTTGTAGAAATTGCTGGAGGACAGGACATAGCCCGTGTACTCGCTGTCCGCGCAGGTCTCGCAGGGAACGGCTTCGCCGTCCTCGGACAGGACGACGCCCATGGTCCCGCAGTCGGGGCACTCGACATACTTGGTTCCACTCAATTCCGTGGGGTCCTCTCCCGCCGCCAGGGCGGGAACGGTCATAGCCGCGCACAGCAGCAGCATGACCGCCAGCAGAGGCAGAAACCGTCTTCTCAGGTTCTTCATAACGCTCTCTCCTAAAATAAAATGAAGTCATGACAGCTCGTCATGACTTCATACCGACCACACGAAACGGTTGAATCCACGACAGCGCTCCACCTCCGCAGAGGTGACAGTCCGGGGGATGTTCTCCCCACGGCCCGGCTTCGTCTCCCTCAGGCGGGAGGGCGAAACCTCGGCGGAAGTCCCTTTCCCCCTCCCCGGTTCCTGAACCTCTGGGGAGGCGTACTCTTGACGTCCGCGCCTCTATCATGCTGGCACCTATTATAATAAGCAATTTTAAAATGTCAACACTCTTTTTCCGCCATTTCCAAGATTTCCCCTATTTTTTGCCGCCGCCGCGCCGTTCCGGCTGGGAAAACATGTCCTCCTCCCGCCGATTTTCCCGGGCTCTTGCGCAGTTTGACCAGCCTCCGGCGGGGGATTCCCGCCTCCGTCGGGCAAAACGACGATTTTTGGAAAAGCGTTTGACTTGGTGCGCTAACATGCTACAATAAGAAAATACGCGGCCCGCGCCGCGGCAGAATGGAAAGCCCCAAGGAGGCGAAAAGGATGAAGTTTTCCAGCAAATGCGAGGCGTGCAGCCTCTCCCCCATTCGGAAATTCCACCCCTATGTGGTGGCGGCGGAGGCAGCCGGGCGGCGCGTCCTCCATCTGAACATCGGACAGCCCGACGTGGAGACCCCCCAGGCATTCTTTGACGCCGTGCGGGGCTTCCATGATCCCGTTCTGGCCTACGCCCCCGCCGGCGGCGTGGATGTGTACCTGGAGGCTGTGCGGGACTATTATCAGAGCTTCGGCGTCTCCCTGGCGCTGGAGGAAATCCTGGCCACTTACGGCGGCAGCGAGGCCCTCCAGCTCACCGCCGCCTGCATTTTAGACGACGGGGACGAGGTCCTTATCCCCGAGCCTTTCTACCCCAACTACGACACCTTCATCGGCGTCACCGGCGGAAAGATCGTCCCCATCCCCACCACGTCGGAGGAGGGCTATCGCTTCGCCCGCCGGGAGAAGATTGAGCCCCTCATCAATCAGCGCACCAAAGCCATCATGATCACGAACCCCGGCAACCCCACCGGCGCGGTCCTCACCCACGAGGAGCAGCGCCTCCTGCTGGACATCTGCAAGGAACACGACCTCTTCCTGGTCAGCGACGAGGTCTACCGGGAGATCATCTACTCTGGAAAGAAGCTCAGCTCCCTGCTGGAGTACGAGGACGGGGCGGAGCACGTCATCGTCACCGATTCCATCTCCAAGCGCTTCTCCTCCTGCGGCGCACGGGTGGGCGCGCTGATTTCCCGGAACCAGCATTTCATGGAGCTGGCCATGAAAATCTGCCAGGGCCGCCTCTGCGCCGCCACCCTGGACCAGATCGGCGCCGCCGCCCTGTATCGCCACCTGACGCCGGACTATCTCCGCTCCGTCCGGGACGAGTATGGCCGGCGGAAGGACGCCCTGGTGGAAGCCCTCTCCAAGCTTCCCGGCGTCACCCACAGCTCCCCGGAGGGCGCGTTCTACGTCATGGCCACCCTCCCCGTGGACGACGCGGAAAAGCTCCAGTACTTCCTGCTCCAGGAGTTTGAGGACCACGGTGAGACCGTCATGTACGCCCCCGGCGAGGGTTTTTACGGCACCCCCGGCAGGGGCCGGAACGAAATCCGCATCGCCTACGTCACAAACCCCCAGGAGCTGACCCGGGCCATCGAGCTGCTGGGCTTAGGGCTGGAGGCATACAACCGGAAGAACGCCAAATAAAGGGGAGGGCTTTCTATGATCCGCCATATCGTCATGTGGAAATTCCGCCCCGGCACCGAGGCCGAGCAGGAGCAATTCCTCAGCGGCCTCCGGGCCTTACAGGGCGTGATCCCCCAGCTGCTGAGCAGTGAGGTGGCCCGGAACGTCGGGTCCGGAAACTACGACGCGGTGCTGGTCAGCGAGTTTCACAGCCTGGAAGACCTGGACGCCTACAAGAACGATCCCCGGCACAAGGCGGTCTCCGCCCTGTGCAAGTCCATCCGGGAGGACCGCGTGGCTGTTGATTACGAAGTTTTATAAACTTATTATGAAACCTGCGGCAAACCGCCGTGAAAGAGGGAGCCGCGCTGTGACTGCACAGCGCGGCTCCCTCTTTTTCTCTGTAAAGGCGGTCAGCCTTTCATGCCCTTTGCCGCAGGGCCTCCAGGTCTCCGTCCTGAAGGGCCTGGAGGCGTTTCGACAGCTTTTCCAGGGGCCAGTCCCACCACTTCAGCTCTAAAAGCGCGTCGATGGTCTCCTGGTCGAACCGCCGCCGGATGGGCCTCGCCGGAGCGCCGCCCACGATGGTGTAGGGCGGCACGTCCTTCGTCACCACAGACCGGGCGGCCACGATGGCCCCGTCCCCGATGGTGACGCCGGACAGGAGCACCGCCTCATAGCCGATCCACACGTCGTTTCCGATCACGATGTCCCCCCGGTGGTCCCAGGCCTCCGTCACCGGCATTCCGTGGTCCCACTCCTCGTAAAAGATAGGAAACACATAGGTGGACAACGAGCTCAGGGCGTGGTTGGCGCTGTTCATCAAAAACCGCGCCCCGCAGGCGATGGAGCAGAACTTCCCAATCACCAGCTTGTCGCCGTTGACAGGGTAGTGATAGAGCACATTGTTCTTCTGAAAATCCCTGGGGTCGTGGACGAAATCGTTGTAGATGGTAAAGTCGCCCACCTCAATGTTGGGATTTTCAATGGCATTTTTCAGGTAAATGGTCTGGCTGTCCCCCGTCCTGGGGTACAGCTTCGTTGGAGCCGGAATCGTCATGAAATCTTCTCCTTTTCGATTTGACGTTAGTTTAGACGATTCCGGCGCAGGCAATGCAACGCCTCACCCCTTCTTCGCTCCTTTCCCAATCTAAAATTACTTTTATAAATATGTTATAAAATGCTGAGACTGCCAGTTTACTCCCTCAGCAGCACGGTTCGCGCGTCCAGCTTCCCGTTCTCCAGGGTTACGACGCCATATGCAGGCCGGGCATAGTCCCCGATGCTGCCGGGGTTGAGAAACAGCGTTTTTCCCCGCTTATCCACCAGAGGCTTGTGGGTATGGCCGAAGAGGAAGAGGTCCAGATCCTTCTCCTCCGCCGCCAGTCCCGCCGTCAGCAGGGACTGCTTCACGCCGTAGGTATGCCCGTGGCAAAGCAGCACCCGCTTGTCCTCCAGGTATAAGAGCTTCTCCGCCTCCCGGGAGCCCCGGAAATAATCGCAGTTGCCATACACCTGCTCCATGGGAAGCTCCGGGAAGCGGTCATGGAGCCGTTCCCCGTCCCGCCAGCAGTCCCCCAGGTGGAAGATCATCCGGGGCGCTTCCCGCTCCACAGCCTGGATCATATTGGAGATATTTCCGTGGGAATCCGACAAGACCAGTACCTTCATCACGGCGCTCCTCTCTCCCGCGCCCGCGCGCGGGATTTTTCCCTCAATTGGTAGTAAAGATCAGTATAGGGAACTCCACTCCTTTTTGCAAGAATCCGCGGGGCAAATTTATACTTTGTTTAAATTTTGTGCCGGTTTTGAAAGAAATATCTTTTTTCTAAATTTTCTGTGTTTGTCCCGCAGCTTCGCCCCCGAAAAAATTCTTGAACTTTGCAAAAAGCCCTTGACAGTTTTGGTTAGCTGTGATAAACTTCAAATCACAGGCCGTTAGTCGATGCTAACTGATAGTCCTTTATGGACCTGCCCCATCCGCGCTTGCCAAAGACACCTCTTTAGAATATGGAAGGGCCCCGGGGAACAGGCAGCCCCGGGGCCCTTCCGTATCAGTTCACATGGCGGCGGTATAGGACCTCACGCAGGCGCTTGCCGCCGATCTCCTGCTCCATAATGTCTCCGGCGGGGCGGAATCCATGCTTTTCATAGAAGCGCCTCGCCCGGCGATTGTCCTCCAGTACCCAAAGGAGCACATCCCGGAAGCCCCGTCCGGCCAGCGTCTCCACCGCCGCCTCCAGCAGCGGCCCTCCGTATCCCCGGCCCATGTGCTCCGGCAGCAGGTAGAGGGACACCACCTCTCCAAAATCCGGGTAGTCCCCCCAGCGGGAGGGACCGACGCTGGAAGTCCCAATCAGCCGTCCGCTCTCCTCCAGCACCAAGCTCCACCGTCCCTCTTGGTCCAGGTTCGCCGCCCACAGCCCGGCGGGGATGCCGTCCAAATAAGCCTGGGGGACGACGCCCTGATAGGCAGCTTTCCAGCTCTCCTCATAGATCCGGCTGACCTCCAGCCGGCTGTCTGTCTTCCTCAATGGCCGAATCTCCATGGGCGCCCTCCCCCTTTTCCATGATCAGCGCCAGCTTTTCCCGGCGGTCCAGGCGCTTGATGGCCGCCTCCCGCCGGAGGGCGGCGGACTTGTTCGCCGCTTCCTCCCGGTAAACCAGGGTCACGGGCGGGCGGCTCCGGGTGTACTTGGCCCCCTTGCCGCTCCGGTGGGCCTCCAGCCTCCGGGACAGGTCGTTGGTACAGCCGGTGTAGAGGCTCCCGTCTCCGCAGCGGAGGATGTAAACCGTCCAGCCCATGCCGCCGCCCCCTTTCGCCGACCAGTATACCACGCCTGCCCGCCAAAAGCAAAGGCCGCATAGGGACTTCCCCGGTTTTCATAGGCTGAAGGAGAGGGCGCTCCGCCCTGGAATTCGGTCCGCCGCCAGCCGGGAAAGCGGCAGCCGGGGCTCTGCGCCCCGGCGAGGAGGTCTTATGCTGTCTGCCGCGCTGCTGTTGTTCGCCAATACGCTGCTGTTCTCCCTGCGTCTTTCCGGCGGCGGGTCATTTCCAAAACCGCTGTCCGCCGCGGAGGAGCGGGAGTGGCTGGAGAAGTACGCCCAGGGGGACCCTGAGGCAAGGCAGGTGCTCATCGAGCGGAATCTGAGGCTGGTGGCGCATATTATTAAGAAGTACTACACCCAAAGCGCCGACCAGGAGGACCTGATCTCCATCGGCACCATCGGCCTGATCAAGGGCATCTCCAGCTTTGACCCCACCAAGGGCGCGCGCCTTGCCACTTATGCCGCCCGATGCATTGAAAACGAGATCCTCATGTACTTCCGCAGCCAAAAAAAACTCCAGGGTGAGGTCTCCCTCTCCGATTCCATCGACACCGACAAGGACGGGAACGCCCTCCAGCTCATGGACATCGTGGGCGTGGACGACACCATGCTGGAGGACCTCCACGACCGGGACAACGCCCTGCGGCTCCACAAGCTGGTCCGGGAGCGCCTCACCGCCCGGGAAGCGGAGATTGTCCGCCTTCGCTACGGGTTGGGAGGAACCGTGCCCCTGACCCAGCGGGAAATTGCCTCCTCCTTCGGCATCTCCCGGAGCTATGTATCCCGCATTGAAAAACGGGCCCTGGAAAAGCTTCGGGATGCCCTCCAGGAAAACCCGGCTCCCAGGGCCGCCGCAAAATAAGCAAAAACGCCGGCCGGAAGAAACCCGGCCGGCGCTCTGCTCTCTTTACAGCTTCAAGGTTCCGATGGCCTCCCGCATCTGCTCCGCCGAGGCCGCCAGCGCCGCCCGCTCCTCTTCGCTCAGCGGCATCTCCAAAATCTCCTGCAAGCCCTTCCGCCCCACGACGGAGGGCAGGCTCAGGGCCAGCCCGTTCATCCCGTACTGCCCGTCCAGCACCGCCGACACCGGAAGCACCGCCCGCTCGTCCTTGACGATGGCCTCCGCGATGCGCCCCACCGCCATGGCGATGCCGTAGTAGGTGGCCCCCTTCCGCTCGATAATCTGGTAGGCGCTGTCCCGGACCTCCCGGTACAGCCGATCCCGGTTCTCCGCCCCCAGGGTCTGCCCCCGGACCCGGCAAAAGTCCTCCAGATCCAGGCCGGAGACGTTGGCCTCGCTCCACACCGCCAGCTCGCTGTCCCCGTGCTCGCCGATGATGAAGGCGTGGATGTTCCGGCTGTCCACCTCCAGCTCCGCCCCCAGCAGCTGCTTCAGCCGCCCGGTGTCCAACACCGTGCCGGAGCCGATCACCCGCTCCCGGGGATAGCCCGAGAGGCGCCAAGCCGCGTAGGTCAGCACGTCCACCGGGTTGGACACCACCAGCAGAATGCCGCCGAAGCTCCGGGCGGTGATCTCCTTCAAGATGGAGCGCAGAATCTCCGTGTTCTTCCCGATGAGGTCCAGCCGGGTCTCCCCCGGCTTCTGGTTCGCTCCGGCGGTGATGACCGCCAGGGCGCAGTCCGCCAAATCGTCATAGCTTCCGGCGGTGATCTCCATGGCCGCGGCGTAGGGCAGGCCGTCCCGGAGGTCCATGGCCTCTCCCTCCGCCTTTTCCCGGTTCGCGTCCAGCAGCACCAGGCGGGTAAAGAGGCTCTGCTGCAAAAAGCGGAAGGCAATGGACGCGCCCACATTGCCGCAGCCAATGATTGCCGCTTTTCTGTGGTTGATTTTCATGAAACATCCTCCCTGTTGATCTTCATAGATTCTTTGTCATCCGTGGCCGGATTGTCGATGAGCCGCCCGTCCTCCCCGAACCGGGACCCGTGGCAGGGGCAGTCCCAGCTGTGCTCCTGGGCGTTGTACTTCAGGGCGCAGCCCATATGGGGACAGCGGGGGACCGTGGGAGTCAGCAGTCCCACTGTGGACGTCCAGGCGTTGGCCGCCAGCTGGGGCCGAAACACGTTCCGGGAGGGGTCGAACAGCGCCGCGTAAGGGTTCTCTTTCCCCTGGAGCAGATTTGCCAGCACCAGCGCCGCCGCCATGGAGGAGGTCATCCCCCACTTGTTGAAGCCCGTGATCACATACAGCCCCTCCGTCCCCTTGGAATAGGGCCCCGCGTAGGGTACGCCGTCCAGGGTCATGCAGTCCTGGGTTGCCCAGCGGGCGGCGACGCGGGCCTGGGGATAATGCTCTTTGGCAAACGCCTCCAGCTCCCGCCAGCCGCCGCCCCGCTTTCCGGTCCGGTGCCCGCCGCCGCCCAGGAGGAGGAAGTCCCCGTAATCCCGGAAGGACAGCCCCTTTTCCCCCTCGTCCACGTACATGCCCCCCACCGCCGGGGCGTTTTCCAGGGCCAACACGTAGGAGCGGTGCTGATAGAGCTTGAGGAAATAGGCCCCGTGCTTGTTCAGCATGGGAAAGTGTGTGGCAATCACAATCTTCTCCGCCCTCACGGTTCCCCGGTCTGTCACCGCCGTGCCGGGGGCCAGCTCCAGGACCTTTGTATGCTCGAAGATCCGCAGCCCCTTGGCGATGGCGGCGACAAATTTCAGCGGGTGGAACTGGGCCTGCTTGGGAAACCTCACCGCCCCCGCCGTGGGCATGGGCAGGGCCGGGGTCCTTGTGAATTCCGCCTGAAAGCCCAGGCGCTCCAGGGCCTCCAGCTCCCGGTCCAGCTTCCGCCGGTCCGTCAGGGCGTAGACATAAGCGTCCCGCTCCTCAAAATCACAGTCAATGTTCCGGCAGAGCTCCCGGTATTTCCCCAGGGCCCCCCGGTTGGCCTCCAGGTACAGCCGGGCCCTTTCCGGGCCGAACTCCCGGAGGAGCTTGCTGTAAATCAGGCCGTGCTGGAACGTGAGCTTGGCGGTGGTGTTCCCCGTCACGCCGCCGCAAAGGCGGTCCGCCTCCACCAGGGCGCAGTCCGCTCCCGCCCTGGTCAGCCAGTAAGCGCACAGCAGCCCCGCCAGGCCGCCGCCGATCACCAGCACGTCCGTCTTCAAATCTCCGTCCAGGGGGGCAAATTGGGGCAGCTCCGCCGTCTGTGTCCAAATGGAATCCATGCGATCACCTCCGCCTTAGCTTGACCGGGAGGACGGAAAATCATACTTCCGCCCGGTCCTTTCCCCGGTCAGCTTTCACGAAATTTTTAAACACTTTATCCATTTGCATTGTCAAATTCGTCGAACCTAATTTTGGGGGCTTGACAAAACCGCCCCGGGAGGCGTATGCTGTGCCCAAGTTCACAAGCGCAAACCGATGACGCGGACGAGTAGGCAGGGCCTTGGTTCTCTCAGAGAGCCGCCGGTGGTGAGATGGCGGCAGAAACGAGCCTGTTGAATGGACCGCAGAGGGCGGGCTGAACGGGGGAAATCCTCCAAGTATGTCCCGACGGGCTTTTCCCCCGTTACCAAGGAAAGGCGCGTGTTGGCGCGCCGCCGAGCGGGCGGTTTTTCATACCGCCAATTTGGGTGGCACCGCAGAAGTTTCAAGACTTTTGTCCCAAAGGTACCTGTTACGGGTCCTTTCGTGGACGGAGGTCTTTTTTTGACGCTCCGCCTCCGGGAGAGACCAGCGATTCGAAAGGAGCAAGCGTCATGACATTCGAGAACATCCCCTACAAGATCTATCTCACCGAGGCGGAGATGCCGAACACCTGGTACAACGTCCGGGCCGACATGAAGACCAAGCCCGCCCCCCTGCGGAACCCCGGCACCGGGGAAGCCATGGGCTTCGAGGACCTGCGGCCCGTGTTCTGCGACGAGCTCATCCGCCAGGAGCTGGACGACGACACCCGGGAGATCCCCATCCCTAAGGAGATTCGGGACTTCTACAAGATGTACCGCCCCTCTCCCCTGGTCCGGGCCTACTGCCTGGAGGAAAAGCTCCAGACCCCGGCGAAGATCTACTACAAGTTCGAGGGCAACAACACCTCCGGCTCCCACAAGCTGAACTCCGCCATCGCCCAGGCGTACTACGCCAAGAAGCAGGGCCTCGCCGGCGTCACCACCGAGACCGGCGCGGGCCAGTGGGGCACCGCCCTTTCCATGGCCTGCGCCTACTTAGGGCTGGACTGCAAGGTCTTCATGGTGAAGGTCAGCTACGAGCAGAAGCCCTTCCGCCGGGAGGTCATGCGGACCTACGGGGCATCCGTCACTCCGTCCCCCTCCACGGAGACAGAAATCGGCAGAAAGATCCTCGCCGAGCACCCCGGCACCACCGGTTCTCTTGGCTGCGCCATTTCCGAGGCGGTGGAGGCCGCGGCGAAGAACCCCGGCTACCGCTACGTGCTGGGAAGCGTCCTGAACCAGGTGCTGCTCCACCAGTCCATCATCGGCCTGGAGACCAAGGCGGCTCTGGACAAATACGGCGTGGTCCCGGACATCATCATCGGCTGCGCCGGGGGCGGCAGCAACCTGGGGGGCCTCATCTCCCCCTTCATGGGTGAAAAGCTCCGGGGGGAGCGGGATTACCGCATCCTCGCCGTGGAGCCCGCCTCCTGCCCCAGCTTTACCCGGGGCCGGTTTGCCTACGACTTCTGCGACACCGGCATGGTCTGCCCCCTGGCGAAGATGTACACTCTGGGCAGCGGCTTCATCCCCTCCGCCAACCACGCAGGGGGCCTGCGCTACCACGGCATGAGCCCGGTCCTCTCCCAGCTCTACCACGACGGGTACATGGAGGCCGTGTCCGTGGAGCAGACGAAGGTCTTCGAGGCGGCGGAGGCGTTCGCCCGGGTGGAGGGCATCCTGCCCGCGCCGGAGTCCAGCCACGCCATCCGGGCGGCCATGGACGAGGCCCTGAAATGCAAGGAGACCGGCGAGGAGAAGACCATCGTCTTCGGCCTCACCGGCACCGGGTACTTCGATATGGTGGCCTATGAGAAGTTCCACAACGGGGAGATGACGGACTATATCCCCACGGATGAAGAGCTTCAAGCCAGCTTTGACAAGCTGCCCCGGGTCCCCGGACTGGATTGACTCCCGACGGCAGCGAGGCCGCCCCTCACGGGGCGGCCTTCTGTTTGGCTCTTTCAGTTGATGGGGAACTCCGGAATCCCCGCCGCGCCGGCGGCGATGCTGTACTTGGGGAAGCACACCACCACGGTCCCGTCCTCCCGGACATAGAAACCGGTGGTCTCGTCCACCGTGGTAAAGCCGCCCTCCTCCGGCGTGAAGAAAAAGGTAAAGCCCTCCTCGTCCACGCTGTCCGCAATCTGCTGTTCGATGGCGGCGTTGCAGGTTTCCACCCAATCCTCCCCCAGGACGTCCCGGAGAGTCAGGTCCCGGTCCTCGGCCAGGTCCAGGTTGTAATAGTAGCGCTCCTCTATGGAGGACACCCAGCCCTCGGCGAAGGTCACCACGAAGGAGACCCGGGAATCCGTATGGCTCTTGATCTCATAGTCCACGATCACGTCCATCTCCCGGCCGGCCCAGTCCTCTTCCGTGCCGCCGGTGGCGAAGAACGCCTCCCGGTAGTCGTCCCAGTCCTGCCGGGCTTTGGCCAGGTGGGCGTCCATCTTCTCCTGAATGGCGGCGTTGACCTTCTCCGCCAGGGCGCCCTCCGCCTCCACCTGGGGCGCGGACACGTCATAGTGAATCCCGTCCTCCGTCTTGTCATAGTCCACAAAGGTCAGCACCTGGAACAGCCCGCCCAGCACAGGCACGTCGGCGGCGGCCTTGGCGATGGTGGGGGACAGGTTCAGCCCCGCCAGCAGCACGGCGAAGCACGCGGCGGTGGCTCCCCAGCGGCGGACCGTCCGGCCCCGGCGGGCCCGGTAGCGGGCCTTCCCCTCCTGAATCCCCGCCTGGACCCGCTCCGAAAGCTCTTCGGGAATGGGGGTGTTGTCGTACTCCTCTTTGGCGCTCTTGAATTCGTTCATCAAATCTCCGCTCCTTCCATAGCGACGCGCAGCTTTTTCAGCCCCGCGTACAGACGGCTCTTCACCGTGTTGATGTTCTGTCCGGTGACTTCCCCGATCTCCCTCAGGGTCAATTCCTCGTAAAACCGCAGCCTGATGACGGTCCCCACCTCCGCCGGCAGGGCCTCCACCCGCCGGGCCAGGGTCTCGTCGGCGGGCTCCGGGTCCTCCTGGGAGGGCTCCTCCCCATTCTCCGGGAAGGGAACCACCCGGCTCCGCTGGCGGAGCGTGTCGTTGCAGGCGTTCATCAAAATGCGGGTAAACCAGGTCTTGACGGCCCCGGGGTCCCGGAGGCTGTCCTGGTGCTCCAGCGCCCGGCAGACGGCGGTCTGCACCGCGTCCAGGGCCTCCTCCCGGTTGCGCAGCACGCTGTAGGCCAGCCGGTAAAACCGGGCCTGGTTCTCGACGAGGAACGAGGTCAAGGTTTCTTCCTTCGTCACATGGATGCTCCTTTCTGATAGGGTTCCACCGCCCCGTCCGGCGCCTGGGCTCTGGGCGGCTTTCATAGTATAGACGGAGAAGGGGAGCGAAAAGTTTAAGGAGTGGAAAATTTTTGGGAGAGAAGCGCGGAAGGGCCCGCCTCGCGGCGGGCCCTGGGCTCACTCCGTATACGCCTGGACGGCCTGGCGCAGAAATTCCGCGCAGCCGGGGACCTCTCGGTCGTAGTAGGCGGTGAAGCGCGCGTCCGCCGTGTACAGCTCCGCGAGCCCGCGATGGGCCTGGGGGGTGTAAGCCGTCCAGGTGCAGCACAGCCAGCGGCGGTGAAGCTCCGCGACGCGGCGGCCCTCCGCTCCTGCCGGGTCCTCCCCGGTGCAGACGGCGGCGGCCAGGGCGGAGAGAATTTCCGCCTCCAGGGCCTTCCACTGCCCGTGCTCCTCCTTCGTCATGGAGAGGAGCTTCTCGTTGGAGCCCTCCGCGGCCTCGTCGCCGTATCTCTCCCGGACCTCTTTGCCGTACCGCTCCTCGTTGGCCTCCACGGCCCGGCGCTTGAACGCCTCGAATTTTTCCCTGTCGGACATGGGTGTTCCTCCTTTTGCCTCGTCGATGGTCTTCTCTACCGTCAGGATCAGGGCGTCCAGCCGCCGCCGCCGGGTCTCCAGTTCCGCCAGGTGGCTCTGCAGCGCCGCCGCGCGGTCGAAGCCCGGCGCATCCAGAATTTTCCGGACAGCCTCCAGCTCCAGCCCCAGTTCCTTGTAAAAAAGAATGGACTGGAGGCGGTCTACTTCTTCGGGGCCGTAGAGGCGGTAGCCCGCCTCTGTGGTCCGCCGGGGCTTGAGAAGGCCCTTTTGGTCGTACCAGCGCAGGGTCCGGGGCGTGACCCCGGCCAGCTCCGCCAGGGCCTTGACGGTGTATTCCATGGCTGTATCCCTCCTGACAAAATGGAGTATAAGGGCTGACGTACCGGCAAGGTCAAGGGGTAATCCGCAAATTTCCGAAAATTTTTTTCTTGCCTCTAACAGGGTTTCCCGCTACTATATAAAAGAACCAAATCTCGAATCAAGGAGGGTCCGTTATGGACCGTTTTTCCATCCTGGTCGGCGACATCACGAAATCCGACGCGGAAGCCATTGTCAACGCCGCCAACCGCACGCTCTTAGGCGGCAGCGGCGTGGACGGGGCCATTCACCACTCCGCCGGGCCGGGACTCCTGGCGGAGTGCCGGACCCTGGGGGGCTGCGAGACCGGACAGGCCAAGCTGACCAAGGGCTACCATCTCCCCGCGAAATACGTCCTCCACACCCCCGGCCCCATCTGGCGGGGCGGGAACGCCGGAGAGGCGGCCCTGCTGGCCTCCTGTTACCGCTCCTGCTTATCTTTGGCGGAGGAACACGGCATTGAAACGGTGGATTTCCCTTCCATCTCCACCGGGGTCTACGGGTATCCCATGGCCCAGGCGGCCAGCGTCGCGTTAAAGGCCATCATGGACTTCCTCCGGGACCATGAGCTTCCCCGCCGGGTGCGGATGGTCTGCCACACCGAGGCCGCCGCGGAGGTCTACCGGCAAACCTATAATATGTGGTACGCCGGGGACAAAGCAGAGAGACTGTAAAAGAACGCCGGAAGCGGTCCTTCCGGCGTTTTTCTATTCCTCTTTCGGGCCCGGTAAGTACTCCTCCCCCGCCGGGACCATCGTCAGCTTCCCCGCCGACAGCTCCGTCAGACGGGCGGCGAAGGCCGCCGCCCCTTCGGGGGAAAAGGCGGTGTGAAGCGTCACCTCCGCCCCATAGTCTGCGTCCCGGAGGACGCCGCCCTGGGCGGCGATCTCCAGCTTCAGCCGCTCCAGCAGCGGGTACGGGCAGGGCACGTCCCACAGCGTCCACAGGCTCACCCAGGCGGTGCCCGCCGCCTCCAGGCCGTCCCGGGCCCCCCGGCCATAGGCCCGGGTCAGGCCCCCGGCTCCCAGCAGCACGCCGCCGAAGTACCGGGTCACCACACAGCAGACGTTGGTGACCTCCTGGCGCTGGAAGACGTTCAGCATGGGCTGGCCCGCGGTGCCCTGGGGCTCGCCGTCGTCGGAGTAGCGGACGACGCCGCTGTCCCGGATGAGGTAGCACCAGCAGTGGTGCCGGGCGTCATAGTGCCGCTTGCGGACCTCCTCGAGCTTTGCCCGGGCCTCCGCCTCGGATTCTACCCGCCAGAGGTTTGTGATGAAGCGGGAGCGTTTTTCGGTGAACTCGGTCTCTGCGTCCGCGAAGGGGACGCGGTAGCCGTCAGTCATGGCCGTCCTCCTGTTCGGAAGAGGGCGGCAGCATATCCCGGATATCGGTCCGGCCCAGCAGGTAATCCGCGTTGACCTGGAAATGGTCCGCCAGGGCGATGATGTTTTGAAAACTGGGCAGATTGGCCCCTGACTCAAATTTCTGATAATGGCGGTCTACCAGCCCCAGGGCCGCTGCCACCTGCACCTGCGTTTCACCGCAATCTTTTCGGAGTGCACGCAATCTTTCTTGAAAAAGCATAACTCCCCCCTTGACACGCCAAAGACACTGTGCTATACTATCCTTATAGCACGCCAATTCTTATGTTGAAAGGTGGTTCTGATGTCTGATTTTATGCTCTGGCTCTACGCCAACTACATCAAGCCCCAACTGGGAACCCTCACGCGGGAAAGCGACTACGCCCTCCGTCTGGAGCTGCTGCAAAGCCAGCTGGCCGACGGCGGCCTGGAGGACCTGGACAAGGCCCTGGAGTTCACCGCCATCCAGGCGTTTCTTCTGGGTCTGCGCACCGGGGAGGGGCTGGCCCTCAGCCGTCCGTGAACTCCGCCACCCTCCCCAGGGTCCGGGGGGCGCACACTGCCGTCACGTCGATGGTCTCGCCGTACTCCACCTTCTCCACCTTGGCCTCCTTATAGAGAAGGTCCAAAAGGCCCCCCTGGTCATAGGGCAAATGGACGGTGACCCGCCGGGTCCCCTTATCCAGCCGCCGGGCGATCATCTTCAGCAGCTTGTCCACTCCCTGGCCGCTCCTGGCGGAAATGGCGCAGATGTCCTCCCCGTGGGGCATGATCTCCCCCGGGGGCAGGCAGTCGCACTTATTGAACACGTCGATGCGGGGCAGCTCCCCCGCCCCCAGCTCCAGAATCAGGTCCTCCACCACCCGGGCCTGTCCCTGCCAGTCCGGGCTTGACACGTCGATGACGTGGAGCAGCAGGTCCGCGTACTCCAGCTCCTCCAGCGTCGCCTTGAACGCCTCCACCAGTTGGTGAGGGAGCTTGCGGATAAAGCCCACGGTGTCGCTGAGGACCACGTCCGTCGTGTCGCTGACGTGGAGCAGGCGGCTGGTGGTATCCAGGGTGTCGAAGAGCCGGTTGTTGGCGGGAATGCCCGCGCCGGTGAGCTGGTTCAAGAGGGTGGACTTCCCGGCGTTGGTGTAGCCCACCAGGGCCACTACGGGAACCTCGTTCTTCCGCCGCTGGCGGCGCTGGGTGTTCCGGACCCGGCGCACGTCCTCCAGGTCTTCTCGGAGCTTGTCGATCTTCCGGTGGATGTGCCGCCGGTCCGTCTCCAGCTGGGTCTCGCCGGGGCCCTTGGAGCCGATGGGCCCGCTGCCGCTGGTGCCCGCCTGGCGCTCCAGGTGGGTCCACATGCCCGTGAGGCGGGGCAGCAGGTATTGGTACTGGGCCAGCTCCACCTGGAGCCGCCCCTCCCGGGTCCGGGCCCGCTGGGCGAAGATGTCCAGGATCAGCCCGCAGCGGTCCAGGACCTGGACCCCCAGCAGCTCCGTCAGTACGCGAAGCTGGGAGGGGGACAGGTCGTTGTCGAAGATGACCATGGTGGCCTCGGTGTTCTCGCAGTAGAGCTTCACCTCGGCGCATTTGCCCTCGCCGATGAAGGTCCTGGGGTCCGGAGAGTTTCGGTTCTGGAGGACGATGCCCACGGTCTCGCCCCCGGCGGTCTCCACCAGGGCGGAGAGTTCATCCAACGTGCCCTCATCGGCGTTCTGGTCCTGTTTCAGCACCGGGGAGTTCAGACCCACTAATACTACCTTGTCTCGAATCTTGTCTGTCTCTCGCATAGTACCTCTTACGTTTTTCGATTACTTGGCGGAGTACGCCTCCACGATCTCGCCGGTATAGGCCCGGTGCCAGCCGCCCTTGGCGCCGTAACTGGGGAGGACCTTCTCCTCTCCGGCGGGGAGCACGCAGGCGGGGGTCAAGTCCTGGGCGTAGAGCTTTTTGCACACCAGCACCAGCTCCGCCTCCTCGAAGAAGGGGGCGCCGCCCGCGCCGGTGCGAACCGTCAGGCCGCACTCCTTGATTTTATCCATGTCCCGGCCGCTCTTCGTGCCGCAGAGGGACATGGCGTCTTTCCGGTCCTTCGGGAGGACGGAGACGGTGAAATACTCCTGTTCCTCCATGAACTGATAGGTATACCGCTCGGGCCGCACGTAGACCGTGCAGGCTTGCAGGTTCCACAGCCGTCCCGCCTGGCACCAGCCGATGGTCATGGTGTTGCAGCGGTCCGCCGTCCCGGCGGTGAGGAGGGCGTTTTCCGCCCCCAGGGCCGGGAGAAGCTCCAGGGCGGCGGCTTTGGGATCGATGGGATGCAGGCGCATGGCAGAGGACTCCTTTCTAAAATTCACTGGTTCCAGTATATGCGTTTTCTGGAAAAACGCAACCGAAAATTTCGGACCGGTCAGGGGTTCAGGGTCCGAATCTCCTCCTGGAGATCCTCCAGGAAGCGGGCGGCGTGGCCGCCGTCCATCTGGGTGTGGTGAAACTGGAAGGAGACGGGCAGGACCGCCCGCCACAGCTTCTTTCGATATTTCCCCCAGACGAGGAAGGGGTTGTTGTAGAATCCGGCGTAGATGTTCACCGCCCCGTCGATCTCGGTCTGGGGCAGGGCGGAGGCGCCGATCACCATATAATCGCCGTTCAGATCATAGGGGGCCCCCGTCTCCCGAACCCGGGCGGTCAGGGTCTGGTAGTCCTGCTGGAACCGGGTCAGGTCCTGGGAAAACGGCACGTCGCAGGTGGCGATGCCGCCGTCCGCCAGCGCCACGACGGTGTTGACGGCAAGGTTTCCGTACCGGACCAGCTTATCCCCCACTGGGAGGGTGTAAAACTCCTCTGTCCGAGAGGCCGCTTTGCCGATGCACCAGCACAAAAGCATGTTGAATTTCAGGCCCCGGCGGCTCAGCCGCACCAGCCGGGTGACGTCCAGGGTTTTCACCAGCGTCACCATGGGCATAGGGGCCTTCATCCACAGCTCGAAGGCCGCGGCGCGGCTAGTCTTCTTCGGGTCCAGCTCTTCCATGGGAACCTCCTTTTTCCGAAAAAAAGAGCGCGCCGCAGCTACGGCGCGCTCTTTTGGTAGTGATCGTGTCGGACTCACTTGTCCAGGCCGAACCTCTTGTTGAACTTCGCGACCCGGCCGCCGGTGTCCACCAGCTTCTGCTTGCCGGTGAAGAAGGGGTGACACTTAGAGCAGACTTCCACCTTGATATCCTTCTTGGTAGAACCTGTCTCAATCACATTACCGCAGGCGCATGTAATCGTAGTCTGCTGATAATTGGGATGGATTCCTTCCTTCATTGCTCTGTTCACCCCTTTCTAAAACGAATTCCGCTCCGCAGCTTTCACCGCAACAGCATTTGTCAGTATAGCACGGCGGTTTTTAAAATGCAAGTCTTTTCTTCAATTTGAGAATGTTTATTTTTCAAGTTTCTCTTGCGTCTCCGGCGGGGGCGTGGTATAATAAAGTTGACCGAAGACAAGAGCATCCATGTTTTCCACGCAAAAGCGGACCCCCGGAGAGATCCTACCTCTCCGGGGGTCCCTTTTGCTCAGCTGCCCCTGTGTCGGCGGTCGAACAGCTGAATTCCTTCGCCGTCCTTACTCCAGCGGCGCGTCCGGCAGGATGTCCGTCTCCATGTGGACGGCCTCCGCCTCTTCCGACGCGCGGAGCAGAATCTGGATGGCGGACACGATCCGCCCGCACTGCAATTCCCTCAGGGCATCCGTTATGGCGGAGAACAGCATAAAGTATAATTCTTTATAGGACAAAGCCATCACCTCTCTCATATTATAGAACAAAATGTTCAAAATGTAAATAGAATATTTTGTTCTTTCGTATGCTTAACTCAGGTGATGCCGATGTACCGAAGAATTCGCGATCTTCGAGAGGACCGCGATTTAACGCAGGAAAAACTGGGAGAGGCAGTAGGCGTCTCCCAGCGGACCTATGCCTACTATGAAAGCGGCCAGCGGATGCTGACGCCTCAGGTTCTCTGCGCGCTGGCAAAATTCCATAACACCAGCGTGGACTATCTTCTGGAGCTGACCGACGACCCCAGGCCCTACCCCCGAAAACGCTGAGCGGCCCGCGAAAGCGGGCCGCTTATTTCGTTACCGCCGCCGGACCGCCGAGACGGCGCACGCCGCCAGAAACAGCGCCAGATTCGCCGCCACCACCGTGGCCCCCACCGGCGTGGACCAGGCGAAGGACACGGTGAGCCCCGCGCAGAAGCACGCCACCGACGTGACGGCGGCGCAGAGGGTCACCCCCCGGAAGCCCCGGAACAGCCGCATGGCCGTCAGCGCCGGGAAAATCACCAGGGAGGAGATCAGCATGGCCCCCATCATCCGCATCCCCAGGACGATGGTCAGGGCCGTCAGGATGGCAAGCAGGGCGTTGTACCGCTCCACCTTCAGCCCCGTGGCCCGGGAGAAGCTCTCGTCAAAGGTCACGGCGAAGATCCGATGGTAGAACAGGAGGAACAGCGCCAGCACCGCAGCGCAGAGGAGCACCGACAGCGCCACGTCCGCAGGACTCATGGCCAGGACGCTGCCGAACATGTAGTTGTCCACGTCCGTGGTCATGCCGGAGGTCTTGGAGATCACCAGCACCCCCAGGGCCAGGGCGGAGGCGCTGACCACGGCGATGGCGGCGTCGCTGTTCCACCGGGGGCTGTCCGCCACCCGGAGGAGGAGGAAGGCCGCCGCCACCACCACGGGAATGGAGAAATACAGCGGCGTGAACCCCAGGGCCACCGCCACCGCCAGGGCCCCGAAGGACACATGGCTGAGGCCGTCGCCGATCATGGAGTACCGCTTCAGCACCAGGGGCACCCCCAGCAGGGCGGCGCACAGGCTCACCAGCACTCCGGCGATGAGGGCCCGCTGAATGAAGGGGAAAGAGAACATTTCGATCAGGCTCATTCCGAAACCTCCTTGAAGCGCTTTCCATAGGGCGAGGCCAGATATTCCGCCGGGGTACCCAGGAAGGTCCCGCTGTGCCCGATGTGGAGCACCGTCCCCGCCTCCCGGAGGGCGGGGCGGAGGTCGTGGGTCACCATCACCACGGCCATGCCCTCCTTCTTATTTAAATAGGCCAGAGTCTTATAGAGGTCCTGGGCGGCGGCGGGGTCCAGCCCCGTGACCGGCTCGTCCAGGATCAGCAGTCGGCTGGCGGCACAGAGGGCCCGGGCCAGCAGGACCCGCTGCTGCTGGCCGCCGGAGAGGTCCCGGTAGCTCTGGTTCCGCAGTTCCAGGGCCCCCAGCTTCCCCAGGTTCATCAGCGCTTGGGACCGCTGGGCGGCGGAGTAGAAGAACCGCAGCCCCTTCCGGTTCAGAAAGCCGGAGAGGACCACCTCCTCCACCGTGGCGGGGAAGTCCCGCTGGGCCCGGGTCTGCTGGGGGAGATAGCCCACGGCCCCCTCCTCCAGCTCCGCCGCCCGCTCGATGGTCCCCGCCAGGGGCGGCAGCAGCCCCAGAAGCCCCCGGAGCAGGGTGGACTTCCCGGAGCCGTTGTCCCCCACAACGCAGAGGTAATCCCCGCTCCGGATATGCAGGTTGAAATGGCTCAGGACGCTCTGTCCCTCGTAGCCCAGGGACAGGTCCCGGCAGACGATGAGGTCGGCATGTTCCATAAACGCGCCTCCTGGTTTTGAGAATGTCAATTGCTGCCATTTTACAGCGGGTGCGGGGCGAAAGTCAAGGGGCGGTTTTCCCGTCTTGCAACGCCGGAGGGGCTGTGATAGAATCAGAGGCAAAAAAGGAGGCGCACCCATGACCGCTGCGGAATGGAAAGCCCTTTGGCAGGAGGAAGAAGCCCAGGCCCACATTCACGGCTGGGATTTCTCCCCCATTCAGGGCCGGTTCGCGGAGGAGCACGACCTCCCCTGGAGCTACCGCCGCCTCGTTCGGGAATCCCTGCGGGACGACATGGCGCTTTTGGACTACGACACCGGGGGCGGCGAGTTTTTGCGCTCCCTGGGCCACCCAGCGGAGAGAACCGCCGCCACGGAGGGCTATCCCCCCAACGTCCGGCTCTGCCGGGAAACCCTACTGCCCCTGGGTGTCGCCTTTCAGGAGTGCGCCGATCCTTCGGCAATCCCTTTTCCCGACGGGAGTTTCGATCTTATCCTCAACCGCCACGGGGCCTTTGACCCGGCGGAGCTGTTCCGGCTGCTGAGGCCCGGCGGCCGGTTCCTCACGGAACAAGTCGGAGAGGACAACGACCGGGACCTGGTGGAGCGGGTCCTCCCCGGAACGCCGAAGCCCTTTCCCCACAAAAACCTCCGGGAACAGCGGGCGGCCTTCGAGGCGGCGGGCTTCCGCATTCTGCGGGGAGAGGAGGCCTACCGGCCCATCCGGTTTTACGACGTGGGGGCCTTCGTCTGGTTCGCCCGGGTCATCGAATGGGAGTTTCCCGGCTTCTCCGTGGACCGCTGCTTTGACCGCCTCCTCGCCATGCAGGAGGAGATGGAAAGAAGCGGGAGCATTCAGGGGACCATCCACCGCTATCTCATCGCCGCGCAGAAGGAAAATAGGAGGCCCTCATGGACAAGCTCACCCTCTTGAAACAGTATTTCGGCCACAGCGGCTTTCGCCCCGGGCAGGAGGCGCTGATCGACGCGCTTCTCTCGGGCCGGGACGTGATGGGCGTCATGCCCACCGGGGCGGGGAAATCCGTCTGCTACCAGCTTCCGGCCCTGCTGCTGCCGGGGCTGACCCTGGTCCTCTCCCCCCTCATCTCCCTGATGAAGGACCAGGTGGCCGCCCTGGCCCAGGCGGGCGTTCCCGCCGCGTACATCAACTCCTCCCTGGATGCGGAGGAGTACCGGGAGGTCTACCGCCAGGTCCGCCGGGGGGACTGCAAGCTCCTCTACATCGCCCCGGAGCGCCTCCAGGCGGAGGGCTTCCGCCGCCTGCTGGGGGAGCTGCCCGTCTCCCTGGTAGCCGTGGACGAGGCCCACTGCGTCTCCCAGTGGGGCCAGGATTTTCGGCCCAGTTACCTGGAGATTGCGGAGCTGGTCCGCTCCCTTCCGGTCCGGCCCCCGGTGGGGGCCTTCACCGCCACCGCCACGGCGGCGGTGCGGCAGGACATCGAGACCCTGCTGGAGCTCCGGGACCCCCTGCGGATCACCACGGGCTTTGACCGGCCCAACCTCTTTTTCGAGGTGGTCCGGGCCAGGGACAAGGACCGGTGGCTCTCCCGCTTCCTGGCGGAGCGGCCGGGGCAGAGCGGCATCGTCTACTGCGCCACCCGGAAGACGGTGGATTCCGTCACCGCCTCCCTGCTGGCCCAGGGCGTCCCCGCCGCCCGGTATCACGCCGGAATGGAGGACCGGGACCGCCGCCGGAGCCAGGAGGGCTTCGTCTATGACCAGGCCCGGGTGATGGTGGCCACCAACGCCTTCGGCATGGGCATTGACAAGTCCAACGTCAGCTTTGTGGTCCACTACAACATGCCCAAGGACCTGGAGAGCTACTACCAGGAGGCGGGCCGGGCCGGACGGGACGGCAGTCCCGCCCGCTGCGTCCTGCTCTACGCCCCCGGGGATGTGCGGACGGCTAAATTTCTCATCGCCAACCCCCAGGAGGACCAGGGGGGAGACCCGGACCGCCTCCGGCGGGACCTCGTCCGCCTGGACCGAATGGTGCGCTACTGCAAGACCGACCGCTGCCTGCGGGCGGACCTCCTGGACTACTTCGGAGAGATCCACGGCGGAAGCTGCGGGAACTGCGGAAACTGCGCCGGGAGCTTCGTGGAGCGGGACATCACCGTGGAGGCCCAGAAAATCCTCTCCGCCGTGGCCCGGGTGGAAAAGCGCTATGCCTACGGCCTGGGGGCCGCCGCCATCATCAAGCTCCTTCGGGGCAGCCGGGACCGGCGGACCCTCCAGCTGGGCCTGGACCAGCTCCCCACCCACGGAGCCCTGAAGGGCATGGACCAGGATCGCATCCAGCGGTACATCGATCTTCTGATGGAGGAGGGCTACCTCCGCAGCGACGGGGAGGAGTACCCCGTCCTCCGGCTGACGGCCCGGGCGGGGGACGTGCTCTTCCGGAGGCAGCGGGTCCTCTTCCGGGAACGGGCGGCGGAGGCGTCCCCCGAGAAGGCCGGTCCCGCCGGAAGGACCAGCCCCCAGGCCGCTTCCCAGGAGGCGGACAGCGGGCTGCTGGCGGCGCTGAAAGCCCTCCGCTTCCGCCTGGCCCAGGAGGCGGGGGTCCCCGCCTACGTGGTCTTCTCCAACGCCACGCTTACGGACATGGCGGCCCTTCGGCCCCTGAACATGGAGGAATTTCTCCAGGTCTCCGGCGTGGGCCGGGTCAAGGCGGAACGCTACGGCGGGACCTTCCTGAAGGCCATCCGGGACTGGCGGGCGGGGGTGGGGGAATAGCCTTCCCGCCGGGAAAAGGCTCCCTGTCGAAAAGTTGGGTATCTTTGGAAATTATCATTTGATTGCCTTAGATACTATCCACAAAAATACCCGCTTATTTCTTCGGAACTGTACAAATATAGTACAGTCTCCTTGACTGGCGGCGGTCTCTTATGCTAAAATACGGACGTATTTTCCGGAAGGCACAACGGTCTTTTCCCAAGGGGATTTTGGAAAGGGAGTACTCCCTTTCCCCGCGCTTTGCAAGCGCGGGGGCCAGAGTCTTTGGGGGACCTTCTGCTTTTCGGGAACATCATTTGAAAAGGAGAAAAGAAGTTATGAAGAAGTTTCTCGCGCTGATCCTCACCCTCGCCATGGCCCTGTCCCTGGCCGCCTGCGGCGGCGACAAGGGCGGCGCCTCCGCCCCCGCCGACAGCGGCCAGCAGCAGTCTCAGCCCGCCGATTCCGGCAGCGACGCCCAGCCCGCCGACTCCGGCGACGAGAGCTACAACATCTCCGTCATCCTGAAGACCACCGCCTCCGAGTACTGGGGTTACGTGGTGGCCGGCGCCAACGCCTATCAGAAGGACCATCCCAATGTGACCGTCACGGTCAAGGGCGCCACCTCCGAGACCGCCTATGACGAGCAGCTGAACATGATCGAGACCGACATGAACAACGCCGACATCGACGGCTATGTCATCGCCCCCCTCCAGGCCGACATGGTGACCAACATGATCGCCGGGCAGACCAAGCCCATCGTGGCCGTGGATACCGACATTGACGCCCCCGAGGTCCTCTCCTTCGTCGGCACCGGCAACGAGGCCGCCGGCAAGCTGGGCGGCGAGGCCGCCGCGAAGCTGGCCAAGGAGCGCGGCTGGGAGGAGATCAAGTGCATTGAGATCGCCGGCGTTCAGGGCGACTCCACCAACGAGGCCCGTATGGCGGGCTACAAGGCCGGCATCGAGGCCGCCGGCGGCACCTTCCTCTCCGACGAGACCCAGTACGCCAACGCCGTGGCCGACCAGGCCGTCACCTGCATGGAAGCCATCATCCAGAACCACCCCGAGGGCATCGCCGTAATCTGCGCCAACAACGACGACATGGCCATGGCCGCCGCCCGGGCCGCCAAGGCCTCCGGCAACGAGAACTATGCCAACACCGTGTTCCTGGGCTTCGACGGCATCCAGTCCGCCTGCAACTCCATCCTCGCCGGCGAGGAGACCATGTCCGTCTGCCAGGAGGGCTATGAGATGGGCTACCAGTCCGTGGACGCCGTGGTCCGCGCCCTGCAGGGCGAGACCCTGGACGAGTTCATCGACGCCGGCGCCAGCATCGTCGATCCCTCTACCGCCCAGGCCCGCCTGGAGCAGCTCCAGGGCTACCTGGCCTAATAGAGCAAGCCGTACATCCCTTTTGAAGTGAGTGGAAGGGGCCCCGTTCCGGCTCCGCCGGAGCGGGGCCCCTTTTCTCTATCCCCTGTAACATATTTCCAGATTCAAGCGCGGTTTGAAACCCTGATTTCCAAGAGAATGAGGTGATGATTAGGTGGGCGAATACGTAGTTGAGCTGAAAAACGTAACCAAACGGTTCCCCGGCGTCGTGGCCCTGCACAACATGCAGCTGGCCGTGAAGCCGGGCGAGATCCACGGACTGATCGGTGAGAACGGCGCGGGCAAATCCACGCTGATTAAGGTCCTCACCGGCGTCCACATGGCGGACGAGGGCGAGATCTATGTCCACGGGGAGAGGAAGGTCTTTAAGAACCCCAACGAGTCCGCCGCAGCGGGCATCGCCTGCGTGTATCAGGAGCTGAACATCGAAAAGCTCCTCAGCGTCACGGACAACATCTTTATCAACAAGTGGACCAAGAAGGGCTTCCTCCTGGACTACGAGGGCATGCACAAGAAGGCCGCCGAGGTCATGCAGTCCCTGGGCCAGGATATCGATCCCCGGAAGGCCGCGGGCACCTTCGGCATGGGCGTCCAGCAGATGATCGAGATCGCCAAGGCCGTCCTGATCGACGCGAAAATGATCATCATGGACGAGCCGACCTCCTCCCTGGGCGAAAAAGAGGTCAAGCAGCTGATGCAGACCTGCCGGGAGCTGAAGGCCCGGGGCGTGGGCATCCTCTTCGTCTCCCACAAGCTGGAGGAGCTCTTTGAGCTCTGCGACCGGGTGACGGTCATCCGGGACGGCGAGTACATCGAGACCCGGGACATCCAGGATTGGACCAACGACTCCCTCATCACCGCCATGGTGGGCCGCACCCTGGAGAACCAGTTCCCCAAGGAGTTCGGCACCAAGGGCGAGTGCATGCTGAAGGTGGAGAACCTCACCATCGGCGGCGTGCTGAAAAACGTCAGCCTGGAGGCTTACGGCGGACAGATTCTGGGCATGAGCGGCCTGGTGGGCGCGGGACGGACGGAGACCGTCCGGGCCGTCTTCGGCGCGGACCCCATCGACGGCGGCAAAATCTACATCAAGGGCAAGGAAGTTCATATCAAGAGCCCCAAGCAGGCCATCGCGGAGGGCATCGCCCTTCTGACGGAGGACCGGAAGGGCCAGGGCCTGGTGCTGGCGGAGTCCATCCGCACGAACCTGGTGCTCTCCAGTCTGAAACGGTACACCACCGGATTGTTCCTGGACGAGAAGCGCATCCAGGAATCCGGCGAGGGGCACATCCAGACCCTGCGGATCAAGACCCCCTCTATTGACGAGATCGTGGGCCAGCTCTCCGGCGGCAACCAGCAGAAGGTGGTCATCGGCAAATGGCTCAACAGTGAAGCGGACATCTACATCTTCGACGAACCCACCCGCGGCATCGACGTGGGCGCGAAGGTCGAGGTTTACAATGTTATGAACAGCCTGGTAAAGGCGGGAAAATGCGTCATCATGATCTCCTCCGAAATGCCGGAGATCCTGGGCATGAGCGATCGGGTGGTCGTCATGCGGGGCGGCCGGGTCATGGCCACCGTGGACCGGGACAGCAAGCATTTCAACCAGGAGGACATTATGAAAGCGGCTTGGGGAGGTAGTTTAGATGACTAAGAAAAAGAGCGGGTCCGGGTTCCAAATGGGAACCCTGCTGGCCCTGGTACTCATGTGCGTGGTTTTGTCCATCGCGAACTCCAATTTCTACAGCTACGCAAACCTTATGGGCATTCTGAAGCAGACGGCCTTCAACGCCTTCCTGGCGGTGGGCATGCTGCTGTGCCTGATCACGGCGGGCATCGACCTCTCCGTGGGCGCCAACGCCGTGTTCTGCGCCTGCGTCATGGGCGCCATGAACAAGGCGGGCGTATCCAGCGGCGTCTTGATGATGGTGGTAGCCATCCTGGCCGGCGGCGTGATGGGCTTCATCAACGGAACGCTCCTGACCCGCCTGCACCTGCCCCATCCCTTCGTGTCCACCCTGGGCATGAAGAATGTCCTCTGGGGCCTGGCATTGATGGTCACCAGCAGCCAGATGATCAACAACTTCCCCGAGTCCGTCCAGTTCCTGGGCAAGGCCACTATCGGCGGCTTCCCCGTCAGCTTCATCGTGGTCATCGTCCTGTACGTCATCATGCACCTGTTCCTCAGCCGCACGGCCCTGGGCCGATCCATCTACTGCGCCGGCGGCAACATGGAGGCCACCCGTCTCTCCGGCATCAACACGGCCAACGTGCTGACCTTCTGCTACACCATGTCCGGCATCATGGCGGCCCTGGGCGGCATCGTCTCCGTGGGCCGCTCCGGCATCTGCAACGGAGCCAACGCGAATCTGCCCTATGACACGGACGCCATCGCGGCCTGCATCATCGGCGGAGCCTCCTTCACCGGCGGCAAGGGCACCATGATCGGCACCATGCTGGGCGCCCTGATCATCGCGGTCCTCCGCAACGGCTTTGCCCTGATGTCCATCGACTCCGCGGGCCAGAACGTCGTCCTGGGCCTGGTGATCATCCTGGCGGTCTTCATGGACGTGGTCCGGGCCGGCATGGAGGCGAAGAACCGCCGCATGGCCGCCGCCGCCAAGCAGGAGGCCGAGGAGAAGGAGAAGGTCGCGAAGTAATGGAGAAACTGAAAATCGGCATTGTGGGCCTGGGCCGCCTGGGCAAGGTCCACGCGCAGAACATCCGCTATAAAATTCCCGGCGCGGCTTTGACGGCGGCCTGTTCCATCGTCCCCGCCGAGCTGGACTACGCCAAACACGAACTGGGCGTCACCGACGTCTACACGGACTACAAGGAGATGCTGTCCAAGGCCGACATCGACGCCGTGGTCATCGTCACCACCTCCAGCGAGCACTGCTGGCAGATCGAGGCCGCCCTGGACGCGGGGAAGCACGTCTTCTCCGAGAAGCCCCTGGGGGTGGACGTGGCCCAGTGCAAGCAGGCGGAGGCCGCCGTGGAGCGGCACCCGGAGCTGACCTTCATGCTGGGCTTCATGCGGCGCTACGACAAGTCCTACTCCTATGCCAAGCAGAAGATCGACGAGGGGGCCATCGGCACGCCCTACCTGGTGAAGGCCACGGGCATCGACCCGGAGGCGTTCGTGGACGGGGCCATCCGCTTCGCCAAGACCTCCGGCGGCATCTTCCTGGACATGGCTATTCACGACATCGACCTGATGCGCTGGTTCCTGGGCTGCGAGGCAACAGAAGTCTACGCCATGGGCGCCACCTTCAAGCACCCCGAGTTCCGGGAGGCCGGGGACGACGAGACCGGCGTGGCCGTCTACAAATTTGAAAACGGCGCCATGGGCATGATCCATGTGGGCCGGACGGCCCCCTACGGCTACCACGTGGAGACGGAGATCGTGGGTACCGAGGGCACCATCCGTATCTCCGCCGTCCCCGAGAAGAACCAGGCCCGGCTGTACAACACCAACGGCGTGTGCGCCGAGTGCGTGGGCTCCTTCCCGGAGCGGTTCGAGGAGGCGTACCTCATCGAGGTCCAGGAGTTCGTGGACTGCGTGCTCCAGGGCAAGACCCCCGGTGTCAGCGTCTACGACGGGACCAAGTCCACCGCCATCGGCTACGCCACTACCGAGGCGTGGAAGACCGGCAAGGCGGTCAAGTTGAACTAATCCATAATAGAAAAGCCCCGCTGTCCAGAGACAGCGGGGCTTTTTGCATACCGCTCATGCTGAGCGGATTACGTCCTTGTTCTTCACGAAGTACTCCACACCGGAGTACAGCGTCGTCAGGGTGATGACCCAGCCGCAGAGGGGGTCGATCCACAGAAAATAGGCGGGCCCATGCGTGGCGGTAAAGGAAATCACGTCCTGAAGCCACGACTCGACGGTGGGTCCAATCAGCAGCATCACCACAATACACACCATGGTAGCGGCGGTCTTCACCTTCCCGGACCACCCGGCGGCGATCACCCGTCCGTTGTCCGAGGCGATCATCCTCAATCCGCTGACGGCGAATTCCCGGGTAATCACGATCATCACCATCCAGGCGGGCATGCGCCCGCACTCCACAAACCACAGCATGGCCGCCACCACTAAAATCTTATCCGCCAGGGGGTCGGCGAACTTGCCGAAGTCCGTGACTAAGTTGTACTTCCGGGCGATCTTCCCGTCCAGCAGGTCCGTCAGGCTGGCAATGATGAAAATGGCCAGGGCCACGTAGTCCGCGCCGGGGAAGCCCCAGTACAGCACCGCCAGGAACACCGGCGTCAGAATAATGCGGAGCATGGTCAACTTGTTGGGCAGATTCATAGGTCCTCCTTCTCCGGATAGGTCTTGTCCTTCCAGTACCACCAGTTCAGCTTCCCCGGGTCCCTTGTCTCGTGGTCCGCGTAGTACACCGCCGCCCGCCAGACGTACAGGACGCAGCGGTCCTCCTGATACCCCTTCATGGCGCATTCCCGGAGGTACAGCTCCTCCGGGTCCCGGCCCCGGAGATCCGACACCTCCCGGATGCCCAGGGCCTCCATGACAGCGGCGATGCGATCTCCCACGCCGGGGATTTCCGTCAGCGGGCTTCTCATACCCGCTCCCCGGTGAGCTCGCCGTCCATCGTGCCGGTGAGGCGGACCGTTACGAAGTCTCCCGGCTCCGGCTCCTCCCCCGCCGTGAACCAGATCCGGCCGTCGATCTCCGGGGACTCGGCGTAACTCCGGCCGTAGAACATCTGGGCCTGGCCGTCAAAGCCCTCGCAGAGGACCTCCCGCTCCGTCCCCAGGACGGACTCGTTGTACTCGTCGATGATATCGGACTGCACGTCCACGGCCAGCTCCGCCCGGCGGGCGGCCTCCCCGGCATCCACGTGGTCCATTTGGGCGGCCCGAGTCCCGTCCTCCGGGGAGAAGGGGAACACCCCGGCCCGCTCGATCTTCTGCTCCCGGAGGAACTCGCACAGTTCCTCGAACTCCGCCTCCCCCTCGCCGGGGAGGCCGGCAATCAGGCTGGTCCGCAGGACCAGGCCGGGGACGCGCTCCCGGAGGGTCTTGAACAGCTTCCGGATGGATTCCTTGGTATCCCGGCGGTTCATGGCCTTCAAAATGCCGTCGTTGCAGTGCTGGATGGGGATGTCCAGGTAGGGCAGGATTTTCGGCTCGGCGGCAATCGTGTCGATGAGCTCCTCCGTGATCTCGTCTGGGTAAAGATAATGGAGGCGAATCCAATGGAAATCCAATTTGCACAATTCCCGAAGCAGGGCGGCAAGCTGGTGCTCCCCATTCAAATCCGTGCCGTAGCGGGTAATGTCCTGGGCGATGACCAGCAGTTCCTTCACCCCGGCGGAGGCCAGCTCCGCCGCCTCGTCCAGCAGCTCTCCCATGGGGCGGCTGCGGTACTTGCCCCGGAGGGAGGGGATGACGCAGTAGGCACAGTGGTTGTCGCAGCCCTCGGCGATGCGGAGATAGGCGTACCAGGGGGGCGTGGAGAGGATGCGGGGGCCGCCCTGGGGGGCGGTGTGAATGTTGCCAAAATGGCAAGGGCGGAGGCCCTGCTCCATGACCTCGGACACGGCGGCGGCGATGTCGCCGTAGCTGCCGGTGCCCAGAACGCCGTCGATCTCCGGGAGCTCCTCCAGCACGTCGGCCTGATAGCGCTGGGCCATACAGCCGGTGACCAGGATCTTTTTCAGGGCCCCGGCCTGTTTCAGCTCTGCCAGGTCCAGAATGTGGCCGATGGCCTCCTCACAGGCGGAGGCCAGGAAGCCGCAGGTGTTTACCACCGCCACGTCGGCCCCGGCGGGGGCTGGGACGATTTCGTGGCCCGCTGACTGGGCCAGGGACATCATCTGCTCGCAGTTTACCTGGTTTTTGGCACAGCCAAGGGAGAGGAAATACACTTTATAAGGCATGGTTGCCTCCTTGCTTGCATCCAGTCGGAGCGACTGGGAGGAGTCTACAGCCATGAAGATGGCTGGTCCATTTGCACCCCCCATTCTCTCTTTTGCGAAAAGAGAGAATGCGCCGTGCACGGTGGAAGAGAGAAAACGGGGGCGCGGAAGAGGTTCTGACTGTTTTCATACGCAAGTCTCCAGTCCGCGGCGTAGTGCAAGCGGGGGTTTTGGCGCTTGTCGAATGGACTTGCTCCTCTTTCCGCTGCCGCTGCCCTGGCGCTGGACTGTGGGGTCTGACCCCTTGATCAGGTCATTCCCTCAGAGTCGCCCCGCCAGGCGGGGTCGTCCGTGATGCCGACTAAATAGTCCGTGGAAACATGGAAATGCTCCGCAAGTATTACCAACTTATCAATAGTAGTACTGCGTCCGCCGCTTTCCAACATGCTGATGGACTTATGTGTAAGTCCCAAAATTTCTCCCAGCTGCTGCTGGGTAAGCCCCTCTGCTTTTCGCAGTTGGTGGACCCTATCTTTTAATAAAATTTTAGTTTTCATCAAATTACACCTTGACATGTTCCTATAAGTGGAGTATACTCTACCTATAGGAACAATTTCAATAGGGGGATTCTATAATGACAGATATTTTGAGTGCCATTAATCACGATGATCCTCTCACGCTCGGAACACTTTCCAGCCTGGAGATTCCACAATGCGAGGAGGAGCGAAAAATCGCAATTCAGCTCCGCGCCGTAGAGGAAGCGGCCGCGGAGGCGCTGAAACCCAGCATCGAAGCTCTAGCGGACAGGCAAGCGGAGGAGGCTTTTTATAAGGGAGTGCGCTTCGGCGCGCAGCTGATGGCGGAGCTGATAGCTCAGTAATCATCAAGAAGCCAACGGAAGCGCCAGGTTAGCGGCAGCGAGGAGAGACGGACAGTCCTTACATCAACCACCAAAACCCCCGTTTGCACCACGCCGCGGACTGGAGACTTGCGTAAAAACCGGAAGCACGCCTTGCGCGTCCCTTGTCTTTCGTCCCCCGCAGGGCGTTACTTCTTTTTCTCTTTTGGACCGTGCACGGCCCGTTTTCTCTTTTTCTTCTGGAAGAAAAAGAGAAAATGGGGGGTGCAATGAACCAGCCATCGCTGGTATCCAATCCGCCCCGCCCGCAAGGGCGAGCAGGGACCCAAGAGGCCTCAGTCCTCTTGCACTTCCTCCCCCATCCGCCTCCAGGCGGCCTTGACCTCCCCCCAGGGGAACCCCCTGCGGAGCAAGGCGTTTGTCAATCGCCTTTTTTCTTTCTCGTCAGGAATTCTCCCCCGGAGCTTGCTCCGCAAAAAATCCTCCACCTGCCCGCCGTCGGCGGGAAGCTCCTCCAGGGCCTCGTCCCACAGCTCCCGGGGGACGCCCTTCTCATAGAGCTTCTCCCGGACCCGGGCGGGTCCGTACCCCAGCTGAGCGCAGTGCCGGACCAGGGCGGCGGCGTACTCCGCGTCGTTCAGGGCCCCGATGGCCTCCAGCCACTCGGCGGCGTAACGGGCCTCGGCCTCGCTGGCCCCCTTCTCCCGAAGCTTCCGCTCCAAGTCCCGCCGACTCATGGCCCGCTTGCCGATGAGGTCCGCCGCCGCGGCCTTGGTGTTGGAGACCCCGGCGGCCTCCTTCAGCCGCCCCAGGGCCGCCTCGTCCAGCTCGTCCCCGGAGCGGAGGCCAAAGTCCAGCAGCTCCTGTTCCGTGATTTTCAGACAGGCCCCGTCCTCCAGAAAAACCAGGATGCGGCCCTTCTTGTGCTTCGAGGCCTCGATCCGCTCTACCCGCATGGTCAGTTGGATTCGCCGGAGTCGTCGAAGTCGTCGGCGCTGACGTCCACGGCCCGGCCCGCGGCCTTGGCGGCCACCCGGGCCTGATTGCTCATGAGCTTGTCGAAGTTCTTGCGGATGTCCGCCTCCAGCTGGTCCCGGATCTCCGGGTTCTCCTGGAGGTAGCGCTTCGCCGCGTCCCGGCCCTGGCCGATGCGGGTCTCTCCCATGGAGAACCAGGAGCCCGCCTTCTGCACCAGGTCCAGCTTCACCCCCAGGTCGATGAGCTCACCCTCCCGGACGATGCCCTCGCCGTACATGATGTCGAACTCCGCCTCCCGGAAGGGGGGCGCCATCTTGTTCTTTACCACCTTGGCCCGGGTCCGGTTGCCGATGATCTCACTGCCGTTTTTGATGGCCTCGATGCGCCGCACGTCGATACGGACGGAGGCGTAGAATTTCAGCGCCCGGCCGCCGGTGGTGACCTCGGGGTTGCCGTACATGACGCCCACCTTTTCCCGGAGCTGGTTGATGAAAATGACGATGGTGTTGGTCTTGCCGATGGCGCCGGTGAGCTTCCGCAGAGCCTGGCTCATGAGCCGGGCGTGAAGGCCCACGTAGCTGTCGCCCATCTCGCCCTCGATCTCCGCCCGGGGCACCAGGGCGGCCACGCTGTCCACCACGATCACGTCGATGGCCCCGGAGCGGACCAGGGCCTCGGTGATCTCCAGGGCCTGCTCGCCGGTGTCCGGCTGGGAGATCAGCATGTCCTCCACTTTCACGCCCAGAGCGTGGGCGTAGGTGGGGTCCAGGGCGTGCTCCGCGTCCACGAAGGCCACCTCGCCGCCCCGCTTCTGGGCCTCCGCCACCACGTGGAGGGCCAGGGTAGTCTTGCCGGAGGACTCCGGCCCGTAGATCTCAATGATGCGTCCCTTGGGAAGGCCGCCGATGCCCAGGGCCACGTCCAACGCCAGGGAGCCCGTGGGGATGACCTCCACGTTCAGGGCCGTCCGGTCTCCCAGGCGCATAATGGAGCCCTTGCCGTACATTTTCTCGATCTGGCTCATGGCGCTGTCAATGGCCTTTTTCTTGTCCGACGCCGGGGCCGCGGTGGGCAGGGGCGCTTTCTCTTTTGCCATGCTGATTTCCTCCCGAATTATTATATAGATAGTTTATAAAATAGTTTTTTAATTTAGATTAGAACTCCTCCGGTTCCCGGGGAATGACGACCGCGGCCAAAATATAAGCCAGAATGCCGCTGCCGCCCATGGCGGAGAAGATGATCCAGGCCAGCCGCACCAGCGTGGGGTCCAGCCCGAAGTATTCGGCGATGCCGCCGCAGACGCCGTCTACCATTTTGCCTCGATTGATTTTATAGAGTCTCTTTTCCATGACGATTCCTCCTTAAATCTCCTGGCAGAGGGTGCCCAGCACCACTCTGGGAATTTTGTGATGGTCCTTAATGATCTGCAGATCTCCAAACCCCTGGCTGCGCATCAGCCGGAGCACCGGGTCCGCCTGGCCGATGCCTACCTCGAAGTAGAGCCGCCCGCCGGGGGCCAGGGCCTCCTTCCACTGCTCGGTGATGGAATGGTAGAACTCCATGCCGTCCGCCCCGCCGTCCAGGGCCATGTGGGGCTCGTAGTCCCGGACGGAGGCGTCCAGCCCGGCGATATCCCCGGTGGGGATGTAGGGCGGGTTGCTGACGATGCACTGGAATTCCCCCAGGGACCGGGCGGGCTTCTCCCGGGCGTCCGTCTGAATGGGCATGACCCGGGCGGAGAGGCCGTTGCGCCGGATGTTCTGGCGGCAGATTTTCAGGGCGCTGTCGTCGATCTCCCCCAGCACCACCCGGGCCCGGGGGGCCTGGGTGGCGATGGCCAGGCCGATGCAGCCGCTGCCGGCGCAGAGGTCCAGCACCCGACACTCCCCCAGGGTCTGTATGTAGGCGATGGCCTGTTCGGCCAGCACCTCGGTATCCGCCCGGGGAATCAGCACGTCCTGGGAGATGTCCAGGGGCAGGCCGTAGAACTCCCACTCGCCGATGAGATAGGCCACGGGCTCCCCGGCCATGCGCCGCTCCACCAGCCGCCGGACCTGGGTCTCCCGCTCCGGGGAGGCGTACAGGCGGCTGTCCCGGGCCAGCTCCTCCCGGCTCTTGCCGGTGCCGAAGCACACCAGCTCCCGGGCCTCCAGGGTGGACGCCTCCACGCCGCTCTCCCGGAGCTGCTGCCGGACGTCCAAATACAGGTCGTTGTAGGTAATCGCCATGGTATCACCTCATTTTCACCAGGTATCCTTCCCCTTTTCGCTGGGAAGCACCAATTCCAGGGACCGGATGGCGCACTCGATCATGCCGTCGTCGGGCTCGTTGGTGGTGAAGTTCTGCATCCACAGCCCCGGAGCCGTCAGAATCTTCGCCAGGCGGTTCTCCTGCACGTGCCGCCCCACCCAGCGGTTGAACTCGTAGGTCACCCCCACCACCAGGGGCAGCAGCAGTAAATGCACCGCCGTCCGCAGCCAGGCGTTGGTGATGGGCCAGATGCCGAAGAAGACGCTGGAGAAGAGGATGGACACCACAATGACCACGAACAGAAAGCTGGTGCCGCACCGGGGATGGTGCCGGGGCTGGACCCGGACATTCTCCACCGTCAGCGGCAGGCCCGCCTCATAGCAAAAGATAGTCTTGTGCTCCGCCCCGTGGTACTGAAAGACCCGGTAGATATCCTTCTGCCGGGAGCAGAGGATCAGGTAGGCCATGAAGATGACCACCTTCAAAAGTCCCTCCACCAGGTTCCTTCCCCAGAGGGGGAAGCCGGGGAAAAAGTGGAGGATGCCCCCCGTCAGCAGCGTGGGCAGGACCATGAAGAGGAACACGGACATGCCCACCCCCAGCACCACCGCCAGCGCCACCACGGCGCTCTCCAGCTTTTTGCTGGAGAGGTGCTTTTCCAGCCACAGCTCCAGCTTGGACGGCTTCGCCGCCTCCTCCTCGGGGTAGAAGTCGGCGGAGTACATGAGGGCCTTGACCCCGTTGACCATGGAGTCCAGGAAGTTCACCGTTCCCCGGATCAGGGGGACGCCCAGAATGGGATAGCGGTCCTTGATGAAGCGCAGGGTCTCCACCTTTTCCACCAGCTTCCCCTCCTGGTCCCGAACCACGATGGCCTGCTTCTCCGGGCCCCGCATGAGGATGCCCTCGATGAGCGCCTGTCCGCCGATGCTGGTGCGGAAGGCGCAGGATTTGTTTTCTTCTGCCATGGAGTTTCCTTTCTATGCGTTGATATAGTATAACACAGACCTGTCAAAAACACAAACGCCTGTTCTATTTTTTATGACCTGACCGGTAATTTGATCGTAACAACCGCCCCGCCGCCGTCGGCGTTGCCGATAGTGAAGGTCCCGCCGTGGAGGCCGATGATCTCGTCGCACACCGCCAGGCCGATGCCGCTGCCCCGGGCCCGGGAGGTACCCTTATAGAACTTCTGCTTGACAAAGGGCAGCTCCTCCTCCGGGATGCCGGGGCCGTAGTCCCGAACCCGGACCACCTGGACGCCCCCCTCCTGGTCGATGGAGGCGGTGATGCGCCGGCCCGCGCCGCCGTGCTTGGCGGCGTTGTCCAGCACGTTGCAGAACACCTGCTTCAGCCGCTCCGAGTCCCCCCGGATCAGGGGCAGGTCCCCGTCGCCGGGGTGGTACTCCAGGGCGATGCCGTCCTGGCGGAACAGCTCCTGATAGGTGAAAATCGCGTCCTCCAGCTCCGCCTGGAGGTCCACGTCCTCAATCTGGAGGGTGAAGCGTCCGTCCTCCATCTTGGAGAACTCCAGCAGCTCCTCCACCATGTTGGACAGGCGCCGGGACTCGTTGACGATGACCCGGATGCCCCGGCGGAGCTGCTCGGGGTCGTCGGTGAGGTCGTCCTCCAGAATGGTCTCCCCCCAGCCGTTGATGGCCGTCAGGGGAGTCCGCAGCTCGTGGGAGACGGAGGAGATGAACTCGCTTTTCATCTTCTCGTTCTGGCTGATCTTCAACGACATGTCGTTGATGTTGTCCACCAGCTCTCCCAGCTCGTCGGAGTACTTGTTCTCAATGCGGGCGCCGTAGCTCCCGGCGGAAATGCGCTTGGCCGCCTCCGTCACCACCGCCACAGGCTCCACCACGTTGTTGATGAACAGGAGGTTGGAGAACACCACCAGCAGCATGCAGAGCAAAGCCACCAGGAAAATGGCCAGCACGACGAACATCACCTGCCGGTCCACCTCCCGGAGGGAGGTCACCAGCCGCATGACGCCCACCACCCGGCCGTTCACCATCAGGGGGCAGGACACCGCCAGGATCTCCTCCCCGGTCTCCAGGTCCCGTCCCTGGTAGGGGGTGGGGGCCGTCTTGTTCTCCCGGAGAACCTGGAGGATGTCGTCGGTGCCCGGGTAGGTTCCCGCCGTCAGGCCGGAGGTGGACACCTGGATGCGGCCGCTGGAGCCGATGAACTGGAGCTCGATCCGGTTCTTGTCCTCGAAGCTCTCGGCGGACTGGACGGCCTTCTGATAGTAGCTGGAAAAGCCGTTGTCCATGAAGTACTCGTTGAAGGAGTTGGCCAGGGCCTGGGCCCGGGTCTCCAAGCCCTTCTGCATGGTGCCATAATAGTAATTGGACACACCGGCGGAAAACAGCGTCACCACCAGCACCAGCAGGGCCCCGATGGGAAGGATGGAGTTGAAGATCCACCGCTGCCGCAGGCCCCGCAGGCGGAGGGATTTCCACCGCTGCTCCTTTTCCATCACCTGTTCTTCCATTCCGTCACAGCCCCCACTTGTAGCCGTAGCCCCAGACCGTGGTGATATAGGCGGGGTTCTGGACGTTGTCCTCGATCTTCAGCCGGAGGCGGCGGATGTTCACGTCCACAATTTTCAGCTCCCCGAAGTAGTCCCGGCCCCACACCATGTCCAAAATTTCCTCCCGGGAGAGGGCCTTGCCGGGGTTCTCCATAAAGACCCGCATGATGGAGTATTCCACCTGGGTCAGCTTGATCCGCTGGCCGTTTTTCTCCAGGGTCCGGTTCCGGGTGTTCAGCAGGAAGGGGGGCTGGCTCAGCTCCCCCGTGGCCTGGGGGGGCTCCTCGCCGCCGGAGCGGCGGACCAGGGCATCCACCCGGGCGGTGAGCTCCGCCGGGGAGAAGGGCTTGGTCACGTAGTCGTCGGCTCCGGTCATGAGGCCCGTCACCTTGTCCATCTCCTGGGACCGGGCGGTGAGCATGATGATGCCGATGCGGCTGTTGGTGGCCCGGATGCGGCGGCAGACCTCGAAGCCGTCGATGCCGGGGAGCATGATGTCCAGCAGGGCCACCCGGGCGTCCGGGTTCTCCCGTAGGCGCTCCAGGGCCTCCTCGCCGCTCTCCGCCTCGATGACGTCGTAGCCGGCCCGGCGGAGATTGATGACGATAAAGCCGCGGATGCTGGCCTCGTCCTCTAAAACCAACACTTTTTTCATGGCGTCCGTTCCTTTCGATCGTATGTGCCTCAGTTGTCCCCGGGGATCCACTCCCGGGCGATGAGGCTGAAAGCCCCCCGGACCTCCTCCGCCGTCAGGCAGTGGTCCCAGGGCGGGGTCTCCGGCAGCTCGGCGGTGTAGATGACGTCGGACTGGCGGCTGAGGGGGAAGCGGTTCCCCCGGGTGGCCCGGACCTCCCGGCCCGAGCCGGTGAGGGCGGTGATCCGCAGGATGGCGGCGCCCCGGACGCCCTCCTCGTTCAGCACGTAGAAGGTGACGCCGGCGTCGCCGCCGCCGGCGCTCCGTTCCGTCTCCACCCGGCCCACCCAGCTCTCGGGCAGCTGGAGATACCAGCCGTCCTCCACGCAGTGGTAGGTGGCGGCCGCCGCCTCCCCCGTGCCGTCCAGGCCGAAGGAGCGCCAGTCGATCCGGTGGAAGGGGGCGGTCCCGTCGGAGGAGACGGGGACGGGGACCTCCGTCAGTTCGTCGCCGTTGATGTCCATGGGATAGAGGCCGTAGAAGGGGGCGATCTCCCCGGAGACGCCGGTGGCCTCGGAGAGGACGATGTTGGTCAGCTCCCCGTTCCGCAGGGCCAGGATGTCCGTCACCGCGCCGGACTGCTCCGTCACGCCGGTGACGAAGAGGGCGGCCGTTCCGCCTCTCAGCATCCCGGAGGTCAGGCGGCCCTGCTGGCTCAGCTCCGCCATGGTGACGGAAATCCGAGCCGGGGAGAGGGGGACCAGGGCCCCCTTCTGCCAGTCGTAGCAGTCGGCCACGCCCACGCCCTCCTCGTCGGCGTGGAGGACCACCAGCTCCCGGAGGCCGTCGCCGTCCAGGTCGATGCTGGCGTAGCGGACATAGCTGACGCTGCGCAGAAGCTCCTGAGGCCCGGCGGGGGCCAGGGCGTAGACGGAGAGGGCCTGGAGCTCGGCGTTGACCCGCCAGCCCACGATGAGCTCCGTCCGCCCGTCCCCGTCCAGGTCGGCGTACACCACGCTGTAGACGGAGGCGCCGCTGCCCTCGATGACGGCGGACTGCTCGTAGCTGTCCCCCTGGGCGGAAAAAATGTAGATCTTCAGGGGCTTCTCGTCCTCCGCCTTGCGGAAGAAGGCCACGGCCTCCTGCTGTCCGTCGCCGTCCAGGTCCGTCAGCTGGACGGGCTGGATGTTGGTGCCGGACATGGGCGCGGCGTACTCCGCGCCGTCCTCCAGGATCGCGTTGAGCCGGGCGTTCAGCTCCGTGTATTTGGCGGGCAGCTCCGGGAGGGCGTAGAGCTCCTCGGGGTTGAACTCGATATTGAAGCCGCCGCAGCCGCTCAGGGCCAGGGACAGCGCCAGCGCCGCCGCCAGGACCCGAATGTTCTTTCTCATCACGCCGCCTCCCCTGCCGTTTCAGCCAGGCCGGGGCCCCTCGCCGGGGACCCGAAAACTCTAATGTAATATCATATCACGTTTTTCCCCGTTTGGGTAGTATTTCTTCCCTTGATTTTCCCCTTGATTTTTTCCCGCCCGGCCCGTATCTTACAAAACTGTAAGACACGGCCCCAAAACTGTAAGGCAAATCCATGGCATCCCGGCCCCGGGCCTGGTACAATAGGGCCAACACCCAAGAGGAGGAATCCGATATGTCTCTACTGGAAGTGCAGCATCTGCAAAAAATCTACACCACCCGCTTTGGCGGCGCTCAGGTCACCGCCCTGGCGGACGTGAATTTCTCCGTGGAGCCCGGGGAGTATGTGGCCATCATGGGCGAGTCCGGCTCCGGCAAGACCACCTTATTGAATATTCTGGCGGCCCTGGACCGTCCCACCGCCGGGGAGGTGTTCCTCAACGGAAAGGCCCTCTCCGACATCCGGGAGCGGGACCTGGCGGCCTTCCGCCGGTCCCACCTGGGCTTCGTGTTCCAGGACTTCAACCTGCTGGACACCTTCTCCCTCCAGGACAACATCTTCCTGCCCCTGGTCCTGGCGGGCCGGGACTACCGGGAGATGAAGAAGAAACTCCTTTCCCTCGCGGAGCAGCTGGGCATCTCCGAAATTCTGACCAAGTACCCCTACGAGGTCTCCGGCGGTCAGAAGCAGCGCTGCGCCGTGGCCCGGGCCCTCATCACGGACCCCCAGCTGGTGCTGGCCGACGAGCCCACCGGGGCCCTGGATTCCCGGGCCTCCGACAACTTGCTGGAGCTCTTCGGGGAGATCAACCAGGGGGGCCAGACCATCCTCATGGTCACCCACTCCGTCAAGGCCGCCAGCCACGCCGGGCGGGTGCTCTTCCTCCGGGACGGGCAGGTGTACCACCAGCTCTACCGGGGCGGCCAGAGCGCCGAGGCCCAGTTCGCCAAAATCTCCGACACCCTGACGGTGCTGACGCAAGGCGGTGAGCCCCGTGCGTAAGTCCGGCTTCTTTCCCCGCCTGGCCCTGGTGAACCTGGTGCGGAACGGGCGGTTTTACGGCCCCTATCTCCTCTCCTGTTTGGTGACGGCGGCCATGTACTACATTCTGATGTTCCTGGCGTACAACGAGGGCCTGGACAACGTCCGGGGAGCCATGTACCTCAAGAGCTTCGCGGGGGTGGGCTGCTTCGTGGCGGCGGGGCTCTCGGCGGTGATCCTGCTGTACGCCAACAGTTTCGTCATGAAGCGCCGCCAGCGGGAACTGGGCCTGTACAACATCTTAGGGCTGGAAAAGCGGCACATCGCCCGGATGTGCCTGTGGGAGGCGCTGTTCTGCGCCGCCGTCACCCTGGCGGGAGGCATGGTCGCGGGCATCCTGTTTTCCAAGGCGGTCGTCCTGCTTCTTTTAAAGCTGGCCCGCGTTCCCGCCCAGTTCGGCATGGAGATCTCCCTCCGGGGCGTCACGGAAACCTCCATGCTCTTCGCGGTCCTGTTCCTGCTGACCCTGGCGCAGAACCTCTTCCGCCTGGGCCGGGCCAAGCCGGTGGACCTGCTCCACAGCGCCTCGGCGGGCGAGCGGGAGCCCAGGACCAAGCGTCTGCTGGTGGCCCTGGGAGTCCTGACCCTGGGCGGCGGCTACGCGCTTGCCATTACGACGAAGAACCCCGTCGACGCCATGCTGCTGTTCTTCGGGGCGGTGTTCCTGGTCATCATCGGGACGTACTGCCTCTTCACCGCCGGGTCCATCGCCGTCCTAAAGCGCCTCCGGGCCAACCCGAGGTTTTACTACCAGACCCGGCACTTCACCGCCGTCTCCGGCCTTCTGTATCGCATGAAGCAGAACGCCGTGGGCCTGGCCAGCATCTGCATCCTCTCCACCATGGTGCTGGTGACCATCTCCACCACCATCGCCATGAACATCGGCCTGGAGAACGCCTTAAATGAAATGTTCCCCTATGACATCGAGTTCATCCAGGACCTGGAGAGGCAGCCGGGGGACCCCATGGAGCATATGAAGGAGGTGGAAGCCGCCGCAGCCGCCTCCGGGGGCTTCACCGATTCCCGGTACTACACCCGATACTGGGTTTACTGCGGCGTCCGCGGAGATGAAATCTCCCTGAACCTGGACCAAAACTGCACCCGGACGGAGGTGGAGGTGGTGACAGCGGAGGACTATAACCGCCTCACCGGCAGCGATTATATCCTGGCCCCGGACGAGGTGCTGGCCTGCCCGAAATACCTGGGGGATTTCCCCTCCGGCTTTACGATCTCCGCCCGCTTCGGCGAGGCAGGCCTGTCCTTCCACGTCCGGGAGGAGATCACAGAAACCATCCGCCATGCCACCACCACCCTGCTGGGCTCGGACGAGGCGCATCTGTTCCTGGTGGTCTCCGACCAGGCGGCGGCGGAGAGGATCATGGACCTGGACGCCAGCCGCAGCGCCCGGCAGTTCCGCGTCCAGATGAACCTGGCCGGAAAAGACTTCGGAGAAAAGCTGGCCCAGACGGAGCGGCTTGTCCTGGAGCTGAGCAAACGGGACGGCGGCGTGGGCTTCACCAGCAAGCAGGACCAGGCCCAGGACTTCTACGCCATGTACGGCGGCTTCCTGTTCCTGGGGGTCTTCCTGGGGCTCCTCTTCCTGCTGGCCACCGTCCTCATCATCTACTACAAGCAGATTTCTGAGGGCTACGAGGACCAGCGGCGCTACCTCATCCTCCGTCAGGTGGGCATGAGCCGCCGGGAGATCAACGCCTCCATCCAGAGCCAGATTCTCCTGGTGTTCTTCCTGCCCCTGGGAGCGGCGGCGCTCCACGTGTTCATGGCCTTCCCCATGCTCTCCCGGATGCTGGAGCTGTTCAACCTCTACGACGTGGGGCTGTTCGCCCTCTGCACGGCGGGGACGCTGGCGGTGTTCTGCCTGATCTACGCCCTGGTCTTCGCCTGGACGGCCCGGGCCTACAGCCGCCTCGTGGGCGGAGCCAATTGAGCCCTCTCCTTTCAGGCCCCGCCGGACCGGGCAAGCCCGCCGGCGGGGCCCGGTTTTTGAAACCTGTCAAAACTGTTAGATTTCAGAAAGAACCTGGACAGATTCCTTTGTTACCGTGCTTATAGACGCGGAACCCGGGAAAAATAACGAAGGGTTACAAAATTGTACCCTTTTTGTAACGCCTCCCGCCGGCTTGTGGTGTATGCTTACGAACAAGATGCCGGAACCCTTTTCCAAAAAGTTTCCCGAGGGACTTGACAAGCTGTATTAACTGTATTATTATTGCTAATACGATAGTACAATAGTACAGGGGGACATGATGCAAGAACGCTGAAGGGAAAATTTTTCAAGAACCTTGAAGAATCCCCCCTGCGTATCCCGTAATATACTTGAGACAAGAGAAGCGAGGTCTGCCATGAAAATTCTGATTACATCCGACTGGTACCTTCCCGCGGTGAACGGCGTGGTCACCTCGGTGAAGAATCTCCGCCGGGAGCTGGAAGCCCGGGGCCACGAGGTCCGGGTCCTGACCCTCTCCCAGAACCACCACTCCTATAGGCGGGACGGCGTGACGTATCTCGGCTCCGTGGCGGCGGGGCTCATTTACCCCGGCGCGCGCCTCCGGACCGCCCTGGCGGGGAAATGGGTGCGGGAGATCGTGGAGTGGGGGCCCGACGTGGTCCACTCCCAGTGCGAGTTCTCCACCTTCTTCCTGGCCCGGCGCATTGCCGAGGAGCTGGAGATCCCCCTGGTCCACACCTATCACACGGTGTACGAGGACTACACCCACTACTTTTCTCCCAACGTCCGCTTCGGCAAGAAGGCCGCCGCCGTCTTCACCCGCTGGGCCGCCTCCCACACGGACTGCCTCATCGCCCCCACGGGGAAGGTGCGGCTGCTCCTCCAGGGCTACGGCGTGCAAAAGCCCGTCTTCGTGGTGCCCTCCGGCATCGACCTGCGGCACTTCCAGCAGGAACCGGACCCCCCCCGGCAGAACGTCCTCAAGGCCAGCCTGGACATTCCCCAGAACCGGACCGTACTGGTTTTCGTGGGCCGCCTGGCGGAGGAGAAGCGGGTGGACGAGCTGCTCCGGTTCCGGGCGGACCTGGGACCGGGCGGCGTGACCCTGCTTCTGGTGGGGGACGGGCCGGACCGGAAGCGCCTGGAGAGCGTGGCGGCGGGCCTGGGCCTCCGCGCCCCGGACGTGGTGTTCGCCGGCATGGTCCCGGCGGAGCAGGTAGCGGACTGGTATCAGCTGGGGGACCTGTTCGTCAGCGCCTCCACCAGCGAGACCCAGGGCCTCACCTACGCCGAGGCCCTGGCGGCGGGCGTACCGGTGCTGTGCCGGGCGGACCCCTGCCTTCTGGGCGTGGTCCGGGACGGGGAGAACGGCTGGCAGTACCACAACGAGGAGGAGTTCCGTCAGAGGCTGGAGGACTTCCTGGCCCATCCCCAGAACCGGGAGGTCCTGGCCCGCCGCGCCCGGGAAACCGGGGAGGAGTACTCCGCCCAGCGCTTCGCGGAGCGGGTGGAAACCATTTACTTGGAGCAGATCGAACGCGGTTCGTTACGGAGGATCCCGGCATGAAACAGCAGACCGTCCCCATTGAAAAGCGGGCGCTCCAGGCGGCCTCCCTCATCGGCTTCGCCATCTGCGTGGCGGTGGCCGTCTGGGGCTGGCAGTCGGGAGTACTCACCTCCCAGGAAAAGCTCCAGGAGCTGGTGACCAAGTGGGGCTTCGCCGGGGCGCTGCTGTTCACGGTCTTTCAGGCGGTGCAGGTGGTGGTTCCGGTTCTGCCGGGGGGCCTGGGGTGTCTGGTGGGAGTGGTGCTCTTCGGGCCCATCTGGGGCTTTACGTACAACTATGTGGGCATCTGCATCGGCTCCCTGCTGGCCTTCGCCGTGGCCCGGAGCTGCGGGCGGCCCCTGCTGTACCTGCTGTTTTCGGAGAAGACCATTGAGAAGTACGACGCCTGGACCGAGAAGCGGGACCGCTTCGCCAAGCTCTTCTTCTGGTCCATCTTCCTGCCCATCGCCCCGGACGATTTCCTCTGCTATCTGGCGGGCACCACCAGCATGACCTGGAAGCGGTACACCGCCATTATCCTTCTGGGGAAGCCCTTCAACATCGCGCTGTACAGCGCGGGTCTGGTGGCCCTCTGGAAGGTGCTGTTCCCGGGATTTTAAAAAATTTACCGTCATAAACCGGCGGTTCTCGTGGAAAACTCATGAAAGCGAAAAAAGCGGACAGGCTGTCCGCTTGGATTTGTGCGCCCAAAATGGGAGAGTCACCCAAAACAGGAGGAGCGAAGGCTATGAAAATCTACATTTACAGCGGCGGTGAGAAAATCGTCGGGCGCAGCGGCGTGGGACAGGCCATCCGCCACCAGCGGGAGTGCCTCCGGCGCTCCGGCGTGGCCACTACGGACCGCTGGACCCCGGACGCCGCCGCCGTCCACGTCAACACCATCCTGCCGGACTCCGTGTTCGCCGCCCTGGGGGCCAAGCTCCGGCGGCGAAAGGTGGTCTGGTACGGCCACTCCACCATGGAGGACTTCCGCTCCTCCTTCAAGGGCTCCAACACCCTGGCCCCCCTGTTCAAGCGGTGGATCACCTTCTGTTACGGCCTGGGGGACGTGGTGCTGACCCCCACGGAGTACTCCCGGCAGCTGCTGGAGAGCTACGGGCTGAAAAAGCCGGTGTACAGCATCTCCAACGGCGTGGACACGGCGTTTTTCAAGCCGGACCCCGCCGCCCGCTCCGCCCTCCGGGCCCGGTACGGCCTGGAAGAGAACGAAAAGGTCGTTATCTCCGTGGGCCATATGATCGCCCGGAAGGGCCTCCCCGAGTTCCTGGAGCTGGCCCGGCGCCTTCCGGAGGCGAAGTTCCTCTGGTTCGGCTGGACGAATCCCAAGCTGATCCCCCAGGAGATCGTCCGGGCCATGGAGAACGCCCCGGCCAACGTGATCTTCCCCGGCTTCGTGGGCCGGGAGGAGCTGCGCCAGGCATACCAGGGAGCGGACGTGTTCGCCTTCCTCAGCCACGAGGAGACGGAGGGCATTGTGGTACTGGAGGCCCTGGCCTGCGGCGTGCCCACGGTGCTACGGGACATCCCGGTGTATAGTGGCTGGCTGGAGCATGGGGAAAGCGTATACAAAGCGTCGAGTGATGGCGAATTTCAACGAATCGTATCAGGTCTGCTGGACAAAACCCTCCCGGACCTCACCGCCGCCGGGCGGGCCGTGGCGGAGTCCCGGAGCCTGGAGCAGGTGGGAAAGCGGCTGAAGACCATCTACTTGGAACAGCGGGTTCTGCCGCCCCTGCCCCAGGCCCTGCCCCAGAAGCAGGTCCGGGCTTGACGGGCGAAAAAAGAGAAATACAAAGAGGACTGTCGAAAACCGGCAGTCCTCTTTGTATTTGGTCATTTCTTGGCGGGGGCCTTGCCCGCCGCGGCTTTCTTCTTCCGCCTCCGGATTCGGAACACCGCCAGCGCCGCCAGCAGCGCGCCCGCCGCTAAAAGGAGCGCGGACAGCCAGCCGTTCTGGGCGGGGGCGACGTTGAAGGTCCCGTGAGTCCCCGTCGTGGTCACGATGAGATAGCTGCCGTTGGTCCCGGCGTCCAGCCGGACCCACTGACCGCTTTGATACCGCCGGACCTCCGCCCGGCCTCCCGTGGTGTTCAGCAGGCGGAGGATCACCTGGTCCTCCGGCCCCAGGTCCGTGCCCGTGAGGACGATGTCCCACAGCGTTCCCTCCGTGGGAGCGGTGGAGGACAGGGTGGGCTGGACACGGAGGACGGCTTCCTCGGTGAAGCGGCCCTCCGCCAGGGCCAGGGGCTGTTTACCCGCCTGTTCCTGGCTTGCCAGCAGGGTGACCCAGGGGGTATAGACCGCCTCCAGGGTGATGTCCGAGTTCCGGCCGGAGGCGTCGAAGTCCGGCCACGCGCCGTAGCAGTCCTCCCGCTCCGGCACCGGGGGCAGCTCCATTTTGCTCAGGTCTTGGCCGTAAGTAAAGGGGATCTCCTTCACGGTCTCCCCGTCCGCCTTCAAGGTCAGGGTGAAGGCGGCGAACTCCGCCGGGACGTTCGGAAGCTGCCGCAGCTCGTCGAAGGCGATGGGCTGGGCGGAGCCGTCATAGCTCACGCCGTCGACGCCCGCGATCCCGGTGTCCACGAAGAAGCAGCTCTCGATGTTCTCCGGCTCCCCGCTTCCGGCGACGGCCCCCACCCGCTCCGTGCCCTCCGGCACGGTGGCGATGGCATAGCAGTTCCGAAGGCGGTCCGCCCACCCGGCGACGCCGCCAATATCGTTCTCACCGGAGAGGACGCATTTGGCGAAGCTGTCCCGGACGATGGCGTCGGCATACCCGGCGACGCCGCCCACGAAGCTTCCGCTGGTGCTGGACACGGGGCCGTAGTTCTCACAGCCCAGAGCGGTGCCCAGGTCCATCCGGCCCGCCAGTCCCCCGGCGCAGTCCTTCTTGGAGGTGACTGTCCCCCGGTTCACGCAGTTTTGCAGCACCGCCTTGGTCTCATAGGTCCCGCCCAGGGACAGCTCCAGGTCCCCCTCCGGGTCCAGGCCGTACTCGATGGACATGGCCCCCACAAGGCCGCCCACGTTCCGGTCCCCGTCCACCGCCGCCTCGTTCCGGCAGTGTTCCACCTTGCCCAGGCGGGTGGCGGCGATGTTCTCGTCGGAGGTGTCCTCCACCAGGTCCCGGGAGGCGCTCCCCTCCCGGGCGTCGGACAGGGCGTCCAGGAGCACGTCGAACACGGTGCCAAGCTGGCGGCTGACGGCCCGGAGGTCGGCGGTAAGCTGGTCCCCCGCGGCGGAGACCGTGTCATGGAGGTCCCTCAGCTCCTGGCTGAGGCCGGTCAGGGAGTCGAAGAGGCCCCGGCTCGCGTCCCGGGCCGCGCTGCCCAGGGGCACAAGCTGGGTGGGGCCGTCCTCCGCCAGGCCGCCGGTCACGGACTCCAGGATCGCAAAGGCCCGCTCCAGCCCACGGCCCACGGGGGCCGCCAAACCGGCGGCGTCTCCCAGCTGCCGGACAGCGCTTCCCAGCCGCCCGGAGAGACCGCCCAGGGACCCCAGGGCATCCTGGAGGGCGGCGATGGCGTCATTCAAACGCTCCGAGGCGCCGCCCAGGCCCCGGAAGCCCGTCCCGGCCTCCTCCAGGGAGGCCCGGATCTGAGACCAGTCCAGCCCGGTGTTGGCCTTCAGGGTCCCCAGGGCCCCGCCCGCCTGCTTCAGCGCCCCACCCATGCCGCCGAGGGCCGGGGCCAGCTGTTCGTTCAAAACGTCCCGCACGCCGCCCAGGTCCGGGAAGCTCTCCAATGCCTTGTAAAGGGCCTCCGCCGCCTGGCCCGTCTGCTCCAGGGCGGAGCCGAAATCCTCCAGGGAGAGGGACAGGTCCTCCAGGGCGGCGTTCACCGCCTCCTGGTCGCGGATCACCATGGCGCTCTGCAGGGCCTCCACGGCGGAGCGAAGGTCCCGGACCGCGGCGGTCAGCGCCTCCCCCGCCCGGCGGAAAATCCCGGCGGCGCGGCTGGCGTCGGCGGACACGTCCGCGCCGCCCTCCGCCGCGTCTCCCAGGGCGTCCAGCGCCTTCTCCAGGCGGTCCGCCAGGGTCTCCACCCGGCCGGAGACGTCGGAGAGCTCCTCCAAGGCGGGGGTCAGGTCCTCCAGGGCCCGGGTGACGGAGGCGCTGAGGCTGTTGATGGAGGCGATGTTCTCATCGGTGAAATCGGAGAGGCGGTCCAGCAGGTCCTCCGTGTGCTCTCGGGCCTCGTCCGTGGTGAGGCCCATGGCGCTGAGGCGGGCGGAGACGCCGTCCCCGTTCCCCTCCGCCCGGTCCAGGGCCCGGTCGATCAGGCCGTTCAGGGTGTCCAGCTCCCGGCGGAGGCGGTCCAGCGTCCCACCGTCCGGGGAGAGGGCCACGTCAGGTTCCGCCTGGCCCACCACGCCGCCCACGTCCTTCCGGCCGTAGACCGGGCCCCGGTTGGTGCAGCCGGACAGGTGGCCGCTCTGCCGCCCGGCCACGCCGCCCACGTTGTAGCCCACGTGGGGATAGCCCACGGCCCCGGTGTTCAGGCAGCGGTAGACCACGCCGCTGGACCAGCCCACCACGCCGCCGGTGTCGCTGTGGCTTTTCAGGAAGCCGCCGTCGTCCTCGTCCTCCGGCCGGGTCTCCCCCTCCAGGGACAGGGCCAGGTCGTCCATGTCCACGGCGGCGTCCTCGTCCGGGGCGGCGGTGTTGACGCTGGCCCCGTTTTCGCACTGGAGCAGGGCTCCCAGGTTCCGGCCCGCCGCGCCGCCGGTGAACTCCTCTCCGGTCACCGTGCCGGTGGTGATGGTCCGGGCAATCTCGCCGGTCTCCCGGTTCAGCCCCGCCGCGCCGCCCACGGCGGACGCGCCCTCCACGGTTCCGTGGAAGTTGCAGTTCCGGACCGCCCCGGCGTTGTTCCCCACGATGCCGCCCACGTTGACGGCGCTGCCGGAGGGCCGGACGCTGCCGGTGACGTTCAGGTCCTGGACCACCGCCCCCTCCTGGAGGTAGCGGAAGAGGCCCATGTTGGATCCGGCGGCGGCGATGTGCAAGTTGGTAATCTTATGTCCCTCCCCCAGGAAGGTCCCGCCGAAGGTGGGGATGGGGGTGAACTCCTTGCCCTCCAGGTCCAGGTCCGCCGTTAAACGGACAGTTTTCCCTTGGGACCAGGCGTCCAGGGAGCAGGATTTCGCGAAGCCCAGCAGCTCCTCCACGGAGGAAATTGTAATCTCGGCCTCCGCCCCCCGAGCTGCGGGCAGGGCGGTCCCCGCCAGCAGGCAGAGGGCCAGAAGCAGGGAGGCCGCGCGCCGTTTGAAGGTGTTCATCACGCCTCCTCCTTTCCGCCGCCGGGCAGGGCGGCTTGCTCCGCGTCCTCCAGGGCCCCGCTCTCGACGGCGGCGTTGATGGTACCGTGGAGCAATCCGGTGAAGTCCGCGTCCACCATGCCGGAGACGTAGCCCCGGACGTGGCCGTCCAGCCGCATGAGGCCGGTGTGGCTCTGGAGGGGAAGCCGGGCCTTGAGGGTGAAGGCGGTCTTTTCGATGATGACGTCCCCCAGCAGCAGGATCTGGGGCAGGATGCCCAGAACTAAGAAAATGGAGATCAGGGTCCCCCGGCCCAGGCACACGCCGATGGAGGAGATGGAGGGATTGGTGGACAGCACGCCGATCAGCGCGCCCGCCGAGGCCAGGATGGTGCCGGAGGTGACGATGGTGGGGAACGCCTGGTTCAGGGATTCCACCACCGCGTCCTTCAGGGGCATCTCCTGCTTCAGCTCCGTATAGCGGTTGGCGATGACGATGGCGTAATCGATGTTGGCTCCCATCTGGATGGAGCTGACCACCAGATAGCTGAGGAAGAACAGGTTTTCCCTCATCAGATAGGGGAAGGAGAAGTTGATCCACACGCTGCCCTGGATGACCAGGATCAGCAGCACCGGGAGGCCGGAGGACTTGAAGGTGAAGACCAGCACCAGGATAACGAAGACGATGGTCAACACGCCGATGACGATGTTGTCCTTCTCAAAGGAGCTGGAGAGGTCGAAGTCGCTGGTGGAGTTGCCCACCACCAGATAGTCGTCGTAGTACTTCCCGGCGGCGTTGTGGAGCGTGTCCAGGAAGGCGAAAGTCTCCGGGCTCTCCTCCGGCAGATCCAGCTGGAGCACCAGGCGGCTGTAGTGTTCGCCCTTGAGCTGGAGCTGGGCGTCGGTGAGCTGGACGTGGAGATCCTCGATGGTCTCGGTCATCTCGTCGTCCAGGGTGAGGTAGCCCTCCTCCATCTGGTCGTAGACGAAGAGGAACATGTCAAGCAATGGCACGCCGTAGCTGTCCAGGCCGGACACCACCTGGCCGTAGCTCTCCTGATTCACGGCGTAGGCGGTGTAGAGGAGGCGGGCGGCCTCCACGTCCAGGTCCGTCAGCTCCGCGAACTGCCGGGGGGTGAGGCGGTCCGTCAGCACATAGCCGTCCATGGCCTCGATGTTGGCCAGGCCCAGCACGCTGCCGATCTCCGGCATGGCCTCCAGGTCCCGCAGGAGGCGGCCCTCCCGCTCATAGTCCCCGGCGGGGACCATGACGGCGATGGTGTTCACCCCGCCGAAGGTCCCGTCCACCTTCTGCTGGGCGATCTGGGACTCGTTCTGCCGCAGGGTGGTGAGGGTGGTCTGGCCGTAGACGTAGGGGCACTTATTGGAGAAGACAAAGCCGCCGATCAGCAGGACGATGAAAATGGGCGGCATGACGTACCGGGTCTTCACCGCCAGGCGGCCCCAGCCGGTGATCTGCGGGACGAAGCTTTTGTGGTGGGTCCGGTCGATCAGGCGGCTGAAGCTCATGAGGAGCCCGGGCATCAGGGTGAAGACGGACAGGAGGCTCAGTACGATGGCCTTCATCAGAATCACGCCCAGATCCCGGCCGATGCCGAAGCGCATGAAGCACATGGCCCCCAGGCCGGACAGAGTGGTCAGGGAACTGCCCGCGATCTCGGGGATGGCCTTGCTCAGGGCCAGAACCACCGCCTCCCGGGCCTCCAGCTTTTCCCGTTCCTCGGTGTAGCGGTGGCAGAGGATGATGGCGTAGTCGATGGCCAGGGCCAGCTGGAGCACCACCGCCACGGAGTTGGAGACGAAGGAGATCTCCCCGAAGAGGAAGTTGCTCCCCTTGTTCAAAAGCGCCGCCATGCCGAAGGTGGCCAGCAGGACGGGGATCTCCATGTAGGTGTGAGAGGTGAACAGCAGCACCAGCAGGATAATGACCACGGCGATGACCATGACCACCTGCATCTCCGCGTCCAGGCTCTCGGAGGCGGAGTTCCCGGTGTCGCCGGTGACGTAGAGGTCGTAGCCCTCCAAAGTCTCCTTCACCCGGTCCAGGGCGTCCAGGCTGACGGGGTCGTCCGCCGTGCCGTCGTAGGTAATGGAGAACAGGGCGGAACCGTTGGTATAGTGGTCCTCCGTGCCGTCGAACTCCACGGACTTGACCCCCTCCAGGGTCTCCAGCTCCTCCGCCAGGGCATGAGCCCGGGCCTGGGGAATGTTGTCCACCAGAATCCGGCTGGTGCCGAAGGTGACGAACTCCTCCTCCATAACCGTGAGGCCCCGCCGGGTCTCCGTCTCGGCGGGGAGGTAGCTGGTGAGATCGTCGTTCACCGCCGTCCAGCCGCTGGAAAAGGCGCAAAAAATGGTGAGCCCGATGTACAGCAGGTAGAAGGCCTTCCGCTTGTCCACGATGAAGGCCGCCAACCGCTCCATGGGGCTCTGCTTCCGTTCGCTGTTTCGCTGGTCCAAGAACTCCGCATCCTTTCCGCTCCCCGGGACCCGGGGGTCTTAGATTTCCGTTTTTTATCATATACCGGACCAAGGGGAAAATCAACCGGGCGCGGAAACTTTTCCTTGACATTTCCCCAAATTCCGATATAATGAGAAGGCTTGCAGATGCAGGCATATCCTTGCTCTCATCGGAGGATGAGGGCCATTTGTCCAAAAGGAGGTGCAAACATGGCAAAGGTTTCTGCCAATTATGAGGTCGTGTATATCATCGACCCTGCACAGGGGGAGGAGAACATCGCCGCTCTCGTGGCGAAGTTCAAGACCCTGGCGGAACAGAACGGCTCCGCTGTCGAGGTGGAGGAGTGGGGCGCCCGGCGTCTGGCCTACCCCATCGACTACAAGAACGACGGCTACTATGTGCTGATGAGCTTCACCAGCGAACCGTCCTTCCCCAAGGAGCTGGACCGCGTTCTCGGCATTACCGACGGCATCATGCGTTCCCTGATCGTCTGCAAGGGCGAGTAAGGAGGAACCCCGGATGCTCAACAAGATCATTCTCATGGGCCGTCTGACCCGTGACCCCGAGCTGCGCCGCACCCAGAGCGGCACCGCCGTCACGTCCTTCTCCATCGCCTGCGACCGGGACTTCAAGTCCCAGAACGGTGAGAAGGAGACGGACTTCATCGACGTGGTGGCATGGCGGAACACGGCGGAATTCGTCAGCAAATACTTCGCCAAGGGCCGCATGGCCGTGGTGGAGGGCCGCCTTCAGATCCGCGACTGGACCGACCGGGAGGGCGGCAAGCGCCGCAGCGCCGAGGTCGTGGCGGACAACGTCTACTTCGGGGACTCCAAGCGGGACAGCGGCGGCGATTACGGCGGCTCCTCCTATGGAGCGCCCCCCGCATACGGCGCCCCCGCCGCTTCTGGCAGGGCTCCTGCCTCTGGCTTTGGAGGAGGGTCTGATTTCGCCGAGATCGGCGAAGAGGACGGCGAGCTGCCGTTTTGAATTTGATAAGGAGGAAATCTCATGGCTTTCGATCGTGAATCCCGGCCCGCCCGCCCGACGCGGGGCAAGCGCCGCAAGGTCTGCCAGTTCTGCGCCGAGAAGTGCGAGCAAATTGATTATAAGGACGCCGCCAAGCTGCGCCGCTTCATCTCTGAGCGGGCCAAGATCCTGCCCCGCAGGACCACCGGCACCTGCGCCATGCATCAGCGCCAGCTGACGGAAGCGATCAAGCGGGCCCGTCAGATCGCCCTGCTGCCCTACGTCACCGACTGACGGGGGAACGAGGAATGGAAACCATCCGGTCCGCCCGCAGGGGCGGGCCGGGTCTTTCCCAAGGTAAAAATTTCTTTCCGCGGCGGAAAAGGACTTGATTTTTTCCCCGAGTTCGTTTATAATAGCACCGTTGTGATAATGGAATAAGCAGGGTTAGTACATCGGTAGTACAACGGCTTCCCAAGCCGTGGAGGCGGGTTCGATTCCCGTACCCTGCTCCACTAAGGGACCCTGGAACCGTAATGGTTCCAGGGTTTTTCTGTCCCCTGTGGGTAACGGGTTTCCCTTTGGTTTCCTTTATTAAGCGGAAAACTGAATAAGCAAATATAAACAACGGAGGCCAAGGTTTTACACCTTGACCTCCGTTGTTCGTTTTGACATCAGAGCCACACCAAGACGACAAAGCCGCCCTCAAAATAATGGGTGCCGTCCTTGAAGCCAAGGCCAGCGATGGAGTGGAAAAAAGACGAGCGGTTGTTCAGATTCCAGCCGTTCCCCGCGCCATTGGTCAGTCTGAATTTTCGGATCATAGCAGGTTCCTCCCCAGCGTTCGGTTCATGCCATCGGACAGTTCGCCCACCAGAGTGCCGGAGTCCGGCACGATCTGGCGGTTGGCCAGCCGGAGCAGATACTTGGTGACCACCTCGCACATGGCATTCAGCCGAGTGGACAGATCGGAGCTGTTGTCAGCGGCGGCAGTTTTGGTGTATATCCCGCTGCCAGTCTTTAGCGCGTCTAAGCTGCCCGCCGCCACAGATACAGTGGGAGCGAGGGTCAGGTCATCCGCCACGCTGCCAATGGCTGCGTGGACAGCTCCACGGCTCTGCTCGATGCCCTTAGCAAGCCCTGCCATGAAGTCAGCCATGTCTCGCTTTTGCCATAGAAAATATTGCTCTTATCCAGAGCGGCCTCAATCCGCTCCTCCAGCGCCGGTTCCTTCTTATCGGTGTAGACCTTGATATGGAGGACATTCTGCTTGAAGTAGGCCATCCCATCGGCGGCGAAGTTGTCGGCGCTGGGATAGCGATATACCAGGAAGGGCGGGTCCGGCCCCTCGCCCTCGGCAAGCGGTTCCGCACTCCTTGCCGGAGGCAAGGTTGGCATAGACGGCGCAGGACCAGTGATCTACCCAGACGTTGGTGTGGTTACCAATGGCATCGGTGACCACCTCACTCCGCTGGATGGTAATGCGGGAGCACAGCTTGGAGATGTCCATCAGAAAGCGACCTCCCGTTCCGCAGCGAGGATATAGCGAAGCATCCAGGTCAGCTCGCCCATGTCGGCGTTCTCCCGGTGTTCGTAGAGGTAGGCCACGGCGAGCAGCACCGCCACCTTGTTGATGGGGACAGGCTCCACGGCCTTCCGCAGCGTACCCTCGCACAGCGTTTCCACCGCCCGGATCAACTTCCGGATGATGGTGTCATCATCGTCATGGTCCACCCGGAGACACCTCTTGGCCTCTTTCAGCGTGACAATCATCCCGTCATCTCCTCAAAATGGAAGGGCCTCCAGCATTTCTGCCAGAGGCCCCGGCGTGTTCACTTTGTGGCGGTGCTGACCCTGATAGCCAGGAGTCGGACGGCCTCCGGCAGCACCAGCTTGCCGCCCACCCGCTCTTTGGCGACAAAGCCCACCATGCCGTTCCCGGCGAACAGCTCCATCAGCTCGTCTTTGAAAAGCTGCGGGGTCACGTCATTGTCATACCAGCTATTCTCGGCGGGGATGCGGTCGAGGTTTTCCAGTTCCCGGATGTCGTTTCCGGACATCCAGTCGTTCTGCCGACCGATGGCGTAGCCGTTCATCCGGCTCTGGTAGTCGCCCCGGAGCAGACCCTCCAAGTTGAACTTCACGAAGTAGGCGGCCTTTTCCTCCTGGGTGAGCAGCGACCGCTGGATGGACTGCTCCCAACGGGTCACCCACGGCTCCAGCGTGTATTTCACGAACTCCAGCGGCTGTTGCTCAATATTGGAAAAGCTCGAATTTTCCAAGTCGCCCACCATGTGGGGCGGAACTCGGAAAATTCGAGCGATCTCATTGATCTGGAATTTTCGTGTTTCGAGGAACTGCGCCCGCTCCGGCGAGATGCCGATGGAATTCTTTTCCATGGCGATGGGCGAGTAGCCCACCAAGCCGTCAAAGCCCAGACCGGGGATGTGCAGCACATCCGAGGGACGGAGGGTGACGGTGTTCCCCTTCATAGTGGGGGCTTCGTCATTGCTCCGCTGGTAGCTGTAGTAGAGCTGGCCCCGCTCGTCTCGGTCTACCGTCATTTTGTTGGGCATGAGGGGGTAGAGGGCGATGACCTCGCCTTTGCCGTTGCGGATGACCTGGGCGTAGGCGTTCCCCCAGGGGAGCAGGTGCGTCATGAGCGTTTCCCGGAACACGAAGGAACTCATTTCCGGGTTAGGCTCGTTATGGAACAGGAGATACAGCGGGTGGCCGATAGCCTTCTCTTTGCCCCCGTCCTCGGTGTAGCGGTAAGGGTTTAGCGGCAGGCCAGCCACGGCCTCCACCAAGATGCGGACGCAGGAATACACCGCCGTCATCTGCATGGCGCCCTGCTCGGTGACGATCTTGCCGGAGGTAGAGCCGCCGAAGTAGGAGGTGTAGCCGCTCCCGCGGTGCGGTTCTGGGGAGAGGCCCGCGAATGGAACAGACTGCTGAAAAAGCCCATTAGAGATCACCATCCTCCTTAAAAATATACATACTTGCAAGTAGGCTAATGAGAAAGTATAATATTAGTCGCTCAAATAAAACGGAAAGGGAGGACAGACAATGCTTTCCAAAATGCCTCATGTATCCAGAACCAATTTTGGCGAATATATCATAAGTTTTTTTCTCATCAAATTGAATACATGTTTACAGGATGGACTCAGCTTATTTGATCAACTGGACGAAGAAAAACTGTCCACATTTGTTCATGAATATTTACATTTTTTGCAAGATGTTACCACTGTTTCCGGATTGGCACGATTTGTTTCTATGTCAAAACTTATTCAAGCCTGTATCTATGAGATTTACCAGTCTAAAGGTCCAGTAGAGCTACCCTATTCCCTCGATAAATCCAGCGTGGAAAATGCGGACGCTGAGTCAGAAATTCAAGGATTTTATCTGGGTAGCGACAGACACTTGAAAATTCACCACATAGATAGCATTCAAGTAGAGCGAGAGAGCCTTTTGGACACATGGATTCCATTTCCCGAAGGAATCCATGCCGTTAATCTCTATTTTGATGAGAAAAGTGAACCTTATGTTTTCGGAAGCACCTGCATTCGAGAAAGCATTTCATATCTGATTGAACATTTGAAATTTGATGCGAAGGTTCGTATCAAAGAACTTCCTTATAATTCCTGTGAGCTGGTTTGTGAGCATCTTTATCCAGAATTAGCTCGGCGAAAGGACGTGATAGTGCTGCTCGCTGAGCATTCATTAATGCATTATCATAGCGGCAGAATGTTTTTTGAACTTTTACTAAAAATGAAACAAAGCAAAGCGGTAAATCTTTCTTTAGCTGAAATTGAAAAAATATGTTTAGAAGAAACATCTCATCTGAATATGGATTTTGATAAAGCATGCCAGGAGATCGACGGGGCAGTTGACTTTTTATATCCGCTAAATACTCCATTTTCACAGGCAAATAGCTACTTAAAACACCTTATCAGAGGAGGGATTAGTTATAAAAAAAGATATAATCTCCCAATGTCGTTGTTTCTAACACTTGATCAAAACAACGCAAACTACTATTTAAGAACTTTGGTTAGAGAGATTGGCTTACCCTTAATTGTCAACAATCAACATGAGACTTTTTCAACAGAGGCAGATTTGTCATATTTTTTGGTTCCTATTGCACTTTATCAACTGTTCTTCTGCCTTAAATCGCCTGAATGCTATCTGTACCCTTATTGTGAAACAGCAAAACATCCATGCTTGGGCAAATTGCTATGCCATGATTCCCCGTGGAAACAGGTTGAAAAAGATAAATTGTGTCCGTTTGCAGCACTTTGGCATCACTATTCCTTGAGCGATAAAGAGGTACAATGCAGAGGAAGATAGTCTTTACGAATTAGCAGGAAATTACGAGGTTAGTTATGGAGTTATTCAAATAAAGAGTAACCCCCGGCTGTCATACACACTCTCACTGGTGTCGTTGCCGCAGCGGATAGCCCTGTCCAGGGCCATCACCGTGGCAACGGCACCATCGATTTTTTCGGTGGACTTCTCCTTGTCCGGCTCGATGTTGCCCGCCGGGTCAGTGCGGATGTAGATGTTGTCCATCATCCACCGCAGCACAGGATGCCCGTCGTGGGCCACACGCTCCTCCAGCACCAGCTTCATCAGCTCCTTGGTGGGCGGGGACATACCCTTGAAGCCCTGTCCAAAGGGAACCACGGTGAAACCCATGCCCTCCAAGTTTTGTACCGTGGATGTTGAAGCTATGCTTGCTATAAGCCTCCGCCGATAGCACCTGATAGAAAGAGTTGGTCGGCTGATAGATGATGCGTTTCTGGGAGCTGTCCGGAGTGAAGGCCGTTCCTGCGGTCAGCGGTGGGGGCATCGAACTGGAAAAGCCGGAACTCACCCGTACCCTTGGTGAAGGTGGCGTGGAGGTTGAGCAAATGGTAGCGGCTGTCGTTGTAGCGCTGGTTTCTGCCATAGGTGGCGTTATTGGTGCTGTACCAAATGTCTGCCAGTTACAACGTTCCGCAAGGGAGACAAGGCCGATACAGGCCAGCGAGAGGAATATAAGCGGCTGGGCTTTGCCGAGTCGGAGCTTCTCACGGAGTTTGGCTACCCTACTCAGCGGCTCATTCTACCACCCAAACAGGAGAAAGGCGACAATGGATGATAACATTTTAGACCAAAAATGGAGCGCAGGGTCACTCCTGCGCTTCGCATTTCCCACCATCGTTATGATGGTTTTTATGGGACTATACACCATCGTGGACACGATCTTTGTGGCGCAGTTTGTGAATACGGACGCACTTTCCTCTATCAATATTGTTTGTCCCATTATCAATATCACGGTAGGGCTGGGAACGATGATTGCAACAGGCGGTAACGCGATTGTCTCCCGAAAAATGGGAGCGGGTGAAAATCAGGAGGCAAAAGAAGATTTCACTTTGCTCATACTCACAGGTGCGGTGATTGGATTTCTCATTCTTTTGGGCGGGACAATCTGGTTTGACAAAATTGTTTATGCTCTTGGGGCCAGCGATCTGCTCTTTCCCTACTGCAAAGATTATCTCATGGTGCTGTTTTTATTCATTCCGGCCAATATACTGCAAACGCTGTTTTCAAACCTGTTTGTGACGGCTGGAAAACCGGGCCTTGGTTTTGGCCTGTCTGTCCTGGCGGGCGTGGCAAATATAATTTTGGATTATATCTTCATTGTCCCCTGCGGTCTGGGTATCCAGGGCGCGGCTTTTGGGACAGGCTTTGGCTACCTGATCCCCACAGTTGCCGGGCTGGTCTATTTTGCGCGGAGCAAAGGAACGCTATCTTTCACAAGGCCAAAATTGAAATGGGCTGTGATAGGAGAAAGCTGTTTCAACGGCTCGTCTGAAATGGTGGGACAGTTGGCAACCGCCGTCACAACATTCCTGTTCAACCGCACTATGATG